>NZ_VTQV01000028.1:55321-58942 GCF_008764245.1 Bacillus subtilis
ACATCCAACCCCACTTTGGATCTACGTTTTCGATGTTCTATCAACTTTTCGTACATCCAACCCCACCTTGGCTCTGCGTTTTTGATGATCCCTCGACTTTTCGTACATCCATCCCCACTTCGGATCTACGTTTTCGATGTTCTATCGACTTTTCGTACATCCAACTCCACTTTGAATCTACGTTTTCGATGTTCTCTCAACTTTTCGTACATCCAACCCCACTTTGGATCTACGTTTTCTATGATCCCTCGACTTTTTGCACTTCCAACCCCACTTTGGATCTACGTTTTCTATGATCTCTCGACTTTTCGTACATCCACTTCACTTTACATACCTCCAAGGAGGGGCAGAGGTGAAATTTGATAGAACAATACTTGTTAGTGATGGGGTTTTCCCTCCTTGCTCGTTAATTTCATTACTTTATTATCGATTAACTTCCCCTGATTTTTGCTCGGCGAATGCCGTGATTTCTTCTTTCGAAAATGGATTTACATCCCCATAAACGGTATGTTTTAGGGCGGATGCGGCTGTTGCAAAAGAAACAACTTGTTCCGGGCTCATATCGGTTAATAATCCATATAAAATGCCCGCTGCAAAGGCATCTCCACCACCCACGCGATCAACAATATGATCAATATGGAATATTTTTGACTGATGGAGCTCACCTTCCATATAAAAATTCCCCTGCAGTGTATTCGTAGATGCTGATAGGACTTCCCGAAATGTAGAACAAAAATAGGTTATATTTGGATATTGAGCTTGAATACTTTTGTAATAGTAATCTAGTTTTTCTGATTGATTCATATCTCTAGCTGCCTCAGGAATCCCTAATATATGAAGTGCATCCAATTCCCCACAAGAACATACATCCACATAAGGGAGTAGAGGTTTTAGTGTTGCCGCAGCATCTTCCTGACTCCAAAGTTTAGAACGATAATTAAAATCAAGACTTGTTAAAATTCCCATTTCTTTTGCTTTCCTTAATGAATAGGTTGTGATTTCCTTTAAACTAGTTGAAAGAGCTGGCGTTATGCCTGTTACATGGAAAAGTGAAGCCCCTTCAAAAATAGCGTCAAAGTCGATTTCATCCAACTTCATCTGTGAAAAACTAGAGTGCTTGCGATCATATGTAACCTGCGTGCCTCTTCCACCTACCCCAGGCTCAATATAATAAGTTCCCAAACGGTCCCCATTTTTGATTAAATAATCTGTACGGACTCCATTTGCTTTTAAATGTCTTTCTACCCCTCTTCCAACCGCGTTATTAGGTACTTTACTTACAAAATAGACATCCATTCCCAAATGAGCTAAGGAAGCACTGACATTTGCCTCTGCCCCACCGTAATTTACAAGAAGATGATCGGATTGCTCAAGGCGTACACCAACTTTGGCAGAAAGACGTAATAAAATTTCGCCCAATGTAACGATTTTCTTCATATCCACGTTCCCCTTACTTTAAAGACTTCTTGCATGTATGGCCGTGTATTATCAGGAATCTTTGTTGCCCCTTCCTTGAAGTCTGCCCTAACCACTGCGGCAGTACCTGCATCTGCAATTTTGGAAAGCGTTGTAACTTTTTTCATTTGGCACCTCTTCTTTTAAGTTAGTCATGAATTTCATATGTTTTCACATCGACACTACTTAATTTAAATATTATTTCAACTTTGTTTCATAACGCCTATGTAGTGAATCCCTTCCTTAGGTTTCCCACTATACCTAAATACAAAACACGAGATAATTCCGCCAATAATATACGGGTATTTCTATCTTTTTGCTTTACCTATTTGTTCTCTTATTTAGCATTGAATGGTATTCTTATTTGTAGTATAGTTTATCTATAAAACTACTAAAGAGTATGAAACTATATTATCATATTTGAAAGCGCTTTTCACCATCTAGTATGGTAATATAGCAGATGAAAATATAAAATAAGAGGTGGAAAGAATGGCGATTATTCGTAACCCAATTCTAACTGGATTTAATCCAGATCCAAGTATTTGTCGAGTAGGAGAAGATTATTATATAGCTGTGTCAACTTTTGAATGGTTTCCTGGTGTTGGAATCTACCATTCAAAAGATTTGAAAAACTGGCGTTTAGCATCAAGACCTTTAAACCGACTGAATCAATTAAATATGATGGGAAATCCAGATTCCGGGGGGATTTGGGCACCCCAATTATCGTATAGTGATAACAAATTTTGGCTCATTTATACAGATGTAAAGGTTACAGAAGGACAATGGAAAGATTCCCATAATTATCTTGTGACCTGTGACACTATTGACGGAGAATGGTCCGAGCCTATTTATTTAAATAGTTCCGGGTTTGACCCTTCCTTATTTCATGATGAAGATGGAAAAAAATATTTGGTCAATATGCTTTGGGATCACCGCGTTGGACACCATAATTTTTATGGTATTGTTCTTCAAGAATTCAGTGCTAAAGAAGAAAAACTAGTTGGGAAGGCAGAAGTGATCTTTAAGGGAACAGATGTAAAACTGACAGAAGCTCCACATCTTTATAAAATAAATGGATATTATTATCTTTTAACTGCAGAAGGTGGAACGAAATATGAGCATCAGGCAACCATTGCCCGTTCAAAGGATTTAAGAGGACCTTATGAAGTTCATCCTGAAAACCCTTTAATTTCATCCTTTTCAAGTCCTAGAAACCCATTACAAAAGGCTGGACATGCCTCCATCGTGAAGACCCATACTGATGAGTGGTTCTTAGTGCATTTAACAGGACGTCCATTACCGAGAGAAGATCAGCCTTTATTAGATCCACGCGGATTTTGTCCGCTCGGAAGAGAAACAGCTATTCAAAGATTGGAATGGAAAAACGACTGGCCTTATGTCGTTGGTGGAAATCAACCATCTCTTGAAATTGAAGGTCCAAGTATTGATGAGGTTAAATTTGAAAAAGATTATGAGGAAAAAGACGATTTTAATTCAGATACATTGAATCTACATTTCCAGACATTGCGTATTCCATTAGGAAAAGATATTGTCTCATTAACCGACAATCCAGGACATTTGCGATTATATGGAAGAGAGTCATTAACATCAAAATTCACGCAAGCTTTTGTAGCAAGACGCTGGCAACATTTTAATTTTACAGCGGAGACGAAAGTTGCTTTCCGGCCCGTTACTTTCCAACAGTCAGCAGGTCTAGTAAATTATTATAATACTCAAAACTGGACTTCTTTCCAAATTTCTTGGAATGAGGAAAAAGGAAGGATTCTCGAATTAATGACCTGTGATAACTTTACATTTGATCAACCTCTTAAAGGTGATGAAATTAAAATACCTGAAGATGTGGAATACATATACCTACGAGTAGATGTAAAGACCATCAACTATCAATATGCTTATTCCTTTGATGGGGATAATTGGAATACCGTTCCAGTCACATTTCAGTCCTATAAACTATCAGACGATTATATCCAAGGTGGAGGATTCTTTACAGGAGCATTTGTCGGAATGCGCTGCCAAGATACATCAGGTCAAAATAGACATGCTGATTTTGATTACTTTATATATAAAGAGAAAACGGCCAAAGTAGAGTAGAAAACAGGAATTAGATATTGTCCTCTTTGTCCTCGGGGTTCAGAGTTTTCCACC
>NZ_VTQV01000029.1 GCF_008764245.1 Bacillus subtilis
CTAAACCTCAAGATCTTACAACTAAGTAAAATTTAAATTGGAGGAAAAAACTTTGGAAGAAGTCAATATTGGTTTACTGACGATCAAAGTCATCGTTGGTTTTGCAACTTTATTTTTTATCATTATCATAACAGGCAGAACATCCATCTATCAGTTAACCCCGTTTCACTTAGTTTTTGTGTTAGTACTTGGAGATTTTTTAGGAAATAACATTTATGAAGATAAGGTAGGGATTTTTCATTTTTTATATGCCATCGGATTGTGGACGTTTCTTATGTTGGGAATAGAGTTTATGACTCTAAAAAATAAATCGACACGTTCTCTCTTATTAGGCAATCCTAACATCATCATTCGAGATGGTGTTATGGACAGAAAGTTACTTACAAAGAACAAATTGGATGTAAATCAAGTATTGAGTATACTCCGTCAAAATAATGTCTTTTCAGTTCGCGAAGTCAAATACGGTATATTGGAAGCTAATGGGCAAATAAGTTTATTATTAAAATCCAAGTATCAAAAACCAGACAAGCAAGATCTCAATCTTCCAGAAAGCCCAGTAGACCTCCCAACATCGTTAATTATAGATGGGGAAATTTTATGGGATAATTTACATGAACTCGGATTTGATCAACAGTGGTTAGATAACCAATTAACTACCAATGGATATGATAATGTAAAGCGTATACTTTACGCAGATTGGCGAGAGAGTGAAGGCATACATATAAGTCCTAAATAAAATTTGTTAGGATAAGAGCACATCAATTTTCTTGGTGAATATAAACTTTAGTCTTCAACAATCAGGCGCTTTAATGAAGTAACTAAAGCCTAATTTTTCACTTATAACACCGAGAAATTAGACTTTTTATATTTTGATTTCCTTAACGTTGTAAATCCGCACTTTCCTGACGCTACCCCAATTACAGTAAAAGCCAAGAATCCCTATTATCGAAAATTAAATATTCCCGGAGGAGCCGCAAATAATCCACTTGGTTCAAGATGGATTGGCTTTGACGCGAAGGGGACAGATGGCCGTACGTATGGTTTGCATGGTACGAATCAGCCTGATTCAATTGGAAAGTTTATCTCACAGGGATGTATTCGCTTAGGTAAAGAACCTTTGGAACTTTTATATGACCAAATTCCAATAAATACAAAAATATTAATCACCAGTTCTCCGTTATCTTTTGAAGAACTTGCTTATTCACAAGGAGTATTATAAAAGGTGAGAGACAATGCCCCTCACCTTTCCATTTCCTACAAAAAAGATAGCCCTGTTATAATCGTGGTTGCAATCATGGAAAAGATCATAAGATAAATGACGATTTTTTGCATTTTTTTATTAGACATTTTGAAGCACCTCATCATGATATCCTTTATATCCATTTTAGATGGAAAAGGAAAAGGATACAAGCCTATTCTTTAAATTGTTCCTATCTTTCCCCAAAAAATAAAGATAAAAAAGATCGATTATTTTTATCCCGAATCAAGTAAGATCCCGGGTAAGTTTTCAAATCGTTGTTTTCTACTTAAATCGTGTTAAAATTGTAAGATAAATAATATTTATGAATGACAATTTCTGGAGGTTTTACGTATATGATTAATCAAGAGCGAATCGTAAATGAATTTTTAGAGTTAGTACAAATTGATTCTGAAACGACTCAAGAAGCCAATATTGCAAAAGCATTAAAGGAAAAATTCTCATCCCTTGGTCTTGAAGTCTATGAAGATGACACAAAGGAACAAACAGGACATGGCGCTGGCAACTTAATTTGCACTTTAAAGGGCAATAAACAAGGTGTAGATCCGATTTATTTCACCTGTCATATGGATACAGTGGTTCCGGGAAATGGGATTAAACCAACAATCAAGGATGGTTACATTGTAACGGATGGAACAACGATTTTAGGAGCGGATGATAAAGCGGGAATTTCTGCCTTATTAGAGGCGATTCGCGTGATTCAAGAAGAAAATATCGAGCATGGTGATATCCAATTCGTGATTACGGTTGGAGAAGAGTCGGGTTTAGTCGGAGCAAAAGCATTGGATCCAACATTACTGCACGCAAAATATGGATTTGCCCTTGATAGTGATGAAAAAGTAGGAAATATCATTGTTGCGGCCCCAACTCAAGCGAAAATTACCACCCATATATACGGTAAAACTGCACATGCTGGTGTAGCACCTGAAAAAGGTGTTTCAGCGATTACAATTGCGGCTAAAGCTGTTGCTAAGATGCCGCTTGGCCGAATTGATGAAGAAACGACAGCGAATATTGGGCGTTTTGAAGGTGGGAAGGCAACCAATATTGTAGCAGATGAGGTATTTGTATTAGCGGAAGCACGCTCTCTCGTCGCTGAAAAAATGGAAGCACAAGTAGAAGCGATGAAGAAGGCTTTTGAAGAAACAGCTAAAGAAATGGGTGGATCTGCCGATACAGTTATTGACATTATGTATCCTGGGTTTAAATATTCCGATGGTGATCTTGTTGTTGAGATCGCAAAAAAAGCAGCCGAAAAAATTGGGCGGGAACCAAAACTGTTAAAAAGTGGTGGAGGTAGTGATGCCAATGTTTTCGCAGGCTTTAATATCCCCACAGTAAATCTAGCTGTCGGGTATGAGGAAATTCATACCACAAATGAAAAAATGCCGGTTGAAGAACTATGTAAATTAGCGGAAATGACGGTCGCTATTATTGAAGAAGTTTCCAACCAATAAGAAAAGCAGAAGGCGGTTGTTCAGGGGCGACAAGCAAATGTTTTTGAATCCTGGAAGGGCGTTCTTATCCTTCCAGGATTCCAGGTTATTTGACCTCGAGCCCCTACCGCCTGCAGCTAGACATTGAAGGACGAACCGATGTTGACTTACGCAAGCAGGCACCGAAAGTTTGCTAGTCGCTGGGCGCTGGAGCTAGATCCGGCATTAGCCAAATTTTCTTTCTTATCATATAAAATACCGGTAGAGAACCAGGGAAATCCCTGTTTCTTTAACCCTTTTTTGGAAAGGAGCGTGCGGAAAATTGTCCGTGACATCCGTTGTTTTTAATGCTGGGAATGAAGAATATGCCATTCCTGTACAGTATATCGTTTCGATTGAAAACATGGAGGAAATCAATCCAATCCCCCATCTACCTTCTTATGTAAGAGGAATTGTAAAATCTCGAGGCGAACTAATTCCTGTCTTAGATCTAGCAACTATTTTATATGAAAGCGCAACTTCGATGAATATAGAGACACGTTTACTTGTCATTCATACAAAGGAATTTTCATATGGTTTAGTAGTTCATGAGGCTAAAGAGATTCTGGAAATTCCTTCTGAGACACTACAGCAAGTTGGACTTGTCGCTTATCATAAAACCAAGTATTTTTCTGCTATCGCTAATTTACAAGATCGCTTGATCACGATGATCGATCCAGAAGAATTACTAGATGTTTTAGAGGGTGTAAAGGAAATAAAGAATTATATGGCTGAGTTACAACAAGAAGCCTAATCGCTTTTCCTTATTTTTTTCTGAGGATGATTTAACGTGCAACAGTTCTATCCTAAAAAAGGTCGAGTTATTCTACATGTAGATATGAACAGTTTCTTTGCTTCTGTAGAAATGGCTTATGATCCAACCTTGAAGGGGAAACCTTTGGCCATTGCAGGAGATGAGAAACAAAGAAAGGGAATTGTTGTGACATGCAGTTATGAGGCGCGAAAGTTTGGGATCAAGACGCCTATGCCCCTTTGGGAAGCGAAAAAGCTTTGCCCAAATTTACTCGTGAAAAGACCTAACTTTGAGCGCTATCGTCAGGCTTCCCAGGCAATGTTTGAATTGTTACGAACATTCTCTGATTTAGTGGAACCTGTTTCGATAGACGAGGGTTACATAGACATTTCGGCATGTCAAGAACTTGGGAGCCCCTTAGAAATTGCCAATCGAATTCAACAGCTTTTACTGAATCAATTGGATTTGCCTTGTAGTATTGGCATTGCTCCTAATAAGTTTTTGGCGAAAATGGCTTCGGATATGAAAAAACCGCTCGGCATCACGATTTTGCGAAAGCGAGATGTTCCTCATATTTTGTGGCCCTTGCCTGTAGTAGAAATGCATGGAGTCGGCGAAAAAACAGCTATAAAATTGGCGGCTATACACATTCATACGATTGGTGATTTGGCGAAAGCAAATGACATGCAGCTTCGTGCTTCATTAGGAATTCGAGGGTTAAAATTGAAGGAGCGAGCAAATGGGGAAGACATTCGCCCCGTGGATCCAGAAGCCGCAGCGGAAAATAAAAGTGTCGGGAATTCTGTGACCTTACCAAGAGACTTAGCCATCCAAGCTGAGTTACTTTCTGTTCTTGAGAAATTAGCCAAAAGTGTTTCAGAGAGAATGAAGAAAAAAGGGTATTTAACCATGAATGTGGTGATTACCATTCGCTATAAAGATAGAAAGACAATTACAAGGGGAAGAAAATTAAGCAATCCTTTGCTTCAGTCTGAAGAGATCTTTTTAGAGGCTAAAAGTTTATTTATTGAGCATTGGAATGGGGACCCGGTTCGTCTTTTAGGTATTACAGGAATGGATCTTATCGACGAAGACCAAGCTTATGAACAGCTTAATCTTTTTACATTTGAGAAAGCGGCAAAATTAGAGCCGCTTCATCAAGTGGTCAACCAACTTCGAGATAAATATGGCCGTACTATCTTTAAGAAAGGGAAGGATCTTGATTAAATACTTATCATGATTTCTTTAATAAATCTTTTAATCCAGAAAAAATCCCCTTTTTTTCTTTCGCGGGCGGCTGCATCAGCTGCTCCTTTTTTTTGGAAACAAAGATTTCTTCTTTATCGATCGCATGGTTATAAGTTAGCACTAATCCAATATTGGTGACAGATGTATGATTATTAATAATGGAAAAGGCAATCTGGTTTTTTCTTGCTATGACGATATAATCGGATAAATAACTATAATCTAGATCACCATTAAGTAATAAAGTTGCTTGCGGATTTTCCTTCATTAATTGGACTACTTCCGGATAGGTACCTTGTTCCATGACCTGACCTTTCGTTAGGGCTACGACAATTCTTTCCCGCAAGGTCCCAAGGTATTTTTTGCGTTCTTCAGGTTTTATTTGCTTTTCTCCATACATACCCTTTTCAAGATAATCATCTATATTTGCTCGATCCACGGCAAACACCTCCGCGATACTATATTCATAATGATGTTTGACTGTTAATGAGAAAGAGGAGGGGCATAGATCCGCGGCCCCTCCAACATTAACAATCAGTTTTCATCGTTTGTGACAGACCACCAATGGAATCCGTCTTTCTCTAATAATTGGTCAGCTTCCACTGGTCCCATTGTACCGGCAGGGTAATTCGGGAATTCTGCCTTGTTTTCTTCCCATACACGACTAATTTTATCAACGAAGTTCCAAGAAAGAGCAACTTCATCCCAGTGTGTAAAGTTGGTTGCATCTCCACGTAAGCAATCATGAAGAAGTTTTTCATATGCCTCCGGCGTATTATAACCAGCAATATCATTTGTAGAGAAATTTAATTTAACAGGTTTCGTCTCCATAGAATGTCCCGTGTTCTTTGCATTTAAATGCAAGGTGATTCCCTCTTCGGGTTGAATATGAATGACAAGCAGATTAGGAGCCAATTTTTCATCAGAATTATAGTATAAATTCATTGGCACATCTTTAAATTGAATAATGATTTTTGTCGATTTTGTTGACATTCGTTTGCCTGTTCGAATGTAAAAAGGAACACCTGCCCAGCGGAAATTATCGATCATGAGTTTCCCAGCAACAAAAGTAGCTGTATTAGATTCGGGTTGGACATTTGTTTCTTCACGGTAACCAAGGGCGGGTTTCTCTGGATTGTTACTTGGGCCATATTGACCTCGAACAAAATAGTTTTCAACCTCTTCATCTTTCATTGGCTTTAAAGCTCTTAGAACCTTGACTTTTTCACTACGAATTTCTTGAGGTGTCAAGCGAATAGGGGGCTCCATGGCTAATAAGGCCACCATTTGTAGCATATGATTTTGCACCATATCCCGCAGGGCACCACTATTTTCGTAATACCCACCACGTTCCTCGACACCTAAGACTTCGCTTGAAGTCACTTGGATATTAGAAATAAAGCGATTATTCCAGAGAGGTTCGAATATGGCATTGGCAAAGCGAATGACTTCAATATTTTGCACCATTTCTTTTCCAAGATAATGATCAATACGGTAAATGTCATTTTCATCAAACACATTACGAATTCGCTTATTTAATTCTTTGGCCGATTCCAAATCATGTCCAAAAGGCTTTTCAATGACAAGTCTGTGGAAGCCAGTTGTATCTGTTAAGCCATCTTGTTTTAGATGTTCGGCAATCGTTCCAAAAAATTCGGGCGCCATGGCTAGGTAGAAAATCCGGTTTCCTTGTAAGGAATATTTTTCGTCCAAATCTTTCGCTAACTCTTTCAATTGTATGTATGATGAAGAGTCCGATACATCATTTGCCTGATAATAAAAACGAGAAATAAATTCTTCGACATTTTTGGCTTCTGGAATAGAAGAAAGTACCGAGTCTTTTACATGAGCTCGTAATGTATCATTGTTCCAAGGTCGTCTTCCGACACCAATTACAGCAAAATGTTCAGCTAGTTGTCCTTTTGTAAAAAGGTGATAAAGAGAAGGATAGAGTTTTCTCTTCGCTAAATCGCCTGTTGCTCCGAATATTGTAATCAAAGACGCAGGTGTTTCTGATTGAATCATTTCGTCAACCTCACTTTTTTATAGGTACCTATATATTTTATTTTATCAATTTTACTGAAAAAACTCGACTATTGGATCAAAAATTTGCAAATTTCCCTCGCCCCAGCTCATAATGGTAAAATATATGAAAACGATCATTTGGAGGTTCGGAATGGAACTTTTATTTTTAGGTACGGGAGCTGGGGTTCCCGCTAAACAACGCAATGTCTCATCACTTGCATTGATGTTGCTCCAGGAGCGAAATGCTGTATGGCTTTTCGATTGTGGAGAAGCAACCCAACACCAAATTTTACATACCTCTTTAAAACCAGGAAAGATTGAAAAGATTTTCATCTCACATTTGCATGGAGATCATATATATGGCCTGCCTGGGCTACTAGGTAGTCGTTCCTTTCAAGGCGGAACGACTGAGTTAACCGTCTATGGCCCAAAAGGGATTCGTGATTTCATTGAGATCTCCCTTAGTGTTAGTCAAACGCGACTACGCTATCCTTTATCTATTGTTGAAATAGAAGAAGGGCGTATATTTGAAGATGAGCAATTTCTCGTCGAAACAGCTCTTTTAGATCATGGTATTCCAAGTTTCGGTTTTAGAATTACAGAACGTGATCGACCTGGAACTCTTGATTCCGACCGACTTAAGGCCAAGGGGATTCCCCCGGGACCCATTTACAAAAAATTGAAAATGGGGGAAACCGTCGTACTTGATCATGGTGAAACGGTGTCGGGATTAGACTTTTTAGGACCCGATATAAAAGGGCGGATTATCACGATTCTTGGAGACACACGGCCATGTGAAAACGCCCTTCATTTGGCACGAAGAGCCGATGTGCTCGTCCATGAAGCCACCTTTGCTGCTGGTAATGAAGAAATGGCGGCTGAGTATTTTCATTCTACTACTACACAGGCAGCCAATTTAGCCAAACAAGCAAGTGTTCAAGAGTTGATCCTGAATCATATAAGTTCCCGATATTTAAAAGCAGATTGGAATCAGCTCGTGAAAGAAGCAAGAACCATTTTCCCGCACACGCGATTATCCAACGACTTTTCACAAATGACGATTGCCCCACATAAATTGTAAAAGGGCAATTGTTAAGGCCAACAGGATGTTGATCACAATGGCGTTGCGACGTACAGGGACGTACTAGTGCAGGCGAAGCAACAGGACGTTGCGTTTTGAGCCTGCCGCTAGGACGGCGCGTCTTTAGCCGTTCAACCTTATTACCTTAAGTTTGTCCACCGCTAAAAGGGTACTTACGCTTTTATTATTAACTCCAGCCTCTCCGATATTGCTCTGGAGCTTGAAGAGCGTATTTTAGTTCCCCTGCCGCTTCTTTCGCCCAGTAAGGGTTTCGTAACAAAGCTCGTCCGATAAAGACTAGATCTGCCCGGTTATTTTGTAAAATTTCTTCTGCTTGGATCCCGCTTGTAATTAATCCAACAGCGCCAGTTGGGATTTTAACAGCATGGCGGATTTTTTCGGCAAACGGAACTTGATAACCAGGATAGGCATTGGGAGAAACAGGAACAACTCCACCTGAGCTTACATCAATCAGGTCTACACCTTGCTCTTTCATCCATTGTCCAATTTGGATATAATCCTCCGCCTGAAGTCCCCCATTTTGATATTCATTTGCAGATATCCGCACGAATAGTGGCCCATCCCAAACTTGTTGAACGGCATCAATCGTTTCACGTAAAAATCGATAACGATTTTCTTGCGTGCCGCCATAATCATCTGTGCGCTTATTCGTAAGTGGAGAAAGGAATTCATTGATTAAATATCCATGAGCAGCATGAAGCTCAATCACATCAAAATCGGCTTTTTTTGCCCGTTCTGCCGCATGTGCGAAAGCCTGAATGGTTTTCTCGATTTCCGCTTTCGTCATTTCTTTAGGTGTTTTCATATTGTCATCGAACGGAAGCGCACTTGGAGCTAGAATCTCTCCCTCCAAGACAGCTTTTCTTCCGGCGTGAGCAAGTTGTATACCAGTGGTTGTTCCATGTTTCTTTATCCGTGATGTTAAGTTTTTCAAGCCTGTAATATGTTCATCGCTCCAGATTCCCAAATCTTGAGGACTAATTCTCCCCTCGGGAGCAACAGCTGTTGCTTCTATCATGATTAAACCTACCTGCCCGACAGCCCGACTTGTATAATGCGTGTCGTGCCAATCGTTCACCATCCCATCTTCCTGTTCACAGGAATACATGCACATCGGGGACATCACAATTCTATTTTTAAATGTCACATTTTTCATCTGATAAGATTCAAATAGTTTTATTGACAATGTAGACACTCCCTTTACTCCTTTAAAATATGACTGTGTACCATTATAGCAATGGTTGAAAAGAAGGGGTAGTGGTAAGCTCATGAACAATCAGAAAGTTACTTAACTGATGGGCAAAATGCAGCGGCTAATTTCTTAGATTGCTTTTCAGCTGCTAAAATACAATCGGTAAAAGATTGTGCAACCTTATGTTTTTGGAGAATGTGAAGTCCAGCTTCTGTTGTTCCTCCAGGGCTCGTGACGTTTTCTCGTAATTCCGTTGCTTCTTTGCCTGTATCTTGCAACATGTGAACGGCACCAGCCATCGTTTGAATAACGAGTTGCCGAGCCATACTTTTTTCAATCCCCATTTGCTCGGCTGTTTTTTCCATCGCCTCGACAATATAATAAAAGTAGGCGGGACCACTTCCAGAAAGAGCTGTAATAGCATCAAGCTGATTTTCTTCCACAATAAAAGTTTGTCCAATCGCCGTAAAAATGGTTTGAGCTAATTGTTGTTGGTCTTGGGAAACAAATGAATTAAAGGTGATGGCTGTTGCTGATTTCCCGACACTAGCTGAAGTATTAGGCATGACGCGCGCGACTGCATAGTCACTTTTAAGATTCGTAGAAATGGTTTCAAGCGCTATTCCTGCCATCACCGAAACAATGAAAGTTTGTCTTCCGAGATAGGGGGACAGTTGCTGTAAAACCTCTTCTGCATTCTTCGGCTTTACAGCTAAAATTACCATATCTGCGCTTTGTAGTAGTGCCTGAACATCGTAAGTTGTTTGTACACCATATTGATTCTGCAAACTTTCTAATCTTGCTTTGGAATGATGATTTGTCACCCAGAGATTATGGGGAGAACAAACTTCCTTGTCTAGGATTCCTTTTAAAATAGCTTCAGACATGGATCCTGCCCCAATAAAGACTATTTTCATTTTATTCACTCTTTTCTTTTGAAAATAAAAAACTTCCATCCAAGTTAGGATGAAAGAGCTCTTTTGACTTGAAGTTATCTTTGATTATGCAAATCATCTTTGCGCTTGTCAAGAGAAAGTAATGAAAAAACTTAAAACCTATTCGATTAGTGAGATTTCATCTATACTATTGAATAGATGATAAACTTTACGAGGAATGGATAATGGAGAGATATTCATGAAGAAAAATAACCGAATACAAGGAAAAACAATTGTGATTACTGGAGCTTCAGGAGGTTTAGGGAGAGCACTTGCGGAGCAGTGTGCTCAAAATGGAGCAGATCTTTTCTTACTCGCACGTCGAGAAAAGCAGCTAGTAAAGCTTGCCCATCAGCTCCGAGAAACCTATCAGGTACAGTGTACGGCAATCAAATTAGATGTAACAGATAGGGACGAAATACAGCGTGTGTTCCACCTTATTCTTAAGCAAGCTGGAAAGATTGATATATTAGTTAATAATGCAGGCTATGGGATTTTTGCAGAGGCTGAGACGACGAATATAGAAGAAGTAGAAAAAATGTTTGCTGTGAACGTTTTAGGGCTGATCGCCTGCACAAAAGAAGCAATTCCGTTGATGCGATCTAGTAAGTGTGCCCATATTATCAATATTGCCTCACAGGCAGGAAAATTGGCCACCCCTAAATCAAGCGCCTATGCAGCTACAAAGCATGCGGTACTTGGTTACACGGATAGTTTGCGAATGGAATTGGCGGCCGCTCGTATTTTTGTGACTGCTGTGAATCCAGGCCCCATTCGTACAAACTTTTTTGAACATACAGACCCGGGTGGGGAGTATCTGGATCAATTAGGGAAGGTCGTATTAGAGCCTCACTATGTGGCAGAGCAAATAATTAAGGCGATGCTTACACCGAAAAGAGAAATTAATTTGCCATGGTGGATGAATTTGGCGGCCATTCTTCATACGCTGATGCCGAGAGTGGTTGAAAAGGTAGGAAAAAAAGCTTTTCATAAAAAATAGGCCCACAAGATGTGGATCAGAACGGTGTTACGACGTACAGGGACATACTAGTGCAGGCGAAGCAACAGGACGTTGCGTTTTGAGCCTGCCGCCAGGACGGAGGCCAATAGGATGTTGGTCAAAACTGCGAAGATATGCGGACGTTGTCCTTTTAGCCGTTTATCCTTTGTTCATCCTTTAGAAACAGCTCACTTGTAATGGCCACCTATTTTTCCGGCCCTATCAAAGGCCTGCCCGGCTTCACTTAAAGAGGAAGCACGAATTAAAGCGGTTGGTCCATATTTTATATAAATAAAATCTAGAGCTTGATTGATTTTTTCCTTTTTTAGCTCAGAGTCAAATAGATTTAATTGATAATGATGAACAGTTTGTAATTGGGAAAGGGTTATGCCAATACTACGCACCGGCAAGCCATCCCAATATTTCTGAAAAAGTTGACAAGCGGCATGAAAGATATCGATATCGAAATGAGTAGGGGAAGTTAATTTCAGCTGCCGATGAAACCCCGTAGGAGTTTCAAAGCTTGCCCCACGAACACCCAGTGATACAGTGCTTCCCATATAATTTTTAAAACGGGCACGCCGGGCAACTTCTTCACTTAGTTCAAGCAGGACTACTTTGATATCTTGTAGGCGATCATAATCCCTTGGTAATGTCATATGATGGCCAATCGCCT
This sequence comes from Bacillus subtilis, assembly GCF_008764245.1. Taxonomy (GTDB): domain Bacteria; phylum Bacillota; class Bacilli; order Bacillales; family Bacillaceae_C; genus Lederbergia; species Lederbergia ruris. The sequence continues at coordinate 11,663 of NZ_VTQV01000029.1, forward strand.
TTCGTTGGTCATGGGTTTTGACGGTGACAGGGGAATAATCGATTCCATTGGCTGTTTGCCAAAGCACCTCTCCATTAATCCCCCATCTTTTCTTTAAAATATGTAAAGGAAAGTTGGCCAAATGACCGATCGTGCGAATACCCATCCGTTTTAAATGGTGTTCCATCTTACTGCCGACCCCAAACAATTTTTCAATGGGGAGCTTCCACATATTCCCTTCTATATTGTCAAGGTCCAGTTGAAATATCCCATTTTCGTTTTTCTTTGCGAATTGATCACAAGCCATTTTAGCTAATATTTTGTTGGGACCGATTCCGACACGTGCTCTTATTCCCATATCATTCATAATAGTGGATTGAATTTTTTTAGCGATTGTCAACGGGTCTCCAAATAAACGTTGGCTAGCTGTGACATCCAGGAATTGCTCGTCGATCGAGTAAACTTCTACCAGGTCTGTAAACTGATTTAAAATATTCGTAATCTGGACCGAGAAATCAACATAAAGTTGCATGCGCGGTCGGAGAACGACCGCCTGTGGGCATTGTTTCTGGGCTTCCCATAATCGAGATGCATTTTGTACACCATGCGTCTTTGCTAGTGGACAAGCGGCAAGAACCACACCACTACGCCGTTCGGGATCTCCAGAAATAATAACAGGTTGGTGAGCAAGTTCGGGATGAGCCGCTTTTTCTATTGATGCATAAAAGGATTGCATGTCAACGAGAAAAATTACTTTTTTCTTCATATCTCTTCCCCTTCCCAAAACAGTGAACTATCTTCATGTTATAAAATAAAGAACATGTTTTCGTGTTTATTATATACGAAAGTATGTTCTTTTAATACTGTAAAAAAAAGGAAGTTGTTCGCGAAAGAGAAGGGGGCCTTCTAGAACAACATAGTTATGGAAGACCCCAGTGTCACACTATTATTCATCTTTTAATACTTTTTCAGCCCGAACACAGGAATCAAATTGGCCTTTATGGGTACCATCACAAAATGGTTTGCGACTAGATAGCCCACAGCGACATAGGGAAAATACTTTTTTCGTTTCAAAGACATTTCCATCTGCGTCAATTAGTTCTACATCCCCCATCACGCGGTACGAGCCATTGTCATTCACTTTAATTTGTACTTTTTCATTGCTCATCTTATTTCCCCCCTTCATCTTCACTATCATAGTAGGAGTAAATGGAAAAAAGTGCAAGTATTGTTAAAGAAACGTTATCAATCATGAAGGGAAGACGAATCATGGGAATGAAAATCTTGAAAATGTGGCAGAGAAATGTAAACTAAATTTCTGTGAGAATATAAAGTTCATGTTAAAATAAAAGGAAAGTAGTACGAAAGGTGAGGGGAGTTTATGAAGTTATCTATTACACCGGAAGCAGCGAAACAAATAGAGCAAAAAATGAATACGGATCATTCCATTGTAACATTAAAATACGAAACAGAGGGCTGTGGTTGTGCGGTTAGTGGTATACCGACTTTGGAGTTAATTAATCAAAAAAACTTAAATGAAGAGGAGTATATGAGGATCGCGACCAATGCAATGGATGTCTATATAGAAAAAGCAAAAATAGTTTTTTTCGATGACGAAATGAAAATTGGCTTTTTACCGAAGAAGCAAACCTTTCAACTTAGCAGTCCGAGCGAAATATTAAATGGGCGGATGAGCTGCCAAATAAAATAACCATATAAATAGGTAAAACCGGACACCATTTATGATGTCCGGTTTTGATTATAGCTGTACTTCAAGTATATAAAGGATCTATCAAAAAATAATCCTAACTTGATGATGAAGATCTAACTTACGTCAGTTTCAAAAGCTTTTCCTTTAAATCATTTTCCATAGATATAAGTTCCTGTTCAGCTTGGGCACGTTTTGTTCGTCCTTCTTGCTGAATTTTAATGGTTTCTTCTAAGGTAGAAATTAAATTAGATTGCGTCTTTTTCAATGTTTCGATATCAACAAGGCCTCGTTCATTCTCACGAGCCGTTTCAATCGTATTGGATTTCAACATTTCCGCATTTTTTAATAGCAAATCATTGGTTGTCTGCGAGACTTGTTTTTGTGCTTCCACGGCCTGACGCTGGCGAATCAAGGTTAAGGCGATGGCGATTTGATTTTTCCAAAGAGGGATCGCCGTCATAATGGATGTCTGAATTTTTTCCGCCAAGGCTTGATTCGTATTTTGGATCATGCGAATTTGTGGAGCGCTTTGGATCGTAATTTGTCTACTTAGTTTTAGATCATACAATCGTTTCTCAAGTCGATCGGTGAATTGTACCATATCATTCACTTCTTGATACATCATTTGATCATTCGTTGTTTCCGCCTTTTTCTTCAGTTCAGGAATGGTTTTGGTTCGTAATTCCTCGATTTTTAATTCTCCTGCCGCGATATAAATATTTAGAGCACGAAAATAATCCTTATTTTTTTCGTATAATTGTTCTAACGTTTTCACATCTGTAAGTAAAATTTCTTTGGACTGATTAAGCTTTACTGTAATTCGATCAATCTGTGCACCTGTTTTCTGATATTTAGACATTACTTCCTGAATCGAGTTTGACACTTTTCCAAACATTTTTGAGAAGAAATTTTTCTTTTCGGGAGTAAGTTCATCTGGATTAACATCCTTTAGTTTTCCCATTAGTTCACTCAAAATATCTCCTATTGGTCCAATGTCCTTGTTTTGAACATGTTCAAGCATCGAACTTGAGAAATTTAGTAATTGTGATTGTGCATTGGTGCCGTAGGCAATAACAGCTTGATGATTGGTTGGATCGATTTGATTGGCGAGCTCGAGAGCACGCTTTTTATTTTCCTCTGGGAGACTATCTACAAGTCTAACGGGTTTCGCTTCTTGAAGTTGTGGACTCTGTTCGGGTTTGACTAATTCTTCTTCTCCAAAAGGGTTTGCTAAAAGATCATCTAAACTGTCAAATTTTAATTCAGCTTCTTTATTTTGTTCACTCATTGTTTGGTACTCCTTTCATCGGTGTCCGTGGGATTATATTCAAGTTTTTTTAGGGAATGCTTCGCGACATCTAGTTCAAAATTTAGATCTTCCACATCTCGAGATAGCACATGATAAATATCTTTTTTAACGGATTTACTTAAATCATCGAGTGTACTTTGTGTTTCTTTAAGTGAGATATACATCTGTTCATTTTTAACTGGCTGTGAGGCTAACATCGCGTATCGCTCAGAAAGCTCGACAATTGAATCTAAATGATAGAAAAAGAAGCGCTCAGATTGATAAAAACGCCGCGGCTCTTTATGAACGATTTGATACATGCGCTTTGTTAATTTATTGAGTTCGTATAATTGCTTAAAGGCACCCATTGAACGTACGGATAAAAAAGCCTTTTGAAGCCTAGCCATTTTTGATTTCGCATCTTGCATATTTTTTTGAATGTAGGCATATTCTTTTCTAGTCAATTTATTTTTTTTCAAAAATTTATGCTCGAAAAACAATTTCACACCGAAAAAGGTGAGACCACCAGCGAGAAGTGAGCTTAAAGAAGCACTCCAGTAAGGCAAGTCAAAACCTAAAAACAATATAATCCATAACATGAATGTTTCGGCAGCGGAGAACATCCCTAATAAAAATAAAAGAATAGGTTTCAAGGCTACATCGACTCCTGTCTCATTCTTTTCCCTATGTGTACATACGTTTTTGACGTTAAAAAGTTTCAGCTGCTTCATTCTATTATAAGGAAAAAACAGAACTTTTAAAAGCACTCCATTCTAAAATAAAAAAATGACATAAAATTTCAATCAGTAAGTCTTACTGCCAATTGATCCAGGATAAAATAGGGAATGTAAGTGTTACAGAAATAGGAACATAAAGATACCACAATGCAAAACGTACAGAGACCATTTGCCTCTGTACGTTTTTACTTATGCTCCATTTTCCACTTATTAAATTCAAGGAATTCACGAAATTCTTGTTTTGAAACACCGGAAGCCATCGCTTCTCGAACAAGCGCTTCCCAATCTTCATCCAAATGACCATCGGATGGTTGTTCAGCATTTTCGTGCAATAATGATTGTACGGAAACATTCAAGACAGAGGAAATCTTTTCCAAGAATTGAATGGAGGGATTTGATTGAATGTTTCGCTCAATCGAGCTCAAATATGATTTTGCAATCCCGGCTTTTTCAGCCAACTCCGATAAAGACATATTGTTTTGTTTTCGATATTCACGTATTCGTTCGCCAATCACGGATGTCTTCACCTTCCTTACATTCCATATTATATCATATAACGAAGGCTTGTTTCGTATTTAGAACAAATTTTTTTGACATTTTTTTACATCTGCAAATAAGAATTTACTTTATATTGGTGGAATCTTTGACATTTGTTTTTCGCTCAACAGATACTTGTGTTTCTGGACTTATATAATTACGGAAAAAATCCCGGATTGAATCTGCGGACATTCCTGCTTCTAATGCTTTCAAAATTAAATCTCTCCATTCATGATCCAATGCTTCATTTGTTAATTTATCCACGTTTATACCCCCTAATTACCCAACAATGATCAGGTAACCCAGCTACCATAGTTATTTTTCATGCATAGGACACTATAAAATCCTAGCTTGTAGAAAAGTTGCTTAATGTCGCGGTCGATGTCTAGCTCCAGCTCCTAGCCCCTCGAGGTCAAATAACCTGAGCCAAGAAAAGTCAAAACCGGACTTTTCTTGTCTCAGAACATTTGCTTGTCGGGGGCCCGCAGGATGCGGGTCAGAACAGTGTTGCGCCATGATGGCGCGTCTTTATCTGTTCTACCTTAAATCAAGGCGCTTGCGCTTTTCTAAATAACCTTAGGTCTGAGGTTTTGCGTCTCTAACTTTCGTCAGATTTGCCTTTTTCTATCTATAATAGGACTACATTCTAGGAAATAGTATAGACGTTACTAAAGTCACAAACCTGAAAAAAATGTCGATGTCGATAAATCTTTATGAAATAGGTTGTGAGAGGGAGTTATGTCGCTTAATGGAGAGGTGTGTAAATAAAGGCAGGTTGGCCTAATTTTATAAGGATCGATGATGAATAAAAAGCTTGAATGCTAGGGGATTTTGCTGGAATTTTACTGAAGGATTAATAATATGGAATAACCTGAACCCACTAGATCGATAAGGTTCAGGTTACTTCTTGGATATATGGATCTGTTATGCATTGTTAAGGATTGCCGACAAAACGTTCGTTTAACCTAGCGATGATGATCATATCGAGTTTCTTTTGTAATCCATTTTAAATATTCTATTTCCTCTTTATGTAGAGGGGTGGCTTTCACGGCACGGGCATTATCTTTCACTTGCTCTACTGAGCTTGCCCCTGTTACAACAGCTGCTACCGCTTCATGAGCAAGATTATATTGAAGGGCAATTTCATTCATCGTTCGGCCTGTTGAGAATAATTTAGCTTGGATACTTTTGATTAGTTCCCTTACTTCCGCAGCTGTATAATTTAAATATCCTTCTAATTCTTCCGAATCCAGCCTTTCTAGCACTTTATCGCTAAGCAAGCCTTTTGCAACAGATCCTCTTGTCACAACACTAATTTTTTCTTCTTCCAAGAAAGGAAATAATTCTTCGGGACGTCGATCCAAAAGACTATATTGCATCATATTGCTTACAATAGAAGATTTCTCGGCAAATAATTTAATGACATTTGGCCTAATGGAGGAAATGCCATAGTAACGAATTAGTCCTTCTTGCTGTAATTCTTCAAAAGCTTCAATCGTTTCCTCCGACGGATCATCGATTGTGCCGCCATGCAATTGGTATAAATCAATATAATCTGTTTGCAGGCGTTTTAAACTATTCTTAACGGCATTTTTAATATAGGCTTTTGAAGGATCCCAATACCAACCATCCTTTTGATCATTCCAACGATTTCCAACTTTTGTGGCAATGATCACCTGGTCTCGAATTGGAGATAATACTTTTCCAATGATTTCCTCATTCACCCCATAGTCATATAAGTCTGCGGTATCAAAATAATTAATCCCCTGGTCTAAAGCAGCTTGAATAATCTTTTCAGCATGGTCACTGTTCGTCCCTAAAGACATACAGCCAAGTCCCATCCTCGAAACCCACAAGTCAGAATTTCCTAATTGCCTCTTTTCCATACTATCCCGTCCTTTCAAGTCTTTATTTCAGAAGAAAGTTTTCCTTGGAATCACTTCGGACTAAGTGTAGAAGTTGTCCAGCTCCAAGCGTCTTCTGTTTTCTTCCATTCTACCTAAAAGTTGGTAAAGAAAACAAAATTAATGTTCTCTACTGGCTATGGTATGATAATAACAGTTAGAAGTAAGGAGCGGATTTATTTGAATAAATTTGAAGAAAAAACAATCCAGAGCCAAGAAATTTTTAATGGTAAGATTATTCAATTGCGGGTAGAGGATGTCGAGCTTCCAAATGGAAAAATGGCCAAACGTGAAATCGTCAAGCACCCGGGCGCTGTTGGTATTATTCCAATCACACAAGACGGAAAAATTTTAATGGTGGAGCAATTTCGCAAACCGCTGGAACGATCTTTGCTGGAAATCCCTGCTGGGAAGCTCGAACAAGGTGAAGAACCACAAGTAACAGCCGCGAGGGAATTGGAGGAGGAGACAGGATTTCGGGCAAACCAAATGAATTATTTAACTTCCTTCTATACAGCTCCTGGTTTTTCAGATGAAGTAATTCACCTTTACATCGCAACCAATTTGGAAAAGGTAGAGAATCCTCTTCCAGGTGATGAAGATGAATTTGTTGATTTGTTAGAGGTAGATTTAGAATCGGCTGCTACCTTTGTAGACGAGAAACGTATTTACGATGCCAAAACAGTGTATGCTGTTCTTTATCTCCAAATGAAAAAGGTGTTGGCCGAACATGAGTGATGTGTTTGCTGATTTACATATTCACATTGGAAGAACCTATACAGGAAAAGCCGTTAAAATAACAGGCAGTAGGAATCTTACATTATCTAATATTCTAAAGGCAGCCAAATACCCGAAAGGTCTGGACATGGTCGGGGTCATTGATTGTCATTCGCCAGAAGTGATCATAGAGATTGAGCAATTGATTCATGAAGAAAAATTAGTGAAGATGCAAGAGGGTGGTTTCCGCTATGAAGATGAAGTAACTCTTATACCTGGAACTGAGATAGAAGTTTATGATGAGAACTGTCATGGTCCGATTCATGTTTTAGCTTATTTTCCAACATTAACGACTTTAAAAGATTTTTCAAGTTGGCTTTCAGCTCGAGTGACCAATATCCAATTAAGCACACAAAGAATATATGAAAACGCCCGAGTTTTACAAGAAAAGGTGAAAAGCTTAGGAGGATTGTTTATCCCAGCGCATGTCTTCACTCCTTTTAAAAGTTTATATGGAAAAGGAGTAACTCATTCCTTAACTGAAATTTTGAATCCTAGCCTTATTGATGCCGTCGAACTTGGACTAAGTTCAGATACCGGAATGGCTGATCAAATAACCGAATTGCATGCTTATACTTTTTTAACAAATTCTGATGCGCATTCCACTCAAAAAATTGCACGGGAATATCAAAAATTTGATTTAGAGACACCTACTTTTACGGCCCTTTCTCAAGCCTTAAAGAATCAAGGCGGGAATCGGGTAAAAGCCAATTATGGTTTAAACCCCCGTTTGGGTAAATATTATCGGACGACATGTGCTGTTTGTTCCGAGCCAATGAAAGAAGCTATTTGTTCCCATTGTGGTTCTGAAAAGTTTACTAAAGGGGTATCCGAACGCATTTCCGAGCTGGCTAATGCAGGGGATAAGCCTAAACGACCTCCTTATATTCATCAAGTACCATTGGAATTTATTCCGGGCTTGGGGCCAAAAACGATGCAACAATTACTAGATCATTTTGGAACAGAGATGAATATTTTACATCGGGTAAAAGAAAAAGACTTGAAAGAACTTGTCAACATTCAACTTGCAGAAATGATCATCCAAGCGCGTGAAGGCAAATTACAAATTGCCGCCGGGGGAGGCGGAAAATACGGTAAAGTGAAAAAATCTTAAGTTCTTATTACGTTATTATTTTTAGCGTCTGTCATATTAACGGCCTGTCCCACATATGATGTAACAATCGTGGGACAGGAGGAAATATTCAATGCGCTATCGACTTTCAACAAACATTATAACTCGTCATTTTCAAGAACATTCGTCTCTTTATACCTTTATGACTGTTTTATTTTTAATGGGTGTTATATTTGGTGCAGTGATGGTGAATAGTTTATCTGACCATCAAAAAGAAGACCTGTTTTATTATTTAAATCAATTTTTTGGCCAAGTAGGAGAAGGCCAAATGGTGCCACCTGAAGAGTTATTAAAATTAAGCTTTTTCCATAATGTGAAGATAGCTGGATTAATATGGGTACTAGGCATCTCGATTATTGGCTTCCCATTAATCTTTTTATTAATTTTTTTAAAAGGAATTGTCGTTGGTTTTTCCATTGGTTTTTTAGTGAGCCAAATGGGTTGGCAAGGATTATTACTTTCTTTTGTCTCTCTTTTGCCACAAAATTTATTCATGATTCCAGTGTTGATCTTTATATCGGTCAGTTCGATTGCTCTGTCTATGAAAATTATCAAAAAGGTCTTTATAAGACCAACATTTCATTTTCAGTTTGTTCCGGTTTTTGCTAAATATGTAATGGCTTATGTAGGAGCGATTGCTGTTATTACAGTTGCAGCTAGCATTGAAGCTTATATTTCTCCTGCTTTAATGAAGTCTGTCATTCTATCAATCAGCTAAACCCTTCGCACATTATAATTATTTTAGTTTGAATATGAGCATCAATCTGATATAATTATAGTGGAGAATCGCGAGGGAGGATATTGAGGTATGGAAAGTCGCATAGAACGGATAAAGAAACAATTACATTCCGCAAGCTACAAGCTCACTCCCCAGCGTGAAGCCACGGTTCGGGTATTGCTTGAACATGAGGAAGATCATTTAAGTGCAGAAGATGTCTATCTGCTAGTCAAAGAAAAGTCACCCGAAATCGGGCTTGCAACAGTATATAGAACATTAGAGTTGTTAACGGAATTAAAAGTCGTGGACAAGATTAATTTTGGTGACGGTGTGTCACGCTTCGATCTTAGAAAAGAAGGAGCTGCTCATTTTCATCATCATCTTATTTGTATTGAATGTGGAGCCGTGGAAGAGATTCAAGACGATTTACTAGAAGATGTGGAAAAAATTGTAGAAAGAGATTGGCGCTTTAAAATAAAAGACCATCGCCTCATTTTTCACGGAATTTGTTGGAAGTGTCAAGAAAAAACCGATATTAATAAAAAAACAGATTAAACCTTTTCCAAGTCTAGGAAAAGGTTTTTTTAGTATTAAAAAAAAGAGAGTGACCGTGACACTAATTTCCCTTCTCAATCGGCTCACCGAAAAAAATTGCCTTCGTCCATTGGTTTAATGAATAAATGAAAACAACCTTGGCATATGATGGTAATAAGAAAAGCGGAAGGCGTTTGCCAGGGGCGACAAGCAAATGTTCCTAAATCTTGGAAGGGTGTTTTTTCCTTCCAAGATTTAGGGTTATTTGACCTCGAGCCCCTCACGCCTGTTCAGCTGCGTACAAACTTAAAAGTTAAGGATGAAAACAATGAGAAATACTTTAAAAACACTTTTTGGAACATTACGATTACTCGCCTTGCTTATTGGATGCACGATTCTCTTCTATTATGGTATTATGTGGATAAATCAAGAATATGAAAATTATCGGCGTTATGATGAGCCGGAAGGAAGTGCGGTAAAGGCCTTTCAACCAGAAAGTCAAAGAAGTGATGCCTGGTTTTCGCGCCTAATCCTTTTTTACCAGAATGGAGAGTAATGGTTGTGCAAGATGAGATGCAGGATTTTATCCACTTTATGACAGTAGAAAAAGGATTGTCCCAAAATACGATTGTTTCGTATAAACGAGATTTAAAACGCTATTTGGAATATTTACAGCAGGTAGAGCAATTAAAGGCATTGAATGATGTGACTCGTATCCATATTATTCAATTTTTGGCTTTTTTAAAGAAAGAAGGAAAGTCCTCGAAGACATTAGCTCGACATATTGCATCCATTCGAGCTTTTCATCAATTTCTATTAAGGGATAGAGTAGTTGATCATGATCCATCTGTCCATTTGGAAACACCCAAGATGGAAAGGAAATTACCTCAAGTATTAAGTTTCCAAGAAGTTGAAAATTTGCTGAATACGCCTGATCTCACAACTTCTTATGGTATAAGGGATAAAGCTATGATGGAATTACTTTACGCTACTGGGATCAGGGTAAGTGAGCTAATCAATTTAGATTTGGATAATGTCCATTTAACAATGGGGTTTGTTCGTTGTATCGGTAAAGGGGATAAGGAGCGAATTATTCCTCTCGGTCAAATGGCTTCAGATGCTGTTGAATACTATTTACGAGAATCTCGACCTCGACTCAGAAAAACAAAATATAAAACAGAAGCTCTGTTTCTGAATCATCATGGAAATCGACTGACACGCCAAGGCTTTTGGAAAATCATTAAAAAGTTAGCGATTGATGCTCATATTGAAAAGGATCTTACTCCTCATACTTTGAGACATTCCTTTGCTACCCATTTGCTAGAAAATGGGGCTGACTTAAGGGCAGTACAAGAAATGTTGGGACATGCTGATATTTCAACTACACAAATCTATACACATGTAACAAAAACAAGGTTGAAAGATGTTTATACAAAATATCATCCACGGGCTTAAGAAACGATAGCATAAAAAACCGCCTAGGCGGTTTTTACTTTGGATTTAAAAGGGTATGTTAAAAGTATAAATGTACTTTTGTAGGAGGAATAGGCATGGACTATACAACATTTAAAAAGATTCATTTAATTGTACTCGATTCTGTTGGAATAGGGGAAGCACCTGATGCAGCTGTTTTTAACGATGAAGGGGCAGATACATTAGGCCATATTGCCGAAAAAATGGATGGTTTGACATTACCGAATCTACAAAGCTTTGGTTTAGCGAATATAAGAAAAATTAAAGGAGTAGATCCTGTAGACAAACCACTCGCGTTTTATACAAAGATGCGAGAGGCATCAAATGGAAAGGATACGATGACAGGGCATTGGGAATTAATGGGGCTCGTGACAAGTCACCCTTTTAAAGTCTTTCCAAACGGTTTTCCTGAGCTGCTAATTACGGAAATGGAGAAAGCCTCAGGACGATCTGTGATTGGAAACATCCCAGCAAGTGGAACGGAAATTATCGAAAGACTTGGGAAAGAGCATATGGAAACAGGAGCTTTGATTGTGTATACTTCTGCTGATTCAGTTTTACAAATTGCGGCTCATGAAGAGATCGTTCCATTAGAGGAGTTATATCAGATTTGTGAAAAAACGAGACAGTTAACCTTAAAGGAAGAATTTAAGGTTGGTCGTGTCATTGCTCGTCCTTTTGTTGGTGAACCGGGCAATTTTCAACGTACCGCCAATCGTCATGATTATGCCTTAAAACCTTTTGCACGAACAGTGATGAATGAATTGAAAGATGCTGGATTTGATGTAATAGCGCTCGGGAAAATTCATGATATTTATGACGGAGAAGGGATAACAGAATCGATTAGAACAGAGTCCAATATGGACGGGGTTGATAAACTCTTGCAAACGATGGGGAAAAACTTCACGGGCTTAAATTTTATCAATTTGGTTGATTTTGATGCGAAATTTGGTCACCGCAGAAATCCCGAAGGTTATGGGCAAGCACTGGAGGAATTTGATCAAAGAGTTCCTGAAATAATCGATCAAATGGGTGAAGAGGATCTATTAATCATAACAGCAGATCATGGAAATGATCCAACCCATCATGGGACAGATCATACAAGAGAATTTGTACCCATGTTAGCCTACTCAAAGAAATTATCCCACGGGAAAGAGCTTCCAATCCGAAAAACTTTTGCGGATGTAGGGGCAACCATTGCAAGGAACTTTAAAGTGAATTGGAAAGGGAAGGGGACAAGTTTTTTAGAGGATTTACAAAACATAGAATAATATTGATACAAATCCCTGCCAAGTTGGGAAAAGCTCGAAAAGTTATTTTCGGGCTTTTTCTTTTTGTCTTTGTATAAATCCATCCAAGCTGGGAGAGAATGGATTTATGGAAAACATTTCCGGTGGAGGGATTGATATGAAAAAAGTTGTAACCATGTTTGTTGCATTATGTTTAATTCTTTCATTATATTCAGGAGCTGCATTTGCTGAAGAAAAGAAAACGGAGCTTGCGGAAGATTCGAAATCAGCAATCCTAATTGAAAGAGATACTGGGACGATTTTATATGAGAAAAATAGGGACGAAAAATACTCTCCTGCTTCCATGACAAAAATTATGACCATGTTATTAATTATGGAAGCCATCGATTCTGGGAAAATAAAGATGGATGAGAAGGTCACAACAAGTGAGTATGCAGCCTCAATGGGTGGTTCACAAATTTTTCTCGAACCTGGCGAAGAGATGACGGTTAAAGAGCTTTTATTAGCTATGGCAATTGCCTCGGCTAATGATGCCTCTGTCGCATTAGCTGAGAAAATCGCAGGAAGTGAAGAAGCGTTTGTCGATATGATGAATGAGCGCACAAAGGAGTTAGGCTTAAAAAATACTCATTTTAAAAACACGACAGGTTTACCAATAGAAGATCATTACAGTACAGCCTATGACATGGCGATCATGGCAAAAGAGCTGTTGAAGCATGAAGAAATTACAGACTTCACCAAAAATTATGAAGCCTATTTAAGAGAGGATAGCGATAATAAATTTTGGCTAGTGAACACCAATAAACTAGTAAAATTTTATCCTGGTGTGGATGGCTTAAAAACTGGATTTACAAGTGAAGCGAAGTATTGTCTAACTGCTACAGCAAAAAAAGATGGGATGCGTGTGATTGCTGTAGTCTTTGGTGCACCAACATCGAAAAGTAGAAATGCACAAATAACCAAAATGCTCGATTATTCTTTTTCTCAATATGCCACTCATCCCTTATATGAAAAGGGAAAAACGTTAGAAAAAGTGAAAGTGAGCAAGGGCAATAAAAAATATATAGAAGCAGTAACAGGGGAAAACGCTTCGGTTCTAACGAAAAAAGGAGAAAAGTTAGATAAGCTCACGGAAGAAATAGAATTGAATGAGCAGATTAAAGCCCCCCTTAAAAAAGGAGAAAAGATTGGCGTTTTGAAAGTAAAGAAAGATGGGAAAGAGCTAGTTGAGGTGCCTTTAGTTGCAAAGGAAAACGTAAAAAAAGCTTCTTGGTGGCATCTGTATAAACGAGCATTTGGATTGTTCACAAAAATAGATTAGTGACAAGATATCTTTTTACTCCAACACACCGAGAATTTAGCCGATGTTCTGCTTATAACCTGGGCCAATCAAAGGTTGGAACACCTTTCTTTGTCAAAGAACAATTGCTTGTCGCCGATAGGCGGATGCCTTGCGCTTTTCTTAAATAAATTGCCGAATTTCTTCTAGTTTTGTCATTAAGAAGGAATTAGAGGGATAAGAGTAGAAATGACTCATTATACTTCTATATGCGAGGAGGATTAGGCAATTGAGTTTGAATATTGAATTGGATGTTAGACAAGACGTACTATGTGTGCGGCTATCAGGAGAACTAGATCATCATACAGCAGAAGATTTAAGAGGAAAAGTTAGTGAAACAATTGAAGCCTATGACATTCACCATATTGTGTTGAATTTGGCGAATCTCACTTTTATGGACAGTTCTGGACTGGGCGTCATTCTGGGAAGGTATAAGCAAATTAAGCTAAAGAATGGTGAAATGGTGGTATGCGCCATTTCGCCTTCAGTGAAGAGGTTGTTTGAAATGTCGGGCATATTTAAAATTATGAACCTGGAAACCTCGGAACAATTGGCTTTAGAAAGATTGGGGGTTGCATAAAATGAGGAATGAAATGCAACTACAATTTAGTGCATTAAGTCAAAATGAATCATTTGCTAGGGTCACTGTGGCCGCCTTCATTGCCCAACTAGATCCGACGATGGATGAATTAACAGAAATTAAGACCGTTGTTTCTGAAGCTGTCACGAATGCTATTATTCATGGTTATGAACAAAATCCGGCAGGAATTGTCTATATTTCAGCTGCCATTGAAGATGAAATGATTGATCTCGTTATCCGAGATAATGGGATTGGCATTGATAATGTTGATGAAGCAAGACAACCTCTTTTTACAACCAAACCTGAATTAGAAAGATCAGGTATGGGCTTTACCATTATGGAAAACTTTATGGACAAGATAGAAGTAGAATCACAACCAGGTTCAGGCACCACGGTCCGTCTAACAAAATATGTAACGAAAAACAAAGCGTTATGCAATTAAGGAGCCGTGCCTATGGACGTGCAATTAAAAAAAGAGGCAAGAAAGGGCTTTTTGAGCGATTCGGAAGTTAAGGATTTCATTAAGAAAAGCCAAGAAGGCGATCAACACGCAAGAGACATTCTTGTTGAAAAAAATGTTCGACTTGTCTGGTCTGTCGTTCAACGATTTTTGAATCGAGGCTATGATCCGGATGATTTATTTCAAATCGGTAGCATTGGTTTGTTAAAATCCATTGATAAGTTTGACCTTTCTTATGATGTGAAATTTTCAACTTATGCCGTTCCAATGATTATTGGTGAAATTCAACGCTTCATTCGGGATGACGGAGCTGTGAAAGTAAGCCGATCTATTAAGGAACTAGGAAACAAGATTAGAAAGGCAAGGGATGAGTTGGCGAAAAGAGATGGAAAAGTACCAACGATTTCCGATATTGCTACTTATTTAGATGTTTCTCAAGAGGAAGTATTAATGGCTCAGGATGCTGGAAGATCCCCAACCTCTATTCATGAGACTGTTTATGAAAATGACGGAGATCCCATTATCTTAATGGATCAGATTTCTGATGAAAATGATCACAAGTGGTTTGATAAAATTGCATTAGAGGAAGCGATCAGAGGACTGGACGAACGTGAAAGATTAATTGTTTATCTCCGGTATTATAAAGACCAAACACAATCGGAAGTGGCTTCACGTCTAGGGATATCTCAAGTTCAAGTTTCACGTCTAGAAAAGAAAATATTAGATCAAATGAAAGAACATATGGATGCCTAAAATGGGGCACCCATATGTTCTTTTTTTAATACCGTTCCTTTGTATGAAAGTTGAATTTTACCACATACTAAAAGCTAGAAAGAAGGGAAGCATCGGCAATCCGTAAGAAGCAGGATAAGGGTTTGAAGGAGGGTCTCATTTTGAGCAAACTTAGCCAAGAAAAGATGATGAAGATTGATAAGAATCCTGATGTAATCGAAAAGTATTTTGAAGATAGAGTAGGTCTTGGAACGAGCTTTGATCTTGATGTAAGAAAATTAGTCATTTTAAAGAAAAAAGTTCATTTATATACTGTGAATGGTCTTTGCGACTCCATAATCATTACTCAAATTCTGAAGGAACTACAAAAACTTAACGATACCGAAAAAACGACATCGAAGCTGTATGAGTTAATTGAAAATAGAATAAGCAATTCATCTGTTCAGCCCGCAAAAACAATGGATGAGATGGTTGACCAAGTATTATCAGGCCTTATGGCTGTTGTTGTCGAAGGAGCGGACAGGGCTTTAATTGTCGATGTACGTAATTATCCCGGTAGACAGCCTGAAGAACCAGACACGGAAAAAGTAGTGCGTGGTTCAAGGGATGGCTATGTTGAAAATATTGTAGTCAACACAGCCTTAACGCGAAGAAGAATTCGTGATGAACGATTAAGATTTGAAATCATGCAGACCGGAGAAAGGTCTAAAACAGATATTGCCATTGGCTATATTAAAGGAGTTGCTAATCCAAGACTTGTTCATACCATTCGAAAAGAATTAAAAGCCATTGATATTGATGGAATCACAATGGCTGATAAAACGATCGAGGAATATTTAATGAAACAAGGCTATAACCCCTATCCACTTGTTCGCTATACGGAAAGGGCGGATGTAGGTTCCATTCACTTGCTGGAGGGTCATGTTTTAATCTATATTGATACATCACCTAGTATTATGATCACGCCGACAACTTTATTCCATCATGTTCAACATGCCGAGGAGTATCGTCAATCACCTGCAGTCGGAACCTTTGTGAGATGGACTCGATTCTTGGGAATTTGGGCATCCATTTTCCTTTTGCCACTATGGTTTCTATTTGTAATGGACCCTACCCTTTTGCCAGATCAATTAGATTTTATCGGACCAAATGAACAATCACATATTCCATTACTTCTGCAATTACTGATTGCCGATCTTGGGGTAGAGTTTATGCGGATTGCCGCTATTCACACTCCGACACCACTATCAACGGCGATGGGATTGATTGCTGCTGTATTAATTGGGGAAATTGCAGTGAATGTCGGTTTATTTCAGGCAGAAGTGATTCTCTATGTTTCAATTGTTGCCATTGGGACATTCTCCACACCAAGTTATGAACTTAGCGTAGCCAATAAAATGGTTAGAATGCTTTTATTAATATGTGTCGCTCTTTTTAAAGCACCAGGTTTCATTATTGGCTGTACTCTTTATATCATCTTTTTAGCCCAAAGCAAACCGTTAGGTGCTCCATATTTATGGCCGTTATTACCGTTTAATCCGAAAGGTTTATTTAATATTTTGCTTAGAAGACCTGTTCCCGGCGCCGTGCTTCGTCCAAGCGTTGTTCGGCCGCAAGATCGATTCCGTCAACCGCCAAGGCCTTGACTGGGGCCATTGCATAAATATTTAGATTATGATAAAGTAATTTTACTTATCAGGAAAAAACGATCGTCGTTTATACAACCGTTATGGTTATTTTTAAGGTGGGGGAAAAATGCATTTATACGGAACAGCTGTTATTAATCGACTGGGGCATTTAGAAATTGGTGGGGTAGATACCGTAACACTTGCCGAAAAATACGGTACACCTCTTTATGTATATGATGTTGCTCTTATTAGAAATAGAGCAAGAGCTTTTAAAAAGACATTTGAAAATATGGGAGTCAAAGCACAAGTGGCTTATGCAAGCAAAGCTTTTTCTACGGTGGCGATGATCCAACTTGTTGAAGAAGAGGGGTTATCTTTAGATGTAGTTTCTGGTGGGGAATTATTTACAGCCATCAGAGCAGAATTTCCTAGTGAAAGAATTCATTTTCATGGAAATAACAAAAGTGAGTCCGAATTAAAAATGGCCTTAGATTATCGCGTTGGTTGTATTGTGGTTGATAATTTTCATGAATTGTATCTACTTGCCCAACTTTGTGAACACCGGCAACAGCAAGTGAAAATTCTACTGCGTGTGACGCCAGGTATTGAAGCACATACTCATGATTACATCTTAACTGGGCAAGAGGACTCCAAATTTGGGTTTGATCTACAAAATGGGCAGGCTGAAGAAGCCCTTACGTATGCTATAGAAAATCATTACTTGGATGTACTTGGGTTGCATTGTCATATTGGGTCGCAAATTTTTGAAACAACAGGATTTAAATTAGCCGCGAGAAAAATTCTAGAAAAATTAGCCGAATGGAACACCTCATTTCGTTTTAAAGCAACGGTATTAAATTTGGGAGGGGGCTTCGGAATTCGTTATACAGAGGAAGATAGCCCATTAGCTCCTGAATCGTATGTTACTGAGATGATTGATGAAGTGAAAGCTGAAACAGATAAGCTTGGATTGGATTTACCAGAAATTTGGATTGAGCCAGGTCGCTCGATGGTAGGAGATGCAGGAACAACTTTATATTCAGTCGGTTCGCAAAAGGATGTACCAAACATCCGAAAATATTTAGCTGTAGATGGAGGCATGACAGATAATTTAAGGCCTGCTCTTTATGATGCTAAATATGAAGCCATCTTGGCTAATCGTGCAAACGAGGAATCGAAGGAAAAAGTATCGATTGCCGGAAAATGCTGTGAATCTGGAGATATGCTCATTTGGGATTTACCTTTACCTGAAGCTTCTCCAAATGATATTCTTGCTGTATTTTGTACAGGTGCTTATGGGTATTCCATGGCGAACAACTATAATCGCATCCCAAGACCACCAGTTGTTTTTGTCGAAAATGGGTCAAGTCAACTAGTCGTAAAAAGAGAATCATATGAGGATTTATTACGATTAGATTTGTCTTATGTTGCAAAGTCACGAATGTAAACCCGCAGATTGCGGGTTTTCTTAAAGTGGCATAAATTTTTGGAGTTAGTACTCGTGCATAGTCCGTAGCTTTAAAGACAGAGGCTCACCAAAATCCGAAACCATCATTATAAAGTGTGGAAGCGATGACAGAGCTTGCTACTGGAGTAGGATGCCTTGTTTTTAGCTATACATTTTTATACGGGCTATTGCATATTTGTTGATAAAGTGAAACTTTTTTGTCAAATTTTCGTCTATATAGGTATAAAAGATATGAATTTGGGAAATACAGTGTTTGCTACCTAATTTTAACAGTTCAAGATTAGAATCATTTGCTTAAACGAACCATAGCCAGTACAATGAAACCATGTTATAAAGACATAATGTAAAGTTAAAGGATTAAGGGGTGTGCATTCTTTGCGCAAAAGGAATATCACTTTATTTATTTTGATCTTAATTGTAGCTGCCGTATGGGGTATCCTATATTGGGTCTTTATTGCACCAAATGTTCGGATTACCAAATGATAAGTGAACAAACTTTCCCGATTCAGTTATAATGCTTTGTGCAGTTTGCCAGCAGGAAATAAGAAAATGAGGGATCTGTTATGTTAATTCGATACAAGAAAGCCTATGAAAAGATCGCGATGGGCCTTCTTTCCTTTATGCCGAATGAGAAGGATCTGAAAAAGCTCCAAAATACAATGAAAACATATGAAACGGCTGACAATTGGCAATTGTTTTTATGGAAAGATGAGGATATTACTGGCTTAGTAGGCGTAGTTCAAATGGATGATGTAGTTGAAATTCAACATATTTCCGTTAATCCTTCCCATCGACATGAAGGCATTGGTACAAATATGGTGAAATCGCTAAAGCAAATTTATCAGGATAAGAAAATTATTCCTACTGATTATACTGCCAGTTTTTTTGAAAAATGTGAAAATACGGATGAAGAAAGCTCGGACATGTCCTAAACCGAGCTTTTAAAAAACTAATAAAGAAATGTTAAGTATTTATTTTTCATTATACGGGGGGTTAAAGTGGATATTAATTTCTCCTATCAAAAACCTGACGATCCGTTACATATTAGTCATCGTAAACGAGACACAAAAAACGCTATGCCTGAATATCATACCCATGTTGATCATTATGAAGTATATTATCTAATAAATGGAAAACGGAAATATTTTATTAACGATAAAACATATTATGTAAACCCGGGAAATCTAGTATTTATTAATAAAGGAGTGCTTCATAGGACTTTCCATGTTGATGACTATGAACATGAAAGACTATTAATTAATTTTACTGGTCAATTATTTGAAAGTGAAAAAGATACCTGTTCTTCTCTTTTACAATCAGTTTTCAATCAAACCTTAATTATTCAGCTTAATCGTCATGAACAACAGGAGATTGAATATATATTATTTAAAATGATTCATGAAATGCAAAAAGGAGAAACTGGTTTTGACCTTTTTTTGAAAACGTTGTTAATTCAACTACTGATCTCTTCAGTTCGTTATTTAAATAGAAATACGGCCGATACCCAAGAATTTACAGGAAGTGTTTATCATAAAATGACGGATATCATCCACTATATTAATAAACATTACCACACTCCAGACCTCACACTTGACTCTGTAGCAAATGAGTTTTTTATCAGTTCTTATTATTTAAGTAGAATTTTTAAAAAGGCGACAGGCTTCACCTATAGTGAGTATTTAAATCATGTACGGATTCAAGAAGCACAAAGATTATTGCGAGAATCCCATATGAAAGTAATTGATATTGCAGGGAAAGTAGGCTTTAATAGTTTAACTCATTTTGGTAGAGTGTTTAAAAACCATACACGTTATACCCCTTCCTATTATCGTAAAATTCATAATAAATAATTTTATTGTGAATGCGTTTACATATATCCAGAACAAAATATGTTGAGGTTTTTATAACCCGGCAAAATATGTTGAGCAGAGTACGTCGGATTGCTTTTAAGCTAATAAAGAGAGAGAGTTTCATAAGAAAAAAGCAGGTAAAGGAGAGAGGAATGGATGAAAACGAAATTTGGATGCTGTCTTATTCTTGGATCATTTGTTCCACAATCGAGTGGGGAAAGTGTAGAGATGGGGAAAGTGGAGCAACTACGCGATGGCCTTCAGTTGTTAAAGGAAAATGGATATGATTTTGCAGAATTGACTGTTCAATTTCTTACACAACTGTCAGAGGAGGAGTTTCATGAGGCGAAACAGGTAATCCAGCAAACATCTCTAAATATCCCTGTCTGTAATAGTTTTATTCCTCCACAATTAAAAATTGTCGGCCCGAATGTATCCATTACAGATTTAGATGATTATCTAGATTTGGCAATGAGGCGAGTCCATGAAATTGGGGGAGAACAAATTATTTTTGGAAGTGGGGGAGCAAGGACCATTCCAGACGGCTTTTCCCAAACGCAGGCATACGAACAAATTAAACAGTTTTTATGTCGCTGTGAAACATATAGCGCAAAATATGGGATTACCGTCGCGATTGAACCACTAAATAAAACAGAAAGTAATATCATCAATACAGTAAAAGAGGCCATGTCATTAGCAGAAGAAGTGAACTTACCACATATCAAGGTGTTGGCGGATAGTTATCATATGGATTTAGAGAAAGAATCCTTCACTATTCTAAAGCAAGCGATAAAGGATGAATGGCTTGCTCATGTCCATATTTCCGATCGGGACAGGCGATTTCCGGGGGAAATAAACGGGGAAGAAGCAATGGATTTTTCTAAGCTTTTTCGTGTTTTACAAGAGGCAAAATACAAAGGCTTGATTTCAGCAGAATGTAATGCGGCTTCTCTCGTAGATGTAAGCGCCTTATCCTTGCAGTTTGTAAAAAATACTTGGTCGAGCGTTGAGGGAGGTCTAGCGAATGTCCAATCAAATTGAATTAAAAGTAACAGCGGGAAACCATGATAGAAAATATTGTCCCGTTTCGTTTCAATTATTAAAAACATCATTACCATTATCCGAATTAATTTTGGCCAATGTTCGAATGTATGATAAGAGTGGTAAAGCAATTGCTGTACAGTGTGAGGAAACAAAAGATTCCATTGTATTATATTGGTTAATCGAAGAATTGGCTGCACAGGAAACAATGATTTATACCGTTGATTTTAGTGAGGGAAATCAAAAAGATCAGTTAAAGAATGTTGAAATATTCGAAAGGGAAAATCAGTTTGATATTTTGATAGATAGTGAGCTCGCAACCTCTTATGTCATGGACCCGGAGCTTGCTAAACCTTATCTTGGTCCGGTTATTGGACCAAACGGACAGAGTTATACTCGGCTTGACTTTGAGACGACTGAGCATCCGCACCATCGGTCGATCTGGCTTGGAATTGGTGATGTAAATGGCGTAGATGCTTGGAATGAACGACCAGACTATGGAAAGCAAAAGATTAATCATATCCAAGAAAAATATGCTGGGCCAGTCTTTGCAAGAATCTCAACCGAAGTGGAATGGACAAATTTTAAAGGACGCTCCCTTATGCATGACCATCGAACAATTACCATTTACAATACGCCAGCCTCCGCTCGTATTATAGATCTATCGTTTACGCTTAGTGCAGATTATGGAAGGGTTGAACTGGGAGCAACAAAAGAAGCAGGACCGCTTGGGATCCGTGTTGCTGAAACGATGAGTGTTGATCATGGTGGAACGATTGTCAATGCTTATGGTTCTATAAATGAAGAAGAGTGTTGGGGAAAAAGTGCACCATGGTGTGATTATTATGGAAAAGTGGGGGGAGAAACTCTCGGAATTGCTACGTTTGAAGACCCGCAAACAACTGAATTCCCTACGTACTGGCATATCCGAAATTATGGGCTAATCGCCCCGAATAATCTCTATTTTCGAGGTGGTCAACTATTAAGAAAAGGCGAATCACTTACTTATCACTACCGGATTTATTTTCATGAAGGAAACACACAAGAAGCGTTAGTTGCTAATCGCTATCAAGACTTTATCCACCCACCTAAAGTGGAAGTGATAGAAAATAATGAATGAAGGAAAGGATCAATACAGGCTAAAACTAAACTATCCGGCTTCATGGTGGAAAAATATGTGGAGAGAGGCTCTGCCTTCTGGAAACGGTAAGATCGGTGCAGCTGTTTATGGTGGAATTAAAGACGAAACGATCCTAATCAATCATGAGGAATTATGGCATTTAGGAAAAAAAGATGAAGTTCCTGATGTCAGACATACCCTTGCAGAAACAAGAAAATGGATGTCTCAGGGGAAGTATATGACTGCTAGTTGGAATTTAACGAATGCCTTAAAGGAAAAAGGGTATAAGACGCGTTTAGCTTCTAGGTTACCACTTGGCGCATTGAAGGTAACAATGCCATGTGAACATGCCTTTAAAAATTACGGAAGAGTACTTAATATGGAAACAGGTGAGGTATCGGTCAAATGGAGGGATGGCCAGAAAATATATGAGAGAAAATTATTTGTCTCCAGAGCAGACGATCTCATTGCTTATGAAATTACATCCAATCGCGCATCGATTCGGGCGGATGTTTATTTAGCTCTTCATGAGAGTGAGGGGGGGAAACTTTCAGACCGAGTCCCATTACTTGTTGAGAGTGCTGAGGGGAAAGTAAAAGCTCCATATTATTACTATGCAACCAAAAATGAGGACGGAACTGATCTTGGGGCTGTTCTGCGTGTCATTCCAACTAACGGTCAAATGAAAGAAGGACAAGGCTGCCTTCAACTTATAAATACAGGGAAAATTCTCATTTTGGTAAAAGTATTCGTCAAAGGGGAGCGCCAAAAGGATTGGAAAAGATTGACAGAGGAGTTAGCTAATATCGAGTCTAATTATCATAAACTACTTACTCGACATGTAGAACTTCATCGTCCTCTATTCCAATCTGCAAAAATTGAATTAACGGCTCATGATAATCCGCGATCAAATGAAGAGCTTCTTCTCGAAGCTTATAGTGGGGAAGCGCCGACTACTTTAATTGAAAAAATGTGGGCATATGGAAGATATTTATTTATTTCAGGAACTAGACCAAAAGGTCAGCCATTTGGCTTATATGGTCTGTGGTTTGGGGATTACCGATTAATGTGGGGCCATCATATGGCGAATGAAAACATTCAAATGATGTACTGGCACAGTAATGTTGGTGGCTTAATCGAATTTACACCTGCTTTATTCGATTATTATGATCGGATGATGGAAGATTTTAGAAGAAATGCTCGTCATTTATATGGTTGCCGTGGAATTTTTATTCCAGCTGGAACGACCCCCGGTATTGGGGTTCCCAATCAGGTGGTACCCGTTATTATGAATTGGACAGGTGCAGCGGGGTGGCTAGCAAAGCATTTCTATGACTATTTTTTATTTAGCGGTGACCAAGTCTTTTTAAAAGAGAAGGCCTTGCCCTTTATGCGAGAAGCGGCCCTGTTTTATGAGGATTTTCTTGTGCTTGGTGATGATGGATTTTATAAGATCTATCCATCAGTTTCACCAGAAAACACACCGGAAAATCATATGCCAAAAGACGGTCAACCACTGGCACATCCAATGCCAACAACGATTAATGCTACTGCTGATTTTGCGATCATAAAGGAGTTATTATCCCATCTCATTGAAGGGAGTAGAATAGTTGGCGGGAAAGCATTAGATAAAATTGACCAGTGGGAAGCAATGTTAGCAAAAATTCCTGATTATCAAGTAAATGAAGATGGAGCGATTCGTGAATGGATGCACCCAGATTTTGCTGATCGTTATGAACATCGTCATTTGTCTCATATTTATCCGATTTTTCCAGGTCAAGAATTCACGCGGGAGGATAACCCTACCTTGTTTACGGCTTTTGAAACGGCTGTTAAACAGCGATTAATTGGTGCGCAAACAGGATGGTCGCTTGTCCATATGTCCTCTATATACGCACGAATGGGAGATGGGGATAAAGCCCTTGAATGCTTAAATATTTTAGCACAATCCTGTCTAATGAATAATTTCTTTACCTTGCATAATGATTGGCGAGATATGGGCATTTGTATGAACTCGCAAACGGCTCCGGTTCAATTGGACGCGAATTTAGGATGGATTAATGCAGTACAGGAAATGCTCATTTATGTTTCTTCTTCGCTCGTAAAATTGTTACCCGCTCTTCCATCAAAATGGAAACAAGGTAAAGTGGAGAATCTTTGTTTTACAACAGGGAAAATATCATTTTCTTGGGACCTAGAGGAAAAGCGGTTTTCCGGAAAAATAATGGCGCAAAGGGAAACAGCAATAAGAATTGTATTACCTGAATTTTGTCAGTATAATTTCGAGAATCTTCATGCCAATATTAGAGTGATAGATTCTAATTGTTTGGATATTAAGTTAAGTAAAGCAGAAGTTTTGATATTGCAATCAGTATAAATTCTAAAAGAATGTTAAAAAGCAAAGGAATAGAAAAAGAAGGGCAATATTTATTGAATGATTTATTTTGAACAAATAATGTGGAGCAATGTGAAGCTCCTTTTATTATACTTTTTGTAAGCGCTTTATAAGAATGAAGGGGTGGTCAATGAATGAAAAGTTGGACAAAAAATGGATTTATCTTGTTGTCAATACTTTTTTCTCTATTTTTAGTTGCTGGTTGTTCATCTTCAGGAAGCAGCAAAGAGTCGGCACCTTCCGACCAATCTACTGGTAGTGATCAAGGACAAGATCAACAGGAAGAAAAAGCGGACGAATTAGAACCAGTCACTCTACTAATGATGACACACTGGGGAGATGAGCAATTTGAGACGTACTTTAAAGAACCTGTAGAGGCCAAATTTGATCACATTACATTAGAACATGTGCAATCACGCTGGGATGAAATTGAGGAGAATGTGTTTGCTAAGCAGCTTTATCCTGATTTAATTATGACGAGTGTAAGTGCCGAATATCTAGAGATGGATTTATTACTTGATCTTACACCATATATTGAAGAAACCAACTTTGATTTAGATCGACTAGAACCAAGCATCTTAAACTATTTAAAGGATCAATCAAATGAAGGAGAATTAAATGGGCTTCCACTTATCCGTCCAGAGTATGCGCTTGTTTATAACCCTGATATATTTGATTTATTTGGGGTTGACTATCCAACAAATGATATGACTTGGGATGAGGTAATTGAGCTTGCTCGTAAAGTAACTGGGGATATGGGCGGCGTGCACTATCGTGGACTACATCCAGGTAACTTTGACTTTATGATGAGACAAACTGAAACTCCAAAACTAGTGGATCCAGATACTCATGAACCGATTATTGATAAAAATGATGCATTCAAAATATATTTACAACGGTTAGAAGAAATATATAGCATCCCAGGTAATTCTTTTGATTCCGTGGAAGACATGAAAGATGTTAGAGGCGTGGACCTAATGAGAAAAGGACAACTTGCCATGGCGGCAGACCGAGCATTTGCAGGTGCTTATGTAGGGGCAGCTGTCGAGAATGGATTGAATTTTGACTTTGTCACGTATCCGCGCTGGGGAGGAGAGTTTGGTGATTATGGACCGAATGAACCCGGGAATGGAATTGTGGCAACGACAACCTCAAAACATCCTAGAGAAGCCTTCCGTGTAATAGAGTACTTATTAAGTGATGAATATCAAATGATCAAGTCTGAAAATGGGGATCTTCCCTCAGTCGTAACACCTGAGGTACGTGAGGCATTCATGAAAGGGCATGAACATTATGAAGATATATTAAAGGATAAAAACTTAGCAGCCATTACGGATGCAAACCCCGCCCCTCTACCGCGGATTTCTCAATATGAAAGTGAGATTATGGAAGGAGTCGATTATCGAGAGGGTATCTTTGAAGGAAAAGATATTAATACAATTATTCGAGAGATGCAAGATAAAGCCGAAGGAAACGCGAAAAGCGTATTATCTAAAAACTAAATTACCATATGACTGTCAACGTCAGGGGAAAATGTCCCTGCCGTTGATTTTTGCTTAAAAGGAATATTTTTAGAAAGAAACTATATCTACTTTTATTTTGTTTCGAGATCTCCGCCAATTATGCTTCTTTAAAATTTGTACAGGTGTGTTTATATCGGCATTTCCCCAGCTCATTCCCTGTTTTCGGCAATAGGATTGGCACAAAGTATATAATTTTTTATCTTTAATGGGGAAATTTATCGCCTTGTAGGGACACTGTTTACTCATTATTTGCTGGCTTTCAATTAATATTTTGATGAACTCTGGATAGTGAATGCCTAGTTGGTCGATCTCTACTTGTTTGTCTTTTAATAAACGGATGGCTTTATTCATTAATTTAACAGCACCCTTTCTATTCCCATACCGATAATGGTAATAACTAACAGCTACCTGAATGAAGCCGACCCAAATTGAACTTCGCTCCATTCCGTGATCCTTCCAGTACTCCTCTAGAACTTCATGACATTCAAAATAATCTCGATCTGCATGGAAATGGTACAGATATTTTATATAGGATAATGGAAAGTCCAAAACGATCGTCTCCTTTCGATTATATAACGTGTTTTATAATAATGGATAATTGCTTTTAAATATAGTTTAACATTGGGAGAAAAACAAAAGTAGAGAATCTTGTTTTTTCCACTATCACTGTTATATGATAAGAAAGAAAATCAAGAAAAAAAGTGACTAAATTTGGTGATAGAATGGAGTATCAAGTAAAATTAGAGAAGTTTGAGGGGCCGCTTGACCTTCTTTTACATTTAATTAATCGATTGGAAATAGACATTTATGATATTCCTATGGCCGAAATTACTGAACAATACCTAGCATATGTACACACTATGCAGGAATTGGAATTAGATGACGCTAGTGAGTATTTAGTGATGGCGGCAACGATGCTTTCGATTAAGAGTAATATGCTTTTGCCCAATCATGATCAACCTGAAGAAGATTACATATACGAAGATGAAGACCCACGTGATGAATTAGTGGAACAGCTAATCGAATATAAGAAGTTTAAAGAGGCATCTGTTACATTAAAAAACAAGGAAGCTGATCGAAGCCTTATGTATACAAAGCCACCTTGTGACTTATCGGAATATACGGGTGAGGTAGGTACAGAACCAATCTTGGGGGATGTGACTTTAGCAGATATGCTTGGTGCGTATCATAAATTGATACGTAGAAAAAAATTGCAAAAGCCACTGCAAACGAAAATTAGTTATCAGGAAATATCGATTGAGGATAGAATGACTGAAGTTTTACAACAATTATCAACGCAAGCGAATCGCATTAGTTTTTACGAGTTTTTCCCATATGAAGATAAAGAGCATGTGGTGATTACTTTCCTGGCCATGTTGGAATTAATGAAGCGCAATGAAATTATTGTGGAACAAACAAATATGTTCGGTGATATTTTTCTATCCTTGCGAAAGGAGCTTGTCGCTAGTGGAGGAAGATAAACAGTTGGGAATCATTGAAAGCCTGTTGTTTGCCGCGGGGGATGAAGGATTGTCGGTCAAACAGATTGGGGAAGCCATGGGGATATCAGAGGAAAAGGCTCTCCAATTATTGGAAATTCTTAAGAATAGGTATGAGGAAGATGTGGCAAGAGGAGTGACCATTGTTGCCTTTGCAGAAACATACCAACTCGCGACCAAAAAGGAGTTCTCTGATTACCTAAAAAAACTTGTTGAGAGTCCTAGTAGCTCTTCTCTCTCTCAAGCAGGTCTTGAAACATTGGCGATCATTGCCTATAAACAACCTATTACAAGGGTTGAAATCGAAGTGATTCGCGGAGTGAAAACAGAAAGACCGATTCAAACGTTAGTTTCTAAGGGACTGATAAAGGAAGTGGGGAGAGCAGAAGGAACAGGAAGGGCCAAATTATACGGAACAACCAGTGAGTTTCTAGATTATTTTGGACTAAAGGACCTTCAAGAATTACCTGAACTTGAGGAAATCTCGAATGATAGCCCTGCTGAGGAAGATGAAGCGGATTTATTTTTTTCATCCTTTAAAGAGCAAACAGAATAGACGACGACAAAAAACTGTTGATATATCAGCAGTTTTTTTATGTCTAAAAATATAGGAATTTCCCCAAGAAAATTTCTGTATAAACGATTTTCCTTATTTTTATCATATCAAAAAACAAAGGGCATAAACTTGTACAAATAGAATCAACGTGTAAACAAGGGACATTCAAAAAAAGAATGAAGTTCGCTGTAAATGCAGTGAAGGACCATTTCTAAATATTGAAAAATGGTTAGGTCAAGTATTGGGGAGCGAGTGAATGAAAGCTAGAAAACGTATATTAGTAGCCATTGTCTGGGTCATGATTTTGCAGGTAGGTATGCTTCCGAAAAAGGCTGGAGCTGTTTCGGTAAGTGCCTCTGCGGCGATTTTAATGGAACAAGAAACAGGACGAGTTTTATATGATCACGATGCTGACGAAATCCATCGCATTGCCTCTATTACAAAGGTAATGACCGCTATTTTGGCGATAGAATCAGGAAAAATGGATGAAATGACGACTGTTAGTAAAAGAGCTGTATATACAGAAGGCTCCTCAATTTATTTACAACAAGGAGAAAAAATTAAATTAGAGGACCTTGTTTATGGATTAATGTTGCGCTCGGGAAATGATGCAGCAACCGCCATTGCAGAGCATGTCGGAGGGAGTGTCGAGGGATTTGTTTTTCTAATGAATCAAAAAGCTGCGGAGATCGGCATGACCCATACTGTATTTGCGAACCCACATGGATTAGATGATCATGAAGAACATTACTCAACGGCCTACGATATGGCCTTACTAACCCGCTATACAATGATGAATCCAAAATTCCAGGAAATTTCAGGTACAAAATCATATACCCTCACAAGGGAAAATGGCACACATAAATGGAGAAATAAAAACCGGCTGTTAACAGAGAAATATGAGTATTGCACCGGTGGGAAAACAGGCTTTACGAAAAGGGCGGGACGGACATTAATTACGACAGCTTCTAAGGATGGTAAGGATTTAATTGCCGTGACATTAAATGCCCCAGATGATTGGACAGATCATATTTCTATGTATGAGTATGGTTTTAAAACGTATTCGCAAAAAACGATTTTGCCGAAAGGTTCTCTCGCTTTAAATATAGAGGGAATGGAAGGGAAAAAATTTATCCTCCAAGATTCGATCGTTTACCCTTTATCTGAGGAAGAGGTAGATGAAGTGAGAATGGAATATAAACTGTTGCCGGCAAATCAATTAAAAACATTACAAAAGGGAAAAGCCGGTGTCGCAATTATGTATTTGCAAGATAAACCTGTAATAAAAGAAACGATTTACTTAGAAGAAGAAAATCGTAAGAATGAAAATTGGTGGGATCATTTTAAAAATCTAATGTTTAGTAGGGCAGATGCACATGATTAATTATATATGGATTGTGATGACATTAATTGGATTAGTCTTCGCCGCGATCAACGGAACGATGAAGGAAGTTAATGAAGCAATTTTTCAATCTGCAAATGAAGCAGTTACGATCTGTATAGGCCTAATTAGCGTCCTAGTATTTTGGCTAGGAATGATGAGGATTGCACAGGAAAGTGGGTTGTTAGATAAACTGTCAGCTTTATTTAAACCGATTGTATTAAAACTTTTCCCTGAAATTCCTCCAGATCATCCCGCGGCGGCTTATATCTTATCGAATATTATTGCGAATATGTTAGGGTTGGGCAATGCAGCGACACCTTTGGGAATAAAAGCAATGGAGCAGTTAAAGGAACTCAACGGGGGAAAGGACACGGCTAGTCGATCGATGATTACCTTTCTCGCCTTAAATACATCCGGTTTAACCCTAATTCCTACAACGGTTATTTCGATCCGTATGAACTATGACTCTGCAAATCCAACAGAAATTGTTGGGCCGACCCTAATGGCAACAATTTGTGCGACGGCCGTAGCGATTATCGCAGATCGCTATTTTTATAGACGTCGAACCAGAAAGGGCGTGAAGAAGTAAATGATGCAAATCATTTCTGCCGTGTCCTTATGGATCATTCCGCTGATGATTGCCATCATTCTGGTCCATAGCCTTTGGAAGAAAAAACCAGCCTATGAAAATTTCGTGGAGGGTGGGAAAGAAGGGATCAAGATTGCGATTTCTATCATTCCCTTTTTAATTGGTATGTTGGTCGCCATTACTATTTTTCGGGCATCAGGAGCTCTTGGTTTCTTTATTCAGCTAATTCGTCCAGTACTAGATTTAATCGGTGTTCCAGCAGAAATTGTTCCCTTGGCCTTTATTCGTCCAATCTCTGGTAATGCTGCATTGGGGTTAATAACAGATATGATTTCTGTCCATGGTCCTGATTCACTTTTAGGTAGGATGGCATCTATTTTACAAGGAAGTACAGACACGACTTTTTATGTGTTAACGGTCTATTTTGGCGCTGTTGGCATTAAAAAAATGGGAGATTCTTTAAAAGTAGGTTTACTAGCTGATTTAGCCGGTATATCCGCAGCCATTCTAATTGCAACAATCATGTTCAGTTCATAAACTGGACATGATTGTTGTTTTTTTTGACTGTAATCGGTTCTCTTTCTTTGAATTTTAGGGTATATGTGTAATAATTCTTACAGAAAAGCCACGAGGTGAAGAAAAAATGGAACGATTGCAGAAAGTAATAGCTCACGCTGGTATTGCTTCAAGAAGAAAGGCAGAAGAGCTTATTTTAAATGGACGAGTAAAGGTAAATGGGAAAACCATCAAAGAGTTAGGCACGAAAGTTTCTACTACGGACAAAATTGAGGTGGATGAGGTCCCAGTTGTACAAGAAGAAAAAAAGTATTTTCTTCTCTATAAACCACGCGGAGTGATTTCCGCCGTTTCAGATGATAAAGGAAGGAAAGTGGTGACGGATTTTTTTCCAAATATAGAAGAAAGAATTTATCCTGTTGGTCGACTTGATTACGATACCTCTGGATTGTTAATCCTAACAAATGATGGAGAGTTTTCAAATTTGCTTGCCCATCCTCGTTATGGAGTAAAAAAGGTGTACATTGCAAAGGTGAAAGGAATCCCAGCGAAAGAAGCTTTAAAAAAGCTAGAGAGAGGAATCCATTTAGAAGACGGAAAAACAGCTCCAGCAAAAGTGAATTTAACTTCTTTGGATAAGCGGAAGGGAACGGCTATTATCGAAGTTACTTTGCATGAAGGCAGAAATCGGCAGGTTCGGAGAATGTTGGAAGCCATTGGCCACCCAGTCATGAAATTAAAAAGGGAACAATATGGTTCTCTGAACTTACATGGATTGAATGCAGGTGAATCAAGAGAATTAACCTTGCACGAAGTAAAACATTTGCGTACATTGGCGCAAACTGGGAAAATTGGCCACATCTAAAATACGAGTTCAAACTATTAAGGGAAGTTTCACATAAACTTCAAAACCATTGACATTGCTAGTAAAAACTAAGGTGTATAATTGTGGTGGCAAGGAGGGAGAAGAAAGATGTCAGTGAAAAAGAAAAGACGTCTCTGGATGCGGACAGTTATATTAGTTGTTTTATTTGCTGCTGTAGCATTTACCCTTTATGCAAGTTTAACGAAAGATAAAGCAAAAATTGCAATAGGGGATAAAGCTCCTGATTTCGTCCTTACAGATATGGAAGGCAATAAGCATCAGCTATCGGAATATAAGGGAAAAGGTGTGTTCATAAACTTTTGGGCGACATGGTGTAAACCTTGTAAAGTAGAAATGCCTCATATTAATACTCAATATAATGAGTATAAGGATCAGGGAGTTGCCGTTCTAGGGATTAATATGGGAGATTCCACTTTATTAATTGATAATTTTTTGGATAAGCAGGATTTAGATTTTCCAATATTAGAGGATAAAAGCAAAGATGTTATAGAACTTTATAATATTTATAAATTACCGGCAACTATCATCATTGATTCAGATGGTGTCATTGTTGACATTGTGGAAGGTCAGTTACCTGAGGGGAGAATTAAGGCGATGATGGAGCGTATCAAGCCGGAATAAGGAGTTTTGAAGCAATGAATGAAATAAAATGTGAATGTGGGCATATCAATCCCATTGGGACCATCCTCTGTGAATCTTGTGGAAGGGCGCTGACCGACCAGGCCAAAAAGGAAAAACTGCATGATATGCGTTATGAAGGTAGTGCCAGAAGATCCCAAACGTATAATCAAAAATTCATTGATAAGGTATGGAATTTCTTTTCTTCTGTAAAGGTCGGCGTTTGGTTAATCGTCATTACATTGGTGATCTCATCTTTTGGCACGATTTTCCCCCAAGTTATGTACATACCTCAGAATGCCGATCCATCCACATACTATACAGAAAAGTATGGGTTCTTTGGGACATTATACTATGTATTCGGGCTTTATGATTTATACAGCTCGTGGTGGTATTTATTACTAATTGCTTCGATTGGGGTTTCACTCGTTATTTGTAGTCTTGATCGATTTATCCCTTTATACCGTGCTTTGAAGAATCAGCGAGTAAGCCGTCATGAAGGTTTTTTAAAGCGGCAAAGGCTGTACAATCGCGTTCAAGAAACGGATGAAACAAAACGCGATTTTGAATTGATCAAACAAAGGATGAAGGAAAAAAGGTATAAAATACGAGAAGAAGATGGTCAGATTTTGGCAGAAAAAGGACGCTTCTCTCGTTGGGGACCTTATGTAAATCATATCGGCTTAATTATTTTCTTACTTGGTGCGATGCTACGTTTTGTACCCGGAATGTATGTAGATGAAACGATGTGGCTCCGCGAAGGGGAAAAAAAGATTATACCGGGTACAAATAAGCAATATGTTTTAGAAAATAAAAAGTTCATTCTTGAAACATATGAAAAAGGAAAGGATAAAGATGTTTTCGATAATGCCCTTGACCGAGTAGGAGGGGTGGCAAAAAACTTTCAATCAAATGTCGTCCTGTATGAAAGGGATCCTGAACAACCCGTAGGTTCTGAAGATGAATTAAAAGAGAGAAAAACTGCTGAGATTCGTGTAAACGAGCCTTTAAAGTTTGATCATTATGCGGTATATCAAACAGAATATAAATTAAATGAATTAAAGGCTATGACGTTTGAACTTGTAAACAAAGAAACGGATGAAGCAAAAGGAGAAATCACGATTGATTTATTTGATCCCCAGAAAGAGTATGATCTTGGACAAGGTTATAAGGTCGAATTGCTAGGATACTACCCTGATTTTTCTGGGATTGACAAGACGGGAGAACCGCAGACAAATTCTGCTGTTCCAGATAACCCAGCCTTTATCTTTAATATGATTTCTCCCGATCACCCTGAAGGGGAAAATAGTTTTGTAGAGATTATGCGAACAACAGAGTTGTTGGGGGAAACAGATTATAAAATGGCGTTTAAAAATGTAACCACCCGCAATGCAACGATTTTAACCGTTAGGAAAGACTTAACTTTGTGGATTCTAGCGATCGGTGGCGCAATCTTTATGATTGGAGTCATACAAGGATCCTATTGGAATCATCGACGTATTTGGCTACAAAATAAGAATGGAGATATCATAATAGCTGGTCACACGAATAAAAACTGGTTTGGTTTAAGGCGTGAAGTAGCGACCATTCTCCAAGATACCTCCGTGCCAGAACCTCTTGATCAACGTGAGGAAAAAACTAAAGTAAAAAAAGAAAGTAGGAATACAAATGTCTAATTTAGTACTGATAAGCGGTTATCTTTTAAATATCGCCTTTATAATGTACTTAGTGGCCGTCTTTTTCTTCGGAGGGGCAATACGTGATAAAAGAGGAAGAGCAAAACAAAAGGGAACAAATATGTGGTCGAAGATCGCGATCACGATTACAATTGTAGGGTTTATTGCCCAATTAGGATATTTTATTACGCGCTGGATTGCAGGTGGACATATCCCGCTCAGCAACTTATTTGAATTCACAACATTCTTTGGCATGATGTTAGTAGGAGCCTTTATATTAATTTATTTTATCTATCGGTTGAATGTTTTAGGTTTCTTTGCTTTACCAATTGCTATGCTCATTATTGCTTATGCAAGTATGTTTCCTTCGGATATTGCACCGCTCATTCCAGCGTTGCAAAGTGAATGGTTAATTATCCATGTTTCAACAGCTGCTATTGGGCAAGCCATTTTATCAATTAGTTTTATTGCCGGTCTTATATACCTATTAAAGGTGGTAGATACATCGAAGCGAGGTCTTAAATCCTTTTCACTTGAATTTATTATGTACTTATTAGTTGTCACGCTCGGTTTTATTATTATAACAACGTCATTTTCGATGGCTCATTATCAAACCGACTTTAGTTGGGTCAATCGGGAAGGCAAAACATTGGAAGCTCATTATCAGCTGCCTGCTATTGTCGGACCCCATGAAGCGGAAAAAATTGGTGGGAATGGCATGGAGCCATTAGTGAAAATGCCTGCGCTTATTAATGCCCAAAAGCTCAATACCGTGATTTGGAGTACACTTGTTGGAACGATATTATACCTATTATTACGGTTAATCTTCAGAAAGAAAATCAGTGCTGTCTTTCAGCCATTAACTAAAAAAGTGAATTTAGATTTAGTGGATGAGATTGGTTATCGATCTGTTCTTATTGGTTTTCCAGTATTTAGTCTTGGAGGACTTGTTTTTGCCATGATTTGGGCACAAATTGCCTGGACACGTTTTTGGGGATGGGATCCCAAAGAGGTATTTGCACTCATCACCTTCTTGTTTTACGCGGTTTTCTTACATTTACGATTATCCGTAGGCTGGCATGGGGAAAAATCAGCTTGGCTTGCCGTGATTGGTTTTGCCATCATTTTATTTAATCTCATCTTTGTGAACCTCATCCTTGCTGGATTGCATTCCTATGCGTAAAATAGAGATGGGAGTATAAAGAGTAGATAAAATATATCAGAGGTACAGATATAGCGAAAAAGTGCTCACACCCGCAAAGTGCGAGCCTTTTTCTTATCTGATGCTTAGAATAGCCGGATTATTAAGGGAGGTTACATAATGAATCAGCAAGTGAAAATTCTTGTAGTAGATGATGAAGATCGTATTCGTAGATTGCTTAGGATGTATTTGGAACGAGAAAATTATGTCATTGAAGAAGCTGGTGATGGAAATGCTGCCTTAGCATTGGCTTTGGAACATGATTATGATTGCATTTTGCTAGATTTAATGATGCCGGAAAAAGATGGTATTGAGGTCTGTAATGAGATACGGGAACAAAAAGACACTCCAATTATTATGCTAACGGCCAAAGGGGAGGAATCGAACAGAGTGCAAGGATTTGAAGTAGGTGCCGATGATTACATCGTAAAACCATTCAGTCCTCGTGAAGTAGTATTAAGAGTAAAGGCGATCTTAAGACGATCCTCACAAACAGGCTACAAAGGTACTACTGCGACGGCGCGGGACATCATTGTCTATCCTTATTTATCGATTGACCATGATGCCCATCGCGTTACCGCAAATGGTCAAGAAGTGAACTTAACACCAAAAGAATATGAACTACTTCATTTTCTAGCAAAATCGCCTGACAAAGTGTTTGATCGTGAACAGTTATTGAAAGAAGTATGGCAATATGAATTTTTTGGTGACTTAAGAACAGTCGATACCCACGTAAAAAGACTCCGTGAAAAATTAAACCGAGTCTCCGAAAAAGCGGCAGGGATGATTGTAACTGTGTGGGGCGTAGGGTATAAATTTGAGGCAAATGAATGAGGCTTTGGAGAAGTGTAGTAGGGAAACTATGGATGACAATTCTTGTATTGGTTTCCTTCGTTTTAATCATCTTAACCATATTACTTCTTGAGTTTTTCGAAAAATATCATGTAAGCCAAATTGAACAGGAATTGGCGAATCAGGCAAATAAAGTTTCTCGTATTTTGGAAGCTCATGCTGGTGACGGACTAGGGGAAGAAATTGTTTTTGAAATAGTGGACAAACCTTTAGGGGTGGTCATTGCCTATAATGAGGAGGATTTTCGCCTTTCACCAGATGACCCGAAACAAGATAGAAAATCAGCAAGAAACTTATTAAATGACCAGGACTTAATGAAAGTTTTTTCCAATAAAAAACATATAGTAAAGGAAATTTCGCAGACTGAATATCCGAACAAAGGAAGTCGGTATGAGAATATTATTATGGCGGCAGCCCCTTTCCAAATTAATGAACAAAATGGGGCTATTTTTATTTATCAATCTTTATCAGTATTAAAGGACATGACACAGAAAACGACAAGAATCATTCTTCTTGCCGCAGGAATTGCTATTATCTTGACAACTTTTTTTGCTTTTTTCCTTTCTACTAAAATTACAGCTCCATTAAGAAAGATGAAAGAGGCGGCTTTTCAGGTGTCAAAAGGTGAATTTGACACAAAAGTTCCATTTTTAAGTCATGATGAAATTGGAGAGTTAGCCATTGCTTTCAATCAAATGGCCAAAAGATTGAAAATCAATATGAATGTTTTAAGTCAGGAAAAAGAACAGCTTAAAAGTATATTAAATAGTATGGCGGACGGAGTCATGACTTTTAGTAAGAGTGGAGATATATTGATTACTAATCCACCTGCGGAACGCTTCTTGCAGCAATGGCATAATGAAGGGCGAAACAGTAAAAGTTCAATCCCAGGTGAACTGGCTGATCTGTTAGCACAAGCGATATCGGGTGAGACAGAACAGACAGAGGAATTAAATATTCAAGGTCGTCGCTATTATGTTGTCATTGTTAGTCCCTTATATACACAGAATCAGCAAAGCGTTAGAGGGGCTGTCGCGGTTATACGCGATATGACAGAAGAAAGACGACTTGATAAATTAAGAAGTGATTTTGTCTCCAATGTTTCGCATGAATTAAGAACTCCGATTTCTATGCTTCAAGGATATAGTGAGGCGATTATTGACGATATCGTCGATTCAGAAGAGGAAAAGAAAGAATTAGCTAAGATTATTTATGATGAATCTTTACGAATCGGTCGGCTTGTGAATGAATTATTAGATCTTGCTAAAATGGAAGCAGGCCATATGTCCTTAAATTATGAGAATCTAGAAATTGGTACATTTATTCAACGAATTATGCATAAATTTGGTGGTATAGCGAAGGAAAAACATGTAAAATTAAAATGTCAGTTAAATGATAATCAGCTATTCTCTATGGACCCGGATCGTATAGAGCAAGTCTTAACCAATTTGATTGATAATGCAATCAGACATACTGCTGAGAATGGGTGTGTGACCGTTACACAAACAAGAAATGATCATGGCATAACCATTAAGGTATCTGACAACGGAACGGGTATTCCGGAAGAGGATTTACCATTTGTTTTTGAAAGATTTTACAAGGCGGATAAAGCCCGAACTAGAGGAAAAGCAGGGACAGGGTTAGGACTAGCGATTGTGAAAAATATTGTCGATGCCCATAATGGAGAAATAACAGTGCAAAGCAAACTTGAAGTCGGAACGACATTTACCGTCTTTTTACCGAACACGAAGTGAAAAATGTTGAATGTTGCTATAAAATCTTGTACCACAAGAAACGATGGATAATGTAACGGATTGAATAACTTGAAAAGGTTGTTTAATCCGTTATTTTTGTGAGTGAAGCTTGCAATACAAAGTATTCTTTATAAGGTAGATTTGTAACCTTTGTAAATTAGGACCGACTAATACATGACGGGGGAGGTAAGTAAATGGACTCCGTGTTTGATGAATTGTACGATCAATATCATCGAGATCTCTTTCAATTTTTATTCTATATGGTGAAAAATCGAGAAGAGGCTGAAGACTTAGTACAAGAAGTCTATATTCGGGTGATGAGTTCTTATGAGCGCTTTGAAGGGAAAAGTAGTGAGAAAACATGGCTCTTTTCGATTGCAAAGAATGTAGCCATTGATCATTTCAGAAAACAAAAAAATTGGAAACAACGTTTGTACGATAAATTTGATTGGGATCGAGGAGGGATAAAAGACACATCCCCATTGCCGGAGGATATTACCATCCAAAATGAGGATGTGGAACTTTTATTTCATTGCTTAGGCATGTGCACAACGAATCATCGGCTCGTCATCATTATGCGATTTATGAATGATTTTTCTGTAGCAGAAACAGCTCAAACTCTTAGTTGGTCAGAAAGTAAGGTCAAAACAACTCAACACCGTGCGTTAAAGGCACTCAGGGCAAAAATGGAATTACATGCGAAGGAGGGAGGTCCATTTCATGCCTGAAGATATGGAGCATAAGAAAATGATTCAATTGATCAATCACTTGCCAGAAGTGACAGATCTACGGTCAAAAGAAGAAATCTACCGAAAAGTGAAGAAAAATATGGATGAAAAACCTAAGAGAAAGAAGAGATATCTTGTCATTCCTGCTTTATCGTCTATTGCTGCCATATTAATCTTTCTATTGGTTTCACCTATCTTATTTCAACAACAATCGTATAAGGAGTCGTCGGTTGCCGATCGTCATGGGATAGTTACCGAGAAAAACGAAAATAAAGCGATGGAACTGAATGACAATTCCTCAACCATGCAAGCACAGGAAGAGTCAGGGCAAACATCGCAACTAAGAACAGCTCTGTATAAAGAAGACGTAGAAAATCAGCAAGTATTTACCTATGCAAGTCTGACTAATGATGGAGGATTAGTTCCCGTTTCCGTTAGTATTCTTATGCCAAAAGAGGAAGGATTAGAATGGTTTGAGCAGTATAAAAAGGAAGCAACGATCATTCAAAAAAAAGCACCAGATTTAATGAATATCGAACCCATTCTAAATTCTATAGTGATCGAAAATCCCACAACAGCACGTGTAAGGATTGATGATGAATTCAGGGAAAACTTTAGTTATCAGAATGGATTAAACGATTTTATTCAAAATACATTCCAATATACAGGTATTCAAGCGGTTCAATTTACGGATCAAGCTGGAAATCCTGTCGAATTTGGAAACAATGGGATTGTTCAAGATCAAGAAATTGAGAAACAGCCACATCGAGCGCAGTATTTGTATGAATTGGACAGCGGGGAAGCGTATATTGTTTCTGAAAGCAGGTCGACTGAGGACAATTTTAGTGCTACCTTACATGACATGAAAGATCGTCCTAATGACTTTCTACAAACAATTATTCCAAAAGATATCCATTTTGATGTGGTCAAGGAAAAGGATCGTGAGGTTACAATTCTATTTCATTCATCACTAGATCTTTCAAAAGGAGATCAGCAAGAACATATGTGGATGATTGAGGGAATTTTACTCGCAGCCAAAGAGTATGGTTTCCAATCGGTACAGTTTGAAGGAATCGAGCCCCAGCATTGGGAAGGCTTCGATTTTGAACAGCCTGTTGAGGTCCCAATAGCTCCTAATGTATTAAAATAAGCACTTCTCTTCACAAATGGCTGTAACTATTGTATAATGTATTTGAAAATAAAATACGATTCATCTTCGGGGCGTGGTGAAATTCCCGACCGGCGGTAATGAAACATTGGTTTCTAAGCCCGCGAGCTTCTTTGAAGCAGGATTTGGTGTGATTCCAAAGCCGACAGTATAGTCTGGATGGGAGAAGATGAAGGTTGCCTTGTGTTTAAACAAAGATAGTGTGTTTTTGTGATGACTATTTTTCGTATGGTCATGATGTTACTTACTTTGTTTAAATGCTTATTTAAGCATCCGGATATTCTCCCTCAAAGTAGTCATTCTTTGGGGGTTTTTATTTTACGGCAGCTTAAAGTGTGCGTGTTCAAATGAAGGGCTATTGGAGTTTTGAACATCTACATAAGGGCAAACCTTTCTTCATCGAGGGATGGATCTCTAAGGAGAGAGGATCTTTGAGAAAATTTAATGTTAGATCGTTTGTTATCATTGGAATGTTTAGTAGTTTGGCGTTTGTGCTCATGCTCATTAAATTTCCAATCCCACCATTTCCGCCTTATTTAACGGTTGACTTCAGTGATATTCCTGCATTGCTAGCGGC
This sequence comes from Bacillus subtilis, assembly GCF_008764245.1. Classification (GTDB taxonomy): domain Bacteria; phylum Bacillota; class Bacilli; order Bacillales; family Bacillaceae_C; genus Lederbergia; species Lederbergia ruris. The sequence goes on from NZ_VTQV01000029.1 coordinate 51,843, forward strand.
CTTAATACTTGGACCCACGGCAGGAATACTGGTGGAATTATTGAAGAATATTTTAGACTATTTTATTTCCGGAAGTGCTACAGGAATCCCTGTTGGAAATTTGTCTAATTTCATTGCAGGAGTATTGTTTGTTTTACCAACGTATGTGGTCTATAAACGTTTAAAAGCTAAATGGGGATTAATGGTGTCACTCAGTATCGGTACAATATTTATGGCTGTATTTATGAGTGTGCTGAATTACTTCTTTTTTTTACCAGCGTTTATGGGGCTCGCTGGTTGGGAACCAATGAGTAATGAGGCTTTACGGGAACTAGTGGTTATAGCTGTTTTGCCGTTTAATATTATTAAAGGCCTAATCGTTGCAGCTGTATTTCTACTTGTCTATAAACGTCTAAATAACTGGGTAAGCAAACAGATTTCATATAAAAATATTTAATCAAAACGGAGATGCCTTGTTTAGCATCTCCGTTTTGATTTGTGTTTAAAATAGTTTGTCTTGTGTTACTCCTCATATTTGAAAGGATCTCCACCAAAAGGTTTTTCCGCTATTTTGATGGATTCTGTTGGACATCCTTCGTATGCGTCCATTAAATCATCTTCTAATATATCAGGAACGGCTTCGGTTCCAGTATTATCATCAAGGATCACATAGGCTAGCCCTTCATCATCATAATCATATATATCAGGTGCCGATAAGCCACATGCACCACAAGCAATGCACGTATCTTGGTCCACAATTGTATACTTCGGCACGAAACTCCCTCCATCCATACGTACCTATGATGTAAAAAAACTTCAAGTATTATTTTATAGCTAGTTTATCACCTTTTCAATGTTTACGATAATTTTGGCTTTTTATAGAAAATAGATAATTTTGTCGTATTTTTTTGTAGAATAAGATAGACATAGTCGAATTTCCTCATTCATGGTAAAATATTGTAAGAACAGGGGGAAGGAGAGAGTTAGTAAAGATGACATTTTTATCTGCACTTTTATTAAAATGTTTGTGGGAACTAAATGGAGAAAGAACCATTTATTCTATTTATCATCTATTGGTAGGGAAAAAGTCATCACAGACTTTACAAGATGCTCATCTCTTTCAATTAGCTCCTTTTTTTAAAACTTTACCGGATATGCGACGTTCGCAATTCAATCACGATATTCAATTTTTAATACAACAACAATATGTAGATTATGACCCTAAGACCCTTATTGGTTGTGTAACTGAAAAGGGAAGCGAGGCTTATCTAGCGTACTTCGAAAAGGTAACCATTCCCAAATATTTAAATGGATTAAAATTTCAGGATGTAACCATTCAAATGTGGAAAAGACTCACCTTACTTGTACAAGCTTTATCCTATATGAATCATGCAGAGAATCGTTATTACCCAGTCACTAGAGACCCTGATACTCAAGCCTGGGTAAAGCGCTATTTGTTCCATCATAAAGAGCAAAAGGGTGATCTAGCATCTGCTTTGCATGAAGAACTGTCGACCTTGTTAACCCCACCATTTCCAGAAGATCCTGTTTCCGTCATTTGGAGATTGAGTGGCTATCAAATGGTCGGGTATACAGATAAGCAGACAGCCGAATATTTAAGTTTGGAGCAATCTGAATATCATTTTCGTTTTTTAAATGCTCTTCATTATTGGATACAGCGGACTGTGGCAAATCCTAATCAGTTTCGGGTTATGCATTCCCTTGTAGAGGATTTATATCAAAAAATCCCCCTAACAAACACAGCCGCAAAAACAGCGGAATTATTGGCAATGAATAACACGGTAGAGAAAGTGGCATTCTTACGAAATTTAAAACAAAGCACCATTGAAGATCATATAATCGAAATAGCGATGAATGATCCTTCGTTTTCTATAGAACCTTTTATCGATCTTCAACTGGCAAAGGAAATTGTTGCGGTAGCTAGGCAATTGAAAGTAAAAAAACTTAAACCGATTAAAGAACAAATTCATACTGCAAATTATTTTCAAATCCGACTTGCTCTTGCGAGGTTAGGGGGAGAAGGATGACAAAGAAAGAAATTTTAAACAAAATTTTTGGTTATGATACGTTTAATAAAGGTCAAGAAGAAATAATCGATGCTGTCTTACAAGGCCATGATGTATTAGCGATGCTTCCAACCGGAACGGGTAAATCTTTATGTTATCAATTGCCAGCCTACCTTTTGGAAGGCTCCGTATTAATTGTTTCTCCTTTGATCTCCTTAATGCAAGATCAGGTTGAACAATTGCAAATATTGGGCGAACGTAAAGTCGTAGCCATAAATTCATTTTTAAATGGACGGATGAGAGAAAAAGCATTACGGCAATTAAACAAGTATCGCTTTATTTATCTATCACCTGAGATGCTTGGAATGAAAAGCATTTTAGATCGATTAAAACAAATTAAAATAAGTTTATTTGTTATTGATGAAGCCCATTGTATTTCTCAATGGGGATATGATTTCCGAACAGATTATTTGAATTTAGGAAAGATTCGACTGTCAATCGGAAAGCCACCTACACTTGCTTTAACGGCAACAGCTCAACCGGAAGTACGTGAAGATATTAAACAGCTTCTACGCTTTAATAATCCTAAGGAATATGTCTATTCGATCGATCGCCCTAATATTAGTATGGTTGTTGAGAAATATGATCATTATGAAGAAAAAAAGAAGCGGCTGCTAGAATTAGTTCGGAATTTTAAAAAGCCGGGAATCATATATTTTTCAAGCAAGCGTCTTACAGAGGAATTTGTAGACTTTCTGCAATTAAATGGTATTAGAAATGTTGCTGCCTACCATGGAGGGATAAATCAGGAACAACGAATTTTAATTCAACAGCAATTTTTATGTGGCCAATTAGATGTCGTTTGTGCAACAAGTGCTTTTGGCATGGGGATTAATAAGAAGAATATTCGATTTGTCATTCACTATCATATGCCAGGTCAGATGGAATCCTATATTCAAGAAATAGGACGGGCTGGTAGAGATGGACAAGAAAGCATTGCTCTTCTCCTCTATGCATCTGGCGACGAAATGTTACCGATTCGACTCATTGAGCAGGAGCTCCCTGATGATTGGCAAATTAACGCTTATGAGTCATTAACCAATGTAAAAGATGTCGGAAAAATGATGGCGGAATTAAAAATAACAGAAACACAGCTACGTTTTCTTGAATATTATTTTTCTGCTTTTCGTGATCATCCAGAAAAAGCGGGTAAAGTAATAGATATAAAGAACGCCCGAAAACAATTAAAATTGAGCAAGTTATGGGAAATGTCGAATTGGGTCAACTCAAAAGAATGTCGGCGTAAGCAGGCTTTAACCTACTTTCAAGAAACAGATCAACCGTCACCACATATATGTTGCGATATTTGCCAAGTGGATTTGACTTATTATTTTACAGGTAAAAAGGAAAAGCATAAGGATAATAAACAGTCCTGGGAATGGAGATTGCAAAAAATACTGCTAGAAAAGTGAGTAGAAATGAAAAGAAAAAAGCAAGCAGAGTCGATTAAGAATTTAACAAATAAAGAGATCATTTTAAGTGTTATTTTCACACAAGTGATTCTTTTGATTTTAGCATCTATTTTAAGTCCCTTTTTCTTTAAGAATTGGCACTCATTTTCTTTGGTTTTCCAATGGGATTTTAAGTGGATATTCATCGGGGTAATCAGTGGGCTGGTAGTCGTTAGCTTAGATTTATTTTTGATGAAACGTCTTCCGCAACGTTATTATGACGATGGCGGGATCAATAATAAAATATTCGCAAACCTTAATTTTGTACAAATGATGGGTCTTGTTTTGGTTATAGCAATTGCAGAAGAATGGCTATTTCGAGGAATCATTCAAACTAAGTTTGGATTAATTCCGGCAAGTATTATTTTTTCAATTATTCATATGAGGTATTGGGCTCATTGGTACCTAATTGTCAATGTTTTGGTTTTAAGTATCTGGATTGGCTTGGTTTTTGAGTGGTCTGGTCAGCTTTTATGGCCCGTCATATTCATGCATTTTATTATAGATTTTTTGTTAGGAATCTCTATTCGTTTAAAAACTAAGCGGAAAGTGGGGAATGAAGTATGACTGAACAAAAAAATGAGGAGTACAAAAGTGAACTTCCATCTCGCGCAGAACTTCATGGGCGGAAAAATAAGAAAAAACCGGAAGCGAAAAAAGAGCCCCAAAAGAGGCGAAAGATTTCAATTCCCTTCGCTTTAGTCATTCTATTATTATTAATGCCGATCGTGGTTATGATTTATGCTAATAAAGATAAAATTTCCATTGCTAAAACGACTAGTGGGCACTCAGGAGAGGAAATCCTATTTGAGGACGCTCCAGATACGACGATTCATTCAGTTGTAAGTGATGAATCGCCCGAAAAAAATACAGATCAAGAAGAGGAAAAGGAGCAAAAAGAGAAAAGTGCCGATACAGAAGAAAAAAATGAACAGAAAGATAAGGAAACGGACAAAAACGAGCAGAAGCTGAAAGAGAAAGTAAAAGAAGAGGAAAATAAGAAAGCCGAAGAAAAAGAAAATAAGGAAGATAAGCAGACAACGCCCCCTAAAAAAGAGCCTGAAGAACAGAAACAGGATTCGAACCAAAATCAAACACCTGTTCAAGACGAAGGAGGGGAAGTTTATCATACCGTTCAACCTGGGGAAACCCTCTTTCGAATCGCTATGAATTATTATCAAAGCCAAGATGGTATTGAAAAGATTCGCCAAGCGAACGGGCTGTCAGGTAATGAGATATCCGTAGGACAAAAGTTAAAGATTCCAAAATCATAAGAGACATAGAGCGACTCCTAAGCACATAAAATTAAAATACAATGGATGTGGAAGGGAGTCGCAGCTATGGAATCGTTTCTACTTGAAGAAGGGGACAAGATGGACCCAACAACCAAAAGAGTTTTACAAAACTTAATTGATCGAAAGTTAAAACTTAATCGATATAAACAATTACATTTTATTTTATTTTCGACTGCGATCTTATTCAGTACCATTCTTTTTTATTCCGTTTACAATATGGTTGTTTTACCATATCAATCCTCTATTTTCGATCTTATTACCTTTATTTTGCAACAAAATCATTTTATTTTTTTATTATTACTCGCCTTTAGTTTATTCGGTGCTGTAAAAATTGTCTTCGAAAAAAAGGCGAAAAGTGAAAAAGACTACCATGCACTAAGATGTGAAGTCATTGATAAAAGTGGAGATTTATGGAAAGGCGAGCAATGGGAAAAAAGGCATAAAATATATGAACAGATGAAGAAAAAATACGATATTAATTTATACCATCAAAGCAAGTAGGAAAGAAAGGATTTTTCTATGATTTCATTTCCGGAAGACATTCGCTTCTGCTATGAATGGCGCTAATTTCAAAGTAGATTAAGACTTCTAAAAATAGTCCTGCAGGACGTTGCGAACTTTCCTTATTCAGTTGCAAACTAGGATCGTTACACATACACGAACTTCTCCTGCAGGCCTAAAGTCGCTACCAATTGAAGTTTCACTTTTTCACCATTGCAGCGCAATATGTAAGGTGCAACAGCCCTTTTCACCTTCTGCATTACTTAACTCAAAAATAATTCCATCAGGATTAAAGTGGCTTTTGATCGGGATTGAAAGTCCAGTAGATTGGATAAGCTTTTGAACTTTCTTTTTGTTTGATTGCTGTGCTGCCTCCATTAAGTCATGAGCAAATGTAGGGGAGGAATTGATTTTATTAACCAATAGGCTCGCTTGGGTCATAAGCGTCTGAAATTTTTGCGCAGATTGATGTAGTTTTTCAGTCTTAACTGGTGGATATAAATTTTGTTTTCTCACTATTTGGCTATATAAAAATGGTTGATTCTTTACCAGGTGAGGAGGATATAGGTAATACGTGTATGGAATATAATACAAAATAACCCTCTCCCTCTACTAATGTTTATACAGTGTATGAGAATTCCTTTGTTTAAGTTCATTGAACTCACATAATAGGCATGAGCAGCGGACTTGCACAGGACGTGGGTGAATTTAACGGAAGTTCCTCTTTTGCAAAAGAACTTCCACTGGATCCTTACTTTTGAACATCCCCTATCATTAGTGTTGCATAAAAATAATTCCATATTGTCAAACTGTAAAAAATAATTAATAACCTATT
>NZ_VTQV01000002.1:0-95090 GCF_008764245.1 Bacillus subtilis
TTCCTTTATCTCGTCAGGCCCCTAAAAAGTTTGTACGTCGCTAAACGGGCGCTTGCGCTTTTGGTTCGGCCAACATTTTAAAAGAATCATATTAAAAGAGCTTGAAATAAAAAGTTGGTCATATTAAAATAGATTTGAAATATAGTTTTATATACGTGTTTATAGATTTGAAATGTAAAATTGCTTGCTGAAGGAGATTGCTTATGACCTACATTATCGGAATAGATGCAGGTGGGACGAAAACAAACGCGATTATTATGGATCAGCAAAAAAATATTCTTTTTTCAGTGGAAACAGGATTTGGAAATATGCAAGTAGATTTTCAGAAAGCTTCTAACCATTTATGGAAAGCGATTACAGAGTGTCTTAATAGTACATATGGAGAAAGGTGTAAAGTCATTGTTGCAGGGATTGCGGGGATTGAGGCGAAAAATCATCGATCGAAACTTGAGCGCTATTTGCAGGAGAGAACCACCCTTCCAATTATTCTAGTGAATGATGCGATCTTAGCTTATCATGCGATATTGGGTGATGAGAATGGGATTCTAACGATTGCAGGAACGGGCTCGATCTCTTACGGCCGTAAAGGAGAAAAGGAAGGATATACGGGGGGATGGGGGCATCTTCTTGGTGACGAAGGAAGCTCATACCATGTTGTGATGCAAGCCTTTCGACAAATAACTGAAGAAGCGGATCACAATAGCCCACATTCTCCCTTATCACAAGCTTTACTACGTGAAATTGGTGCGAAGAGAGCGGAAGAGATCAAGGAATTTATTTACCAGGCAAATAAAGGTGAAATCGCCGCATTATCAATCTCGATTTTTAATGAGGCCGAAAAAGGGAATCACGAGGCAAGGAAATACTTTTACCAGGCAGGAGAAGAATTGGCGAAACAAACAGCGCTCTTATGTCAAAAATTGCAATTGGATCTTCCTCTAAAGGTTGCGAGTAAAGGCTCGCTTCTAGAAAAGAATATGTATGTTCAATCTGAATTTGAAAGAGTTCTATCTTCAAAGGTCGGCGAGATCGAGTGGATCCGAGATCAAACAAACATCTCTGCAACGGGTGCGTTTCCCCTTGCATCTCATTATATAACAGAGGGGTAGGAGGTGGATTTTATGTCTAAATTAGCGGTTGGACTCATGTCGGGCACATCGATTGATGGGATTGATGCAGCGCTTGTGCGAATCAATGGGGCGGGACTTGAGACAGAAGTTGAATTACTCCATTTTATTACGATGCCTTTTTCCAAGAAAGACAAGGAGGCTATTTTTCAATGCATGGATCCCGATCGTTCAAATGTCTCCCTCGTTTGCCAGTTAAATTTTCGACTAGGCTATTTATTGGCAAAAGCTGTGAAGGAAGTATGCAAACAAGCTCATCTTCCGTTGGAAAAACTAGATTTTATCGCTTCACATGGACAGACCGTTTACCATTTGCCCCATGGAGGGGACATATATGAGCGATCGACCTTGCAAATTGGCGAGCCGGCAGTGATCGCTTATGAGACTGGGGTGTCCGTGATCGCCAATTTTCGCTCTATGGATATGGCAGCAGGTGGAGAAGGAGCCCCACTTGTTCCTTATACCGATTATCTTCTATACCGAAGTGATGAAAAGGGAGTCGCCTTGCAAAATATTGGTGGAATTGGCAATGTAACAGCCATTCCAAAAAGGGGAAAATTGGATGATCTATTAGCCTTTGACACAGGTCCCGGAAATATGGTGATTGACGAGGTTTGTCAAATTATAAAGGGTCAACCTTTTGACGATGGGGGGAAGTGGGCCGCTTTAGGCCAAGTACAACATTCATTGGTAGACACTTGGATGGAGATGGATTTCTTCACTAAACAACCGCCTAAGTCAACAGGGCGGGAACGATTTGGTCGCTCATTTGCCGAAAAAATTATCCAAGATCATCAGCAGTTAGAAGCGAATGATGTAATCGCAACGGTAACTTATTTCACAGCAAAATCAATTGCAGATGCCTATGAGAGATTTATTTTTCCTAAGTTCCCAATTGATGAAATGATTGTAGGGGGTGGAGGAAGTTTAAATAAGACTTTACTGCAATTTCTGCAGAGGCTTTTACCAGGAGTGGTGATTCGTACACAGGAGGATCTTGGATTTTCCTCAGAGGCGAAAGAGGCGATTGCTTTTGCCATTCTTGGCAATGAAACGATTCATCATCATCCTGCAAATGTACCTAAAGCGACAGGTGCCTCGAAACCTGTTGTCCTAGGTTCCATCACTTGGGGATAAGTTTGAATAAGTAAAATAGGTTTTATTTGAAATGATAATACAATATACACTGAATTATATTGAATTTTAATTTCACCCATGGTATTGTAAAGTTAGCTTACTGCAAAAGATTGGACGGAACTAGTCGAAATAAGATTACAAAACTTGGAATGAATAAAGAGTTAAGGGAGCCATTAAACAACCCCGAGACATTAGGAGAGGCGTGTTGAAATGGAAATAAAACTTTCGGAATTAATAACAGAGCAGGTAAATGAAAACTCAAAGGATATTGATCAAATGTCTACCCTGCAAATGATTCAACTTATGAATGAGGAAGATGAAAAGGTCATTGAAGCGATCCAATCTGTCGTGCCTTCGATTGCGGAAGCAACAGATCAAATCCATCATGCTTTACAACAAGGTGGACGCCTGTTCTATATTGGAGCAGGTACGAGTGGAAGGTTAGGAGTCTTAGACGCAGCAGAGTGCCCACCGACCTTTTACACTCCTCCAGAAATGGTGCAAGGGATTATTGCGGGGGGCAACCAGGCGATGTTTGTCGCGGTAGAGGGGGCAGAGGATGATCCTGAAGGAGGAGCGCAAGATTTAAAGGAAAGGAAGCTAACCTCGAAGGATATCGTAGTTGGAATTGCAGCAAGTGGCAGAACGCCCTATGTGATTGGGGCCCTTGAATATGCTCGATCGATTGGTGTAAAAACGATTGGACTTACTTCCAATCATGGTACACCGATTGGAAAACTGGCAGACTATTCTATTGAAGTGGTAGTCGGACCAGAGGTGTTGACGGGATCTACAAGATTAAAGGCAGCCACAGCTCATAAGATGGTGCTGAATATGTTCACGACGATTTCGATGATTAAAATGGGGAAAGCCTATGAGAATCTTATGATTGATGTCCAACCAACGAATAGTAAGTTAGTAGATAGAGCGCGAACCATGCTGATGACCATTACTGGGAAGACATTTGAAGAAGCGAAAAAGGCATTGGAAGAAACAAATTTAAAGGTGAAGCCAGCCATCGTCATGTTAGAGGCTGAAGTCTCATATGAAGAGGCTGTTGCCTATATAGATCAAGCAAAAGGCTTTGTAAGGAAGGCGATTGAACTTGCACAACAATCAAATGCTTAATACGCTAGATGAACAATTAAGAGAAAAGGTTTTAACCTTTTTAGAAAGAGAAATCGCTGAAGCCAATATCCCTGGGGCTGCCATATCGATTTCTAGAAATAGCCAAACGATCGTGAAGGAGAGTATTGGTTCACGGACTTTGCATCCAGCACCACAACCAGCTGAAGAAGCAACGATTTATGATCTTGCTTCTTTAACAAAGGTAGTCGCAACACTTCCGGCAATATTAAAGCTATTAGGTGAAGGGGCATTTCATTTAAAGGACCGGGTTTCTTATTTCCTTCCACGCTTTGGGGAAAACGAGAAGGAAGAGGTCAGGATCCAGCATTTATTAACACATACTTCTGGTTTGGCTGCTCATCGAAGGTTTTATCTAGAAAAAATATCAAAGGAGCAAATTATCGAAAGAATATGTAATGAGACCTTAGTAGAAGAACCTGGGAAAAGGGTTATTTATAGTGATCTAGGCTTCATATTATTAGCTAAAATCATTGAAGAGATCAGCCAACAATCTTTTGCTAGTTTTGTAGATGAATATATTTTTAAGCCACTAGATATGAAGGAAACGGGCTTTAATTTGCCCTTTCCTAAGGAACGGTTTGCTGCAACGACATATTCTGATGAACTCCGTGATTTTAAATATGGAATGGTTCATGATGACAATGCGGAAGCGATGGGTGGAGTGAGCGGGCATGCTGGGCTCTTCTCTACGCTTAATGATTTAATGAAATTTGCTTCCATGATCGAAAATGAAGGGGTTTACAACCGTAAAAGGATCTTATCGAATTCAGTTCTAGAGTTAGCTAGAAAGAACTTTACCCCATATGACCAAGAGGGAAGAGGATTAGGTTGGCAATTACAAAGTGAAGGAACATTAGCGAGTGGGGATCTCTTATCTCCTTATGCATATGGGCATACAGGATACACTGGAACGAGCATCTGGTTCGATCCACAGTTAAATATAACGGTTATTTTATTAACAAATCGAGTGCATGCAAAAAATCAGAATGGCATTCTTCGATTAAGACCTAGACTGCACAACTTCATTCATTCTTACCTGTCATCAAAGGGGGTGAGGGAGCAGTAGTGAATCAGAATGGAATACGAAACGAAATGCAAGGGGGAGGAAAATGAAAAAGTTCTCAATTTTAATTGTAGCATTACTGTTAATCGTGTCAGGCTGTAGTGGGAAAGAGGCAGACGGATCTGGCGGTGGAGGCAAGAAAAAAGGAAAAAAAGATGTCATTACTGTTTGGACTTATCCCCATTATCGTGAAAATGAGGAGACAGGACAACAAAGCTATGAAGATGATTTAATCGAACTGATTAAAGAAGTAGAAGAAGAAAATCCAGATATTAAAGTAGAGCATGAAATACTGTCTTGGGAAGAGGGGCCGAAGAAATTTGATGTCGCCTTAAACTCTGGTAATCCTCCGGATATCTTTTTCTCTGTGATGGAGACAAAATTTATTGACACAGGATTAGCTGTCCCTCTTGATGATTATATGACGGATGAAGATTTGGAAGATATGGAGCAATTCGCCATCGATAATTTTTCGACAGATGATAAGCTTTGGGCCATTTCCCAGTGGATTTCTATTCATACTTGGGGTGGAAATCGCAAATTAATGGAAGAAGCTGGAGCGGATGTCGATAAAATTATGAAAGATGGTTGGACGTGGCAAGAATTTTACGAAATTGCTGAAAAGATTTCAAAAATGAAAAACAAAGATGGTAAAAAAATCTATGGTTTTGCTACTGCTGGTGATACAGAAACCTATGAACATCTGATGAGAAATAATGGAGTTTTACGTACTGTTGATGAAGATGGAAAATTCCATTGGGATGGCGATAAAGCAATCGAAACAATGAATTTTATGAAAAAGATGATGGATGAAGGCGTCATGCCAAAGGAAACAGCAGGTTTTGATGCCCAAAAGGTTATTGATATGTTTGGCGATATTGAGGTAGGCATTTATGGGCGTACAGGTCCTTATCAAGTTCGCTTTAATGACAACCGTAATGAAGAAATCGATGCAGGAAAAATAGATGGAGAAAAAATTGATTTTGTCTTACTGCCATTCCCGCATAATGAAGGAGAGAAGGAAGTCGCAACTGGTGGCGGTGGTGGAATGTGGTTATTCAAGCAGAAAAAATACAAAGGTGATGAGCATACTGAAAACGCAGCCAAAGTATTAAAACATTTAACAGGAACGAAATCGAGCATTGCGGCAGCAACGATGTTTATCCCACCTGCTAGAAAATCAGGTCAGGAAATGTATGCAGACTTGCTCCAACTTGAAACAGAGAATGGTCAATTTATCCAAAGAACATTGGATTATGTGGTCCCAGGAGCCAAGCTAGATCCAGATCTAGCACAAAAATACGCACAACTTAAAAATGATGGCATTACACCGAAATTCCAAGGATTTATATCAGGTGAATTAACACCAGAAGAAGCGGTGGAACAGTGGACGAAAGTAGCCGATCAACTTCTTGAATAGAAGCTGTTAGCACAATATAGAATTATCTACCGTTTGGAGGTAGATAATTCTATATTTCAGGAAATAGGAGTCAGAACAACTTTGCCGGAAAAAACGGAGGCCCACAGGATGTGGGTCAGAACAGCGTCGCGAAGTACAAGGACTTACTAGTGCAGACGAGGCGAAAGGACGTCGCGCACTTAGCTGTTCATCCTTTATCAATAAATTTGTACTCGCTTAACAGGCGCTTGCGCTTTTGCTTAGAAAGGAGATGAAGTAATGGCCACTTCCGTGATGAAGTCTAGGCCTAATGGGTCATGGGGAAGTTTTAAACAATTTATAAAAGATTATGGTTGGTGTTATGCCTTTATCGCCTTACCTGTACTGCTATTTCTTATTTTTACAGTATACCCCCTTATCACAGCGTTTGTGATGAGTTTCCAAGAATACGGGATTATGGAATCGAAATTTATTGGACTGGATAACTACAAGTATCTTTTGAAAAATGAAATTTTCTGGAAGGCCATGAAAAACACGACCATTTATACATTAGGAACAGTCCCTGTTAATATTATTATCACGTTTTTTCTTTCTTTAATGATTTTTCCGCTCAACCAAAAATCGCAAACTTTTTTTAAGGCATCCTTCTATTTACCAGCTGTTACATCAGGAATTACCATGTCCTTGATCTGGTTGTGGATGTTTGATCCAACCCAATCAGGACTTGTCAATATTGTGTTGGGGTGGTTTGGATTTGATCATCAATTATGGTTAGCAAGTTCCAAGTCGGCTTTATTTTCTCTTATGTTAATGACTTATATTGGGGGACATGGAAGTGGAGTCATTTTATATTTAGCGGCCATGGGAGGGATTCCAAGGTCACTATATGAAGCGGCGGATATTGATGCGGCAAGCTGGTGGTCGAAGCTAAAGAATATCACCTGGCCTTTATTAAAGCCTACAACCCTTTATATGCTCATCACAGGTGTGATCGGTTCTTTCCAAGTTTTTGAAGCAACCTATGTAATGACACAAGGGGGACCGAACTTTGCGACAACGACCATTGCTTTTCTTATTTATCAGCATGCTTTTGAATATTATCAGTTTGGCCTTGCTGCAGCAGAAGCTTTTATTTTAGGCTTTATCATTATTGTGATATCTGTATTGCAGTTTAAATACATGGCCAGCGATGTTGAATACTAGGGGGGATAAAGATGGAGTTGAAACCCGCAACAGAATCCCAATATCAAGTAAGACTGGACGAAAAAAAGGATTTACAAAGAAAGATTTGGAAGCGTATCGGCCTCACCATTATCTATCTATTACTTGTTCTGTGGGCCGTGTTTACATTTGTTCCATTGCTATGGATGATTTCTTCTTCATTTAAAGATTCATCGGCTATTACATCGGTACCACCGGAACTTATTCCTAAAAATCCAACCTTGGATGCATATAAGAGAATTTTTCAGGTTGGTGGTCTAGGACGTTGGTTTTTAAATAGTACAATTATTGCTACGGTCAGTACAGTGATTAATGTGTTTTTTGCTTCTCTAGCAGGATACGCATTTTCGAAGTTGCGCTTCCCAGGTAGAAATGCGATTTTTTGGGTCTTATTATCATCGATGATGATTCCTGGGCAAGTCACGCTGATTCCGTTATATATTCTCGTTGTCGATAGTTTTCAAATGGAGAACACTTATTTTGGTATTATCGTACCTGGAATGGTGGCAGTCGGCAGTATTTTTCTAATGAGACAATTTATGGGCTCCCTACCAAGCTCTTTGATTGATGCAGGAAGAATTGACGCCTGTAGTGAATTCGGGATTTTTTGGAAAATCATTTTGCCGATTTCTAAACCAGGCCTTGCGGTTTTAGGTATCTTTACTTTTGTAGCTCATTGGAATAACTTTTTTTGGCCATTTTTAGTTACAAACACAAATAGTATGAGAACGCTTCAAGTGGGATTGACGAGTTTTCGGTTCGAAAATTTGCAGGATTATGGAGCGATGATGGCGGGTGCCGTATGCAGTGCTGTCCCCATGATCATTGTTTTCCTAGCATTACAAAAATATTTCTTACAGGGAATTACCATTGGAGCTGTGAAAGGATAGGAGGGTTAAAACAATGGCTGAAGTGAAATTTGAAAATATCGTAAAGGAATTTGAAGATGCGAATAAAGGAAAAGTATTGGCGGTCAATGATGCCAATTTCGTTGTACATGATAAGGAATTTTTAGTGTTTGTCGGTCCGTCCGGCTGTGGAAAGACAACCTCCCTTCGTATGGTTGCCGGCTTAGAGCGGCAAACAAGCGGCGATATATATATCGGCGAGCGTTTGGTGAATAAAGTCCATCCGAAGGATCGAGATATTGCCATGGTATTCCAAGATTATGCTCTTTATCCGCATATGACGATCAGAGAAAATCTAGCATTCGGTTTGAAAAATTTAAAAACTCCGAAGGCGGAAATAGAAAAGAAAATTACAGAAGCTGCCTCAATCCTTAGCATTGAGAATCTACTAGATCGGAAACCACGAGAGTTAAGTGGTGGACAAAAACAAAGAATCGCAGTGGGGCGTGCCATTGTTCGAAATCCAAGTGTTTTCCTGTTTGATGAGCCCCTTAGTAATCTGGATGCGAAGCTACGGGTGCAAATGAGAGTAGAACTATCGGAACTGCATAAACGATTAGGGGCGACGATTATTTATGTGACGCACGATCAGGTAGAAGCTATGACACTGGGACAACGGATTGTGGTCATGAATGCCGGGGAAATTCAACAAATTGCCACACCTGAAGAGTTATATGAAAATCCCAACAATATGTTTGTAGCTGGATTTATCGGCTCACCGCCTATGAATTTTGTCAAGGCGCGTTTGCAGGGCAATCAACTCCATACAGCGACACATACATTTACCGTACCTAATGAGAAATTAGTAGGTTACAAGAAATACGATGGAAAAGAAGTGATCTTAGGGATTCGTCCGGAAGATATTCTAGCGACACAACTTATGGCGACCGTTCCAACTGAGAATGTAGTGAAAGCGAATTTAAAAGTGGTCGAGCATTTAGGAGCAGAATTGCTTATCTATTTTGATATTGGAGATGAACAATTAACTGGCCGAGTAAGTGCAGATGCGAAATATAAACCACTTACCCAAACCGATTTATATTTTAACTTAAAGAAAATGCAGTTGTTTGATCCGGAAACACAGCAAAGGATTTAAGCAATTCTAGGAAGGGTGATCTTTATGCTATCGATTAGCAAGCTACTAAAAAAGACAGGGCATCAGATTTTTATCAATATTTTAACGGTCATGGGCGTTAGTATAGGTTGGTCTTTATTTCTCGTCCCCGTGCTTTTTATCCTTCCCTATCATTTGGCTATTGTCTTTTTTGCGCTTACTTTTGTACCGGTTACGGTAGCCGTTTATGCCGTCATTCATCATCTATTAACGAAAAACAAGGCGTCGCTTGCCTTGTTTGTCCGTTTTTTCTTTCGTTATTATAAGCGAGCCTTACTATTAGGCGGCTTTTTCTTACTTGCCGTCCTCATTCCCATATCTGAATGGTGGTATTACCTAAAAATCAATGATAGTTATTTTATTTTTATCTTTGCAACCTTTCAAACTTATTTCTGTTTAACCTTTTTAGCGACGCAAGTGTATGCCATTCCATTTCTTGTGATCGAGGATTTGGGTACCTTTGCTGCCATGAATCAATCAATCAAGCATTTTATGCAGTATAAAGGATATACGATTGGTTTATTTATTCAAATCCTTTCTGTGACAGCATTATTATCATTAACGGTGATTGGCTTCTTTCTACTATATATTGGGATGTTAGCTGTCTTTGTTTTGAATGCAACGAATAATCTCCAATTAAACGATCAAAAGATGAACGATCAAGTCGAGAAGAATACCGTATTGGTCAACGAACAATAAAACAATTAGGTGAAGACGTGAGGGGGGAGCGTCTTTAGCCTAAGATCATTTTCCAATCAGTGGGGGATTAAAGAACCCCCACTTGAAGTTTTACCTTATTGCCACTTCATTATAATAGATTCAGTTTCGGCTTTGAGTCTATTATAGGCTCTTTCAGAAATCGATTTGTTTTCCTTCTGATGATCAAGTAACAGTTTAAAGCTTTCCAAGTGTTTGACTACCTTTTGAGGATCCTCCTTCTTTTCAAAAACTTCCACTGCAGTTAAATGGACCTTTAAATGGTGGGGAGGCTCCTCCTTTGCGAATTCTCCATCTCTCTCGAATTGCTCAACAAGTTTCAACAATTCAGCTGCGGTCTTGTCCGATATGGGATCTTTTAATACATTGTAAACAGTTGCTAACAGGTCGTTTCCATGATCCTGACTTAGCTCCCAGATCATGGCCCCACCTAATCCACGGTCTTTAATATATTCGGACTTTACCCCGATTGACTGTTCATCTTCATGGCTAATGAATATTAATTCATCTTTGTTGAATAAATAAGGTACTTGTGTGCCATCGTCCCAATAACGTTCATAACCATTGTTTAATAGATCATCTTTTACTATTTTGTTATACGTGATAGAACCACTTCCATTGACAGGTTGGCGTAGTCCATTATTTTCTGCTGATGTCACATTGTATGTATAACCGTAAAACGGCATACCCATCACAAGTTTGTCAGCAGGAACTCCAGAATCCAGATATGCCTGAATGGCTTTGTCAACACTATACGTTTTTCCTTCATCGTCAAATAGTGGCGCTGTAAAATCAGCATTTGTCTCCCATGTCCCATGAATATCATACGTCATAATTTGCACATAATCTAAATATTTGTGTGATACTCCAAGTTGCGTATTGTCAGCAAAGGCTGCAGTGGCGCCACCTGCGATTGTTAGAGAGTAGTGTTTGTCATCCTTTTCACCTTGCTCGTCCAATTTTTCACGCAGCTCTTCTAATAATAGTGGAAAGTTGTCGCGGTCTGCCGGATTTGGCGAAGTCCCAGGACCCCCACCTGTAACCGGATATTCCCAATCAAGGTCAATTCCGTCAAAACCATTTTCGATCATGAAGTCAACAGCACTTTCTGCAAAAATAGTTCTCGATTCCTCGTTCGCTGCTGCTTCAGAGAAATTTCCTGAACCACCCCAACCACCAACTGAAATCATTGTTTTTAGATGTGGATATTCTTTCTTTAACAAAGCAAGATCTTTAAAGTTTTTTTCATCTTGAATCGGATTTTCCACTTTCAGCTTAAGGTCGGTCCCGATCACTGCAAATGCATAATTGAGATGGGTTAATCGACTTGCATCTAAATCTCTTAATATATTAAAAGACCCAGAGGTAGACCAGCCAGCCAAATAGCCAACAATCCGGTTTGCAGGTGGGCTATCTGCTGGTTCCCAACTTGGATCCGTATCAAAATCGGAGACATTGTCTACAAGAAAAACACTAGTAACTGTCTTCTCCTGGCCGGCAGAATCCGTGGCAATTGCTTTAATCATAGCGTTTCCTTCAGGATAGGATGTCGTATCCCAAGGGACAGAAAATGTATCTCCTTCTTTATTTGCTTTTGGAAATTTTTGATAAGCTGATTCCGGATCATTCAACATTTTTCCAAGAAACTCTACGCTTTGCACGTTTTCATTAGCTGTTACACTTAACTGTATCAATCCAGAATAGCCGTCACTTCCCGGTGTTTCTCCTTTTGGACCGGATGCCTCCACTGTACCAATAACAGGTAAAGGATCAACATTTTCGTTATCTGACGGAATGATAATGGTGACAGAGCTTTCATCGAGTGAGATGTTATCATAAATATCCTTTATCTTGATTTGAAAGGTATATTTTTCACCTGCTGATAATCCATCAACGGTATAAGAGGTCTCTGTTGTTTCAGCTACATGTTTCCCATCCTGATAGATCATGTATTTATAAACAGGGACTGTAGTGGATGCTACCCATGACAAGGTTGCACTAGAAGTTGTTCTAGATGGAACAGTTAATTCATTTGGAGAGGCTGGTGCGTTCGGCTCACTATAATTATCGACAATAATTTCCCTTGTAATGGATTCTACTTCCTCTGAGGAGTAATTTATGACCATTTTTAAATGATATTTTCCATCGGGAACCCAGGGATTTCCTGTCGGCCAACTCCACGAGAAATTAGAGTATTGCGTAATATAGGGATAATAATTATCCTCCGGTTCATTTTTTGCCTTTGCATAAAATGTGACACTTTTAACAGGTCCTTTGTTAGGATCTGGAACAGCTGTAATCATTGGAGAACCCTTTACGGTATTGCCATCTTCCGTTATTGTCGTTACATCAATATAGGATGCCGAGCTCTCATCCGTCTTCATTGCGAGTGATTCCTTAGTAAATGATCCTATAATACTGCCTAGAATAACTACAAATAAGGTAAAGATCGAAAAGCTACTTTTCATTCTACTTCCTCTCCTTGTAATCTAGTCTTATTATTCATTCCCGCTTTTAACATGACGGAAGAATGAACGCACCATTTTTCTATATAAATTAGTTCTCACCTGCCTTTTGAATTTTAATTTCTATTAAAGTATAATACAAATAAAATATTAATTCACTACTGAATTGAAAATTCAGTCAAGTGGTTACTTTTTTACTATGAATAAGAAGCTCAAACTTTTGAATGGTGGTTTGTATTCCAATTATTGGTGTATCAACAGACTTAAGCATGAAAACAATATACGGCAATGTTATGAAAAAACATAAAAATATATAAAAAACCAAAATTATATTTCATTTCTTATCTGATTATGTTATTCTTTAATTAGATATTTAATAGACAAGTCTTAGTTGATAGCTTTTTTTTGTGTAAGCGTATAACTGTAGTCTTTTGGCCTGTAATAAAGAAGGAGATGATTTTTACAAAAAAGTATTTTGTTGACAAACAGGGTATTGGTAAATTCGGAGTCGGAAATGGGCTCAGTTGTTATTTAGGATATGAAATTAGTTTATTCAGACGAGGAGGATCGTCGTGAAAATCAATAAAATATTTATAGGATTGGTCGCTAATCCAATATAAAAGAGAAAGGAGTTGTCAACAAACAGATGAATCAACAGCACCGTTTGAATGGGAATGAAATGACTGCGGTAGGCCCAATTCCAAAGAAAAATGGGCTGAAGCGAAGGAAAATAAAGAGAAATTGGCAATTGTACGTTTTATTAGCCCCAGCTTTACTGTATTTCCTAGTCTTTAAGTATTATCCCATGTATGGATTGCAAATTGCTTTTAAAAAATTCGTCGCATCAAAAGGGATATTAGGTAGTGAATGGGTTGGATTAGAACATTTTACGAGATTTTTCAATTCCCATTACTTTTGGGATCTTATAAAGAACACATTAGGGATCAGTTTATATCAATTATTGCTATTTCCAATTTCGATCATTGTCGCCTTATCTTTAAATGAACTTAGGGAAGGCAAATTTAAAAAAATAGCGCAAACGATTACGTATGCACCCCATTTTATATCAGTCGTCGTTTTTGTGGGTATGATTATTGCCTTTCTCAACCCAGTCACCGGGATTGTGAACAACATTATCCAATTTTTAGGGTTTGAACCGATTAGTTTCATGACAGAACCATCATGGTTTAAAACCATCTTTGTCTTTTCTAATGAATGGCAAAATCTTGGGTGGGGAGCAATCATTTATTTGGCAGCGCTCGCAGGTGTAGATACAGAACTGCATGAAGCAGCAAAAGTAGATGGTGCATCCAGACTTCAGCGGATAAGGCATATTAATATTCCATGGATCCTACCGACAATTATCATTCTATTAATCTTAAATATGGGTAACTTTATGTCTGTTGGTTTTGAAAAAATTCTATTAATGCAAAATCCACTGAATCTGGAATCTTCCCAGGTGATTCAAACCTATGTGTATGAAGCAGGTTTGTTAAATGGACAGTATAGTTATTCCACAGCAGTTGGTTTATTTAATTCAGTTATTAATTTTATTATTCTCATAACCTTTAATAGGCTGGCTAGAAAAACGGGGACAAGCCTATGGTAAAGGAGCATCGATATGGAAATTAAACAAACAAAGTCAGATCGAATCTTTGATATTTGCAATAAGGTCCTAGTTTGGTTTTTTATAATTATTATTCTGTATCCACTAATTTATATTATTAGCGCATCCATTAGTGATCCTTCTTTTGTAAACTCTGGACAAATGTGGTTATGGCCAAAAGGGATCACCTTTGAGGGTTTTCGGCGTGTATTTCAAAATACCGACATTTGGATCGGGTATCGCAATACCATTTTTTATACATTGTTAGGCACCTTTATTAATTTAGCTGTTACATTACCGGCAGCTTATGCACTCTCTAGGCAAGAATTGATTGGAAAAAAAGTCATCATGGCATTATTTGTGTTCACGATGTTTTTTGAAGGCGGATTAATTCCTACTTACTTGCTTGTCAGAGATTTAGGTATGGTCAACACGATTTGGTCATTGGTGATTCCGAGTGCTGCTGCGATGTGGAATATTATTGTCACCATGACTTTCTTTAAAGTGACGATCCCAAAAGGATTGGAAGAAGCCGCTGAAATGGATGGAGCTTCACAATTCAGAACATTTTTCCAAATTGTATTACCACTGTCTGCGCCTATTGTTGCAGTGATGGCATTATTTTATGGAGTTGGTCATTGGAATCAATATTTTGGGGCGATGATTTACCTTTCAGATGAAAAGTTATTCCCATTACAATTATTTTTAAGGAAAATTTTGATTCAACAACAAATGACGGCAGATATGATGATGCAAAGTGGGAGTGCAGAGGCCTTAAGTGAACATGCAAGGATTGCTGATATTATAAAATATGCTGTCATGATTGTATCAGCTGCCCCTTTATTAATCGTGTATCCTTTCCTACAACGTTTTTTCTTGAAAGGTGTTCTAATAGGTTCTATAAAGGGGTAGCGTCTGAAGTTTGTTAAAGGGTGAACATTGCTCCAAGAGTGGAGTATGTCAATAAAATATTATGGGGGAAAATTAAAATGAAGAAAAGGAAAAAAGCGTTATTTTACTTGACGGTACTTTTAACCAGTATGGCCTTAGTAGCGGGGTGTGCTAAAAATGAAACTAAAACGGGTGCGGATAAAGATGCAGATGGAAATTTTAATGAAACAGGTTATCCGATTGTAAAGGAACCTATTACATTAACGATGATGGGGCAAAGTTCACCTGTGCAACCTGACTGGAAAGATATGGGCTTTTTCAAAGAAATGAAGGAGAAGACAAATATTGATTTTGAATTTAAAACCGCTCCCTCGGATGATTATAAACAAAAGAAACAGCTGGCCTTTGCTAGCATGGAACTACCAGATGTATTTTACGGTGCGGAGTTGACTTCAGCAGAAGAAGTAAGTTATGGAACCCAAGAAATGTTAATTCCATTGGAAGATTTGATTGATAAATATGCACCAAACTTTAAAAAAGTAATGGAGGAGCACCCGGAAATTAAACCATCCATTACGGCACCTGATGGGCATATTTATGCGCTACCTGGCTTGGACACAACAACACAATCGAAAACTCCAATTATGTGGATGAATAAACCGTGGATGGACAAGATTGGCGCAAAAACTCCAGAAACAGTCGACGATTTATACCAACTATTAAAGGATTTTAAAGAAAAAGACCCTGGGAATGTGGGGGAAGTCATTCCATTAACGGCCAATTCTCCAGCGGATCTGCGGGTTGGACTTCTTCCGAACTTTGGCGTCATCCAGTCAGATGGAATTTTTCAAAAAGATGGTAAGGTCGATTATGCGTTCATGCAAGAGGGATTTAAAGAATATGTCACTTTTATGAATAATCTGTATAACGAAAAATTATTAGATAATGATATGTTTTCTCATACTTGGGAGCAATTTGTCGCAAAAGGTCCTAAGGTGGGAATCTACTCGACATGGCCGATTGTGATGCTTGGATTTGAAGATCCATCAGAAGCGTTAAAGTATCCACCATTACCACCTTTGACAAGTTCGGTCAATGATAAAAAACTTACGATTGAAATGCCAGAAGTTCGCAGGGGTAGAGCAGCCATTACAAGTGAAAATAAATATCCAGAGGCAACAATGCGCTGGTTGGATTATGCCTACTCAGAGGAAGGCTCGATTCTAGCGAGACTTGGAATTGAGGGTGAATCTTATGAATGGAATGAGGATAAAACGAAATGGAAACTACTTTCGAAAGACGGTTTAAGTACAACGGAGACAAACTCTCAATATGCTCCGGGAGTTGGAACGAATGTCCCGATGGTACTGAGTCAGGAGATTTTTGGTAAGGAAGACAATCCAACGATTCACGAGATTAATAAAAATCTAGCAAATGAACTTTTGCCTCACGCCGAAATGCCGTATCCGCTTGTGTATTTTACGGAAGACGAGCAGGACAGGATCAATACATTAAAACCGGATATTGATACGTACTTTGAACAGATGGAGGCAAAATTTATCACTGGAGCAGAATCAATTGAAACTGGGTGGGATAAATATATAGAAACACTCGAGGGACTAGGAATTGATGAATATATAGAAATTCACCAGGATGCTTACGATCGTTGGGCAAAAGAAAAATAAAAAAATTCTATGGACAGTTTGGGCTTATCAAGCATCAAGCTGTCTCTATATAGTGAAGAAAGATAGTCGAAGGAAAAATTGCTTCCCTAGCTAGTCATTTCCCAAGTCCAATCATCCCAAACACAAAGATTAGTAAAATGCTGTGAAAGGAGAAATGAACAATGTACACATATCGACACTACGAATCTGGTGACGAAAAGAAAATTATCAAATTATGGAATGAAAGTTTATGGAAGGATCCTATTACTCCTAAACGTTTTCGCAATCTCGTCCTGTTGGATGCAAATTTTGATCCAAAAGGGATGAGGTTAGCGTTTGAAAATGACAAATTAATTGGATGCGTCTATGCGGTCAGAAGATTATTACCAATGTTTGACACTGATTTAGAGCCAGATAATGGATGGATCCCATTCTTCTTTGTTGATAAAGAATACCGTAAGTCTGGCGTAGGGGCACAACTAATGAAAGAGGCTTCTAACTTTTTGAAAGAAAATGGACGGAAGCAGCTGTTTTTCGCCTCTTACGCACCGAACTACATTATGCCTGGTATTGACGAAGAGGCCTATCCCGAGGCGTATCAATTTTTGCAAGCAGAAGGATTTTCAAAACTGTACTCTCCAGTTGCCATGGATCGCAATATTGTTGATTTCAAAATACCGGAAAATGTCAAAGAATTGATTAAACAAAGGGAGAACGAAGGCTATTCTTTTTCGCTTGCTGAAGATAAAGACCTGTATGAAGTCATTCAGTTTGCAAATCTGAAATTCAACCCAGACTGGGGACGTGCAATCAGAGAAGGGGTTCTTCAAGGTCTGCCGATGGAACATATTCTTGTTGCCAGAAATGGTGGAAATGTGGTAGGCTTTTGCATTTTCGGTGGATACGAGGGTGTCCCTGATAGATTCGGTCCATTTGGAGTAGAGCCAGAGGAACAAGGAAAAGGATTGGGGAAAATTCTTTTGAATCTGTGCTTGGAACAAATGAAAGCACAAAGCTTGCATGGTGCTTGGTTTCTTTGGACGGGTGAAAAAAGTGCCGCCGGTCATCTTTATAAAAAAACAGGGTTTGAAATCACTCGAACCTTTCATGTCATGAAAAAGAATATTGACTAAACATCATCGATAATTGCGTAAAACGTCTATTGAGCGAAGAACTGCTAATGAAGTTAGTTCACTAAAAAAGGGAAATAGGTATCACAAGTTATAAAGTATTTAAATGAGAAAAATAGTTCAATGAACAGTAGATTTTATTACTTTTAGGAGGAATTATTATGAAACTAGCGTTAGTAGGAGCCCATTGCGGAGATGTAGAACTTCAAGCAGGTGCGATTGCCCATAAATATGCAAAAGCGGGACATGAAGTCACTTTTGTTCATTTAACAGCGGGGGAGAAAGGAAATCCGCCTCATATCTCGGTTGAAGAATACCGTGAGCAAAAAATAAAAGAGTCTGAGAAGGTTGCGGAAGTACTTGGCGTAAAGACGATTACGTTGGATTATAAGGATGCAGAGCTTACCTTTAATGACGAAATTGTGACACGAGTGGCAACCTTATTAAGAAAGATTAAACCGAATGTGGTAATTACTCATTGGGAAAATAGCATCCATTCTGATCATGCCCTTTGTTACAAAATTGTGCAAGCAGCTCAGCTAAAGGCAGGTCTTCCTGGTTTTGACCTTGAGGGACTCCCCCCCCATTACTACGGGATTTATCATAGTGAGAATTGGGAAGATATGGAAGGGTATGTACCTGATATCTATGTCGATGTTTCAGAGGAATTCGATACGTATTTAGAAGCGTTGTCCCACTATTGGTTTATTATGAACTCTTCCTCTTTCCGCTATTATGATTATTATAAAGCGTTAGGAACGGTACGTGGGTGTGTAAATCGAACGCAATATGCGCAAACGCTAAAGTTTCCAACTGGAACTAACGTACGAAAAGGTGGTTTTATCCCAGGATATGAATTATAAAACTAGGTTTAAAAGAGAGTGGTGAGAGGATGAAAATTGGCTTAGACTTATTTTTAGAAAAAGATTACCAAGCTTTTAAAGGAAAGCGTATTGGCTTATTAACGAATTTAACAGGAGTAAATGAAAAGCTTATTCCAGCCATTGACTTGTTTCATGAACACCAAGACATTCATTTGACGGCTTTATATGGACCTGAGCATGGGATTCGTGGAGATGCCAAAGAAGGGGAACAAGTAGAATCTTCCATCGATCCTTATACTGGTTTACCTGTCTATAGCCTATACGGAGTATCGAAAAAGCCAAGTAAAGAGATGCTTGATCCTGTCGATGTCATTGTGTTTGACCTGCAAGATATTGGGTCAAGGTATTACACGTATATTTACTCGATGGCTTACGTGATGGAGGCATGTGCCGACTATGGTAAGGAATTTGTTGTCCTCGATCGTCCGAATCCTATTTCGGGCGTTTCCATTGAAGGGAATTTAGTAGAGGAAGATGTGCGCTCGTTTGTTGGGCTTTATCCTATACCGAATCGACATGGGCTTACAGTCGGTGAGATTGCACAATTCTATAAGCATGAGATGGGAATAGATTGTGATTTAACGGTTATTAAAATGGAGGGATGGGAAAGACAATTTTATTATGATGAAACCGACCTGTTTTGGGTGCCGTCTTCCCCGAATACAACTGGAATTGATATGACCATTCTTTATCCAGGCACATGTTTAATTGAAGGGACTAATATATCGGAAGGAAGAGGAACGACGAAGCCATTTGAGTATATTGGTGCTCCCTATATTGATGGATATCAATTGGCAAAAGCCTTCAACCAGAAACAACTATCTGGCGTTTTAGCCCGTCCAGTTTCTTATGTACCGAATGTGCAAAAATACCAAGGAGAAGTTTGTGAAGGGGTACAATTGCATATCGTTGATCGTAAATCTTTTTTCTCTTTGCAAACGGGCTTAACGATTATAGAGTTGATTGCTGAAATGTATCCACATGATTTTCAATTCAGACAACAGTACGGTAAGTATTTTTTCGATCTATTAGCTGGAACCAAAAAGCTACGTGATATTATTTTTCAAGGTCAAACAAAAGCGTTTCTGGAAAGTTGCGAAGTTGAAGTGGAACAGTTCCAACAGCAAAGACAGCCATATCTTCTGTATAAATAAAAACTTTCTTGAGAACCAAAACCAAGCAGTTCCATTTGCGAATACTCTCTTTTCATCTGGAAGAGGTCGATTCAAAGTGGTGGTTACGATTGGAGAGAGCGTAGTTGCAAGAGAAGGAGAGAAAATGGTAGGATCTTGTATATATGGTCGTTATGAGGAATTTTCCCATAAATGAAAAAATTGAGTTAGGATTGAAGTCTATGTCATTTGCAACAGGTGGATTAGTCATGTTATCTGAAATGCTGCCGAAATTGCCTCCTTCAGAAAGAAAGATTGCTACTTATATGTTGGAAAATCCTCGGGAGTCTATTTCATTAACAGCAAGTGAATTAGGGAAAAGAAGTTCAACCAGCAGTGCGGCAGTCATACGATTATGTAAATCCCTTGATTTAAAAGGATTACAGGAATTGAAACTGCGCATTGCAGGTGATTTACAAAAGGAACCCGCCCATGAGTTTCGTGATATTGAGCCCAATGAATCGAAGTATTCGATTATTGAAAAAATGACGGCGAATAGTATCCAAACATTAAAAGAAACGGCAGAATTATTAAGTGCAGATGAATTATCGAAAGCTATTACGGTGATTGAAAAGGCGCCGACGGTTCACTTTTTTGGTGTAGGGGCTTCTTATATTATTGCGGAAGATGCCCAGCAAAAGTTTCTTAGAATTAACAAAAATGCGACAGCGTTCAACGATGTCCACATGGCGGCGACGACTGTGGCGAATGCTAAGGAACATGATGTAGTCGTAGGGATTTCGTTCTCGGGGAATACGTATGAAGTAGCAAAAATTTTAGAATTGGCTAATAAACAGGATGCGACGACGATTAGTCTGACAAAATATGGCTCATCGATCGTCTCAGAACAGGCGGATATACGTTTATATATTTCGGCGACGAAGGAGCCGACTTTCCGTAGCGGAGCAACTTCTTCTAGAATTGGCCAGCTCCATGCAATCGATATTCTCTTTATGTGTGTGGCTTCTCAGCAATACGAAAAAGCGATTGCTTCAATTGATGAAACGAGAGAAGCGATCCAATTCATCCAAAAAAGCCGATCTTCTCGTTCAAGGAAAAGAGAGGATTAAGAAGAAAGACGACATTGGAAAGCACAATGCCGTCTTTTTTGCATGTTGTATGTCAGAAGTGCATATAATCGCATAGGCTAGAGTGGAGGAAGTTCATCAGATAGGAGATGATGAAATGAGCGGGAAGATTTTGCGCTATTTTGCAGGAGGCAATACAGCCAAGGGATTCTACAGTCTCTATGATTCGAATTTAGTGAATATCGAGCGGGTTTTATTATTAACTGGAAGATCCCAAAATGAAAAGTCAGCGATAATGGAGCAGTTGTTAAATAAATGGAAAAATCATGCAGGTTTAATTGAAATCATTCACAGAGCCAATCATCCTGATCAAATTGAAGGTTATATTATTCGGGAAAAAGGATTTGCGATGATCGACGCGGATCCACCACGTATCATAGGTGAGGAGTATGTTGGGCCAGAATGGGAAACGATTGACCTTGAACAAGAAGATCGCACAGCAAAATTAGAAGCCAATCAACCGGAAATTGAATTATTACAGAGAAAAATGAATGAACAATATGAAAAAGCTTATGAAGCATATGGGAAGGCTCTGCGCATACATGATGATTGGGAAGGCATTTACATTGGAAAAATGAACTTTACTAAAGCCGATCAAGTAACAGAAGGTCTTCTTGCTAATTTATTTGCAAATACGAAGAAAACCACTGCGAAAAAATCGACGATATTGCGACGTTTCTTGGGAGCGGCTACTCCCGTAGGGGCTGTTGATTTCGTGGATAACATTACTGAAGGCTTGCAAAATAGATATTTCTTAAAAGGGCGAGCCGGAACAGGAAAATCAACGTTATTAAAGAAAGTCGTTGCGGAGGCAGAAAAACGTGGGTATGATTTAGAAATTTATCAATGCGGATTTGATCCAGAAAGTCTGGACATGGTCTTAATAAGGGAACTAGGTTGGGCGGTTTTTGATAGTACAGCCCCGCATGAATATTTTCCTGATCGCCCCGGAGATGTCATCATTGATATGTATGAACTCACAGTAGCACCGGGAACAGATGAAGCTTTTGCGGAGGAAATTGCTCATATTGAAGCAAAATATCGTGAACAAATGAAGCAAGGGAAAAAACATTTGGCAGAAGCAAAGGAATTACAAGATCAGTTAGAAGACTTGTATTTAAAATGCTTCGATCATTCTCATATAGACAGTATTTACGATGAATTAGAACAATCTTTGCCATTATAGGAAGTCTTATTAGAAGGGGGTACCAAAACGCTCCCTTCTGGATATGGTTCCGTAATTCAGTGCCGGGGTTGCGCAATCCCATGAAAAAGCTCGATAATTCAGTTCCAAAGTCGGTATCGTGTGGAAAGACTCAAAGTTTAGTAACATCTAGAAGACTTTTAAATAAAATTTAAAGCGTTTCCCCTTCCATTCCTTCATAGACAATGATAAAATGAATACACTGGTAGTGACAAGATGACGTGAGGGAATGAAGGAGAATCATGATGCAGAAAGACAACCGGCTGCCCTTGTATTATCAATTAATGGACATTCTTGTGGATAGAATAGATTCAGGGGAATTAAAAGAGCATGATCGCCTTCCTTCTGAGCGTGAATTATGCGAAATGTATAATGTCAGTCGTACAACGGTTAGGCAAGCCATGCAGGAGTTAGAGAAGGAAAATTACATTTACAAACAGCATGGAAAAGGGACATACGTCTCGCCTAAAATCATTAATCAGAGTTTGGTAAAGTTTTATAGTTTTACTGAAGAAATGAAAAAGATTAACAAAGTACCTTCTACAAAGGTTTTAGCATTTGAACAGGTTGATTGCGATAGCAAATTAGCAATCAAGATGGAGTTAGAAGAAGGAGAACAGCTATATAAAATTACACGTTTAAGATTAGCAGATGACACACCTATGCTATACGAGACTTCCTACCTGCCTGTGAGAAAGTTCCCAGATTTACAAGTAGAAGCACTGAAAAAACAACCGATGTACACGATATTCCGCGATTTATATCAGGTGCAGCTAACCAAAGCGAATGAACGCTTCCGAGCAGTACCTACGACGCAGGAAGAAGCAGAGTTACTGCAAATCAGTCAGAATGAGCCAAGTTTATTAATTGAGAGGCTTACATTTGAGCATGAAACAGTTGTAGAATACACATCTACTATCGCTCGAGGCGACAAATTTACCTACTCAGTGGAGTTGACTTAACGCTGAGTAGTGTTAGAATTATCTGGTCATGACAACATTACACGGAAGGAAGGATATGAATTGAGTAAAGTTCAAAAAGAATTGACTCACACAAGAAGAGAAATTGAGCAGCAACCTGATCTATGGGTAAAAACAATCAAACAATTTTCTAAGGAAAAGGAAAAAATGGAGCAATTTCTCCATGCCATTGGGCAAAGGCATCCGCATGCACGTGTGATTTTTACGGGTGCGGGTACAAGCGCATTCATCGGAGAAACGATTTATCCGTATGTTAGACAAGCGATTCGAAATAAAGGGTGGGAGGCTGAGGCGATTTCCACAACGAATCTAACAGCCAATCCTTATTTATTTTTAGATAAAGAGATTCCGACTATTCTAGTTTCCTTCGCACGTTCTGGTAATAGTCCTGAAAGTGTGGCTGCAGTGGAACTCGCGGAAAAGCTTGTGGATGAATTCTATGAGATTACCATTACTTGTAATCAAGCTGGGGCGCTTGCTAAGAGGGAACAAGGGAAGGAACGACAACTTGTTCTTATTCTTCCAGAAGAATCCAATGATAAGGGATTAGCAATGACAAGTAGTTATTCGACGATGGTTTTAACTGCTTTATATCTATTCAGCGAAAACAAACCAGGTTTTGAACAGACCATCTTGGATGTTTCCACAGCCGGAAAAGAAATGTTAGAGATATGCGCCAACCTCATTCCGAAATTAGTAGAAGAGGATTTTTCGCGAATTGTTTATTTAGGTTCTGGGGTATTTGAAGGCTTATCCAGGGAATCGGCACTCAAGTTTTTAGAGTTAACAGCAGGGCGTTTCCCAACGATGTTTGATACCTCCTTAGGTTTCCGCCATGGACCAAAATCAATTTTAAGTTCTAATACGATGGTCGTTGTCTATTTATCTAATCATCCATATACAAGAAAGTATGATCTTGATATTTTGAAAGAAATTTATGCGGCAGAAGATAGAGGGAAGATTGTCGCTATTTCTGGTAGTCAAGAGGCTGACGTGGAAAAATATAGTGATTATCAAGTCACGATCCCACTATCTGACAAAGACGATATTAACCTTGCACTATCTTATGTCATTTTCGCCCAATTATTTGCTTATGAAAAATCACTTCATAGTGGAATTTCACCGGATAATCCATCCCCCACAGGCGTGATTAGTCGAGTTGTTCAAGGTGTGCAAATTTATCCTTTTGAGGGGGAACTGTAAAATGGCAACATCAACAATGAATCTTTTTCAGCAAGCACAAGCAGGGAAATATGCGATTCCTGCCTTTAATATCCATAATTTGGAAATTACAAAGGCTGTACTGGAAACAGCAGAGGAAATGCAATCCCCCGTGCTTTTGGCCGCAACACCTGGAACGGTTAAATATGTGGGGGAAGAATTTTTGATCGGAATCATGGAGGCCGCTAAGAAGAAGTATAGCATTCCGTTTGAGGTCCATTTGGATCACCATGAAAATGTTGAGGATATTAAAAGAATGATTGATATGGGAGTAGGATCGGTGATGATTGATGCGAGTCACCATTCCTTTGAAGAGAATATCAAAATCGTTCAAGATGTGGTCGATTATGCTCGGCCGAAGGGTGTACTCGTGGAAGCTGAGCTAGGTCGCTTAAGTGGAATCGAGGATGATATGAGTGTAGATGAGAAGGATGCGATTTATACCAACCCTGTTCAAGCGAGGGAGTTTGTGGAGCGTACAGGCATTGATACTTTAGCAGTGGCAATTGGAACAGCACATGGTTTATATAAGGGAGAGCCAAAATTAGATTTGGAGCGTCTGAAAGAAATTCGTGAAGTGGTGGATATACCACTTGTTCTACATGGGGCTTCAGGTATCCCGGACGCTCTGGTACATGAAACGATTCGTTTAGGGATTTGTAAAGTGAATGTTGCAACAGAATTAAAGAATGCTTATGTTGCAGGGCTAAGAAACTATTTATCTGCTCATGTGGATGAAAATGACCCACGTAAATATTTCAGTGAAGCGATTGAGGATCTTAAGAAAGTGGTTGAAAGTAAGATAACGATGTGCCAGAGTGCACAGAAAGCGTAGGTTAAGTCAATGATTGTAACGGTCACCTTAAATCCAGCAGTAGATATCGCTTATCAAGTAGACCATTTTAAAATTGGACATGGGCATCGTGTAGAGCCTGGAAGAAAAACAGCAGGTGGAAAGGGACTCAATGTATCTCGTGTCTTAAAAAAGTTAGGCGAGAACCCAGTTTGTACAGGATTTTTAGGTGGGAATAATGGCAAATGGATTATGGATCAGCTTGGACAAGAAGAACTTGAGCATACTTTTATTGAGATAAAGGGTGAGACAAGAACTTGTCTAGCCTTTCTAGATGAAGAATTAGGAACACAAACAGAGTTGATGGAAAAAGGCCCAGTTGTATCTGAAGAGGAACAGGAAGAATTCGAGGAGGTCTTAAAACAGCTGATGAGTGAAGCGGGCATGATTATTGCATCTGGGAGCTTGGCTTCTGGCATTCCCGCTTCCTATTATCGAGAGATAGGTGAATGGGCACAAGCTGCACATATTCCTATTCTATTAGATACAAGTGGGGAGGCTCTGGAAAAAGGTATAGAAGGAAAGCCATTCCTGATTAAGCCGAATAAAGAAGAACTCTGTAAATATATGAATCAACCCGATTTAACGTTGGACGAAATGATCGCCGCCGCTAAAAAGATTTGTAGCCAAGGTGTACAGTATGTACTTGTATCACTTGGAAAAGAAGGAGCTATTCTAGTGGGGAACGATCATTTTCTAAAGGCCGAGATCCCAACTGTACAGGTTGTAAACCCAGTTGGCTCTGGCGATAGTATGGTGGCTGGAATGGCTTATGCTTTGCAGAAGAAATATTCACTTGAGGAATGTCTGAAATGGGCTTGTTCATGTGGTACAGCCAACGCTATGGAACAGGGGACAGGGACAATTCAGCCTCATATTGTCCAAGAATTAATAAGAAAAACCAAAATTACGCAAGAGGAAAAGGGGTAAATAAGTGTATGTTACAATTCCAATTGACAGATTCATTGGAAAAGGTTTTTCCGAAAAAGCAACCACGGGTATGGGAGAGAAATAGAATAAGTCTCTTTCAAAAAGAGCTATATTCATTCCAATTAGCCTATCAGTATGAAGGTTTAGAAAACAAGACGGTTCAGCTCCTAGTGGAAGCGGATGCAGTGGATATGAAACTTAGCCAGGTGAAAAAAGTTCCATCTGATTTACCGGCATATCCTGACCGACATGATGACAATTATTTATCAATAGAACCGGGATTATATCCCGATCTGTTGGAGCCGATCACAGCTGAAAAAGTACAACTAGAAACAGATGGATGGAATGCTATTTGGATCGATATCCAGCCGGGAAGCCAAGCTGTAGGGAATCAGACGATAAAAATTGCCGTTTTAGATGAGGAACAACAATCTCTTTACCAAGAGACAGTTGAAATTCGTGTTCTTCCTCATGAACTCCCTGCCCAAAGGCTGATCCATACGGAATGGTTTCATGCCGATTGCTTAGCCGATTACTATCAGGTGGAGGCATTTTCTGAAGAACATTGGAACATTGTGGAGAACTTTATTCAAACAGCCGGGGAATACGGCATTAATATGATTTTGACCCCCATTTTCACCCAACCGCTGGATACAGAGGTAGGGGGAGAAAGAACAACCGTTCAATTAGTACAAATGGAGTATGAGAACGGAAAGTATTCATTTGATTTCTCCCTTTTAAAAAGATGGTTGGAAATATGTGAGCGCCATCATATTCAATATATTGAGATTGCCCATTTATTTACCCAATGGGGGGCGGAATTTACCCCGAAAATAATGGTGCAGGAGAATGGACAATTAACGAAGAAGTTTGGTTGGCATGTGAAAGCAGATAGTGAAGAATATCAGGCGTTTTTACAAGCCTTTTTACCAGAATTAACCGCCTTTTTAAAGGAAAACTGGCAGCAGGAACAGGTTTATTTCCATATTTCGGATGAGCCAGGTGGTCAAAACCTTGAGATGTATTCAAAAGCAAAAGAATTAGTGGCACCTTACTTAAAAGGATTTCATGTTATTGATGCTTTAAGCAATTATAGCTTTTATGAAAAGGGAGTGGTTGCGAAGCCAGTTGTTGCTTCTAACCATATCCAACCTTTTATTGATCACCAAGTTCCTGGTCTTTGGACGTATTACTGTTGCTCACAAAACGTAGATGTAAGCAATCGCTTCATAGCGATGCCCTCTGCAAGAAATAGAGTGATAGCGACACAATTATTTAAATATGATATCGAAGGATTCCTTCATTGGGGCTATAACTTTTATAATAGCCAATTTTCCAAGGAACCTATTGACCCATACAAGATTACAGATGCTAAAAAAGGCTTCCCTTCAGGTGATCCCTTTCTTGTATATCCTGGGAAAAAGGGAGAAGCGTACCCATCAATTCGATTAAAAGTCTTTTATCAAGCCTTGCAGGATTTACGGGCTTTCCAGTGGCTTGCAGAGTTAGAAGGAAAAGAAGAAGTTCTTAGTAAAATAGAGTACCAAGGTGAGATTAGTTTTACAAAATATCCCCAAGAGGCTAGCTATCTATTTGAATTACGAGAAGAAGTGAATCAGGCGATTGAAAAGGCCTTAAATCGAGTGGCAAGCAGAAGATAAGAAGTGGCGGCTATTTCTACTCCAGTGCTACGTTGTAATGATTTGTGATCGGCCTCCTGTAAGGAGTTAAATATAGTTTCAAATGCAGTTTTTAAAAAAACAAGGGGAGTGAAAAACATGAAACAAGTAAGAATGGGGATTATTGGAGCTGGATTAAGAAGTGGGATTGCGAAAAATTGGCATGATCCTAATGGAGAATCGATTGTTGTGGCTGCAGCAGATATTTCAGAGGACAGATTGGCTAATTTTAAGAAAGAGATAAACCCTGATGCCTTTGTGACGACGGATTATCGTGAATTACTAAAGCAAGAGGATATTGATGCTGTCGCAGTCCTATCACCAGATTTTCTACATGAAGAACATGCTGTAGCTGCTTTGAAGGCAGGGAAACATGTGTATTGTGAGAAGCCTTTAGCGATTACCGTAGAGGGCTGTGACCGCATCATTGAAACCGCCAATGAAACAGGAAAGCATTTGATGGTCGGCTTTAATATGCGTTATATGAGCATGTATCAAACGATGAAGGGCATTGTGGATTCAGGTATCATTGGGGATATTAAAGCGGTTTGGGTCAGACATTTTGTTGGGTTTGGTGGTTATTTCTATTATCATGATTGGCATGGATTGAGCCGTAATACCACCTCATTGCTATTACAAAAAGGCTCCCATGACTTGGATGTGATTCATTGGATTACAGGTAAATATACAAAAAGAGTTTCAGCATTCGGAAGTCTCGATTTCTTTGGCGGCGATATGCCGAATACACTCACATGTCCGGAATGTGATTTGAAAGATACTTGTACCGAATATAGTCCTCATACATTGACAGAATGTGCTTTCCGTGAAGAAATTGATGTAGAAGATAACAATATGCTAATCATGGAGCTAGAAGGTGGTATTAAAGCTTCTTATCTTCAATGCCATTTTACGCCAGATTATCAACGAAACTATGTCTTTATTGGCACAAAAGGGAGAATGGAAAACTCCGAATTAGAAGGAAAAGTATATGTAAAAACAAGAAAATCAAATTCTTGGAATGAACTTAGTGATCAAACCTATGATATTAAAAAAGAGCAAGGCAGTCATGGGGGCGCAGATCCTAAGATTACCAAAGACTTCATTAATCTAGTTTTACACAATAAACAACCACTGACATCTCCTGTTGCGGGAAGAATGAGTGTGGCCGTAGGCTGTGCAGCAACCGAATCGATTCGTTCAGGTGGAAAAGTCATGGAAATTACGAAAAGTCCTGTGATCAGTGAGTTGCTAGAGGAGAGTAAATAACGGCAAAGCTTTGGGATGACAATTTTCGAATAGGAGAAGAAAATGAGGACACCTATTTTGGAATTTTTCGTGATCAGTGATTTTCAGGTAACAGTAGGGGACAAGAAATCTCATGAAAAATTACGGAGCGCCTTACACAAACTAAAAGCGATCAATCCCTTTCCAGATGCTCTAGTGGTGAATGGCGATATGATTAGTGATGGGAAAGAAGAAAGCTATCAAAAAGTGCGCGAGGTGATGGAGGGGGAATTCTACCCCTCTAACACCTTCTTTACAATCGGGAATCATGAATATTTTAAAAATGACGGGAACCGTCCTTCCATTGAGCGATTTCTCAACTTTGCCGGCCTTGAGAAGCTTTATTATGAGAGGATTGTCAAAGGTTTTCCTTTTCTATTCCTTGGTTCAGAAAGCTGGGGGCCAATAGGATCCCCAACGAAGGATTCGGCTGTATTGAGTAAGGAACAGTTAGACTGGTTGGAACAAACATTAAAAAAATACAAAACAATGAAGTTACCTATTTTTGTCTTTTTGCATCAGCCTCTTCCATTTACATTAGCTGGAACGGATTTACCCTATTATCAAAATGGTGTCCTTCAAGCACGGGAATTACATGATTTATTATCGTCTTATCCGCAGATAATCTTATTTTCAGGTCATACACATTGGGATCTGCATTTCCCAAAAATGTTTGTGAAAGGTCGCTTTGCTATGGCAAATTCAGGTGCTATTTATAACACCTATGGCCCAGATGAACAAGGACATGAAAAGGTAATAGACTCAAATGGTTGCCAAGGGTTGTATGTTCAAGTATATGATGGTGAAGTAATGATTCGGCCCCGAGATCTAGCAAAGGGTGAGTGGATTAATCCTCCTTTTTCCGTGAATAGGTTGTAAAAGCTATATCTTACTATTAAAATACTCCTATATTCAATTCAGTAGGGAGAGTAACATTTATGCACAAAAAAGCCGTAAATAAAGCCCCTGTCATTATTATTGCCATCATTACGGCGATTAGTGTTCTCGGAAATGAAATGTTGTTAATTGTGATGCCTATTTATTGGAAGTTTTTTGGATTAACTGCATTATGGCAGGTAGGTATTATTTTGTCGATAAACCGGATTATTCGCTTACCAATTAATTCTGTTGTAGGTTGGTGTTACCAAAGAATTAGCAAACGGACTGGGGTACTGATTGCGGTGATTTTAGCAGTTGTATCAACCTATTCATATGGGACACTTAAGGGTTTTTGGCTTTTACTAATCATGCGAATTCTTTGGGGGATTTCTTGGTCTTTACTTCGCTTAGGCGGCTATTTAACCGTTCTTTCTTCAAGTGATCGCCAGACAAGAGGGCAATTTATGGGCCTTTACAATGGGCTTTGGGGCTTGGGCACACTCTTTGGGATGTTAATTGGTGGTCTATTTGCAGACTTGATTGGCATCCAATGGATTACGACTGTTTTTGCGATATTAGGAATCTTGACCCTACCATTTGCAGTTCGCTTTGTTCCAAACACCCTAAGTGAAGTAGAAAAAAATCGTTCCGTAGATAAAAAAGGATCGATCCTAAAAAATAAAACTCAATTAAAAATATTATTCAATGGTTTGCTTGTTGCCTTGGTAGTCTATGGAATATATTTTTCAACGATTAGTAAACTAATGGAATATCAAATGGATCAAAATTTTATCATTTTAGGCTTTTCTTTGGGGGCAGCGGCTGTTGCAGGAATTGTACAGTCCGTTAAATTAGGAACAGATCCGTTTACGGCCCCTTTAATAGGAAGATGGTCAGATGGAAAAAATGGGCGCATGCCTATGCTTTTATTGGCTTATATTCTAGGGGCAGTCCTCTTTGCATTCATACCATTGTCTTTACCGTTTCCGCTTTTTTTAATTCTAGTCTTTGCTTTTCAATTAGTGGCAACTATTTTTATTACGACAAGTGATTCTCTAGCAGCAGACGTAGCAAACGGACCAACTTCCGTTAAAATGATGACCTACTATACATTGGTGGTGGATCTCGGTTCTGCCTTAGGACCGTTAATTAGCTTTATTGTATTAGACTTTATTGGACTTAGATGGCTTTATTGGCTAACCAGCCTACTTTTATTAGGCGCCTTTAGTTATGGGTTTCTAACCTTTCGTTACCAGAAAAAGGCAAAAGTGGCGGATGTTTCCTGAGCTTAATGCTATAACCAGCCTTTTTCAGTTTGTCTATGGCATAAAGGAAAAAGGCAGGTCATAGTGTAATAGTAGGACTACTTTCAATATTTTTGGGATGTAAGCGCTGTATAAATTATGCTTGCAGGTTACAACAATTGTACAGAAAAAGGGGGCGGACGATAGAAAAGCATTTTCATGGTTGTCTGGTCATGACGTCATGTTAGGCGGGAAGTATAAGAAAACTAGAAAACAGGGAGATTTGTCATGAGAATGAGTCGTTTCCACACAAAAAAGCTTTGGATGATTAGTCTATTATTCTTATTGTTTTTCGGAACTGCTTGCAGTAAAGGAGGCAATGAATCCACGGATGCGTCTGAGTCAAATACGAATGATGGTGCGGAGGTGGAGGAATTACCTGAAATTGATATGGATCAACCGATTACCCTAAAAATGAATGATTGGCGGGGGGAGGAAGTATTCAACGAGGCCATTAAAGGGCCTGTGGAAGAGGCATTTCCCAATGTGACATTGGAGCTCATCCCGATTATGCCATATAAAGATAGTTTTGAAGAACAATTTGCAAGTGGTAACATCCCCGATATTGTGATGGGCCCTGATTTTCGCTACATCCCTGTCATTAAAGAAGTTGATCTTGCGTACGATATGACAGAGTTGATCGAAAAATATGGTTTTGAAAATATCGATCGTTTTGATCAAAATTTCCTTGATCATATCCGCGCTTTTTCGGAGAGTAAAGAGGAACTATGGGGAATCCCTTATATGCACAATAAGGCGGCCTTACACTATAATAAAGATATTTTTGATTTATTCAGTGTCGATTATCCAACAGATGATATGACGTATGATGAGGTAATTGAACTTGCCGCTAAGGTCACAGGAGAAAGAAGCGGTACCTATTATACGGGAATGGTGATGCCATCACCGGATCGCTATTTATTTCCACCTTTAGGGATTACGTTAGTGAATGCTGATACAGATGAACCTCAGTTCACCACCATTCCGGAGATAAAAGATATTTTAGAGACTTATAAAAAAGTAAATGAATTTCAACAAGGGGATCCGCTTCATGGGGATGGCGCGATTGATCAATTCATTGCAGAACAAACGTTAGCCATGGTTCCAATGTATTTTCTTGGACTAGACTGGACCGGTCTGCTTGAAGCACAGGAACAAGGAATGAATTGGGATATTGTCACATTTCCCAAATGGAAAGATCAAGGCGATGTATCCGCATTTTCGGATGGTTATTGGGTAGGAGTCACCTCGGCAAGTGAACACAAGGAACAGGCTTTCAAAGTGATTGAATTTTTATTAAGCAATGAACAGGTGGCCCATAAGATACGCTATCCAGAGGAATCAGTCTATACCGATGAACTATTTTTCTCGATGGCTGAAGATATTCGTAATCCTTTATTAGCTGACAAAAACATGGAATCCCTTTATAAATATCCTGCGCCTCCAGCGCCAGATGGCCGGTCTAAATATGAAGAAATTGCGAAAACGGTCTTAAGTGAACAATTAAATGAATTTCTAACGTCAGATATAGATGTTAATACCTTTTTAAGAGAGCTTCAGGAAGAAACGGAAATTCGCATTAAAGATGCACAAGCTCAGCAATAATAGCCACAATACCATAGGAATACGAATTTCTGAGGGAATGAAATCCCTCTATTTTTTTATGTAAAATTGTCTCGTATGAGTGGACATTTTTTGTGTGCGTGGTATAGTATGTGTATAAATAAGTAGTTGTATGACGTTAACTGTATTTTTGTAGAGGAC
Source organism: Bacillus subtilis (assembly GCF_008764245.1). GTDB lineage: Bacteria > Bacillota > Bacilli > Bacillales > Bacillaceae_C > Lederbergia > Lederbergia ruris. Next base: position 32,834 of record NZ_VTQV01000002.1, read on the forward strand.
ATATGTGTGTTATGCATTGACATGGAAAATATAATGATGATATGGAGGGATTGGAATGACGAGTCAGAACCTAAACCAATTTTTAACGAAGAATTTGGAGGAATTACGAAATCAAGGGCTTTATAACGAAATCGATGTTGTCGAAAGTCCCAATGGACCGATAATTCAACTCGATGGCAAAAAGTTGATCAATTTATCCTCTAATAATTATTTAGGATTAGCCACAGATAACCGTTTAAAGGAAGTAGCGATTGAAGCAATAAAAGAATGGGGAGTAGGTGCAGGAGCAGTTCGAACCATTAATGGCACTTTATCGATCCATACGAAATTGGAAGAAAGATTAGCTGAATTTAAAGGAACAGAAGCGGCAATTGCCTATCAATCCGGTTTTAACTGTAATATGGCAGCGATTTCAGCTGTGATGGATAAAAACGATGCGATTTTATCTGATGAGCTGAATCATGCTTCGATTATTGATGGTTGTCGTTTGTCAAAGGCGAAAATAATTCGGGTGAATCATTCTGATATGGATGATTTACGGCAAAAAGCGCAAGCAGCAAAGGAATCTGGCCAATACAATAAGATCATGGTCATTACGGATGGCGTCTTTTCGATGGATGGGGATATTGCCAAACTACCAGAGATTGTAGAAATTGCGGAAGAGTTTGACCTGATTACGTATGTCGATGATGCCCATGGATCAGGTGTACTTGGTGGTGGAGCTGGTACTGTAAAGCATTTTGGCTTACAAGATAAGGTGGATTTTCAAATGGGGACACTTTCAAAAGCGATTGGCGTAGTCGGCGGTTATGTTGCAGGGAAGAAGGAGTTGATTGACTGGTTAAAGGTCCGTTCCCGTCCTTTCTTGTTTTCAACTGCTGTAACACCTGCGGATGCTGTAGCTGCAACAGAAGCTATCGAAATCTTAATGGATAGCAAAGAGTTAAATGAACGGCTTTGGGCAAACGGCGATTATCTGAAAAAGGGACTAAAGGATTTAGGCTTTGATATTGGGGATAGTGAAACACCGATTACCCCTTGTGTGATCGGGGATGAAAAAAAGACACAGCAATTCAGTAAACGACTATATGAAGAAGGGGTTTATGCAAAATCCATTGTTTTTCCAACTGTACCAAAGGGAACAGGTCGTGTTCGGAATATGCCAACGGCCGCCCATACAAAGGAAATGCTTGATCAGGCAATTGCGATTTATGAGAAGGTTGGAAAGGAAATGGGCATCATCTAACGAACTTGTTCAGGGGGGGAGTTTGCATGAAAAGAATTTTAGTCACAGGTGCGCTTGGCCAAATTGGAACAGAGTTAGTCATTTTCTTAAGGAAGCTTTATGGGGAAAATAATGTGATTGCAACCGATATTCGTTACGATAAAACGAATGTAGCCGTAAATTCGGGGCCATTCGAGGTTTTGGATGTAACCGACGGAGAAAAGATGTTTCAAATAACTAAACGCTACAAAGTAGATGTCGTGATACATTTAGCGGCCATGTTATCGGCAGTGGCAGAACAGAAGCCACTTGCAGCATGGCATTTAAATATGAATGGGCTTATGAATGCGCTTGAAACGGCCAAAGAGCTTGGCATCCAATTATTTACACCAAGCTCTATTGGGGCTTTTGGTTCCTCGACCCCAAAGGAACAGACCCCACAAGATACTATTCAACGGCCAACCACCATGTATGGAATTAACAAAGTGGCGGGTGAGCTCTTATGTGATTATTATCATATGAAGTATGGTGTCGATACACGCGGAGTCCGTTTTCCCGGACTTATCTCTTGTATGGCACCCCCTGGAGGTGGTACTACCGACTATGCAGTAGAGATTTACTATGCCGCTATTGAGAGAGGGAGATATGAGTCATTTATTGAAAAAGGCACCTATTTGGATATGATGTATATGCCTGATGCCCTTCAGGGGGTTGTGCAATTAATGGAGGCGGATCCAAAAAAACTAAAACATCGTAATGCTTATAATATTGCTGCAATGAGCCTTGAACCAGAAGTGATCGCGGCAGAAATTCGCAAACATATCCCTACATTTGTGCTAGATTATAAGGTCGATCCTGCCCGCCAGGCGATTGCTGATAGTTGGCCAAATGCCATTGATGATTCTGCGGCGCGGGAAGAATGGGGATTTCATGCAAAATATGATTTAGAGAACATGACGTCCGATATATTGGAAAAAATTCGTGGAAAAGTGAAGGTATAAGACGGTAAGTCAGTAAAAGAAGGCTATTCCATTCTGAAGACGAATAGCCTTTTACAGAACAATTGGATTTAGATACGTATTTATAGGTAATATTTCACGGAATCATATGGAATGAATGACTTTATAGGGATAAACCCAAATTTCCCTTAGTTATTTACTACCATTTTTTACCAATATGATTGCATAATCATGTATACTAAAATATATTTACTGTAAGCGTTTCAATATATAGGATGAAAAGGAGGGATCCATGAGAAATAATCATTTATGTTTTAGGTGGTAATGACATTACAACATCATGAGCCTATCATTTGCAATTTATTACTTCACTGGTAGTGACATCATGTCTATTATGATCATTGGAGGGATTTTCTTGAGGAAAAAATGGATGACAGTGGTTTTGGCCGGAAGTTTGGTTGGGTATATGTCCCCGATGGCAGTGTTGGATGCGAAGGCCCATGCCGAAACATCCGCGAAATCGGCAACGCTCTATAATATGGAGGTAGGACAGCTTCAAGACGATCTTGCCGTGTTTTATGAAGAAATGGATGGTTTTCCTGTTTATTCAAGTTCACATTCAGGTGGAATAAGCGCGATCGGCGATAATGCTTTTGTTGTTGCCGTTAATCCAGACTCTGTTCCTTTTGTTGGAGCGGCCAGATATGGAGAAGGAAGAGTAGTAGCAGCGGGGCTGAGTGAGTACTTTGACTTTTCCAATGCCGATGTTGTAAAAACAAAGGTTTTAACCAATATTTTAAAATGGGTGACAGAAAAGGATCGCGAAGATTCTACCTATCCAACCTATGAAAAAGCGTTAAAGGGAGAGCGAAAAATCACGGTAGTGACGAATCGGGAAATACCCGCGAGTGAGGATTTACCGATTCATATAGAATATGTAACTGATTTCCAGTCAGTAAATCTTAACCCATCGCAACATCAAGTTGCTTTCGTTAATAACTTTCATCAACCACTCTCGGTAGAAGAAGTACAGGCTTTACTAGATTATGTTAGGGAAGGTGGAGCTGTCATCTTCGGTGAAAAAGGTTGGGTAATGGAAGGGCATCCAAAGGAATGGATGGCAAAAGAAAATAGTACCCCAAGACTTACAGATTATGGCATACAAACATTTCTAAATGAAGTAGGTCTTTCTCTCACAAATATTATTGCAACCACCAAGACAGAGATTTATCCACAAATGCAGCTAGAAAAAATCCAAAATTATTTTGTCCCAACTCTAATTGATAAAGCAAAAGCGATCGAAGAGGGAACAATGGACCCTAGTACTCTCAATATTGGTTCGGATGATGCAAGCCCCGAAAAAAAGAAAGAGATTATTGCCCAAGTTGTGAGTGCAACAATTGGCAGTTTAATAGAGGGGCATCCTCTACTTGAACAGATGAAATCTGATTTAACCGATTTTGAAGTAACATGGCCTTTTGAAAAGGGGGAGTATCCATATTCGAGTTCTCTTTTGGCTTATATGGTGAATGAGGCATCCCTTGATGTAAACGGGGAAAAATCTCCTTATGCTGATCATTTCCCTGGACCTGTATCTAAGGATGCGGAGGTGATTGACAATAAAGAGGTTGTCGTTGATTTCGATTATGCCGATTTAGGTTATCTACGGATGGGCTATCCACCAGGTACTTGGATGAGTACAGAACTTTATGCCCCAGCCGGAGAAATCATCACGATTGACGTGCCAGAGGGAGTCGAAGACCTCTATGTTCAGGTCGGGTCCCATACAGATGTTTTAACAGGAAAACCAACATGGAATCGGATGCCGGTGGTAGCTTTACAGCAAAAACTTGAGCCAGGTACGAATCAAATTAAGAGTCCTTACGGCGGATTGGTGTATCTAATTCCGAAAACAGCAAAGTCAGGATTCAAAGCACCAATTAATATTAGTGGTGCCGTTGCCTCACCGACCTTTGTGAAAGGAGAAACAACGAATGAGGAGTGGCATCGTTCGATCAAGAATAATCCAGCACCATGGGGAGAATTAATTGGCGAACATGTAATTTTTACATTACCTAAAGAAACGCTACTGCAAATGGAAAACCCTACAGAATTAATCGATCACTGGGACGAAGTGACGGCAAGTTACAACGAATTTGTCGGGATTGATCCAGCACTGCCCCTACCACATAAAAGTTTGGACAGGCCCCATCGTTATGTTGCAGATGTGCAAATCAGTGCAGGGTATATGCATGCCGGATATCCAATGATGATCCCGATTGATCCAGCCGCATCCCATGTGGTTGATCCCAAGTTAGCCTTGGAACGAGGCTGGGGATTTTGGCATGAAATGGGTCATGAATATCAACAAAACCCATGGAAATGGGGAGACCTTACCGAAGTCTCTGTTAATATTTATACCCTTTATATTCAAGAGAAGTTTACCGATGTACAAAGACTGATTGAGAAAAGTAATGATGGAAAATCCCATTATGATCGGGCTTTGGAATTTGTTGCCGATCCTTCCACAACTAAAAAATACACAGATCTCGAACTGATGGACCAACTTGTGTTCTTTAAACAACTTCAGCTGGCCTTTGGATGGGATTTCTATACGGATCTGCATATTGCCTATCGTGAAATGGATGAAAAGGTACTTCCATCAACGGATCAAGAAAAGAAAGATATGCTTCTTTACATGGCATCGAAACAATCAGGTTATAACTTGGTTTCCTTCTTCCAAAAATGGGGTTGGAGTATCACGGACAATGGGCAAGCGAAAGTAGATGCTCTGGATTTACCTGATCCTGAGGTACCAATTTGGGAGTTAAGAGAATCAAATGTTGAGGATGCTTCGGCCTCACTGCTTCTGAACACACTTGATTCCTATCAAGCAAATTTACCTGAAAATGTCTATCATCCATTATCTGTCCATCTGAAATCTGTGGAACACTTCGAAAAGAAGGGTGAATCGGAAAAGGTGATTAAACATACGGATGGCTTTAAACAATTACTCGATCATCAAAAGGATAAAGAGCAAATTCCGGAATACGCCTATAACGTCTTAAAAAGTAATGCGAATTCATTGATTAAGAAGTGGCAATAGACTACTTGCTAAGAAATGAGTTTATTGAGGTTTAGACCCCTTCTGAAAAATAGATAGGAGCACTTACTTTTAAGGGGGAAATTTTTATTAAGGAGAAGATGTATGTTGATAAAAAGGATTACGCAAATTTGCCTTGTTTTCCTAGTATTTAGTTCCGTTGCCCTTTCCGCTAGTGCAGAAAAACGAGGGGACGCAACAAAAAGGGGAGGTTCACCATTGGATGTTCCTATCAAACTAACAGAAAATCTACAGGAAGATTTAGCTATACTCTATCAGGATTTACAAGGTATCCCTGTTTATTCAGGTGGTGGGGTGGCAGCGACTGGAACAGAATCTTTCCCTGTTGTGGCACCCGAGGCCATTTCAGCGGTAGCGGCTGCTCATTACGGTAAAGGTCGTGTAGTTGTTGCCGGAAGTGGTCAATACCTTGATCTTTCTCAACCCCATGAAAATGAAAAAGGAATTTTCGCCCGAAATATTCTTTTGTGGTTAACGGATGAAGGTAACTCAAACAATGGAGTTGGAAGAGATTACACAAATCGCTATGAGGAAGCACTTCAATCTGAGGATAAGAAAATTAGGTTGGTGACAACAGTTCCTGGTTTTTCAGTTAATCCTTCTCTTCCGATTGAGGTGACAAAAGTAGATAGTTGGGCGGCTGCAAATTTGGATCCTCAGAATGAGACGGTAGCCATTATTGATGGATCGATAGCAGAAGAGGATATTCCTTCTCTAAATCAATACATCAAAAATGGTGGAACAGCGGTAGTAATCGAAAATGGCGGCTCTTTAGTAGGGATCACACGAGATACGCCACTTGAAAGAAGATTACTCGTCGGTAATTACAGGGGAGCAAGATTAAGCGAACATTTTGCTGTTCAAAAGTTTCTTAATCAAGTCGGCTTGTCTTTATTGAATTCAGGAGTATCTGCTTATAGCACGCCTACAACCATGACAGAGAAGGATGCTTACAACCAGCATTTGCTTAATCGGCTTCATGAAGCTAAGGAATTAGAAAATGGCAGCATCACGCTTGATGATATCGAAATAGGGGATGCTGATGCAGATGATAATCGGAAGCAGAAATTATTGTCAGATGTGGTGATTGAAGCATTAGAAAGCTTGTCCTCTGAATCTGACTTATATTCGTGGGCAACTCAAGAATCAGAAGCATTGGAACCGGCATCATTTCCAATGAAAAGACAAGAGAGCCCTTACAAAAGTGCTTTGTACAATTTTCAATTTAGTCATTTTACACTTGATGAGGGAAATGCGAAGTCAATTTACGCGGATGATTTTCCAGGCGTAGTTTCGGAAGATGCGAAAGTCGTTAATGGAAAAGAGATCGAGGTTGACTTTGATTTTCCGGACACAATGTACACTCGAGCTTTACCGAGTAAAAACTGGATAAGCACGGGATTGTATGCGACTCCAGGGGAAGTTGTTGAGGTCGAAGTTCCAGAGGGAACGGAAAATTTAACCGTTCAAATTGGCTCTCATGATGATGATCTACGAGGACTGGGCGAATGGAAGCGAGTACCACTCGTTGTCCATCATAAAAAACTTGATCCAGGTATTAACCGGGTCAGTAGTCCATACGGTGGTATGATCTATCTGATCCCGATGAAGCCGAAAGAAGATACACAAGTAAAGGTGAAAATAAGCGGTGCTGTCCAAGCCCCTTATTATGAATTAGGGAAAACAACGAAGGAAGAATGGGACCAGATGCGAAAGGCTCCGTCTACACCATTTGCGGAATTAAAATCGGATCGGATTAACCTCGTAGTTCCTTCGAAAGTGATAAAGGAGTTGGCAAATCCTGAAGAATTAATGAATACATGGGATTCAATTGTTTTACATTATGATGAGTTAGCTGGACTATCTCCCGATAAAGCGATGCCGAATAAGGCCCATCAACTTCCTTATTATTATGTAACAGATCGACAAATTAAAGGTGGAGCCATGCATGCGGGCTATCCGATTATGTTAACAGACAATCTTGCAGAACAATTGGTCGATGTTGACTATCTTACAACTAAAGCTTGGGGATTCTGGCATGAGTTAGGTCATGAATATGAGCAAAGACCTTGGCTGTTTGGAGATGCCAATGAAGTTCTTACCAATGTCTATTCATTATATATACAGGAACAATTCGGAAACCCGTCTGAGCTGCTGACTAAAACGGACGGAAAGGACTATTTCGAACGCGCTTTTGATTATTTAAATAGTGAAAATCCCGATAAGAAATACGGCGATAATGGACATTATGAACAACTCGTTTTATTTAGCCAGCTTCAGCTTGCATTTGGGTGGGATCTATTTACAGATTTACACACTCATTACCGCGAAATGGCCGACGATCAATTACCAAATACGAATCAAGAAAAAATTGATGAATTTGTTGTGGCGGCATCGAAATATTCTGGTCACAATCTTCTTGAGTTCTTCGATAGATGGGTAATTGGCCATTCTGATGTTGCGGAGCAAAGAGTAGAGGAAATGAATTTACCTGAACCAGATGTCGACATCTGGACATTGAGAACTTGGAATCCGGGAGAGGTTGCACCTTCTGAAATCATTCTTGATCTCGATGATTTGCACCTTAATCGGACTCATTTAGGAGCAAGAGTTGAAGCAAAAGTATTGCCAGATAATGCTGTGAAAGATATCAAATGGTCAAGCAGTGATTCAACCGTTGCAACAGTAAACAACAATGGATATGTTTCAGCTATATCAGAGGGAACTGCGGTCATAACGGCGAAAAGTGTAAGAGACCCTAATGTAAGTGCTGAAATAACGGTAACAGTTGAAGATATGGAAGGGCTTAACATCCCGATTGCTGATGCGTATGTCAAAGATGGGGGATCAGCTAATACCAATTTTGGTAGCGATCCTTTGTTATCGGTCAAAAGTGATATACCCGGATTTGCACGGAGATCATATCTGAAATTCAACACAAGTCAGATCGATCATGATCATGTTGAATCTGTTGTACTAAGGCTCTATGCAGAATCTGTCAATAGTGAACCAGAGAGAACAATAGACATTTATGTTACGGACGATCAATGGAATGAGTCAACCATTACGTGGAATAACGCACCTGAAGGCTCAGAACTATTAGCTAGTACCATCGTTACGAAAGAAGGAGAATGGTATGAATTTGATTTGACAGAGTACTTTAAGTCGAATGAATTAGAGGAATCCATTTCCTTTCTTATTATGAATCCTGGGCCACATTCCCAGAAGAATGATGTTGCTTTTACATCAAGGGAAGGAGAGGGAAATAGCCCTGAGCTGGTAGTCAAATTGGATCAAGAACCTGATCCCGTAGTGAGCGCTAAAAGTATAAAAGAACTAGTGGAGCAATTAGAGCAATCCGAAGAGTTTCCAAATGCCGATGCTCCCAACTCTTTGAAACTACATTTAACAGCTGTGAATCATTTTGAAGAACAAGAGAAAGGTAAAAAAGTAGTAAAGCATATGGAAGGCTTTAAACAATTACTAGATAATCAGAAGGAAAATAAATTGCTTTCTGACCATGCGTACAATCTTTTAAAGTCCAACTCCGAATCTTTAATCAAAAAGTGGAAATAAGGTTTTAAAATGGAACCCTGTGATAACAAACTAGTTCTATCGCAGGGGGGCTCCATTTTAAATAGGAATAAGGGGTGCCTAATTTGAAAAAAGCCTTTTTCTTTGTTCTGACTGTAGGGTTGATCGTAAGTATGTTCTTACCAATGGGTAAAATCCAGGCCGCAGGAGGGGAAGAGTTAGAGTTGCAGAGCTATGAGAAGATGCGGGGGAAATGGTTTAATCGTTTAACCGGGAATGATCAATATAACCCCAATGATCCACATATCGCTGCGTATGTTGAAAATTTAGCTTCCAAAGTGACAAACGATCAGCAAACAGGTTATTGGGATACATTGGACCGTTCCAAAGATCGTGGTCATCTCTGGGGCGATTTAACTAGTACTAGTAATTCAGACGATATCTCAACCAATTATTATCGCTTAAGAGATATGGCCTATGCTTATGTTATGAAAGGTTCTAAATTATATCAAAATGAGGAACTGCGTGAGGATATTATCAATGGGTTAGATTGGATGTACGCGAACCGCTACAACGAAAACCAGCCTCAATATGGAAACTGGTGGAATTGGGAGATTGGCGCTCCAGCAGCACTGAAAGATTTGTTGGTTTTGATGTATGACGATCTGACTGAATCGCAAATGGCGGATTATATCAAGGCGATTGACAATTTTGTACCGAATTCCACGGATCGGGTTCGTTTTCCAGGAGTGATTGAAACAGGGGCGAATCGGACGGATAAAGCACTGATTGTGAGTGTTAGAGGGATTGTTGGAAAAAATGGGAATAAAATCGCGGAAGCACGAGATGCGCTAAGTCGGGAATTCAAGTATACAACAAGCGGTGATGGATTTTATCAAGATGGTTCCTTCATTCAACATGATCATGTCCCTTACACAGGAAGCTATGGTTCCGTATTAGTAGATGGGCTTTCTAATCTATTATCCCTTTTACAGGAAACACCATGGGAAGTAACCGATCCGAATGTTAAAAATGTCTATCATTGGGCAAAGGATTCATTTGCACCTTTAATGTATAAAGGAGCCATGATGGATATGGTGAGGGGCCGGGCTATTTCCAGGCAAAACTCCAGCGACCATACAACAGGAAGAACAATTACGTTAAGTCTGCTTCGATTGGCAGAAGGCCTTCCACCAGAGCAAGCCGTGGAAATAAAAAGCATGGTGAAAGAATGGATTCAGTCAGATACAACCTTTGATGACTATTTTGCAGGCCTTAATATTTATGATGTCATTCTTGCTAAAAATCTAATGAACGATAGCAGTATCGAACCGAGTGGTGATATGACTAAGAATCAGGTATTCGCGGCAATGGATCGAGTTGTTCATCACCGACCGGAATTCGCGCTTGGGATTAGTATGTCATCCAAACGGATCTCCAGTATGGAAATGGGAACACACAGTGGGGCAGAAAATACGAAAGGTTGGCACACGGGTTACGGAATGACCTACTTATATAATGGTGACCTTAAGCAATACAGTCATGATTATTGGCCGACAGTTGACATGTTCCGTCTCGCCGGAACAACGACAGATGGAGCAAAGGGAAGTCCACTTGAATCATGGTCACCTTATTTTAGCTCAAAGACGTGGGTGGGCGGTTCAACCATGGATGGATTATATGGAGCCGCAGGAATGGAATTTGATCTTGAAAACAGCACATTAACAGGTAAAAAATCCTGGTTTATGTTTGATGATGAGATCGTTGCAGTAGGTTCAGGAATTACGGGTAACGATGATCGAAAGGCAGAAACCATTATTGAAAATCGGCAGTTAAATCATAATGGGGATAATCGTTTGATTGTTGATGGGGAAACACAGTCAAATGACACAGGATGGAAGGAATCATTGGATCAAGTCAAATGGGCCCATTTACAAGGGAATGTCGCTAAATCAGACATTGGTTATTTCTTCCCAGAAAATTCCCCGGTTTCCGCTTTGCGTGAATCGAGAACAGGTTCTTGGTCCGATATTAATGTTGATGGTTCCAGTGATCCGATAACAAGACATTATCTAAGCCTAGCATTTGATCATGGGGTGAATCCTAAAGAAGCAGATTACGAGTATGTCTTACTTCCGGGAAAAACCACCGAGGAAACAGAGCAATATGCGCAGAATCCGGATATCGAAATTCTTGAAAACAGTGTAAACGCTCACGCCGTGAAAGAACGTAATCTTGGTATTTTGGCTGCAAACTTTTTCGAAACCTTACCACATAAAGTGGGTATGATTCGTTCGTATGGGCCGTCCTCTGTCATGGTACAAGAAAAGGGCGACGAATTAACATTATCGGTATCTGACCCAACACAAACCCAAGATAAAATCAAACTTGACCTTGGGAAAATCAGCTTACAAGTTATTAGTCAAGACGATACGATCAAAGTATCAGAAAAAGAAACGTATACAGAAATTGACATTGATGTATCTGGCTCAAAAGGGAAGACACATACGTTGAAACTCAAAATTGATGAAAAAGCAGGCGAGCTTCCAGAGGAAATTTTACCTACTGAAATTGTTCTTGATCAAGATGAAATACATCTCAACTCAACAAATTTTGGTGTTGCTGTTAACGCAAAAGTGTTGCCAGAGAATACTTGGATGAAAGAAATCAAATGGTCAAGCAGCAATCCTTCCGTCGCTACGGTAACTGACAATGGTTATATAGCAGCTGTCTCAGAAGGAACAGCGACAATAACGGCAGAAAGTGTAAGGGATGCCAAAGTAAAAACAGAAATAACGGTATTGGTTGAGAATATGGAAGGGTTTTATATCCCGATTGCAGATGCCTATGTCCAAAGTGGAGGTTCCGCTAATAAAAACTTTGGAGGTGACCCTTCATTAGTTGTCAAAAGTGATATATCTGGTTATGGACGTAAGTCATACTTGAAATTCGATGTGGGCCAGATCGATCGTGATAAGGTTGAATCTGTCGTACTCAGGCTATATGCGAAGGGTGTGAACAGTGATCCAGAAAGGACGATCAACATCTATGAAACAGACCATCATTGGGATGAGTCCGCCATCACATGGAATAACGCACCTGACGGATCAGATCTATTATCAAGTACCGTTGTGACGAAACAAGGGGAATGGTATGAATTTGATTTAACAGAGTATTTTAAAGCAAACGAATTAGATAGTATTATTTCCTTCCTTGTCATGAATCCGGGGCCTAATACACAAAAGAACGATGTTTCCTTTACATCGAGGGAAAGCGATGAGAACAAGCCCCAGCTTATCGTTAGGTCGGACCATGAACTGGATCCTGAGGTTAGTGCCGACAGTATGAAAAGTTTGGTTGAGCAATTGGCAGAGGAAGGGGAATTTGCGGATGATCGAGTTCCTCATGCCCTAAAGATTCATTTAACAGCAGTATCTCATTTTGAAGAGCAAGAGAAGGCCGATAAAGTGGTCAAGCATATGACTAGCTTCAAGCCTTTACTCGATCAATATAAAGAAAAAAGGCAAATATCAGAGAATGCCCATCATCTTCTTGAGACCAATGCTAAACGGTTGATGGAAAAATGGCAGTAAATATTCAGTGAGAAAATCGCTGTTTATTCAAATATTCATTTACAAAATGATTAAAAGTGGTGGTCACATCTCTATATGAATAGGAGATGTTAACATAAATTAAACATAGGGAGGAAAATGGAGATGGATATCAAAAAGCAATTAAGTATGGGGCTAATGTCAGCGGTACTTGGGGTTACATTATTAGCGGGAGGTACCTATGCTTATTTTAGTGACAGTGTTGAAACGAATAACACGTTTGCGGCAGGAACCTTGGATCTTGCGGTTGCCCCTACAGAGATTATTAATGTAGACACGATGAAGCCAGGAGATTCTTTTATCCGTGACTTTGAACTGCAAAATAACGGTACCCTTGATATTGGAAAAGTCTTGCTAGAAACAGATTATACGGTGAACGATGCCAACGGGGATAATACGGAAGACTTTGGCGAACATATCCAGGTCGAGTTTTTGTATAATGCAGACAAGCTTGACGAAGTCATCTATGAAACAACTTTAGCTGAATTGAAAAATATGAAACCGGAAGCCGTCAATGAACATATATTCTATCCCCTATTGGGTGAGAAAGGCTTACCTGCTGGAGATACAGATGATCTCATTGTGAAATTTAACTTTGTCGATAATGGAAAAGATCAAAACCAATTCCAAGGAGACTCTATTAATCTGACTTGGACATTCAATGCTCAGCAAACAGAAGGAGAGCAAAGATAAATCAAGTGCCCGGTTTCCCTAGCCAATAGGAGAAACCAGGCATTTTAAGTTGGAATGCGCTTCCAGTCACTCATTGACGAACATTGTCGGACTGGCTATACTATATATCCCCTGATGAAAGGGGGTGAGTAGGTATGGAGGATGTGCTAATTTCCCTAACGTCTGTTGTGAATCTAATTGTTGCTGTTATTAATTTAACTGTCGCAATTATAAACAGCCGAAGAAAGGAAAAAGACCCTCGCTCGGCAAAGCGAAAGTCTCAAAACACATCTAAGGATTTTTGAGGGGGTTTCCCTCTCTAATCCTTACCCATATTCTACTCTTAGTATATAATAATTATTCCAAATTTACAAGAAAAGAGGTTATGTGTATGTTATGGCTCGCTTTATCGATATCCATTATTGCCCTGATCATTTCCGTCTACACCCTAAAAACTGTGCTAAAAAAAGAGTGAAGATCTGAGCAAAGATCAACCTAAACTTTATTCTTCCAGTAAAAGCCCACATAAAGATTCAATTCCTATATTCCCCACATTGCCGATCCTTAAACTGAAAAGGAAGGCTTATTTTTGGTATACTATCCTTATCTATTTAATTGGAGGGTCGTTCATTGTTGACCAAAGGAAAACAATTGCTTCAAACCCATTTCGGATATAATCAATTTCGAAAAGGGCAGGAGGAAATCATTCAAAAGGTTTTAACGGGAAAGGATACACTTGCGATTATGCCAACAGGTGGGGGAAAATCCATCTGTTATCAAATTCCGGCAATGATGTTACCGGGTGTGACCATTGTGATTTCCCCGCTAATATCATTAATGAAAGATCAGGTTGATGCCCTAGAGAAGGCCGGTATTCCTTCAACCTATATTAATAGCGGTGTTTCTAATGATGAAATCCAGCAACGGCTTGCCGATGTTTATAACGGTGAGTATAAACTTGTCTATATTGCACCTGAACGATTAGAAGTTGCTTCTTTTAGAAAAATCATGGACAGCATTCATATTTCTTGCTTAGCTATTGATGAAGCGCATTGCATTTCCCAATGGGGACATGACTTTCGCCCTAGCTATTTACTAATCAAACGTTTGATTAATGATATTCAACCTAAACCGGTAGTCCTTGCTTTAACCGCAACTGCCACCCCACAAGTTCAGCAAGATATTTGTGAGCTTCTTCATATTGAAGATGAAAATGTTGTCATGACAGGCTTTGAACGGGAAAATCTTCATTTTCAAGTCGTGAAAGGGCAGGATCGTGATCGCTTTTTAATGGATTATCTGGAGAAAAATCAAGGACAATCCGGTATTATTTATGCGGCCACAAGAAAAGAGGTAGACAGGCTTTATCAATTATTGGATAAAAGAGGGGTACTAGTAGGCAGATACCATGCAGGTTTATCAGAAAAAAAACGAAACGAAGAGCAAGAACGATTTTTATATGATGATGTAACGGTGATGGTTGCGACAAATGCTTTTGGGATGGGGATTAATAAATCAAATGTCCGCTTTGTCGTTCATTACCATATTCCGCGAAATATGGAATCGTATTATCAAGAGGCTGGGCGCGCGGGCCGAGATGGGGAAGAAAGTGATTGCATTCTCTTGTTTGCTCCCCAAGATACCCATATTCAATCCTTTTTAATTGAGCAATCCGATATGGATGAACAGAGAAGAGAAAATGAATACGGCAAATTGCGAAAAATGGTCGCTTATGGACATACGGAATCTTGCCTGCAACAATACATTCTTCATTATTTTGGAGAGGAAGACCCACCCGAATGTGGAAAATGCGGCAATTGCACAGATGAACGTGAACAAATTGATGTAACAAGGGATGCCCAGATGGTACTTTCCTGTATTCGTAGAATGAAGGAACGATTTGGGAAAACAATGGTTGCCCAAGTGTTAACAGGATCAGCTAGTCAAAAGGTGAAAAACTTTGGCTTTCAGAACCTATCAACCTATGGGATTATGAAGGAAAAATCACAAAAAGAGGTCAATGAGTTTATTGACTTTTTAACTGCAGAAGGCTATTTAAAACCCACAGATGGTACCTATCCCATCCTGATGTTAACGGAAAGAGCTGGCGATATTCTTAAGGGGAAAGAACCTGTTTTACGTAAAGAAAAAGTACAAATCTCTAGAATTGTAGAAGATGATGAGCTGTTTGAACGTCTGCGCCAATTAAGAAGGGAAATTGCAGAAGAAGAAAAGGTTCCTCCCTATATTATCTTCTCTGATGTTTCATTAAAAGAAATGAGTGGGCGGTTACCATTAAATGATCAAGAATTTATGCAAATCAAAGGGGTAGGGGAACGAAAATTAGAGGCCTATGGGGAGAGATTTCTTCAGGCCATACAACAATATTGTGAAGAAAAGGGGATCGAAAGAAAAGCCTTTTCTCCACCCCCAATGGAAAAAGAGGTCATTTCCCAAGGCTCAAAAGAACCGAGCCATCAGATAACATACCAATTATTGCTAGAGGGGATGGACATTCCGGAGATCGCGGCGAAACGCGGTCTTTCTACAAGAACCGTAGAAAGTCATATTGTAAAATGTGATCAAGAAGGTCTGACCGTTCAATGGGATCAATTCCTTCCACATGAATTTGAGCCACTGATTGCAAAGGCGGTAAATGAGGCCGAGACAACGAGATTAACCCCGATAAAGGAATTATTACCTGAAGACATTAGCTATTTCATGATTCGCGCTTATCTTCAGAAAGCTCAAAAGACAGAGTAACAATACAAAAAGAAGCTGAACCCATGAGTATTTCATAGGTCCAGCTTTTTTTAAAGAATAATAAAGTATAAATTTGGGCTAATATTGGATCCAGCTCCAGCGCCCAGCGACTAGCAAACTTTCGGTGCCTTCCTACGATAAGTCAACATCGGCTCCTTCGCTTTTCTTATTTAAAAAATAATATGGGCAATGCCGGCGATGATCGGCAAGGTAATAATCGTCCTGAGAAGGAAGAGCACGATTAAATCCTTCATATTAACAGGGATTTTTGAACCGATTAACAGACCGCCCACTTCAGACATATAAATGAGCTGTGTAACGGAAACGCCCGCAATGACAAAACGAGTCATGTCAGACTCAATTCCGTCAGCTAAAATAGTTGGCAAAAACATATCGGCAAAACCGACTACAAAAGTCTGGGAAGCCGCCTGCGCTTCGGGAATACCTAGGACTTGTAATATAGGAATAAATGGTAACCCCAGCCATTGAAAAATCGGCGTATATTCTGCAATGATAAGAGCTAAGGTGCCGAGCGCCATAACGACAGGCGTCACACCCAACCACATATCGATAATGTTTTTACATCCATCTGAAAGAAATCCTTTCACACTGCTACTTTTTTTCGCTTGTATTTGCGCTTGTTCCAAACCATAGCCCAGTCGACTGTATCCATCAGGGATAAGTTCGGACGTATCATCTTGTTCTTTCCCATTTGCATACGTATTTTCTTTCTTGGAGAGCGGCCAGATGCGTGGCAAAATAATCGCAGCAACAACACCTGACAAAGTAATCGCAAAATAATAAGGAGCAAAATAGTTCATTAATCCGACTTGTTTTAAGACGACAATACTAAACGTGATCGAAACAACGGAGAAAGTTGTCCCAATAATCGCTGCTTCTCGTTTTGTATAATGACCTTCTTCGTATTGTCTGCTAGTCAACAACACGCCAATTGTACCATCTCCTAGCCACGAGGCTAAAGCATCAATGGAAGAACGACCAGGTAATTTAAAAATCGGTCGCATAACCTTCGTCATTAAAGCCCCAAATAACTCTAACAAACCAAAGTTCAATAAAAGAGGTAATAATAAGCCAGCAAAAAGAAATACCCCAAAAAGAACCGGCAATAAATTATATAGCAAATTGGCTCCAGTACTCTTAGACCATACTGCCTCAGGCCCAATCTTAAAATAGACCATAACAGCAAAAATAAAAGCGAGTATTCTAGCGACCACCCAGATAGGATGGACGTCAAATAAATTAGTAAAGAAGGGGGAGTTTTTTATAAAAGCTGGTTTTATTGTTTTTGCGATGATTGTGCCAATTAAGGAGAATAAAAGAATCCAAACCATAATAGCTGGAATAACTGGCCCGATTAAATCCTGAATAAGATCAGATAAAACCGCAATTGGAATGGTTACCCCTTCAGAAGAAGGAATAGGAATCATAAATAGAAAAATCCCAATTAAAGATGGAATTAAAAATAATAGAAAATTGCCTAACGAAAAAGTCTTCTTGTTCAAAACGTTCACCTTTCATATCTATAAATTTACTTCTCTATTCTAATGTATATTTATTAATAAATCCACATAATCATACTGGCAATATAATGAAAAGAAGAAATTACTTGTAAAGGAATGATAAAGTAGATGATGGAAGATATTTTGGATTTTTGCATTGCTGCTTTAGATTCGCTATGATTATTTTGATAAGAGGATTAAAGGAGCTTGAAACATGGTAAAATGTATTGCATCAGATATGGATGGGACATTATTAAATTCACAAGGGTTGATTAGTGCGGAAAATAAGCGGGCGATCCAATTAGCGAAAGAAAAGGGCATCGAATTTTTAGTAGCTACAGGACGATCTTGGGAAGAAGCGCGCTATGTATTAGATAAAGAAGAAATTGATTGTGCGGCTATTTGTGTGAATGGGGCGGAAATTCGCTCAAGTAAAGGGGATATCCTTTATTCTATTGGGATGGATGGAGAAACGGCTGAAAAAGTAGCCAAAGTATTTGACGAAGTGGGCATGTATTTCGAATTGTACACACCTGAAGGGACTTTTACAGCTGATGAAGAGTTAGGGATCCAATCCCTTGTAGATATTTATCATACAGCCAACCCCTCAGAGGATGTGGATAAAATCCGTGATTCAGTGAAAAGGCGATTTACACATAGTTCTCTTCGGGTTGTCGATCAATATCAAGAAATCTTTCTAGCTAAGAATTGTCATATTTACAAATTCCTCGCCTTTTCTATGGATGAGGATTTATTATTAACAGTAAGCGAGCGATTGAAAGAAATTGAAGGCATTCATGTTACTTCTTCTGGACGCCATAATATAGAAGTGGGTCATAGCGAAGCACAAAAAGGAATAGCTTTGAAAAAATGGACGGAAAAATTAGGAATCTCCCTTCAAGATACAATGGCGATCGGGGATAATTATAATGATCTCTCCATGTTTGAAATAGTTGGACATTCCTTTGCAATGGGAAATGCTGAACAAGCGATTAAAGAGGTTTGTCGATATATAACAGATACAAATTCAGAGGATGGCGTAGCAAAAGCAATAAGGAAGTTAATTGAATGATCTTCGGATTTGAATCAGAGTAAAGGGAAGATGTCCATCATCGTGAATTTGACCGATGAGACATCTTCTTTTTATACTGAAAGGGGCAAGCTTCCTTCTCATCATAAAAAACAAGCGATAGAAGAAATCGAAGCGAAAATCAGCTTGCAAAAGAAGTTTTTAAATAGCGATTGGCTCTACCATAGCCACTTTCAGTTTATGATAAATTAACAAATCTCGATTATACTGTGCTGTATAGGTTAGTAAGCTGTTCCATTCTACTTCTTCCATTATCGGCCAATCTACAATTTGATAGATTTGATTAAGTGTGCGAGCGTTAAGCCAGGCTGTTTCTTCAAAAACGTAGTTCATTTCATGCTCTTCAAGATCCCATTGAAAAAGCTCCATATTTTTCCTTCTTTCTGAGTAAGGATGGGCTTTTTTTATTTGATAAATATGATAGGATTTTGGGATAGAGGCAAAGAGAGCATCACGGTCAAGAGAATGTCCTAATTCATGAAGTGTCAAGGTTTGAACAAAACTTCTAAATGGAATTGATGGACACATTTCTTTATGAGAGTGGATTAAACGTGTCGGGTTAAAGGAAATAAGATTGTCTAAGAAGTTATAACTCATATTGACCCCTGTAGATCGTTGTTTAATAGGCATAGGTAATTGGACTGTCTCCATTATTTCTCGGATCCAACCTTTTATTTGTTTACTAAGAATTCTTCTATTCAATTTTTCCCCTCTTTTTGACTATAGGGTGAGGCCATATTACTTTGACATGGCACACACCGATTTTTTAATATTGTATTCTACTCTTTATTATAATATGAAACGATTTATTTGCACTAGGAGAAAGTGAATATTTTCATAAATAATGAAGTGGGACAGGACTGGTGAATATATGAATATTTTAATTGTAGAAGATGATAAAACAATTGCATCAGGATTAGAATACTCACTCAAGCAGGAGCAATTTTCAACGAAGCTATGCTATGATGCTACATCAGCAAAAAAGCTCTTAACTGAAAAACGACATGAATTTGATTTATGTCTATTCGATTTATCTTTGCCAGATGGAAGTGGTTATGAATTATGCGAGTTGGCGAAGCAGGATGCGGATCTCCCTGTTATTTTTTTAACCGCGATTGATGACGAAGTGAATGTCGTGATGGGACTAGATATGGGGGCGGATGACTATATCACAAAGCCATTTCGGATTCGCGAATTACTCTCGCGGATTAAATCTGTATTACGCCGATATCAAAAGCAGCCGAAGTCAACTTCATTCATTGACATTGAGAATATCCGCATTCATCTTCTAGAAGGAAAGGTATATAAAAATGGTGAGGAAATAGTTTTGACCGCGCTGGAATACCGGCTGTTATTAATCTTCGCCAATCATATTGGCCAAGTTCTATCGCGCAATCAGCTCCTAGAGCAAATATGGGATGTGGCTGGGGATTTTGTGAATGATAATACATTAACAGTTTATATCAAAAGACTGCGTGAAAAATTAGAAGATGATCCGCAAAAACCAAAAATGATTAAAACCATTCGTGGTTTAGGATACAAGGTTGGGGATTGAAGATGTTTCGTAATCGTGAAATTCAAATTTTCATCTGGGGGATAGGATGTATTAGTGTCATCGCGGTTGTAATCGGGAGTTTTATTTCTCCCGCCGCAGTGATCACGATCTTTATGACAGTCCTTTTATTGTTGGGATGCAGCTTTATTATGACTCGCTGGCGATATCGTGAGATCGAAAAATTGTCCGAGTATTTACGAAAAATTCGCGCAGGAGATTATTCTCTCGATGTTCGTGATAATCGTGAAGGCGAGTTAAGTATTTTAAAAAGCGAAATTTATAAAGTGACCTTAATGTTATCGGAACAGAGGGCTCTTTTACAAGAGGATAAAATTCGGTTGACGAATGCCATTTCGGATATTTCTCATCAACTGAAAACACCCATCACTTCTATGACCGTGATGGCGGATTTATTAAGTGATGATGACTTGCCTTTTGAAAAACGAAAAGAATTTGTTCACAATATTCAAGTCCAACTAGAGCGAATTGAATGGCTTGTGTCCTCTTTATTGAAATTATCGAAAATTGATGCTGGTACGGTGATTTTTAAGAAAGACCAGGTCAATGTAAAGGAATTGATTCAAAAGTCCCTAAAGCCTGTTCTGATTCCTATGGATATTAAAGCGCAAACCGTTTCCGTCACTGGCGACCCACAAGTATCTTTTAAAGGCGATCTGAATTGGACAGTGGAGGCGTTAATCAACATTCTGAAAAACTGTGTAGAACATACGAGGATTGGTGGCGCCATCACGATTACCTTTGGAGAAAATGCCCTTTTTACGGAAATAGTGATTGCCGACAATGGGAAAGGCATTATGAAAGAAGATTTGCCTTATATCTTTAAACGCTTTTACAAAGGAAAAACCGGAAGTGAAGAGAGTGTTGGGATTGGACTCGCCATGGCCCACGGCATCATCACAAGCCAAAGCGGTTCCATTGATGTACAGAGCGAAGTAGGAAAAGGCACAAAATTTCATATAAAAATGTACAAACAGGTTATATAAGATGATTTTTTCCGAATCAGGAAATGTGAAGGAAACCCATAAAGGATCGGAGAAGCCCATAAAGTTAAGGGGAAACCCATAAAGAAGCAAAGAAACCCATAATGGATAATAAGCACCTGATTTATGGCAACGCCAAATTTTACAATGCAAACCCTATAAACTTATCTTCTTAAAGTGACGAATTTGTCACTTAACAGTCACCTGAAAGTCATTTTAGATAGATAGACTAATGATAACAGTTAAAACGATGGAGGTTTTACGATGGAAATTTTAAGAATTGAGCATCTATCTAAAATGTATGGAAAAGGGGAGACCGCCGTTAAGGCGTTAGACGATGTTTCCTTTTCCATTAACAAGGGTGAGTTCGTGGCGATTATTGGACCATCTGGTTCTGGGAAATCGACCCTTTTGCATCTACTTGGCGGTGTGGACCGACCATCAAGTGGAAAGGTTTTTGTCGACAACACGGATATTTATGATTTGAATGAAACACAATTGGCGATTTTTAGACGCCGGCAAATCGGACTTATTTATCAGTTTTATAATTTAATCCCGGTGCTTACTGTTGAAGAGAATATTACTTTGCCCCTTTTACTGGACGGTCATAAGGTGGATAAAAAACAATTCAATGGTATTGTCAGGAGCCTTGGATTGGAAGAACGGCTAAATCACTTACCGAATCAGCTTTCCGGCGGCCAACAACAAAGGGTTTCGATTGGGAGAGCGTTAATATGTAACCCAGCCTTAATGCTGGCGGACGAGCCCACAGGGAATCTAGATAGCAAGAATAGTAGTGAAATCATTGACCTTTTAAAAATGTTTAATAAAACGTACAACCAGACATTAATTGTGATTACACATGATGAGCGGATTGCCCTGCAAGCGGATCGAGTGATTGCCATTGAAGATGGTCACATCACCAAAGATGAGGTGGTTCGTCCATGAATATTGTCAACAAATTGACAATCAGACATTTAAAACAAAATAAAAGGCGAACACTTGTCACGATTATTGGTGTCATTATTTCGGTCGCGATGTTAACCGCTGTTGCTACGATCGGCGTTTCCTTTATGGATTTGCTGAAAAGACAAACGATTGCGGAGGGAGGGAATTGGCATGTTCTTTATCACGATTTGAACGAAAAACAGCTTGAAGCCGTGCAAAAAGATCCTAATACAAAAGAAGTCATTTTATCGAAAGATCGTGGCTATGCCACTTTGGAAGGTGGTAAGGATCCGTACAAGCCCTATCTGTTTATAAAAGAATATAATGAAAAAGGTTTTGCACAATTCCCGATTGAATTGAGTTCAGGGCGTTATCCACAAAAGGCAAATGAAGTAGTGATTTCAGATGAGATTAAGAAAGGGGCTGGCGTAGACTATAAAATCGGTGATGTCTTAAAGCTTGATGTTGGAAAGCGCCATGCCCTTGATGAAGAAATCAATGAACCATTGGATCAATCCTTCTCTTATATGACTGATCAAAATGGTAAGAGTGAGGAAAAATTAGTAGATTTAAAGACGGAAGAATATACAGTTGTCGGGACGATCAAGCGGCCAACTTGGGAACAACCCTGGGCACCTGGCTATACAATTCTTTCCTATCTTGATCAAGAAAAAATGAAGGAAGTTAATACATCAGTTGTATTAAAAAAGCTAAAAGGTTCTCTTTTTGCTGATACAGAGAAGTTCGCTAAAGCCAATAAAATTGAAGATCAACAATACGAATTCAATTATGACTTATTGAATTATTCCGGGATAATAAAAAACGGGGGCATGCGGACAACACTTTATACTTTATCAGCGATCATTATGACAATCATTATTGTTGGCTCTGTTTCTTTGATTTATAACGCTTTTGCTATTTCTGTAGCCGAGCGTTCGAGACATTTGGGTATGCTCTCAAGTGTTGGAGCCACAAAAACGCAAAAAAGAAATTCCGTCTTTTTTGAAGGAGCGGTAATTGGCCTTACTAGTATTCCTATTGGGATTATTGCCGGCCTTGTCGGAATGGGGATTACTTTTATGTTCATCAATAAGATGATCGAAGGGGCTCTCGGCATAAGTGAGAAGCTAGAGGTAACGGTGACATTTGGATCGATCCTGGTTGCTGTACTCGTTTCCATTTTAACGATATTCATTTCAACCTTTATTCCAGCAAAAAGAGCCTCGCGCATTTCCGCGATTGATGCGATTCGCCAAACAAAGGATTTGAAATTAACGAGAAAAGCGGTAAAAACCTCCAAGCTTGTTCGGAAAATGTTCGGAATGGAGGCGGAAATCGGCTTAAAGAATTTAAAAAGAAATAAGCGTAGATATCAAGCAACTGTTTTTTCCCTAGTGATAAGTATTATTCTATTTCTTTCTGTCTCCTTCTTCACAGATAATCTGAAGAAATCCCTTGAACTTTCCCAAGTAGGTGGTGCCGATTATGATATCTATATCGAATTAGGGCATGAGGGAGATGACCAGTTTGTTCAATCGATTGTATCAATGGATGATGTGACAGAGTATAACATTATAAAGGATGTGCCTGACAAAAGTATCACCTCTTGGGTAGACAAAGATATGGCAGGAGACCAGTTGCAGACAACGGCCGACTTTAAAGAACAGTTTAAGGATGGTAAATATCAATATTATATCAACCTTTACGCTCTGAATGACGAAAGCCTAAAGTCTTATGCTGATCAAGTTGGAGCGAATTATGAACAACTCCAAAATAGTTTATCAGCGATTGCAATCAATACCATTCAATATGAGGATGAAGAAGCGGGGAGGTATGTGGAAACAAAAAACATACACGCAAAAGTTGGGGACAAACTAAGTCTGAACACTGAAGATTGGGAGACAGAGAAAGAAGAAAAATTAGATCAAATCACAATTGCAGCATTGACTGATCAGAAACCAATGGGGGTATTCGACAACGGTGGAATTATTAATGTTGTTTTAATCGTCTCTGAATCTACTTTGAATCAATTAGGTGATGGGGTTTTAGTAGAAGAGGAAAATTCTCCATCCCTTTATTTAAAAAGTAAAGACCCTATAGATACCCAGAAGCAGATCGAAGAAATAGAAAATATTCGCCATTATGTAGAGAATTACTATAAAGATAGACAAGATAATCAACAAATGATTTTGCTCATGTCCGTCTTTACTTATGGCTTTATTACCTTAATCACGCTCATTTCTATTGCAAATATCTTAAATACAATTTCTACAAGTATTTCTCTAAGAAAACGTGAATTTGCGATGCTGAAATCAATGGGAATGACACCAAAAGGCTTTAATAAAATGATTAACTATGAAAGTATTTTTTATGGTCTAAAAGCTTTGCTATATGGATTGCCGATTAGCATTGCTATTATGTATCTAATGTATCGAGCGTTGATGAACAGCTTTAGCTATGCTTTCACTCTCCCGTGGTTAAGTCTATTATATGTAGTGGTAGCTGTTTTTCTCATTGTTGGAATTGCAATGTTATATTCCAGTTCCAAAGTGAAAAAGGAAAATATTATCGATGCCTTGAAGCAGGAGAATATTTGATGGAAGGGGCTTCTTGTCTAATTGACAGGGGGCCTTTTTAAAATTAGGATGAAACTAATGGTGACATTAGCACGTAGTTAGTACTGGTGGTGATTAAATGAGTCGTATCGTGGAAAAATGGACAGATAGTATAAGTAGCACCTGGTCATTAGAAGATTTTCAATTGAAAAGCACAACCATTCGAAGAGAAGTTTCTCCGATTCAAACAACCGAATATCGACTTGAAATGGAATGGTTTCCTCCAGGTATGGAAATGATCGATGATCTGAATCCACCTGGAACCGTGTATGCAGAGGTGAATTTGGATTACGGCTTTTTAACAAGTTTCATCGTTGTCCAAAGCGACGATCGTCGCCAAGAACCACCTTTACTACCAAGTGCAAAATTAAAAGATGTTGTAGCTTGGATTGAAGCACAAACGGGTTTAAAGCAAGAAGTTGATTTTCGATTGAAACGTGAAGAACAGGAGAAGGATGGCCATCAATATTTTTTCACATCCATCGTAAATAGCAAAAAAGTTTCTCCCGCTGGCTATATTGAAATAAAGGTGAATGAAAAGGGAAGTGTTGTCTTTTATTCATTATCAGGCTTTTTTCCTAAGCTTTATCAAGAGATTTCTATAGAACCTTCAAGGGAAGAGGAAATAAAGAAGGTTGACGAGTTTAAAGAGCAGCAAATGGTTCTTTTTGGCACTTTGGAAGAGCAAGGATACCGCTTGCTTTATGGGGTAGAGGAGGCCTTTGTAGATACAATCGAAAATGAGTTTGTGCTGGAATGGGATCAGGACGCACCCGTCCAGAAACTGTCAATGTCTAAAGATGCGATCGGTGAACATTGGAAAGCCTTCTTAAATTCGCAAATTGTGAATGAGGAGGAAATGAGTGTTCAAATATCCCATCCGGATATTCTACCAATATCAGCAAGTGAAAGGTGCGATTTTTTAAAGATTATGGCAGGCTATATGCAAACCCATTATCCAAATGAAAGTGGCCAATGGAAGGTGGTCACTATGGAGCGGCGTTATGGATATATGGAAGCTACAGTAACCCCAACCGCTACATTGGGCAGGTTTTTCGACAAAGTCAAATTTATATATGATCCGAAGAATAATATGATCATCCAGGTATTAGATAAGCGTGAATTGTTTAATGAAATGGTGAATTTCCCTTTACCACAGCCCAAGATTACAAAGGAGGAAGCTATAAAAATTCTTGATCAAGACATCTTTTTCGAACGCTATTATGTTTACGATACAGTCAAAAAAACACTAAAGCCAACCTGGATGATAGATTGCCATGCTTTTGTTGATGCACTTACAGGGGAAAAGGTATTCGAATCATAACTGGATTTTGGCATGGGGAATTCTTAAGCGACATTCTGAAAGCATGAATTTCCGAATGGTTCATTGAATCGGTGGAGTTGTAATCTTTCAACCGCAAAAAAACCGGTGGAAAATCTCTCCACCGGTTTTTACAAAACATTGTCACGATCCCAAGGATATGTCCAAAAGCGCTCTGTTAGAAAGTGCTCGGGTAATCCTGTTTTTTCCTCCGCCATTTTCTTCTCTAGATCTGCCAACATCCATACCGTTTGCGAAAGATGAGCTTTTAATGCGCCAAATTTTTGTTCGGAAACGGCGCTAATATCATGTTCGATATCTGGTGAACCAATTTCAGCTTCATGGTTCTTAGAAAAAGCTACACAGTGAAGCTTGGGACGACTTTCTTTAGGTAGTCTGCGCACTGCACGTACAACAGCACGACCCGTTGCTTCATGATCCGGATGAACAGAATATCCAGGATAGAAGGAGATGACGAGAGAAGGGTTCAATTCCTCAATCAAGTCAAAGACAAGATTGGTTAATTCCTCGTCAGGAATAAATTCTAATGTTTTATCACGGTAACCCATCATCCGTAAGTCCGTGACGCCCATTGCTTTCGCGGAGGCTTGCAGTTCTTTTTTGCGAATCTCAGGAAGGGACTCCCTTGTAGCAAATGGGGGATTCCCTAAATTTCTCCCCATTTCTCCGAGAGTAAGGCAAGCATAAGTAACAGGTGTGCCATTTTGAATATGACTTGCCATCGTTCCGGAGACGCCAAAGGCTTCATCATCTGGATGTGGGAATACAACTAAAACGTGACGTTCTTTTTCCATAAATAGCCCTCCTTCGATTAAGATTTAAATGGTGTTTTGCTGATTTCTAAGGCCACGGCTAGCTTTCCATCATATCCATGGCCGGCAAGAAGTAATCTTCCTTCTTCATCTAACTCAAAATGGGTGAGGCCTTCCGCGTAAATCCAGCCGATTGCGAGTTTCAAACCGATCCGATAGGGGCCATTCCCGACAATCTTTCCATATTCGTAACAAACCTCAGCATTGCGAATATAAGCTCCAGCTGAAAAAAATGTTTCGTCATTATGGGAAGCATACGCTCCATTCGTTGTTTCTAAATGTATGTAAACTTGTTCTGTTGCAAAAGTATTGATTAATTGTTGGACTTCATCGATACGAATCTTTTCCACAAGATAAACCTCCTTCCTAAAATTATTTTACTAAAAGGAAAGCAAAATTACGAAAAATAAGTTTGAGTCTGTATTCTACCTGGAAAATTTCTCCTCAATCGGCCATTTATTTTCTCGTGCTTTTCTTGCAATATGAAAAAATAAAATAAGCACAATCAGGGTTCCGATCAGACTGCCAATCCAAGCAGTATTCATCGGTAAATGAAAGCCAATTTTTGCATGAAAAATATAAGTGAAAACCATGATAAGCATAAAGGTGCCAGGGATGAGCGAGATCCAATAATTTTTCTTCGCAATATACAAATACATGGCACCAATGAATAAGGTAATTACTGCAGTAGATTGATTCGCCCAGCTGAAATATCTCCATAACAGGTTAAAATCGATTTTTGTAAGTAGGAAAGCAATGATGAATAAAGGAAAGGCGACCCATAAACGACTGGATAATTTCCTTTGCGCTAAACCTAAATATTCAGCTATGATCATCCGAGCGCTACGGAAAGCAGTATCGCCAGACGTAATCGGAAGGACAACCACTCCGAGTACGACAAGTGTCCCACCAAGTGCGCCAAGTAGAGAGGTGGAAACTTCGTTGACAACAGCACCAGGTCCGCCTACTTTTAAGAGCTCATTCAATTCGCCGGGCCCATCAAATAGGCTCATCGCTGCTGCAGCCCAAATCATCGCAATGATCCCTTCAGCAATCATCATCCCATAAAATATTTTCCTGCCTTGGCTTTCTTTTTGGATAGTGCGGGAGATAATCGGAGTTTGGGTAGCATGAAACCCTGATAAGGCTCCACATGTAATCGTAAAAAATAAAAGAGGAAAGATCGGTGTTTGTTCAGGATGGAAATTGGTAAAGGACAATTCTGGAATGGGCGCTCTAGTTATGACAAGACCGACACCGACACCAACTGCACTTAGAATTAACAAGGCACCGAAATATGGATATAATCGTCCAATGATTTGATCGATTGGTAGAAGAGTAGCGAGAATATAATAACTAAAAATGATGATCATAATGATACCCAACGCAAGTTTTCCATCAATTAACACGTGAAGTAGACTAGCTGGAGTAATGACAAAAACAGTCCCAACTAATAGAAGGAGCAAGACGGCTAGAATATGGACAAGGTATTTCATCGTTTGACCTAAAAATTTGCTAGCTAATGCAGGTAAATGAGCTCCACGATTACGGAGGGAAATCATTCCGATTAGATAATCATGAACCGCTCCGGCAAAAATGGATCCAATCACAATCCAAACAAAGGCGGCGGGTCCGTATAAGGCTCCCATAATAGGACCAAAAATGGGGCCTGTCCCCGCAATATTGAGTAATTGGATTAAGGCGTTTTTCGAGGTACTCATGGGAACATAGTCCACACCATCGTGGTTGACATAAGCCGGGGTAGGGCGATCTTGCTTGATGCCAAATACCTTTTCAACAATCTTTCCATATGTAAAATACCCCAGAATTAAGAGAATGATTCCTCCTAAAAAGGTCTTCATTTCTATTTCCCCCTATATAAATAGAATTGGAGTGGTTTCTGTCCCATGCTATTCAAGAAGAGGGAAGTTTAGAACATCGAGGGAAATGTTAAACGCCCAGAAAAGAAGAATTCTCTTTTCTGGGCGTAATCCTTATTTCTTTGAATTTTCTTCAAATGTAAAATAGGCACCATGCATGACAGGACCTACATATTCATTAAGCTTCCAGCCGTGTTGGATCGCCGCGCTGACAAAATCTTTGGCAGAAATAACAGCTTCTTTGACCGATTTTCCTTTCGCTAGGTTCGCTGTAATCGCAGCAGCGAAAGTACAACCAGCTCCATGGTTATAGGTCGTTTCTAGTTTATCTGATTCAAGCAAGGTAAATTCTTGACCATCATAGAAAAGGTCGATCGCTTTATCATGGGCGATTGCTTTTCCACCTTTTACGACAACATTTTTCGCACCTAATTCATGAATTTTCACAGCCGCTTCTTTCATGCCGTCAATGGTTTTAACAGGGCCTGTTTTCGCTAATTGTCCTGCTTCAAAAAGGTTTGGCGTTACAATTAAAGCCCGTGGCACAAGGAGGTCGCGCATGGCATCGGTATTTTCGGGTTGTAAAACCTCATCCTCGCCTTTACATACCATCACAGGGTCAATCACGACATTCTCTAATTTATGCTCATCCAATTTTCGAGCACCTAATTCAATGATCTCAACAGAGCCGAGCATCCCTGTTTTCATCGCATCGATCCCAACAGAGAGGATCGTGTTTAATTGTTTTTCTACTGTATCGACATCAATCGGATAGACGTCATGGCTCCAACCATTTTCAGGATCCATCGTTACAATGGAAGTTAAGGCGTTCATTCCATAGACACCATATTCCTGGAATGTTTTTAAATCTGCTTGGATTCCGGCTCCACCACTTGAATCCGAACCAGCAAGGGTTAAAACTTTTTTCATTGTCATCCGTTATTCCTCCTAGCAATTACATGATGTTTCTTTGGGTCTAGCTTCAGCTTTTCTTTTTAGGATATACCAATTTTTTTGAAAATAAAAGAGATTTATTTTATAGGTGGCTTTACCTAAAGATAGGGCATTGCCTATAATTTGGTATATAGATGGTAAGATAAAAATGTATACCAATTATTGTAGAAGAAAATCAGGGGGATACGAATGGCCAATATTCTATACATAGAAGATGATTTAGAAATTAGTAAATGGGTCGTAGAAGTTCTAGAGGAAAAGGGACATAAAGTAAATTGGTTATCATCAGGGGAAGGAGCGACGAAAATAGCGAGAGAGGTAGAAATTGCGATTTTAGATGTGATGATACCCGGCCTAGATGGCTTTTCCATTGGAAGGAGATTAAAGCAAGAATATCCTTCATTGCCAATCTTGATGTTATCTGCCAGAACCTCTGTCGAAGATCGGCTTCAGGGACTCGAGTTTGCAGATGATTATGTAACAAAACCTTTTTATCCAGAGGAATTGGTTGCAAGGATTGAAGTTTTATTGCGACGGTTTCAGCAGAATCAAACAGAGAAGGTAAGAATAGGTCATTTAGATATTTTCTTAGAAGAAAATCGGATTTTAGATCATGAAAAAAACGAGGAAATTATTTTAACAGGGAAGCAATACCAAATTTTTCAATACTTCCTCCGCCATCAAAATCAAATTTTGACAAAGGAGCAGTTATATGAAGGGGTTTGGAGAGAACCTTATATAGACGGAGATAAAACACTAATGGTACATATTCGCTATTTACGTGAGAAGTTAGAGAGGGACCCAGCGAAACCTGATTTGATTGAAACGATTCGGGGACTTGGGTATCGATTAAAAATATGATATGGAAAAAATTGTTGTCACTGCGACATTCCCTTTTACTCAGATATTTGTTTATTATTATTTCCGCGATTTTATTTATTCCGATCGCGATCCCTTTGTCGATCATCGTCTGGTATTCATTTGAGGAAGAAGATCAGAACATGATCAATGGCGAGGATTTAGAAAAAAGTTGGCATCAGGAAGCGGGCAAGCTGGATAGCCTGAATAATCGAGAAATAGAAAAGTGTTTAAGACAATTTCAGCAAACATATCCAGCATCCACTGTTTTTTGGGTAGGAAAAGATGGGCAGCTTATCTACTCCTTTCCTAAGCAAGGGGACTTGCCAAACCATTGGACCTCTTCGGATATTGTTGACTTTATGAAAAAGAGCTATGATTCCGATCCTTTTACAACGGTGGCCTTTGTTGGTGACGAAAAAGAAAACGGCTTTGTCACTTTTCAAATTCCTAGAAGTGAAATGGACCATACGCGAGAAAAGCTAATCGATCGCTATAACTATCTATATTACGGTATTAATATTGGACTATTTTTCTTGTTTGTTTTTATTTCCTGGTTGTTCTTTTCCCATATTCGCAAACGACTACTACGTTTAGGATTAGCGATGGAAAAGGAAGGAATTGCAGGTATTCCTGATAAAATTAAAGTTAAAAAACGTGACGAGATTGGCCAGCTTGAGCAGTCCTTCAATCGAATGATCAAGAGGTTAGGAGAAAGTCAAAAACAGAAGGATGAGGAAGAAGAGCTGCGAAAACAATTAATTGCTAGTCTTTCTCATGATTTACGAACACCGTTAACGACATTAAGAGGGCATCTGTATACATTAAAAAAAGAAAAGCTAACGGACAAAGGGGAAGAATCCCTTCAATTAATGGATCGTAAAATTACCTTTCTTGGTCAGTTAATCGATAATTTACTATCGTATACACTGCTGACCGCGGGAAAATATCCTTACCACCCTAAAAAGGTAGATATTATCCGGTCGGTTCGCGTGATAGTTGCTTCTTGGTATCCAACTTTTGAGAAAAAGGGGTTTAAGATTGAGATTGAATTGCCCGAAGATCAACATTTTGAATGGTACCTAGATCCAAGTTGGTTGGAGCGAGTGCTTGATAACCTTTTTCAAAATATTCTTCGCCATGCCGATTCGGGGAAATATATTAGAATCAAAAGTGCAAAAACGGAACATGGTTTTCAACTAATGATTGAAGATCGTGGACCGGGCATGGAGACTTCTTCTAACAGCAAAGGGCTTGGAATCGGAATGGCGATTGTAACGCTCATGCTGCAAGAAATGGACCTAAAGTTAAATGTTCAATCAACAGATAAAGGAACGAGAATGACGATGACAGCAGCAATGGACATGAAAAAACAAATACCGAAATAACGTAAACCGCTTGATTCATGAAAATCCATGATTCAAGCGGTTTTTCTTAAAGTCAAGAAAGCCTTGTTATCTTGAATGGTCGCTTTATTCGCCGTTGGAAGTAATTCTACCTTTTTAAACAAATTTTAAACTTGCCTGCCCATTGTTTTAACCTTCATCTCTTAATCTTAGAGATGAGGTGAAGGAAATGAGCGAATTAGTGTTAAAAACTTCGAATTTAACGAAAAGATTTAGAGGAAAGCAAGTTGTGAATGGTGTGAATCTTGCCATTCAAAAAGGAGAGATTTATGGTTTCCTTGGTCCAAACGGGGCAGGAAAAACAACTACGATCCGCATGTTACTTGGACTAATGAAACCAACAGATGGATCGATCCATATATTTGGACAGGATTTAAAAAAACATAAACTAGCGATTTTAAGCAAAGTCGGCTCTCTTGTGGAATCTCCCTCCTATTATGGTCACTTAACAGCTATTGAAAATTTAGAGGCTTTACGAAAAATTTTAAATGTGCCTAAAGCAAGAATCGGAGAAGTGTTGGAAATCGTTCGTTTAACAAACGAGGCTAAACGACCTGTAAAGGGCTTTTCGTTTGGAATGAAGCAAAGACTAGGGATAGCAGCAGCTCTCTTAGGAAATCCAGAGTTGCTAATTTTAGATGAACCAACGAATGGGTTGGACCCCGCTGGGATTCAAGAAATGCGGGAACTAATTAAAAGTCTACCGAAAAAATTTGGCGTAACAGTTGTAGTATCCAGTCATCTTTTAAGTGAAATTGATCAAATGGCAACACGGGTAGGTATTATTACGAAAGGTTCGCTTATTTTCCAAGATTCGATCGAGGCATTAAGAAAGAGATCCAGTCCGACAATCCGCATTCAAACTAATGATCAAAATGAGGCGAAAAAAATTCTTCTGTCTTCTGGCATTCAAGTGCAGGATCAGGGCCCATTTCTTACGCTTGATCAAGCTGATGATCTATTAACCGCTAAAGCAGTAAAGAATTTAGTCAAAGGAAATCTATCTGTTTATCGTGTCGAAGAACAAAAGATGTCTTTAGAAGAAATATTCCTCGATTTAACGAAGGAGGAGATGAGCCTATGATGTTCCAGATATTCAAGGCTGATCTGCTGAAAATGAAACGGAAATGGGTATGGCTTCTTGTCTTTCTTGGTCCCTTTGGCGTGATCTCTCTGCAGGCGGTCAATTATGGCGTAAGATATGATTACTTAGTTGGCCTTAATCCAGATGTTTGGGGAGAATTGCTGAAGAATATTAGTGGACTAATGACAATCTCCCTGTTACTAGGTGTCGCGATACTGGCATCAATGACAGCGAATGTGGAACATCAACAGAATGCTTGGAAGCAACTTTTAGCCTTACCTGTTCGCAAAGGAGCTGCGTTTGGGTCAAAATTCCTTTTAAATATTTTATTACTTTGGGTTGCTTGTCTCTTGCTATTTGTAGGAACGATCATTTTAGGACTTAGTTTGAAGTTCGGGACAGATATCCCTTATATCGCGATTTTTAAAAATAGCTTCTATCCCTTAGCGGCTGCTTTGCCGATTCTAGCCTTGCAAACATGGCTATCGATTACGATGCCCAACCAGGCAATACCCTTAACGGTCGGAATACTTGGTGCGATTGTTTCGATGTATTCTATTGTGGCTGCGGATTGGTTTCCGTGGAAATGGCCATTATTAATCAGCGATGTTCATGAGCCAATTTGGTTTGCGGGAATGGGGCTTATCGTTGGTATCATTCTTTTAGGGCTTGGAGCACTAGATTTTACAAGACGGGATGTGAAGTAAAATGTTATGGAAAATCATTCAATCAGAATGGCTTAAATTTCGCAAATCTAATATATGGTTGTTGCTTTTCATTAGTCCGGTATTGGCTACTATTATCGGTATGACCGTGAATGTATCGGAAATGAAAGGAGTCGAATGGGCTTATCTATTATCAACGATGGTTTTTATCCATGGACTGCTTTTTCTGCCCTTGTTAACAGGGGTGTTCAGTGCCTTTGTCGCTCGCTATGAACATCAAAGTGGGGGATGGAAACAATTACTTGCTTTGCCAGTATCAAGAGGGCAAGTATTCTTGGCAAAAGGGATCATTGTCATGACTTTTTTAGCGATCACGCAAATATTATTTTATATTGGTTGGATCGTAGCTGGAACGATTCAGGGGATTGAGACTTCAGTACCTTATCTGTTTGGGCTTAAAAGTGTTTTTTTCGGCTGGTTGGCCTGCCTACCACTAGTTGCTTTACAACTTTGGATTTCAACGGCTTGGATAAGTTTCGCCGCTCCACTTGCTATCAATGTAATTTTAACGATTCCCAATATCTTAGTAGCGAACTCAGAGAAATTCTCACCCTATTACCCTTGGGTCCAACCTTTCTTAACCATGCTCTCGGCAGGAGGAGATGGGGCTGATGAATTTTTTATTCGCTCACTCTCATTGCTATTATCGGTGATATTTGGTAGCTTTTTTTTATTTCTATTCGGAGGGTTACTGTATTTTCAGAAAAAGGCTGTCTGATGGAATCAACAAAAGCATATTGGCAAAATACTCTGTCTAGAATCCTGAAGCGGAAAAGCGTTCTCAGAATGAGGACGCTTTTTACAATTCGAAATGTCGTTTTTGTTATGTGTTTCTCCTTCTAGATGATAAACTTTAGGTAGAGTATGAAGGAGAAGACGATTATCGCCCTGTTACATATGTTTTGATTAAAGCAGCCCGTTCACGAGTGGTTGATTTCCACTTCACTACATTTGGTGTTTTGGCGGGAAGGGCATCAGTCTTAAGGGCTAGGTGATCCGCAATTTTACGGGCCCGCGCAAGGTGATAATCACTTGTAATGATCGTGACATGGTCGACGGAAGAAGGAAGTAGCTGTTTGGAAAAAAGAATATTTTCATAAGTAGAAGTCGAAGCTGTTTCTAGGAGTAGTCGGTTTTCTTCGACTCCCTTTTCAACTAGGTAGTTCTTCATGGCTTCTGCTTCAGGTATTTGCTCATCAGGCCCTTGGCCACCTGATAAAATAAATTGAACATCAGGATATTCATTGGCATATTGTACAGCGGCATCTAAGCGATATTGTAAGGAT
Organism: Bacillus subtilis; assembly: GCF_008764245.1. Taxonomy (GTDB): domain Bacteria; phylum Bacillota; class Bacilli; order Bacillales; family Bacillaceae_C; genus Lederbergia; species Lederbergia ruris. Next base: position 67,798 of record NZ_VTQV01000002.1, read on the forward strand.
CGTGAGGGGACTGTGCCATTCACCTTGGCACCAAGAATGATGGCATATGGATATTTCCCATTTGCGGTAGGAGATTGTCCCTTCCGTATCCAGTCTCCTGTTTTCCACCATAAGAATACGCAAAGAAATAGAAGGAGCAGGCTACATAACAAAAAAATCTTCATGTTCATTTTTTATTCCCTTTCAGACCATGCTAAGCTTAGAATACCTGATATGACTGAAATAGTACATCATTTTTTTAGGAGGAAAGAAGTGAAAACGATCATTTTAGCTGGGGGACAATCCAGACGAATGGGACAAAATAAATCTTTGATGAAATTGAACGGTATTCGCCTCATCGATCGGATTATCGGTGAATGCCTGCCGATTTCTGAAAAAGTGATTTTGGTCTCTAATCATGATCTTGATGATATCCCCGAAGAGGTATTAATAGTTGACGATCTTTCCCAATTTAAAGGACAAGGTCCCCTTGCTGGAATATGGACTGGACTGACATTGGCAAAAGAAGGCGCCTGTTTGGTTGTGGCTTGTGATATGCCTTTTATTTCAAAAGAAATCGCCCAGCAATTTGAGAGGGTGATGATGGAGAAAAAGGTAGATGCAGTCATACCGATCGCTGAAGGCCGGATGCATCCCCTTTTTGCAGTCTATCATACTCGGATAAAAGATCAGGTTTATCAAACATTGCTAAATGGTAAGCGCTCTGTTCAATCGATGGTATCCGATATCCAGGTGGAATTTTACCCCATGGATGAACATGAAGGGATTCTCTGGAACATGAATACAATGGATGATTATGTGCAAGCAGCAAAAATGACGGACAGAGGTGTTTAAGGTGAATTGTGAAATTACAAGAGACCCGATTCGCATTGAAGAGATTTATCAGAAAGTGGTGCGGAGAGAAGCTGGGGCTATCACAACTTTTATTGGAACGGTACGCGAAATAACCCATGGACGCAAGACACTTTATCTGGAATATGAAGCGTATGAAGGAATGGCTTTGAAAAAGCTAGAGCAAATTGCATTTGAAATGAAAGAGCGCTGGCCTGGTGTAGAAGTAGCCATTAGCCATCGTATTGGTCGACTGGAAATTAGTGATATTGCTGTTGCGATTGCGGTTTCATCACCACATCGCCCCGCAGCCTATGAGGCAAATCGCTATGCGATTGAGCGGATCAAGGAAATGGTTCCGATTTGGAAAAAAGAGCATTGGGAAGATGGAGAAGCGTGGATCGGTAATCAGAAGGGTACAAAAGAATATAAAACAGGTCAACCTGAGGAGGGAGAATAAGATGAATAAAGTGCTTTTATTTGCCCATTTAAAAGAGGTAGCTGGGAAAAGTTCATTAGAAATCGACGCAGCTGGCCAAACTGTTCAATCTCTCCGTGACAAATTAGTTGCGTCACTAGGGAATTTAGATGGCGTGATGATCGCGGTGAATGAAGAATTTGCGACAGATGAAACCATCATTCAAGCCGGAGATGATATTGCTCTTATTCCTCCAGTAAGTGGTGGATGATCCTTTTTATAATCAGACAGGGAGGAGGCAAGTGAAATGAATGATCGATATTCCCGACAAATGTTATTTAAACCGATTGGATCAAAGGGGCAGGCCAAAATTCGAGAAAAGCATGTGTTGATTCTAGGAGTGGGTGCGCTCGGGACTCACACTGCAGAAATGCTGGTGAGAGCGGGGGTGGGGAAGATCACCCTGATTGATCGAGATTATGTGGAAATGAGCAATCTGCAGAGGCAACACCTTTTTACAGAAGAAGATGCTCAGAAGAAATGGCCTAAAGCGGAAGCGGCTAAAGCAAGATTACAAAAAGTAAATCATGAGGTAGAGATCGCAGCAATTGTCGGCCATGCAGATGCCTCTTTATTGGAAAGTCTTTTACAAGATGTTGATTTATTAATGGATGGAACCGATAATTTTGAGGCGCGTTTTCTGTTAAATGATCTTGCTCAGAAATATCGGATCCCTTATTTGTTTGGCTCTTGTGTGGGTAGCTTTGGGATGGCGTTTACAATCATTCCCGGGGTCACACCTTGCCTTCAATGTCTTTTAAAGAAGCTTCCCCTTCAAGGGCAAACCTGCGATACCGTTGGAATTATTGAACCAACTGTGCAAATGGTAACAGCCCATCAAGGGGCAGAGGCCTTAAAGATTTTATCAGGGAATATAGAGGCAGTCAGGAAAGCCTATGTTTCTTTTGACCTTTGGCATAATGAATATGTATCACTGAAGGCAGATGCTTTGAAGGACAGCCAATGTTCTTCCTGCGGTTATAATGCAACCTATCCGTATTTGCAAGAGGAGACAGGCTTAAAAGTGGCGGTTCTTTGCGGCAGGGACACCGTGCAAATACGTCCGACTGCAACGAAACACTTGTCCTTAGAAGATTTAGCGAAGCAATGGCGTTCGGCTGGATTCATGGTAGGAGGAAATCCATTTTTAGTATCTGTAGTGGTTGAAGGGAAAAGAATGGTCTTTTTTCAAGATGGACGCGCCCTTATTCATGGAACCAATCATGTAGATCAAGCCCGGAAAATGTACCATTCTTTCATTGGCTGAAACTTTTATTCTTTTCATACGTATGGTAAAGAAGGTGAAATTTGAGGTAAAGGAGAGGGTAAATGGTGGTTTCTACCTCTATGTTTGTCGCATTGATTGGCTCTATAATAATGGCTATTGGGCTGCCAATCGTTTTACTGATCATTTTTAAAAAGAAATTCGGTATCTCTTTATACGTTCTCTTAATAGGAATGGTCACATTTTTGGCGTTTGCACTTATCTTAGAAAATATTCCGCATGTGTATTTCCTAACTGTCAATTCGACTACAAAAGGATGGTTAGAGAATCCTTGGCTGTATATGCTGTATGGTGGCCTAATGGCCGGGATTTTTGAGGAAACAGGGCGACTTATCATGATGAAATATGTCCTGAAAAAGTATCGAAATTGGAAAGATGGTCTTGCCTTTGGTTTAGGGCATGGCGGTTTTGAAGCGGTCGTCCTGGTGGGGATTACTAGTATTAGCACGATTGCCATGGCGATTATGATTAATAATGGGTCCTTTGATTCGTTACTAGCTGTAGATCCATCCCTTGAAGTGGTGAAAGAGCAACTAACAGGTTCCTCCGCTCTTGTTTGGCTAGGCGGAATCGAAAGAATTAGTGCGATTGCCATCCAACTTGGATTATCGATCCTAGTGATGTATGGAGTGAAAAATAGGAAGATTATCTTCTATTTTCTCGCGATCCTTATCCATGCGATCATTGATTTTCCCGCAGCCCTTTATCAAACAGGTACAATTGAAAACATCTTTGTTGTAGAGATCATCATTGCGATTATTGCTGTAATATCCATTATTTGGATCGTGAAATCAAGGAAATTATTTAAAGAATCAGCGCCTGAAGTATAAGATTGTAAGAGAAAATACCCCGTTAAGATGGGGTATTTTCATTTTCTCCTAGTGTTGTTGAGCCACAATCACAACCTTGCCTTTATCTAGGATACTTTCATATTTCTCAGCTTCTTGCTGTGTCAGACCGACTGATTCAAATTTCGACCGTAGCTCGTCTCCTTTTTTACGAAAGACGTTTTTTACAGAGTCCACAATGCCTTCTTCTTGAAGGCCGACTGTTTCAACTTCAGCAGCATCCGCTAAATCTTCCGTTCGATCATCATCATGGGTAAATAAATAGATATTGTCGTGAGAAAACCCTTGGGCTGTTAACTGATTAATAATATTATTAGCTTGTACACCATTTTCACAAACTTCGATTCTATTCATCAACAATCATCCTCCTCAAGAAATATGATCGGCACATTATGTATATTTCCGATTTTTAACATTTCAAACATCGTTTTTTGCATGCCTATAGGAAAGGTTTCGAAAAATCTAGTGAATGGATATAAATTTTTGCATTTTCGTGAGATAAAAATTAAGCTTAAAGGATAAGAGGTGATCAGAATGGGTATTTCATATGAAGTATTATTGGAAAAAATAGAAGAGGAAATAAATAAAGCAAAACAAGCTAGTGAAACATCGACTAGAAAGGCTCATTTGTATACAGTGAAAACATTAGCGGAGCTTGGAATAGGGGGAGAGGAACCCAACCGGCATGTGGAAAAAAGGGAAAAGGTCTCTAACGTTACGTCAACCTTTAACCAACAACCTCAGTCAAAGCCAATATCCATTTCTCAATCGAATCCCCTTCAAACAGAAGACGGAGCTAACGGCACTTCAATATTTGATTTTTAAAAAGAAAGGCGGAAGCGTCTGTTTAGCGACGTACAAATTTGGATAATAAGGTTGAACGGCTAAGGGCGCGCCGTCCTGGCGCAACGCCGTTCTGACCAACATCCTGTTGGCCTGAGATAAAGGAAACACGGCGAAGGATGAGTCGATGTTGACTTATCGCAGGAAGAAGGCGTAAATTTGCTAGTCGCTAGGCGCTGTAGCCGCACCAAGAAAGGCGGAAACGTCTATCCACCGAAATCAGCTATAAAATAATGAGTAAAGGAAGTGTGTCCATTGAAGTTTTTTATTATCGTAGGAGCTTTGAATGCCTTTTTAGCTGTTGCATTAGGCGCATTTGGGGCTCATGGTTTAGAAGGGAAATTAGAACCGAAATACTTGGAAGTTTGGAAAACCGGTGTTCAATATGAGATGTTCCATGCAATCGGATTGATTGCGATTGGGATTCTCTCCGGAAAATACCCTGCTTCTTCGCTATTGTCTTGGTCTGGTTGGATTATGCTGATCGGGATTATTCTTTTTTCAGGAAGTTTATATGTATTAAGTACATCGGGAATTAAAGTACTAGGAGCGATTACCCCTTTAGGTGGTGTCGCATTCCTCGTATCATGGGTTTTACTAATTATTTTTGCTGTAAAACATCTGTAGGCTGTGGTCTAAAAAACATCAAAATGCACTGGGAAATAAGTTAGGTTTCTCAGTGCATTTTTTAGTCGAAATGATTAGTGTTCCACCAGAGTACGGTTGCCTTAACGCGGTGGTGCAGAGGCAAGAGGGCCAGATCCAAAGGGATATTCGTATTCAACCGGTTCATTAAATGTTACATAATCCACATAAACCATTGGGATTAAATACCTTTTTCCAGTTTCCGGATCACTCAATATGACATGATCTCTCCCGGCGGCTTCAATAATGCCTGTAAAAATCTTCGCATTCCATTCCCGATTGTTCTCAAATGTTGCGTGAATGTCGACGAGTTTCCCTTTGTTTAGTCGCAATATATTCTCAATATAGGACTCTTCAATAGGGAGCATACCTGGAACATTGGCCCCGCCTTTTGCGCCTGCAGTCGGACTGGCCATTTGCATAGGTTGAGGCTGATACAGATTAGGATTTTGCCCCTGTGGAACGGTTGGCATTTGTTGTTGCATCGGATACATCGGATAATAGCCAGTATTAGCTTGGTAAGGATTCGAATTAGACAAGAATCTCACTCCTTATAAATAGGTTCTCCATGAAATTTGTTGCTCTTTCATTTGTATGTATCTCTAAGCAGAGATATGCCCTTAAATTAGGAACTTGATATCCTTTGAATAAAAATTCTTAAGACCATATTCCTTTCTATTAATTGAGGATGTAGAGTCAGAGTGTGCATTTGGAAACGGAACAAAGCTTTGAAAACATTCATCCAATCATGGTTTGGATGTACGAAAACAAGGGAGAGTTGAGAGAATGCCGATCCAACGATGGTTTGGATGCACGAAAACAAGGGAAGGCCGAGAAAATGTCGATCCAACCGTGGTTTGGATGCACGAAAACAAGGAAGAGCCGAGAAAACATCGATCCAACCGCGGTTTGGATGTACGAAAACAAGGGAAGTCCGAGAAAATGTCGATCCAACGATGGTTTGGATGCACGAAAATAAGAGAAAGCCGAGAAAATGTCGATCCAACGGTGGTTTGGATGTACGAAAACAAGGAAGAGCCGAGAAAATGCCGATCCAACGATGGTTTGGATGTACGAAAACAAGGAAGAGTTGAGAAAACATCGATCCAACGATGGTTTGGATGTACGAAAACGGAAGAAGAATACAAAAACATCGATCGAGAGTGAGTTTGGGTCTACAACAAACAAAGAGAGCCGTCAAAACATCAACCTCGATCTTATGGAAGGGCAAAGCGTCTTTCATAAGATTTTCGGCGGTGTTATCGACGGCCCGAGAATTAGTTACCTAGAAATTATACATGCAAAAACCGAGAAAGGTCATGGTCTTCTAGTAGGTTTCCTACAAAGAAGGCACCGAACTCTCCGTAACGAGCACTTGCTTCATCGAAGCGCATTTCATAGACGATCTTTTTAAATTGAAGAGCATCATCAGAGAAGAGGGTGACGCCCCATTCAAAATCATCGAGACCAGATGACCCACAAATAAGCTGTTTAATTTTCCCAGCATACTTGCGACCAATTAAACCGTGACTCCGCATAAGCTCTCTTCTTTCCTCCATTGGCAGCATGTACCAGTTATCATTTCCCTCGCGGCGTTTATCCATTGGATAGAAGCAAACATGCTGTGTCTTAGGCAATATTGGATAGAGTCGACCGCGGACATAAGGGTTTTGATAAGGGTCTTCATCAGAATCCTTAGCCAAGTAATTACTTAATTCCACAACAGAGAGGTAAGAATAAGTAGGAATGGTAAATTCTGTGATTGTTAATTTATTAAACTCATTCTCAATCTCATTTAATTCTTCTAACGTGGGTCTTAATACCATAAACATAAAGTCAGCCTTGTGACCCAAAATGCTATAAAGAGTATGACTTCCTTCTTTATGATCCTGTACTTCATTCAATTTATCCAAAAATTGCTGGAATTCCTGGATCGCGGCCTGGCGCTCATCATTTGAAAGTAATTTCCATGAAGCCCAATCTATTTTTCTAAAATCTTGAAGTGTATACCAACCATCTAATGTGACTACCGCTTCACTCATTTGATCCACTCCTATATGTAAAATATCTTATTTATACTTATTCAAACTATATCATAGTTTTTCCAAGTATTCAGTTTCCAATCATAAATGTAGAAAAAACGACAAGAATATACATATCATTATGTGTTTCTAAGTAAAAAGGTATATGCTAAGTATGAATGAGTTTTTGGTATAAATGAAGGAGGATTTTATAATGAACCAATCAAATAATGGTTTATTTCACGAATTGAAAAGAAAAGTACAAGGATGGGACAGAAAGATCGTATTTCCAGAAGCATTGGATGCTCGAGTTTTAGTTGCTGCGGGACGTCTCGCTTCGGAGGAAGTTCTTACTCCTGTTTTAATTGGTGATATGAATGAAATTCAAAATAAAGCAAAAGAACATAAGATTTCTTTAGATCGTATGGAGATCTATGATCCGAAAAATTATATTGAAATCGATCAAATGATTGCAGCATTTGTGGAACGTAGAAAGGGAAAAGCAACAGAGGAAGATGCTAAGAAATTATTGCAAGATGAAAATTATTTTGGCACGATGTTGGTTTACATGGGCAAAGCGGATGGTTTGGTAAGTGGTGCTGCCCATTCAACAGCAGATACAGTAAGACCTGCTTTACAGATTATTAAAATGAAGCCAGGATTAAGCAAAACTTCTGGTGTTTTTGTGATGGTAAGGGACGATGAAAAATATGTATTTGCTGATTGTGCTATCAATATTGCTCCGAATTCACAAGATTTAGCCGAAATTGCAGTAGAGAGTGCCAAAACGGCTAAAATGTTTGATGTCGATCCACGTGTTGCTTTGCTCAGCTTTTCTACAAAAGGCTCCGCTGTTTCGGATGAAACGAAAAAAGTAGAAGAAGCTTTACGGTTGGCAAAAGAAATGGACCCTGCGCTTGTGATTGATGGGGAAATCCAATTTGACGCTGCGATTGTTCCTTCTGTTTCCAATAAAAAGGCGCCAGATTCTCCACTTCAAGGAGATGCGACCGTATTTGTTTTCCCAAGTCTTGAAGCTGGTAATATTGGCTACAAAATTGCTCAACGTTTAGGTGGCTTTGAGGCAGTCGGTCCGATTTTGCAAGGGCTGAATTCACCAGTCAATGACCTCTCTCGCGGATGTAGTGAAGAAGATGTCTATAATTTAGCGCTTGTTACAGCTATCCAATCCATGGAGAAAAACTAGTAGGAGAAAAAGAATGTCAGAGTTATTAAGACAAAAGGAATGGCGGTTTATAGATCAATCGGGATATAATCCGTATTTTCATGCCATCCAATCGTTCGCCATGGACGATACTTTGTGCAGGTCAGTGGGGAGTGGGGAATCTCCCCCTACCCTGCGTGCATGGGTCCATCCGCCCACTTTAGTATTAGGAATCCAAGATACAAAACTTCCCGATCTACATGCAGGTCTGCGATTTTTGGAAGAAAAAAATTACAAAGGGATTGTCCGTAATTCCGGTGGATTGGCAGTGGCATTAGATGAAGGTGTGTTAAATCTATCCTTAATTTTCCCAGATACGGAGAAGGGGATTGATATTAACCGAGGGTATGATGCCATGTGGGAGCTTGTAAAGTTGATGTTTGCTGATTTGGATTGTGACATTGAGGCGCGAGAAATTGTCGGTTCCTATTGCCCTGGAAGCTATGATCTCAGCATCAATGGAAAAAAATTCGCCGGCATTTCCCAACGGAGAATTCGAAAAGCCGTGGCCGTGCAAATCTATCTTTGCGTATCAGGAAGTGGTACTAAACGGGCCGCACTCGTAAAAGAATTTTACGAACGTGCTCAGTATCAAGTATCTACAAAGTTTGTGTTTCCAGATATCCGGGTAAATGTAATGGCTTCGATATCAGAATTATTAGGAGTAGAATTTTCAATTCAATCCGTTATGCAAAGATTTCTTCATGTCATGAATGGTAAGTGTGACAAACTATTTATGGATCAACTTCATGGCGTGGAATTGGAATGGTTCCAAGAATATTATGAGCGAATGATCAGGCGGAATGAACAGATCGTTATAGAAAAATAGAGCCGAGACAGGGGGAGTCACGGCTCTATTTTTACATCTATATTATAAAAACAGTTATACATAATCAGGCCCACGGGATGTGGGCTAGAACGGCGTTGCCACAGGACGGTGGCCCACAGGATGTGGGTCACAAAGGCGTTGCGCCAGGACGGCGCGTATTTAGCCTTTGATCCATAGTTTGGCCGTTCATCCTTACTCATCAAGTTTGTACGTCGCTGAACAGTCGCCTCCGCTTTTCTTGTGTCTAGCTCCGGCTCCTAGCTGCTAGCAAACTTTCGGTGCCTTCCTACGATAAGTCAACATCAACTCGCCTCTGGCTCGTTGTGTTTCCTTTATCTCGTCAGGCCCCTAGAAAGTTTGTACGCAGCTAAACAGTCGCCTCCGCTTTTCTTGTCACTCCGCCATTTTTTCTAGGTTGCCGTTTCGATCCATTTTAAAGGATGTGGGGGGAGTTTCTTCTTCGTCAAATAGAACGAGTTTTCGAGCGCGATTTAATATTTTCATGAGGGTCTCATAGTCTTCCTGCATTGTGACGGAGTTGTCCTCCAATTTTGCAACTTGCTTTTGGAGAGAATTGTTTTCGGCCTCTAAATCACGGATTTGTTTTTTCAATCTTTCATTCTCTCTTTGCAAGATCTCTTGTTGGATGTCTGAGTTTTGCAAATTTTGTAAGTAAGAAATGACTTTTTGCATATTCATATCGCCAGTTGGTTCAACTGGTGCGGGTAAAAGGTTTCCTTGGAAGTTAGTAGACTCTGATTTCATCGTCGCACTATTTAAGATTTCAAATGCTTCATCCATTTCCATATCAGCCTCGTCGAGAAGTGTCATTGGTGGCTGATAAAGTAATTTCTTTTTACCACCTTGCTCTTTCCCCATAATGCGGTGTCGTTGCTTCCGCTGCTTTTTAGCTAAATCCAGGGCCTTTTCATATTGGTGCCGAACCACGGCATTCCACCTAAATCCACATGCAGCAGAGGTACGATTTAATTTGTCTCCCACTTCTTCAAAAGCATTTAACTGTGTACTTCCTTCGCGAACATGCCTTAACACCGTTTCCGCTAGTAATAAATCATTCTCTTCTGTCCATGCGTCTTGTCTTGTTTTCATTCTCATCATCTCCTAATTTTTTCTCCCAGAATAATTTTTCCTTTTTGAACATCTTCTTTTAAGCATTTGTAAGTTGAAGCAGGCAAAGCTACAATCAGATTGGCTAACTTCATTTCTGTTAGATTAAACAAATGCTAACTTTTTTGATTAGTACTATCATGGACAGGTCAAATCATTTTTATACCAAAATAAAAAACAATTATGATAAATTATGGTAAATAGTTGTAATACGTGTAGGATTTAATGAAAAATCGCTTGAAAATCTGAGCAAATAACACGGCTACATCCTTTAATTTCAATTTTATTGAATGCCTTTAAACATAAGTTGATAGGAAATCGATGCTTTATATAAGTCTGTAAAGCCGCTATAATAAAATTATGATAGATAGGAAGAGGGCCAGACAATGGATCATTCCAATTTAAAATTAAGTGAAGAAAAAGTATTTAAAGACCCTGTTCATCGCTATGTTCATGTACAAGATCAAATTATTTGGGACTTGATCGGAACAAAAGAATTTCAACGTTTAAGACGAATTAAACAGTTGGGGACGACTTATTTAACCTTTCATGGGGCAGAACATAGTCGTTTTAATCATTCACTTGGGGTATATGAAATTGTACGTAGAATTGTCGATGATGTCTTTCAAGGACGTCCAGAGTGGAACGAAAATGAAAGGCTTCTTTCCTTATGTGCGGCGCTTTTGCATGATCTTGGCCATGGGCCATTCTCACATTCATTCGAGAAAGTGTATCATACGGATCATGAACAGTTTACAAGGAACATTATTTTGGGTGATACAGAGGTTCACGCTGTTTTACATAAAGTAGGAGCCGATTTTCCGCAAAAAGTCGCTGATGTTATCGGGAAAACCTATCCAGATAAGCTTGTTGTCAGTTTGATTTCCAGTCAAATTGATGCTGATCGTATGGACTATCTGCAGCGGGATGCTTATTTTACGGGCGTAAGCTACGGGCATTTTGATATGGAACGAATCATGCGGGTCATGCGGCCAACAGAAGATCAAGTTGTCTTTAAAGCGACCGGTATGCATGCTGTAGAAGATTATATTATGAGTCGCTATCAAATGTATTGGCAAGTGTATTTTCACCCGGTTACGCGCAGTGCTGAAGTGATCTTGACCAAGATATTACAACGAGCAAAAGCTTTATACCAAGATGCTTATCAATTCAAATATTACCCTACTCATTTTATTTCCTTATTTGAAGAAAAAATAAGTTTAGAGGATTACTTAAAATTAGATGAGCCTGTGATCCTTTATTATTTCCAAATGTGGGAAGAAGAGGAAGACGTCATTTTACAAGATCTATGCTCCCGATTTATGAATCGGAAATTATTTAAATATGTGGAGTTTGACCCGTCAAAACAATATAAACTGCTTGGACAGTTAGAAGAGCTTTTTAAAAAAGCGGAAATTGATCCTGACTATTATTTGGCTGTTGATTCCTCATCCGATTTGCCGTATGATTTTTATCGGCCTGGTGAGGAAGAGGAACGTCTCCCGATCCATTTATTAATGCCAAATCAGGAGCGACATGAATTATCTCGAGAATCTGCCATTGTTGAAGCGATATCCGGCAAACGACGGACAGATCATAAATTATATTATCCACGTGAACTGCTTCTAGATGATTCGAAGCATCGAGAAGTGAAGCAGCAAATTTTGTCCATCTTAGAGAAACACTAAAATTGCAGGTTCAAAAAGGAGGATAAAAAGGACCAAGAAGTTCGAGGCGGTGCAGTTTCGAGCAGCGGAATGTATGCTTTTAAATACATGAGCAGCACAGAAACAAGCCAACGAAGAAATTCGAAGTGTCATTTTTACCGGACTTTTTGAACATCCTTTGTAGGAAACTTTGAATAATTGAACCAGGAGTTGATTCGTTTGCCATGCTGAATGATCATCAAAGATTAATGAATGTATTTGCCTTATCTGGGGAAGTAACAGGACGAAAAAAATTACAGAAAATGATCTACATAGCGAAGAAATTGGGCTTTCCTTTTCAGGAAAAATTTGAATTCCACTTTTATGGACCGTATTCTGAAGAATTGAGCTTGCGCGTTGAGGAATTATGTAATTTTGGATTTTTGGATGAAACGAAAGAAGACAAAGGTGGATATTCTCAATATAAATATAGAATCACCGCAGAGGGTAGTGAATTTTTAGAAGAATACGATATAGAAGTTCCAAATTTAAAAGAGTGCTTGACCAATATGAATGAGCAAAGCGCCCGTTTTCTTGAACTCGTGTCAACGGTGCTTTATTTTGAACATGATCCGCGTGAAGAGGTCGAGGAGAAAATCCAGACACTAAAGCCAAAACAAGGGTACACAAGTGAGGAAATTGAGGAAGCTTATCAGTATATCGCAATGTTAAGAAAGACAAAAATATCTGATTAAAAGTTGAGCGGTTAAGAGCGAAAAGTCCTGTCATCGTGCATTTTAGATTAGAACGGCGAAGACACTCTTCTATGGTGCCTAAGCCGTTCTCCCGATTTCAAGATGCTTGCGCTTTTCTTAGTTTTCATCACTTAAGCGTTTTCCGCCAACTGCATAATGATTTTTGCTCATTTCCTCGATAAAGACGACAATTTTTTCTTTAGGGGCGTCTACGGTCTCACTTACAGCGGCTGTGACCTTATCAACAAGGGCCTTTTTTTGTTCTTCAGTTCGACCCTCAAGCATTTTTACTGTCACATAAGGCATTTCCATCACCTCTCCATTAAGTTATGTACAACTAAAAGTGTATTCCTTTTGTGAAGTTGAAGCAATACTTAGAACAGATTGAATGAGGTTTATCCGAAATTTTTGTATAATATGTAACAAGCGTAGATATTCTTAATAATGAGGAGTTGGATATGTGGAAAGATTTCTAGAAAGTTTTTTGCGATTTCCATTAGAACAATTGCCACTGATTGTGGTGGTTTTATTGATAGCTTTTACTGTCCATGAGTTTGCCCATGCTTTTACAGCTTATAAATTGGGGGACAATACAGCGAAGGAGCAGGGAAGATTAACACTTAATCCGATTCAGCACTTAGATCCGATTGGTACATTACTAATTTTGATTGCTGGTTTTGGCTGGGCTCGGCCTGTGCCTGTCAATCGATATCGTTTTAAAAACCCGCGGGTAGGTGGAATTTTTGTCTCTCTTATGGGACCGATCAGTAATTTTATCCTCGCGATTATCGGCACGGGTATTTTCTACATATTTGTTGCAACAGGAGTTGCCGGATCTTTGCATCCACTCGTAATTCAATTTTTTAATCTGTTTATTTATTTTAATGTACTATTATTTGTTTTTAATCTACTGCCTCTACCACCTTTAGATGGGTATCGGATTTTAGAAGATCTTTTACCAACGAGAGTGCGAGCGAAGATGACGCAATACGAATCATTTGGCGCTCTTATTTTCATAATTTTAGTGATTACGCCGTTAGGGAGATATACGATATATCCGATTATTAATACGGCCATTCCCTTTTTCATTCAAAGTATCCAACGGATGTTTTCGACATTTTTATAGGAGGTTTAGATAATGGAGCCGAATAAGCGCAAAGTTGAATTTAATATTTTAAAAAACGATCCTGTTGATGGGCATAAAGGATATGGCGTGGGGTCACTTAGTTTAGAAAATGTGACACCTTTATTGATTGATGTGGCAGAAGGAGAGGTTTGGATTGATCCTCAGGTTATGCATGCTCGTAGTAAAACAGAACGTGGGGTAAGATATGTTAAATCATTAGAGGAATTACTCTCCCAATATCCTGAAGAAGATACGAAAAAATATTGGGTGATTTGGGTGGTGTTAGAGCGGAAACCTGAGGGGCCTTATTATTCAGGAGTGTCTGCCTGTGAATTATATATCAATCGACCTGCTCGTAGAGGATATAAATCAATGCCGCAGCACGTCAATTATATGGATAAGGCGATGAAAGGACATGTTATCGTGGATCATATGGACCAAGAGTCGAGACATAAACTTGGGGAATTTTTAAAAGAGTATGATAGCGAGATATGGGAGCGAACGGAAGAAGACGTGAAAAGCGCTTTTCTTTAAAAAAGGATAAACATAAGCATATAAAGTGCAAAATAACCATTTCAAAGGTTCCAATCATTTTCCTTGCCGATTTTGACAAAAATCAGTACACTAACATATAGTTTGCACAGCAAACTAGGACACCGAAAAGCGGAAGGCGGTTGTCTAGGGGCGACAAGCAAATGTTCTGGAAACACGGAAGGGTGATCTTTTCCTTCCGAGGTTCCAGGTTATTTGACCTCGAGCCCCTACCGCCTGCAGCTGGACACAGAAAAGCGGAAGGCGGTTGTCTAGGGGCGACAAGCAAATGTTCTGGAAACACGGAAGGGTGATCTTTTCCTTCCGAGGTTCCAGGTTATTTGACCTCGAGCCCCTACCGCCTGCAGCTGGACAAAGAAAAGCGGAAGTCTTTAGTCGCTTACGCCAAACAACCTCGAGGCCGCACACCTCGAGGTTGTTTTGTTAGAATATTGGGCGTGCCAGGCACTTAAAGACCCAAAAGATGTTCCGTGCAAAAATCTCCTGGTGCGGTTCCTTTAAGGAAGTAGGTAAGCCTGAAGGTTGGACACATATCGGTTGCCCATAGACCATTTTCCGGATCCATAGGCACAGCTTCTACACCAGAGGGTGGTTTGAAGACATGTTGTTCTTCCGATTGTTGGTCAATGGATTGTTCCATAAATTGAAGCCAAATGTTTTTGGCGTATAATTTATCGGCTGTTAGTGTAATCTCATCTCCTTGGTCATAGCCCGTCCAAACGACGGAGGCCAATCCGGGGGTAAAACCAGCCATCCAGTAATCTGTATTCGTAGATCCTGATTTTCCAGCATAATCCCGACTCATTTTTCCTATCAAAGAGGCTCCTGTCACGGAGGCATATCCGTTTAAACGATGGTCGAATGTACCCATCATCATATGGCTCATGATAAATGCCAATTGCGGATTTAACACTTGTTCTTGGTTAGGCTTCGCCTTATAAAGTACTTTTCCATTTCGGTCTTCTACCCTTTTAATAAAAGTCGGTTCCACCTTTTTCCCACCATTGGCAAACATACTATAACCATTGAGGAGCTCTGTTACTCTTAATCCAGATGTTCCTAAAGCCAAAGAAGGCACTGGCTTCATTTCAGATTGAATGCCAAAGTTTTTAACGGTATTGGCAAGGACTTCTTCCCCTAAAAAGAGATGTGTCTTCACGGCATAAATATTATCCGATAAAGCAAGTGCTTGCGCCATCGTAATTTCATCATCCGCGTACTTGTTATTAAAATTATGGGGAGTATACTCGGAATTTCCATGATCAAATTCAAAAGTAGTCTTTTCACTACGAAGTTGAGTGGCAGGCGTAAAGCCATGCTCTAAGGCAGCATAATATAGAAACGGTTTAATCGTTGATCCTGGTTGCCGAATCGCTTGGGATGCTCGATTAAACGGACTTTCATCATAATTTCTTCCACCCACCATAGCTGTAACAAATCCGGTTTGCGGATCCATCGCAGCAAAACCCACTTGAATATCGGATGAATCAGGAATCACCTTTTCAACGACTTCTTCCGCTATTTTCTGTTGTTCGGCATCCAAAGTGGTATATACTTGCAGACCGCCTAAAGCGATCACTCTTTCATCTAATCCAACCGTCGTTTTTAATTCTTTTTGGACCATATCATAAAAATAGGGAGCCATATCGGCTCGATGATGTGGATGTTTGCCTACCAAAGTTATTTCTTCCGCTAGCGCTCCTTTTTCCTCTTCAGCTTGAATATACCCATTTTCTTGCATCGCATCTAAAATAAGTTTTTGTCGTTTTTTCGCTTTTTCTTCTGATTTTAATGGTGAATAGATGCTCGGTCCTTTCGGAATTCCCATAAGTAGAGAAGCTTCTGCTAGAGTTAAATCTTTTGCACTCTTTCCATAATAGAATTGACTGGCAGACTCAATCCCGTAAGCTCCATGCCCAAAGTTAATCGTATTTAAATAACCTTCTAAAATTTGCTCTTTATCATAATGGAACTCTAAGCGTGCCGCATAAATCGCTTCTGATATTTTTCTTCTCCATGTTTTATCCATCGTTAAAAAAAGATTGCGGGCATATTGTTGCGTAATTGTACTGGCTCCTTGCGTTTTTTGTCCTGCCTGTATATTGGCTAAAATCGCCCCCCCGATTCGTTTAAAGTCAAAACCATGATGTTGATAGAAGGTTTGATCCTCAATGGAAAGGGTCGCTTGAATGGCAGCAGGGGAAATCTCCTGAATGTCGACCCAATATCTTCGTTCCCCATTGTGACTCTCACCAAAAACCGTCTCATCAGCAGTATAATATAATGTTGACTGAGGGATGGCTAAGGGTGGAGGCCCAAGTATTTTAAGATAAATAACAAAAGAAATGAACAGAATAAAAATAAGGCCGATCATCAACAAGGCAATATAGGACAGCAAACGAATATTTCTCCACTTTTTCTTTAATTTTATTTCTGCCTCCATAAACCCACCTCCTGCATTCTAGCAATCTCCTATCAACCAGTATGAGGAAAGCTTCCCAGTTTTATTCATGAAAAAGGGATTTTTTTGCAAATTCTATGCCGTGAGTATAATGGACTTTCATCTGAAATTTTCTTATAATAGAAAAGTTACTAATTACATGAAAAACAGGATTAGATAAGGATGTTTTTCCAGCCTAGCTAGTTTCTGTTACTTAAACTGTATAGAACGTAAAGGTTGTGCTTTCTTTGCTAATTGACACACAAACACCCATAAAGATTCACCTAACGACCAAAATCAAACTGGATCAAGATGAGGAAGCCTATGAACTCACAGTTTTTGGACGTCATTATCAAAAAGGTGATACAATTTATTTAAAATATGATGAAGTACAAGAACAAGGAACGATCCATACGGTTGTAAAAATCACGAAGGATGAAGCATTCATCTTACGAACAGGCTTATTGAAAATGCGTTTGAATTTTAAATTGAATGAACAAAAAAGAGGTTCACACGAGAGTGAGCTAGGTACCTTATTTTTAACAACAGACACAAAACAGTTTGTACATCATGAGACAAATGACCATTGTGACGGTAGATTACATTTAGCTTATGAACTTTCAATGCAAGATACATTAGCGGGTTTTTACGAGATGGAGATTGTGTATAAGGAGGACGAAGTAAACAAATGAACATTGTGGAACAGATGCAGGAGAATTTAAAAAAAGAAGTTCAGGCGGCTGTGTTAAAAGCAGGTCTTGCTGAAGCAGAGCAGTTGCCAGAGGTGATGATCGAAACCCCGAAGGACCAAGCACATGGCGATTATTCAACGAACATGGCGATGCAATTAGCGAGAATTGCGAAAAAGGCGCCAAGAATGATTGCGGAGGAGATTTCAGCTCATTTCGACCGCTCAAAAGCTTCCATTGAGAAAGTAGAAATTGCCGGTCCAGGATTTATTAATTTTTACATGGATAACAGCTATTTAACGAAAATTGTGCCGGTTATTCTAAAGCAAAAGGATGAATATGGATCCTCTCAAGCTGGGAAAGGTCAGAGCGTTCAAGTTGAGTTTGTCTCGGCAAACCCTACAGGAGACTTGCATCTTGGCCATGCTCGCGGAGCGGCAGTTGGAGATTCACTATGTAATATTTTCGAAAAGGCTGGCTACGAAGTGACGCGAGAATATTACATCAATGATGCAGGGAATCAAATTAATAATTTAGCCTATTCTGTAGAAGCGCGTTATTTTCAAGCATTAGGTTTGGATAAGGAGATGCCAGAGGATGGCTATCATGGGAAGGATATTATTGAGCTTGGTAAAAAGTTAGCAGCAGAAAAAGGTCAGCAATATGTGCAAATGGATGAGAAAGAACGCTTTGATATTTTTCGTCAATATGGCTTAGAATATGAACTCGCTAAACTGAAAAAGGATCTAGAAGATTTTCGAGTGAAGTTTGATGTCTGGTATTCGGAAACGTCCTTGTATGAAAATGGAAAGATCTTACCTGCTTTAGAGCAATTAAAGGAAAAAGGCTTTATTTATGAAAAAGACGGAGCTACATGGTTTCAGTCCACTGCCTTTGGTGACGATAAAGATCGAGTGTTGATCAAAAAGGATGGTAGTTATACGTATTTGATGCCAGATATCGCCTATCACTTAGATAAGCTAGCTCGTGGATATGACCAGCTTATCAATATTTGGGGAGCAGACCATCATGGTTATATCCCCCGTATGAAGGCAGCGATTGAAGCATTAGGGTATGAACCAAGTCGACTTGAAGTAGAAATTATCCAACTTGTTCAGCTATATAAAGATGGCGAAAAAATGAAGATGAGTAAGCGGACAGGAAAAGCTGTCACAATGCGTGATTTGGTGGAAGAAGTTGGTTTGGATGCTACTCGCTATTTCTTTACAATGAGAAGTGCGGACACGCATTTGGATTTTGACCTGGATTTAGCTGTCGCTGAATCCAATGAGAACCCTGTTTATTACGCCCAGTATGCGCATGCTCGTATTTGCAGCATCCTTCGCGCTGCTGATGAGAAAGGTTTTACATTCGACGAAGATACTCCTGTTGATACCCTTGTAAGTGAAAAGGCGATTCAATTATTAAAACAGCTTGGGGAGTTTCCGCAAATGGTTGCAGATGCGGCTGAAAAGAGAATGCCTCATCGTGTTACCCATTATATCTATGAGTTAGCCTCTGCCTTCCATAGTTTTTATAATGCCGAAAAGGTATTGAATGAAGAAAATAAACAAGAAACAGCGGCAAGATTAGCACTTGTCAAAGCTGTACAGATTACACTGAAGAACGCCTTAGCCCTTATTGGCGTTTCAGCTCCGGAAAAAATGTAATAAGAAAAGCGCAAGCGCCCGTTTAGCGACGTACAAACTTTTTAGGGGCCTAACGAGATAAAGGAAACACGATGAACCCGAAGGGTGAATCGATGTTGACTTATCGTAGGAAGGCACCGAAAGTTTGCTAGTCGCTGGGCGCTGGAGCTAGATCCAAATACTAGCCAAATATTCATTCTTCTTCGATAAAGTAAAAGCCCAGACAGTATGTTCGTCTAGGCTTTTAAAAATGCGAATTCCAGTGAATTCTAGATGGGGAGAGATAAAGGTCACAGCAATCCTTTTACTAGCCAACCAATTCCTTCCTTCACGCGAACGAACCAGCCTACTTGCTTGAGGTCATGAAGGGAGAGAGTTTCTGATTGCTGAATATCCTTTTCCACCGTGTCCTCCGCGTGCGTGATAAAGGTTTTATCGTAAATGAAACAGGTCATCTCATTATTTAGAAAAAAACTGCGATAATCAAAATTAGCAGTGCCAATGCTACATAGTTGACTATCAATAATTACAATCTTTGCATGGAAAAAGCCCTTTTCAAATTGATAAACCGAGCCACCTAAGGAAAGGAGCCGCCGTAAATACCAAAAAGAAGCTTCTTTTACAATCGGGTGATCGGATGTATTGGGGACGAGCAATTTTAGTTGTACCCCTCTTTTTAGAGCGTTTGTTAGTTCTGAAAAAAGATTTTTAGGCGGGATAAAGTAGGGTGTGCCAATGACAATGGTATGATTGGCCTTTTGTATGAGCTGGACCCATTTTTTATCTAAATCTACGCCTTCAGAAGGGAAGATTTGATATTTTAATTCCCCTTCATGAGAAAAATTCTTTTCTTTTACTTGAATATTTTTGCCTGTAGCCCTCTTCCAGTCCAATCTAAATTCCTGTTGTAAATCAAATACTCCCTTTCCTTGAATCCGAATATGGTAGTCGCGCCAAGGGGATAGTTTGGGGTCTTGGTCAATATATTCCATCCCAACATTGTATCCCCCTAAATAACTTATTTTCCCGTCAATAATCGTCGTTTTTCGATGGTTTCGTTGTTGAAGGGAGAAAAAAAGGAAAAGCCATTTTGGTTTATGACAAAATGCAAATTCAATGCCATGTTGTTGCGCATTCTTAATCCATTTGCGTGGAACCGTTCGACTTCCAAGCCAATCAAGCAGGACATGAATTTTAACCCCTCTTTTGGCTTGTTCCTCTAAAACGGTAAAAAGAGTCTGACTTAATAGATCATTTTTCACAATATAAAATTGAATTTGAATGGAGGATTGGGCTTGCTTTAAATCCTCAAAATAGGACTGGAATAACTCCATTCCACTTGTGATCAGTTGTATTTGGCCTTGGCGATCTGGATATTTATTTTCTTTGTATTGCTTGGCATGTACTCGTTTGCCAAGATGAAAGTTCATATATGCGAGTAGTAATAGGATAGGTATGATAAGTATTATTCCGATAATCCAACCCATTGCAAGTCCCCCTTAGGTCTATTATTCCCTTTTCTACATGAAAAAGATGTCGATTGATAAAAAAAGATGTATAATCTGGTTGAGTAGGGACTACATAAGTAACGCAGTGTTTTTTAATATTTTTATATGGAGGAAGTCACATGAAAAAGTGGAACATCACTCTAATCGCGATAATAGGGCTGTTATTTACGTTATTGACTGGTTGTGGAGCAAATGCAGATCCTAACACAAATCAACCAGAAGTGAATAAAAACCGGGTAACGGAGGAGTCATCATCAGGAGAAGAAGCTACCTTTCCAGTTACGATTAAAGATGCTACAGGGAAAGAAGTTGAGATTAAAGAGGAACCAAAACGGATTGTTTCCTTAATGCCAAGTAATACGGAGATCGTGTTTGCTTTAGGAAAAGGAAATGACGTGGTCGGCGCGTCTACCGAATATGATAATTATCCTGAAGAAGTGAATGAAATTGAAAAAGTGGCCGCTAACTTTGAATTAAATGTAGAGAAGGTACTTGCGCTCAAACCTGATCTTGTTCTTGCTCATGGTTCTAACCTTTCAACATGGGAAGGTGGACTAAAGCAATTAGAAGATAGTGGGGTAACGGTACTCGTGATTGATGACGCACAAAGTTTTGAAGCAGTGTACCAAACAATTGAAACCATTGGGAAAGCCCTCGGGAAAAAAGATGAAGCTAGTGGAATTGTAGAGAATATGCAAGCGAAATTAGCAGATATTACAGAGAAAGCAACAAAGATTACAGATGACCAGAAAAAAACAGTCTTCGTTGAAATTTCGCCTGCCCCGGAAATCTATGCAGCTGGAACAGGAACGTTTATGAATGAAATGTTGGAGGCCATTCATGCCGAAAATATAGTGGAGGAAGAAGGATATCCCACTTTAAATGAGGAAGCCGTTATTAAGAGTAACCCAGATGTGATCATTGTGAATTATAGTTATATTGAAGATGCAGTTGATCAGGTGTTACAGCGGGCTGCTTGGAAAGACGTCACAGCGGTTAAAGAAACTCAAGTGTATCAAGTGGACGAAGATCTTGTGAGCCGCTCGGGGCCACGTATCATTGAAGGAGTAGAGGAGCTTGCTAAAGCCATTTATCCAGAAGTATACGGTGAATAAGCCAAGCGTTTCATATAGCCTTACGATTGGCTTTTTGCTGATTACGGTTTTTCTAGGAGTAGGGGTTGGAACGGTGCAGGTTTCTTTTAAGGAGATGGTTGCGATTTTTGGCAATCATCTTCTTCCTCTTTCATTTCAAACGGACCCCATGCTTGATAATATCGTGGTGAATATCCGCTTGCCACGCGTTATGTTAGCAGGGCTTGTCGGGGCTTCGCTGTCTTTAGCTGGTGCTGCTTTTCAAGGGCTACTCAGGAATCCATTGGCAGATCCATATACATTAGGCGTATCTTCGGGGGCTTCTGTCGGGGCAGTGATCGTGATATTTTTTCAACTTAGCCTTCCCATCTTGGGCTTATTGACTTTACCGATTGCTAGTATCATGGCGGCATTTATCACCATTTTTATCGTGTTATTTTTCGCTAAAAAGATTGAGCCTAGCATGAAAGTAGAGACGATTATTTTAACGGGAATCATTTTCAGTTCTTTTTTGGGGGCCTTTCTGTCCTTGATTATTGCTTTGTCTGGTCAGGAATTACGGCAAATTATTGGCTGGTTGTTGGGAAGTGTCTCGATGCGGGGGTGGAATTACGTGTGGATCATCCTTCCTTTTTTCCTAATCGGGGCTTTTCTATTAGTACTGAATACGCGAGAATTGAATGCCATGTCATTTGGGGAAGAACAAGCGCAACATTTGGGGGTAAATGTGCAAAAACGAAAGCAAATCGTCTTAATAGCCGGTTCTCTTTTGACAGGAGCGGCTGTCGCTGTTTCAGGAACAATTGGTTTTGTTGGTTTGGTGATTCCTCATTTAACAAGATTATTATGGGGTCCTGATCACAAACACTTACTCCCTTTATCGACGTTTGTGGGAGCGGGTTTTCTGATCTTAGCTGATTTAGTAGCCAGAACCGTCATTCAACCGGCAGAGCTTCCAATTGGTGTCATTACCGCTTTAATAGGCGCACCCGTTTTTGCTGTAATACTGATGAGACGAAGATTGAAAGGTAGAGGATGATGATGCTGCAAATTAATCGTGTCTCAGGAGGTTATCCTGGACGGCAAGTGCTAAAGGATCTTTCCTTTTCAGTTGAGAAAGGGGAACTTTTTGGTATACTTGGTCCGAATGGAAGTGGAAAAACGACCTTATTAAAAATGATAAGCGGTTTATTGCAACCAGAGCAAGGAGAAATTCTTCTGCAAAACAAGCCCCTTCGTTATTTTTCCGCAAAACAGTTAGCTCAAAAAATGGCTGTGCTGCCCCAGGTTCAGTCAGAAGCTTTTGCCTATACAGTGAAGGAAACAGTGGCATTAGGCCGCTATGCTCATCAAAAAGGTTTATTTCAGACTAATCGTGAAGAAGATAAAAAAATAATTGAAGAGGCGATGATGGCAACCGGCGTACAATCCTTTCAAAACCAATTATTGCAGACACTTTCGGGAGGAGAACGACAACGTGTTTTTCTTGCGCAAGCTTTAGCGCAAAAACCAGAAATTTTATTATTGGATGAGCCGACCAACCACTTGGACCTTTCTTTTCAAAAAGAATTATTAGACCAGTTAATAAGATGGTTAAGGGAAAAGGAGCTCACGGTCATCTCTATTTTTCATGATTTGAATATTGCCAGTCTCTATTGCGATCGCTTGCTTTTGCTGAATAAGGGAGAAGTTCATATGATTGGAAATGGGGAAGAAGTGATCCAAAAGCAATCGATCGAAGCGGTTTATCAAACAAAGGTGGAAATGCAGGACCATCCTAAAATGCCCAAGCCGCAAATGGTTTTGCTTCCAGATGAATGGAGAAGGGAAGATAGAGCGGTCATCGACGAAAAGTGCATACAACTTAAAGAAGGTACACTTTTTATCCAATCTCCTATTCCTTTGAAAATAAGGGGCTCGGATGGCAGAACCGGGTGGGAAAGCCAATTCAAGCTAGCAGAAGGCTTGTCCTCTAAAGATTTTCAATATGGCACATATGAAAAGAATTTTATTGTGACCTGGGCGGATTCCGACAAGCATCTTTTCCACCATGCCATTTTTGTAAATGGCTTCCTGTCAAATGAAGGTTATGTACGAGCGGTAATGGCGGTTAGTGAAATTAAAACGCTACTATTAGGGGAAAATGAAGGGCAGTTTATCATAGCTGCTTCGCAAAATGGACAGTCTGTAGATCCGAGTGACTTGCGTGTGATTTTACATAATGGGATTAAGCGACAAATAGATTCCATCCATCGCTCTGGTTCATTTTAGAGTTATGGATAGGCCTCATGACAAAATTTCAACCGAAAGCAATTACTTACCAAAGTAGGTAATTGCTTTTTTTGGTCTAGGAAATTATAAAATTCTCGACTTGTGGATAACTGTTTACGTTGCGGTTTGACATCCAGCTCCAGCGCCCAGCGACTAGCAAACTTTCGGTGCCTTCCTACGATAAGTCAACATCGATTCACCCTTCGGTGTCTAGCTACAGGCGGCAGGGGCTCGAGGTCAAATAACCCTGAACCTATGAAGGGAAAACCGCCCTTCCTAGGTTCAGGAACATTTGCTTGTCGCCCCTAAGCAGCCGCCTTCCGCTTTTCGTGGTTCATCGTGTTTCCTTTATCTCAGGCCAACAGGAAGTTGGTCAGAACGGCGTTGCGACGTACAAGGATGTACTAGTGCAGACGAAGCGACAGGACGTCGCGATTGAGTCTGCCGCCAGGACGGCGCGATTTTAGCCGTTCAGCCTTATTATCCAAGTTTGTACGTCGCTAAACGGGCGCTTACGCTTTTGTTCTTGGCTTAGATATACCGGCTAACAATTTGCCATTCTAGGAATAAAGTAGTTTGATCCAACATACTTTGGATAAAAAACAATTAAAAGATCTAGAGATGTCTATTTTGCTATTGACTGAATGACCATTCATTTTATATGATGGATACATTAAGATACGAAAAGGGAGTGCTAGGAATGAATGCGTTGTTTTGGCTGAATTGGATTGTTTTCCTGTCTGTAACCGCTTACGCCATTTATCTCTTTGTCTATGTTGTGAAAACAAGAATCGCTTTTATTAAACTTGGAAAAAAAGCAGAATTCGATCATGATGTGAAACGGAGACTGAAGAGAATTGGTGACAATGTTTTCGGTCAAAAGAAACTTTTGAAAGATAAGAAGAGTGGTCTTATCCATGTTGTGTTTTTTTACGGATTTATTCTTGTGCAATTTGGGGCGGTTGATTTTATCTGGAAAGGCCTTGTCCCAGGTTCACATATTCCGTTAGGTCCGCTGTACCCTGGGTTTAAATTCTTCCAAGAAATGGTTACACTCCTTATTTTAATCGCTGTTATGGGTGCTTTTTATCGTCGATATATTGAAAAGTTAGCTAGATTGAAAAGAGGCTTTTATGCAGGCCTTGTATTATTATTTATTGGTGGTCTTATGCTATCCGTATTATTTGGAAATGCGATGTCTTTCATATGGCATCAAGAGCCTGCAACATGGACAGAGCCGGTTGCCTCGGGAATAGCCATAGTTTTTAGTTGGATGGATCCTATAGTGGGTGCTGTATGGTTCTATATTGCTTGGTGGATTCACCTTATTCTTTTGCTTGCCTTTCTTGTCTATGTTCCCCAATCAAAACATGCCCATTTGATTGCGGGACCAGCAAATGTTTATTTAAGCCATTCTGATGAAGGTAAGAAATTATCACCGATTGATTTTGAAGATGAAACACAGGAAACGTTTGGTGTAGGAAAGATTGATGAGTTTACGGACTTACAACTAGTCGATCTCTATGCATGTGTCGAATGTGGACGCTGTACCAATATGTGTCCAGCATCTGCAACTGGAAAAGCCTTATCGCCTATGGATATTATGACCAAATTACGTGACCACCTTACGAATTATGGGGCGGCTGTAACGAGTAAGCAGCCTTGGGTTCCGACATATGCTTTTTCAGGAACGTTGGGGAATCAATTGGCGAAGGCAGGAACGGGAAAAGGGGTAAAAGAAGCAGCTGCATCTGTAGACTATCATCCAAGTATGATCGGCGATATTATTACAGAAGAAGAATTGTGGGCTTGTACGACGTGCCGTAACTGTGAAGATCAATGTCCAGTCATGAATAACCATGTAAGCCATATTCTCGATATGCGCCGTTATCTTGTGCTGACAGAAGGAAAAGTCAATCCAGATGCCCAGCGTGCCATGCAAAATATTGAGAGGCAAGGAAATCCTTGGGGGTTAAATCGTAAAGAGAAGGAAATGTGGAGAGAAGCCAGGGAAGATGTTCATGTACCAACTGTAAAGGAAATGAAAAAGGCGGGAGAAGAATTTGACTATCTGCTTTGGGTTGGCTCCATGGGCGCTTTCGATAACCGCAGTCAAAAAATTGCCCTGGCCTTTGCAAAACTATTGAATGAAGCAAAGGTGAAATTTGCCATCCTTGGGAATAAAGAGAAAAACTCTGGAGACACCCCACGTAGATTAGGAAACGAATTTTTATTTCAAGAATTAGCCACGGCCAATATCAAGGAATTCGAAAAACACCAGATTAAAAAAATAGTGACCATTGATCCACACGCTTATAATATATTTAAAAATGAGTATCCTGATTTTGGCTTTCAGGCGGAGGTGTATCATCATACGGAACTCCTTTACCAACTGATCCAGGAAGGGCGTTTAAAGCCAAAATTTAAAGTAGACGAGAAAATCACCTTTCACGATTCTTGTTATCTTGGCCGTTATAATGAGGTGTATGATCCTCCCCGCGAAATTTTAAAAGCCATACCCGGAATTACGTTGGTCGAAATGAATCGCAACCGTGAGAACGGGATGTGTTGCGGAGCCGGAGGAGGGTTAATGTGGATGGAGGAAGATGTGGGGCAACGTGTAAATGTCGCTCGCACGGAACAAGCGTTAGAGGTAAACCCATCGATCATTAGTTCAGGATGTCCTTACTGCTTAACGATGTTATCAGATGGCACAAAAGCGAAAGAAGTGGAAGATGATGTTGGCACCTATGATGTCGCAGAACTATTGGAAAGATCTGTTTGCGGAAAACCAAAAAATGAAAAAGCATCATAAGCGTACCGACTCACTCATAATCTAGAATAAATAAGAGGAAAAAGTCTTCAAAATATGTAAAAATAGATAGGGGTAAGACCCCCTATCTATTTTTAACGTTTTTTTATGAAAAAAGCTACTGAACAAACCTCGATGAACAGGATGTGGATATATGAAAATGGTGCTTTTTATAATTGTTGGTAGTCTATTCCTGGTCGCCAGCTTTTTTCTTTATCAAAACTCGCTAGGGGCCATCCCATTCCTGATTGGATCCATCTTTTTATTCTTTTTAGTACATAAAATCCACTCCACATCCGAAAAAGAAGAAGAGGAAAATTCAGTAAAAAATGGCGATCATCACAAAAACCAATAATAAATGGAAAAACAGTAGCATAAATGAAATCAATTTGTTTATAATGAGAAAAGCGGAAGCGCCTGTTCAGCGACGTACAAATTTAAAGGCTTCAGACGAGATAAAGGAAACACGATGAGGCCGAAGGACGAATCGATGTTGACTTATCGTAGGAAGAAGCCGTAAATTTGCTAGTCGCTAGGCGCTGTAGCTGGACAAAGAAAAGCGGAAGCGCCTGTTCAGCGACGTACAAATTTAAAGGCTTCAGACGAGATAAAGGAAAC
>NZ_VTQV01000002.1:95186-166379 GCF_008764245.1 Bacillus subtilis
GAACACGATGAGGCCGAAGGACGAATCGGTGTTGACTTATAGCAAACTGAAGCCGTAAAATAGCTAGATAAAGAAGAACGCAGATACTTAGCCAGCAGGATAATATGAGTTCATTTTGGAATCCGATCAAACTTGCAAGGGAAGAGGATCTTGCTGTGGATGTATGTAAATAAAAACTGCAAATATATATAAAGGGAGCGAATTTTCAATGTTGCAACAATCAAAGGAAGAATTACAGGAAATGTCACTCATTGAGGTTGCTTTTCAAATTTTTGAAGAGAAAGGGAAAGCAATTTCATTTCAAGAACTACTCGATGAAATGGGAGCCAACCTAGGATTATCCCAAAATGAGATGCAAGAAAAAATGGTACAGTTTTATACGGACTTAAATATAGATGGAAGATTTATGACACTTGGTGAGAATCGCTGGGGACTTCGTGAATGGTATCCTATTGATCAAATTGATGAGGAAGTGGCCATGCCAACTAAACCGAAGAAGAAAAAGAAAGCGAAAAAAGTGGTTAAGGACGAAGATGATTTGCTCGTGGATTTGGAAGAGGAAGAACTTGATTATGACCTTGAGGACGATGATGACCTTCTCGACGATGATGAAGAGGAGGATGAAAGCCTAGAAGCTCTTCAAGAAGAGGAATTTGAGGATGACGAAGAATTCGATGACGATCTTCTTGATGATGATAAGGACTATGATTTAGATGAAGATGAGGAAGATGAGGAAGAAGAGGAAGAGGAGGAAGAATAATTCACTTGACTTCCTAAAGTGAATATGTAATATTCTATCTGGGCTCCTTGAAAGAGGACTGTTTTTTTATAAATTAACACGCTCCCCATCGCATATTGTAGTGGGGCGTTTTTTTATTGGTTAAAAAGGTTGAATATCTCTTTAGTAATAAAACAGCCTGTTTTGTTTAAAAGCTTTGAACAAAACAGGCTAATTTTTATTCGTATTCAGATAAGATTTCATCTAAAATAAACTTTACAGAGGTGTAAATATAAAGACCTGCGATTAAAGCGGGAAATCCGACTCTTTCTCCATCTTCATTGGGAATAAGTGGTTTCAATACATAAGTATTTATATGAACATCAGCTAAATCTGGGAGTTGTTTGTCATCTGATTTTTTGACTCCTGAAACGGCTACAAAAGAAATGCCTTTTTCTCTAAGCTGTTCTGCCAATTCGATCGCCTCATGATCATCAGAGAAACGTGTAAATAGTATCACTCGGTCAATCGGTTTAAGTACAGTGAGATCTTTTAAAACTTGAACATTTTGTAAAGCTTCTTGTCCGTGGATAGCTTCTATCACAACACCTTTCATTTCTCCGAAGCCTTTTATATAAATGTCTCCCTCTCCCGCAGAAGCTTGTGCCAATAATCTCGCCCCATCTTCAATCGAATACGCTTCCTTATCCATAATGCGGTTAAAAAGCCCTGATAACTGGGTAGTAAACATTTTTTGCATACTAAAAATCTGCTCCTTTCCCTATTCTTCTCCCCATTATACTGTTGGAAAATGAAGAAAAAAAGATAACAGATCTGAAAAAAGGGGATTTTTGAAGGACTAAGTAAAATGAAGATAGAATACTAACAGTGTTGCTGAATTTATATTTTACTATCCTAACTAAAAATAGAGAGGGAGATAAAATGACAAAAAAAATATTAATTGTCGACGATCAATTTGGGATACGCATTTTATTAAACGAAATTTTGCAAAAAGAGGGTTATCAAATCTATCAAGCGGCCAATGGACCTGAGGCTCTTTCTATCACACAAGAGCATAATCCGGATCTTGTATTATTAGATATGAAAATTCCCGGCATGAGCGGTCCGGAAATTTTGGCAGAAATGAAAAAGATGAAGGCGGACATTGGAGTTATGATAATGACGGCATATGGAGAACATGAATTAATTAAAAATGCCCAAAAATTAGGGGTTATTGCGCATTTTTCAAAGCCATTTGATATTGAAGAAGTTCGCAGTGCTGTAAAAGAGTATCTATTTGGAGGAAATACTGACAATCATTCATAAAGTTAGGTACATTATTCTGGGTGGTAAAATCGTTGGTAATAAACATGTGAATTTGGTATGATAGGAAAGGAAGAAAACTAACTCTTAGGATATAGTCCTAGAATAGCACACCAGTGCGCAGTTTACCCAGAGGAGGAAGAAGCAATGCCATTAGTTTCTATGACTGACATGCTTAATAAAGCAAAAGAGGAAAAGTATGCAGTAGGTCAATTCAATATTAATAATTTGGAGTTTACACAAGCAATCCTACAAGCTGCTGAAGAAGAAAATTCACCAGTTATTCTTGGTGTTTCTGAAGGTGCAGCTCGTTATATGGGTGGTTTTAAATTAGTTGTAAAAATGGTAGAATGCCTAATGGAGGAATATGGAACCACTGTACCTGTGGCCATCCACCTAGATCATGGCTCCAGTTTTGAGGCATGTGCTAAAGCGATTCATGCTGGATTTACTTCTGTTATGATCGATGCTTCTCACGATCCATTTGAACAGAACGTTGAAACAACCGCTAAGGTCGTAGAACTTGCTCATTTCCATGGGGTATCGGTTGAAGCTGAGCTTGGTACTGTTGGTGGACAAGAAGATGATGTATCAGGAAGCATTATTTATGCAGATGCAAAAGAATGTGCAGAGTTGGTTGAACGTACAGGTATTGATTGCTTGGCACCAGCATTAGGTTCTGTTCATGGACCTTACAAAGGTGAGCCCAATCTCGGATTCAAGGAAATGGAAGAGATCGGAAAATTAACAGGAATGCCATTAGTTCTTCATGGTGGTACTGGTATCCCAGTTAAAGATATTCAAAAAGCAATTTCCTTAGGGACAGCTAAAATTAATGTGAATACAGAAAACCAAATTTCTTCTGCCAAAACAGTACGTGAAGTGTTAGCGGAAAAACCTGATCTTTACGATCCACGTAAATATCTTGGACCTGCACGTGATACCATTAAAGAAACGGTTATTGGTAAAATGCGCGAGTTTGGTTCTTCTGGTAAAGCTTAATTATTGAAAACCAAATTGTGATGGCAACCGCCCTTGTTTGGGGGGCGGTTTTCATTGCGGTTTAAAAAAAGATAAAACAAAGCCCGTTACGATTTGGGCTTTGGGACTTTAAATAGTATCTTTGTTCCTCAATGTCACAGTATAACTCCAATCTTATGACCTGCTAAGAGATAGTTAATCTATTGTTGAGCCTCGTATAATGATTTGATTACACAAATGTTAAAAATTACTACTTTTTTACATGTTTCGCCAAATTTCGTATATAATACTATATAACACTAGGCCTGCAGGACGCAGGTCACAAAGGCGTTGCAACAGGATGTTGTGAACATAGCCTTTGATCCTTATTATTCCCAGAAAGGACGACTAAGATGGAAAAGCTTAAAATTGCAGGTGGCTATCCTTTGAAAGGTACAATTAAAGTAAGTGGGGCAAAAAATAGTGCTGTTGCCTTGATCCCTGCGACACTCTTGGCTGAGTCGCCTGTAACAATCGAAGGCCTTCCGGATATTTCAGATGTTCATATTTTAAAGGCATTGCTAGAAGAAATCGGAGGAGACGTTCACTTTGATCAGGGAATTATGACGGTGGACCCAACGAAAATGGTCTCGATGCCTTTACCGAATGGAAAGGTAAAAAAATTAAGAGCTTCTTATTATATGATGGGCGCCATGCTGGGAAGATTCAAAAAAGCCGTCATTGGTCTTCCAGGTGGTTGTCATTTAGGGCCACGTCCCATTGATCAGCATATAAAAGGTTTTGAGTCCCTAGGAGCAAAGGTTACGAATGAACAAGGGGCGATATATTTACGAGCAGATGAACTTCGCGGTTCACGCATTTATTTAGATGTTGTCAGTGTTGGAGCCACCATTAATATTATGTTGGCGGCTGTCAAAGCAAAAGGGCGTACGATTATTGAAAATGCAGCTAAAGAACCAGAAATCATTGATGTAGCAACATTATTAACCAATATGGGCGCCAAAATCAAGGGTGCGGGAACAGATGTTATCCGTATTGATGGCGTTGAAAAATTGAATGGTTGTCGACATACGATTATTCCCGACCGTATTGAAGCAGGTACATACATGATTCTGGCGTCAGCCGTAGGAGAAGGAGTCCTTATTGATAATGTGATCCCTCATCATCTAGAGTCTCTAACAGCAAAGTTACGAGAAATGGGTGTGCAAGTAGAGGTTGGAGATGATCAAATTTTTATTGGTAAGGGAGATAGGTTTAAACCGATTGATATCAAAACTCTTGTCTATCCTGGTTTTCCAACTGATTTGCAACAACCATTAACTGTTCTGTTAACACAAGCAGCGGGTTCATCCATTGTAACAGACACAATCTATTCTGGAAGATTTAAGCATATTGATGAATTAAGAAGGATGAACGCAAATATCAAAGTAGAAGGCCGTTCGGCTATTATTAATGGTCCGTCCGAATTGCAAGGTGCGAAAGTAAAAGCATCTGATTTACGTGCTGGAGCAGCTTTAGTGATAGCGGGCTTACTTGCAGATGGAATTACTGAAGTTTCAGGTCTTGACCATATCGATCGTGGCTATAGTGGGCTGGTCGAAAAGTTAAATGGACTTGGTGCGACCATTTGGCGTGAAAAAATGACCGAGGAAGAAATGGAGCAAATAAAGAATGCTTAGACCAACAGGATGTTGGCAAAAATGGTGAAGGCATGTGGACATGGCGAACTATGTGGTTCATCCCTTACCAAGCACGCATTTTTTAAAAAAGTGCTTTAAAGCGAGTGTAGAGTATAAATAACCATAGAAATGGGGAGTCTAAGATATAAAAACTTTAGACTCCCTTTGCAAGTTTTCCCATTTCCGTGTAATATAGAGACATCTTCAAAGCTTCCTACTCTTCATTGTGTTGCTAACAAGCATCCTTCCCGTACTTTAACAAGAGTTTTATTTAAAAGGATAGGAAAGTATTCGGGCTAATGCTGGATCTAGCTCCAGCGCCCAGCGACTAGCAAACTTTCGGTGCCTTCCTACGATAAGTCAACATCCATTCGCTTTTCAAGCTCATGGTGTTTCCTTTATCTCGTCAGGCTCCTAAAAAGTTTGTACGTCGCTAAACGGGCGCTTGTGCTTTTCTTATGAATCGTTGTATTTGTCTTTATTATTTTTAATATTTTTTGAAATTAAAAAAGTGTGGTGTCATGATGACGGATTTAAACATTTCTTTACTTGCAGATATGAAATTAAAAGAATTATATGAATTAGCTAAGGAATACAAAATTTCTTACTATAGTAAATTAACGAAAAAGGAATTGATTTTTTCAATTTTGAAGGCTCGCGCTGAACGAGAAGGGTTTTTCTTTATGGAAGGTGTTTTGGAAATCATTCAGTCTGAGGGATTTGGTTTTCTAAGGCCAATAAATTATACGGCTAGCTCGGAAGATATTTATATTTCGGCTTCACAAATTCGTCGTTTTGATTTAAGAAATGGTGATAAAGTCTCCGGTAAAGTTCGGCCTCCGAAAGAAAACGAACGTTATTTTGGATTGCTTCATGTCGAAGCGGTCAATGGGGCAGATCCTGAAAGTTCAAAGGAACGCGTTCATTTCCCTGCGCTTACTCCTCTGTATCCTGACCGTCAGATAAAATTGGAAACGACCCCAACCAATCTATCAACAAGAATCATGGATTTGGTTTCACCTGTAGGCTTTGGTCAACGGGGATTAATTGTTGCCCCGCCAAAAGCTGGAAAAACAATGCTATTAAAGTCAATTGCCAATTCTATCACAACCAATCATCCAGAAGCAGAGTTAATTGTTTTATTGATAGATGAACGTCCTGAAGAAGTAACGGATATTGAACGTTCCGTTGATGCAGATGTGGTTAGTTCGACTTTTGACGAAGTACCAGAAAACCACATTAAGGTAGCGGAACTTGTGTTAGAAAGAGCGATGCGACTGGTGGAACATCGTCGTGATGTTGTCATTTTGATGGATAGTATTACACGGTTAGCGCGTGCTTATAATCTAGTTATACCACCAAGTGGGAGAACTCTCTCAGGAGGAATTGATCCTGCAGCATTTCATCGCCCGAAACGCTTTTTTGGTGCGGCTAGAAACATTGAAGAGGGTGGGAGTTTAACGATTTTAGCAACTGCTCTCGTCGATACGGGGTCAAGAATGGATGATGTGATTTATGAAGAATTTAAGGGGACAGGGAACTTAGAACTGCATTTGGATCGCTCGCTTGCAGAAAGAAGAATTTTCCCTGCAATTGATCTTCAACGCTCTGGAACAAGAAAAGAAGAATTACTCATTCCAAAAGAGCAGTTGGATAAACTTTGGAAATTGCGTAAAGCAATGTCTGATACACCAGATTTCATGGAAAAATTCATGCGTAAATTAAAGAAATCTAAAACAAATGAGGAATTCTTTAATATGCTTACGGAAGAATTAAAAGGACGGACAAACAGTAAAACATTAGTTTAATTCCTTCTTTTTCTATACAATTCCCACTGTTTTTAATAGAGAGTGCGGTTACTTAAGAAAAGGAAGATGTTTCCGATAGAAATTCATTGAAAATAATTGCATTCCACATGTAGAGTTGTTATAATAAAAAATGTGTTTTTATTGCAAAGCATGAACACGGGTTTTTCGGATTGTAATTTAACTCTGTTTCAGCAAATGATTCAGGGCATAAGGAGCTGAAAAGAATGAAAACAGGAATTCATCCAGAATATAAAAAAGTTATGGTTAAATGTGCATGTGGGAACGAATTTGAAAGTGGTTCTGTTAAAGACGAAGTGCGAGTTGAAATTTGCTCAGAATGTCACCCATTCTATACAGGACGTCAAAAATTTGCTTCTGCAGATGGACGTATTGACCGCTTCAATAAAAAATATGGCCTCAAACACTAAAAGCGGAAGTGCCTGTTCAGCTGCGTACAAACTTTTTAGGGGCCTGACGAGATAAAGGAAACACGGTGAGGACGAAGGACGAACCGATGTTGACTTATCGTAGGAAGGCACCGAAAGTTTGCTAGCAGCTAGGCGCTGTAGCTAGACCAAAGAGAAATAAGATTTGTAGGCTGGAAAAAAACAGGCAAGTACGTTTGCCTGTTTTTTTAATGCTTGAAAATGGAAAATGTAAGATAGAAACGAAATATACCCCTTATCATAATACGATTAAAATGTGCTTGTTGATGTAGAGGAAGGAGCTTTAACTTCATGGAAATGATGAAACAGTCGGGATGGGTGGAGGTTATTTGTGGGAGTATGTTCTCGGGAAAGTCTGAAGAACTGATCCGCCGCGTAAGAAGAATTATTTTCGCCAATCAATCTGTCCTTGTATTTAAACCACAATTAGATGACCGCTATAGTATAAATGAAGTGGTTTCTCATAATGGAACGGCGATTATGGCGGAAACAATGATATCTCCAGTAGATATACTTCAAAGAGTAGATGAAGATATAGATGTGATTGCGATCGATGAGGCGCAATTTTTTGATGAGAGTCTTGTGGATATTGTGCAACAACTGGCAAACCTGGGGCATCGCATTATTATTGCTGGGTTGGATCAAGACTTTCGTGGAGAGCCATTTGGACCGATGCCTAAATTAATGGCGATCGCGGAACAAGTAACAAAACTCCAAGCCGTTTGTGTGGTGTGTGGCTCACCAGCTAGTCGTACCCAGCGATTAATCAATGGTAAACCGGCCTATTATGAAGATCCGACTATTATGGTAGGTGCTGCTGAGACCTATGAAGCACGCTGTCGTCACCATCATGAAGTTCCTACAAAACGATCCTCACATAAGTATGATCGACCACTTGAAAACCAGGAAGAGTCTATCTAGTTGCTAAAATGAAAGATGGACAATGGTGCTGGGAAGTCAGCAGCTGAATTTTCCGTTTTTTTCGTGGAATGGTTTGCTTTGAACAAGGCCAACGTTATATTATAGTAATCATGGAAGCCAATTTTTGAGGTGAAAAACATGTTTGATAAATTGCAATCGGTTGAAGAACGTTATGAGAAGTTAAATGAATTATTAAGTGATCCGGAAGTGGTTAGTGATTCCGATAAACTAAGGGAATATTCAAAGGAACAATCCAGTATTGCAGAAACAGTTGAAGTATACCGAGAATACAAAACCGCACAAGAAGAATATCAAGACGCTAAAGAAATGTTAGATGAAAAACTAGATGAAGATATGCGGGAAATGGTTAAAGAGGAAGTCAATGAACTTCAGGAGAGACTAGGGAATCTGGAAGAACGCTTGAAGATTCTCCTTATTCCAAAAGATCCAAATGACGATAAAAACGTCATTATGGAAATCCGCGGTGCTGCGGGCGGGGATGAGGCCGCTTTATTTGCGGGTGATTTGTATCGCATGTATAGCCGCTATGCAGAGGCGCAAGGCTGGAAAACAGATGTGATTGAATCCCATTCTACTGGTCTTGGAGGTTTTAAAGAAATTATTTTCATGATTACGGGAAATGGGGCATTCTCAAAACTAAAATATGAGAATGGTGCTCACCGCGTTCAACGTGTCCCTGAAACGGAATCGGGTGGGCGGATTCATACCTCCACTTCCACTGTAGCTGTGCTACCTGAAGCGGAAGAGGTAGAAGTGGATGTCCATGAAAAAGATATTCGTGTTGATACATTTGCCTCTAGTGGTCCGGGGGGACAAAGTGTAAACACCACCATGTCTGCTGTCCGTTTAACTCATATTCCCACTGGCATTGTTGTCTCCTGTCAGGATGAAAAGTCGCAAATTAAAAATAAAGAAAAAGCGATGAAGGTTTTACGTGCTCGTATTTATGATAAATTCCAGCAGGAAGCCCAGGCGGAATATGATGCGAACCGGAAATCAGCTGTAGGTTCTGGGGATCGTTCTGAACGAATTCGTACTTATAATTTCCCGCAAAACCGGGTAACAGATCACCGCATAGGTTTGACGATCCAAAAGTTGGACCAAATTCTCGAGGGAAAGCTTGATGAAGTGATTGATAGTTTAGTGATTGAAGACCAATCGAAAAAACTCGAGAGCATGGAAGAATAAATGGTAACGAAAAAAGTATTTGAGGCCCTGAAATGGGCTTCTTCTTATTTAAAGAAACATAATCGGGATGAAAATGCTGGGGAATGGCTCCTTCTGTGGATTTTAAATATGGATAGATCTAAGTTGTTAGCAGAACAAAGAATGTCCTTGACAGAGGATCAGTGGCATCATTTTGAACAAGTGGTCAAGCAACATGCCTTAGGAAAACCAATTCAATATATTATCGGGTATGAGGAATTTTACGGGCGAAGATTTATGGTGAATGAGCATGTGTTGATTCCGCGTCCAGAAACAGAGGAGTTAATCGAAGCTGTTTTGCACAGGATCAATCGTCTATTCCCCGGAAATCAACATTTGAAGTTGGCAGATATTGGGACAGGTAGTGGAGCTATTGCGATTACAATAAAACTAGAACGTCCGGATTTGGAAGTGATGGCAACGGATATTTCTCAAGACGCTCTAAAAGTAGCCAATAGCAATGCGCAGGTTCTTGGCGCAGATGTCACTTTTCGGCAGGGGGATTTACTTATGCCGATTTTGCAGACTGGCGAAAAATGGGATATTATTTTGTCCAATCCACCTTATATTCCGGCCCATGATGTTTTAGATAAAATTGTCCAAGACCATGAGCCTTCTTTGGCTTTATTTGCCGGGGAAGACGGCCTTGATTTTTACAGGAGATTCGCCTTGGAGTTGCCGAAGGTTGTTCATGAAAAATCGTTGATTGCCTTTGAAATTGGAGCAGGACAAGGGGAAGCAGTCGTCGCCTTGATGAAGGAAGTGTTTCCAACAGCGCTTACGGAAATACTATTTGATATTAATGGAAAAGATAGAATTGTATTAATCCAATGTGGGTCAGAATAGTGTTGCGACGGACAGGTTGTACTAGTGCAAGCGAAGCGACAGGACGTCGCCGCTTGAGCCTGCCGACAGGATGTCGCGCTTTTAGCCGTTCTTCCTTAAAACAGTCGCCTGCGCTTTTCTGTGTCTAGCTCCAGTCTCCAGCATCTAGCAAATTAACGTTTTCTTCCTACGATAAGTCAACATCGATTCACCTTTCAGGTTCATCGTGTTTCCTTTATCTCGTCAGAAATCTTTTAATTTGTACGATGCTAAACGGAGACTTCCGCTTTTCTGTGTCTAGCTCCAGGCGTTAGGGGCTCGAGGTCAAATAACCCTGAACCTAGGAAGGGAAAAGGCACCCTTCCTAGGTTCAGGAACATTTGCTTGTCGCCCCTAGGCAAACGCCTTCCGCATTTCGTGTGTATACGATTCTATTTTTCTGTCTATACTGCTTTTGTAGAGGGGGCAGATGGATATGAAAAAGGAATATATGAAAAAGAGATTCTATCAAAAAAACATTGCGTGGATGTATATATTGGTTTTAGTTATCGGGACAGTGGCAAGCCTAATCTTACCTAAAATGGAAGTAGCGCAGGCAACAGATCCTTTGGTCATTCCTGATGAAGCGATTCGTTTACGTATATTGGCGAATAGTGACAAAGAAAAGGATCAGGCGATTAAACGGGAAATTCGGGATGCTGTAAATGAAGAGATTAATGAGTGGGTGGCGGAATTAACTTCCCTTGACGAAGCTAGGGCGTTGATGATTTCGCGTTTAGATATCATTGAAGAAATTGCCGAACAAAAACTAAAAGAAGCAAATATAGATGATACTGTACAAGTGAACTTTGGTGAAGCGCAATTTCCGACAAAACTTTATGGGCAATATCTTTATCCAGCAGGAACATATGAGGCGATTGTGATTACAATCGGAGAGGGAAAAGGAGCGAATTGGTGGTGTGTACTCTTTCCGCCGTTATGCTTTTTAGATTTCTCTAATAGTTTAGCAGTAAGTGAAGAATCAGAAGAAGCCGTTGAACAGGAACCAACAGAATCCCCATCGGAGGAGGAATTGGAAGCACCTGAAAAGCAAGAGAATGCTGAAAAGAAGGATGAACAGGATGTAGAAACAGAGCTGGATCCAGAGGGATCTGGGGATAACAAAGAAACTGTGGATAACGAAACGAAAGCGGGCGTAGTGGTCAGCCAAGAAGACGAAGTAGAAGTGAAGTTTTTCCTAGTTGAATTATGGGATAAAATTTTTTAAATACCATTTATACACAAAATCAACAGGTTTTATCCACAATAACCAACTAGTTATCCACAAATGTGTATAACTAGTTCGCCTTTTTGTTACTTATCAACAAAAAAACCAAATATAACGGCATTTATAGATTGAATAGAAATGGGGAACAAATTATGAACACGACTCACTGGTCTGTGGAAAATAATGTGGATAATTTCGAAGATTATCCACAGGTTGCTGAAGCTGCCCAGTACATACGGGACAATCAAATTGTGGCCTTTCCAACCGAGACAGTGTATGGATTAGGGGCAAATGCATATTCAGATGAAGCTGTCGCTCAAATTTTCGCGGCGAAAGGCAGACCATCTGATAATCCACTTATTGTCCACATAGCCGAATATCAACAGTTAGAAAAACTAGTAGCGGGAATATCGAAGCAAGTGAAATTGTTGATAACTGCTTTTTGGCCGGGACCTCTTACCTTGATTTTCCCTAAAAAGTCTGGAGTTTTATCTGATTTAGTGACAGCAGGATTGGATACTGTAGCGATTCGCATGCCTAGTCATCCAGTTGCTCTAGCTTTAATTCGTACATCCGGACTTCCAATTGCAGCACCAAGCGCAAATCGTTCAGGTAAACCAAGTCCGACAACTGCCAAGCACGTTGAACAGGATCTTAATGGAAGAATTGCAGGAATTTTAGATGGTGGCGCAACAGGTGTAGGTCTTGAATCGACGGTTTTAGATTGCACTGGCCCGTTTCCGGTCATTTTGCGACCTGGTGGAATTACGAAGGAAGAGTTAGAAAGGGTTGTAAAGGATAAAATTGAAGTTGCTTCTCATTTGCTGGAAAAAACGGATGTACCGCGAGCACCTGGGATGAAATATAAACATTATTCCCCTAGTGCCCCATTATATTTAGTAGATGGGGAAGTGGGATGGATTCAAAGCTTAATTGATGAGAAACGCAAGCAGGGATTTAAAGTGGGGATGCTAGCTTCAACAGAAACACAGTCGAAGTATAAGGCTGACCTTGTACTTGATGTCGGCAGTAGAAACAACCTTGATCATGTAGCCCATCAACTCTATCACACTTTACGTGAATTTGATCAATCTAATGTTGATCTCATTTATTCAGAAATATTTCCTCAATCGGACGTAGGGGTGGCGATCATGAATCGCCTTGAAAAAGCAGCTGGCCATCATTGGGTGATTCAAGAAAAACAGGATTCATGATTTTATCGTCTAATATAATTATTTTTATCTGCTAACCACCTTCTAGTCTTACACATTTCCGCATATGTTTCCCTTATAGGCATGTCCGAAGGGAAAGGGGAAATTAGATTGCTTGCGGAGATAGTGACAGTTATGATCATGGCCTTTGCGGTAAGTATGGATGCTTTTTCGATATCGATTGGTATGGGTGCATATAAAATAAGATTAAGACAGATATTCTATATTGGGCTAGTCGTGGGCATATTTCACTTATTAATGCCGTTACTAGGAATATTTGCTGGTCATTTATTGTCAGGTACTTTTGGAGGGATTGCCATTTATATAGGTGGAATCTTACTCATTATATTGGGACTGCAAATGGTACTTACTATATTTCGATCTGATGCTGGTTCAACTTTCATGCCTGTTGGTTGGGGGGTATTACTCTTTTCCTTTTTAGTCAGTATTGATAGTTTCTCAGCAGGTTTAAGCCTCGGGATCTTTGGCGCAAAGGCCGCGCTCGCTGTCATTTGCTTTTCCGCTATGTCGGTTGGAATGACATGGTGTGGTTTGCTAATTGGCCGTAAAATGCAAAACATGCTCGGGGTATACGGTGAATTATTAGGAGGAATTATCCTCATTGCTTATGGAATAAAGTTGTTAGTGCCGTTTCCGTGGTGAAAAGACAGCTGGAAAATGCTGTCTTTTTTTGTGGAAGTATGGCATAATCTTTACAAAGCAATATGCGGCCTTTTGACCTATGTGTAGGAAAGATATGGGCATGTGAAGAATTTGGAGGGATCATACATTGAACGGATGGAAGGTGCTTTTTATTTGTACCGGTAATACTTGCCGAAGTCCGATGGCTGAAGCAATCTTCAATCATCAATGGGGAGAGAAGGGAATGGCGAAATCAGCAGGTTTATTTGCTGTCGAAGGAGAAAATGCTGCCCAGAATACAATTCGAGTTTTACAGGAAAATGGAATTAAATGTATGCATCAATCTAGAGCATTGAATAAGGATGATCTGGATTGGGCTACCCATGTTTTCACTATGACAACTATGCATAAAGACCTAGTTATGAATTCCTATCCGGCTTATGCTGATAAAATTTTTACACTCAAGGAATTTATCGGGGAAGGGGAACATTCACTAGATATTGCGGATCCCTATGGAGGAGATGACGCTGTCTATCGAAGGACTTTTGCGGAATTAAATGAGTTAATTAGCAAGATGTTTACGGAATAAAACGAAATTCTTATTATTGACGGGAGTAGGGAGTATGACAAAGAAGCAGCGATATCGTTTTGGTTTACAGAAAAAACTAGTCGTATTTACGACTACATTGGCAGTGATTACATTCTCAACGAGTGCTATTTTCTTATATTTTGTTTATCCGTTTGTTGATCCATATATAAATGAGCATGCGTTTACCATTATTACCTTATTATTAGGAATCATTTGGTCTGGGATTCTAGCTTATTTAAGCGCCACCATCATGACGAAGCCACTTCAAAGGTTGAAAGAGGCTGCATCGAAGGCTGGAGAGGGAGATATTGGGACGGATGTTGCGGTAGGAAAAACAGATGACGAGATTAGGGCGTTAGGTCTTGCTTTCAACCAAATGTTGGGTAGTTTACGTGAAATTGTACAGCAGATTGAAGGAAGTGTTACCCAAACAAATACAAATGTGATTGCGATTTCGCAAAAGTCTAAAAAGGTTTCAGAAGAGGCGGAAAGTGTCGCCCATACGATCTCGGAAATATCTTCTGGTGCTGAAAGCTCAGCTGCTGCTATTCAGGCAACAGCGGAATCAGTAGAAGACATTACCAAGCTCGCCCAGCTTGTACAAGAAAAGGCAAGAAGGTCAGAAAATATCTCTCAAGAAATGGTGACAGAATTAAAAGAAAGCCAAAAAGTAGTGGAGTCCCTTGTAGTTGGGATCGGCCAATTAGCGGATAGAAATGGTCAATCCCTTAAGTCTGTTAAAAGATTAGAAGACAATGCTTCTAAGGTGGGGGAAATTATTCATCTCGTGGGAGACATTGCCAATCAGACAAACTTGCTAGCACTAAATGCTTCGATTGAAGCAGCTCGGGCAGGAGAACATGGAAAGGGATTTGCAGTCGTTGCAGAAGAAGTTAGAAAACTAGCAGATGAAAGTGCAAATGCCGTACATGGGATTACAGAGCTCCTACATAATATTCAAACAGAGGTTAAACAGGTAGTAGAACAAATTTCTGAGCAAGTGACTTCTGCGGATGAAGAGGTAGAGAGAGGAAAACAAACCAATCTTGTCATTGCAAAAATGACAGAAACCATCCATCAATCGGCCACATCTGTCGCTGATATATTACAGCTAGTCGATCGGCAAATGGAAAATGTCCAAGAAACTTCAGGACAAGCAGAAGAGGTTGCTGCGATTGCTGAAGAAACCTCGGCAGGTGCGGAAGAAGTAGCACGGGTTGCAAATAAGCAAGCTCAAGACATGGAAGAAATCGACCAATTAGCGATGGCTTTAGAAAATCAGGCCAGCAAATTAAAAGACACAATCGCCCGTTTTTACTTATAATAGTATTATGATGATCAGACCGTTTATATAAGAACGGTCCTTACTTTTAAGGAGGCAATCTAAAAATGAAAGTAGCACTAGCGTCAGACCATGGTGGAATTCATATTCGTGAAGTAATTCGTGAATTATTAGAGGAACTAGGAATAGAATATCAAGATTTCGGTTGCGATTGTGAAACATCTGTTGACTACCCTGATTATGCAATGCCTGTAGCTGAAAAGGTAGCGAATGGTGAATTTGATCGTGGGATCCTAATTTGTGGAACAGGCATTGGTATGAGTATTTCAGCTAATAAAGTAAAAGGAATTCGTTGTGCGCTCGTACATGACGTTTTCAGTGCTAAAATGACCCGACTCCATAATAATAGCAATATGTTGGCTATGGGAGAAAGAGTCATTGGGGCAGGGCTAGCTAGCGAAATTGCCAAGACTTGGCTATTGACTGAATTTGAAGGTGGACGGCATCAAAATAGAATTGAAAAGATTAACAAGTATGAGGAAATAGAAGCCTCTTCGGGAAGTGAAAAAGGGGAATGAGCAACGATTCTAGAGGTAAGTGGATCCAAGAAGTGGATCAGCTTATACAAGGTTGCAAAGAACATTTTCAACTTGGACGAGGAGACGTTCTAGTTATTGGGTGTTCAACATCAGAAATTATCGGCGAAAAAATTGGAACATCCGGCACAATGGAGGTCGCATCGGTTCTATTTGAAGCGCTCCAAAAATATGCAAATGAGGAACACTTCGCACTAGCCTTTCAGTGTTGTGAACATTTAAATAGGGCTTTGGTTATAAATAAAGAGATTGCTGAAAAAAAGGGTTGGGAAAGGGTATCTGTTATCCCGGCTCCTCATGCAGGAGGCTCCATGGCAACCTATGCTTATCAACATCTCAAAGATCCCGTTGTAGTAGAATCTATACAAGCTAATGCGGGGATTGATATAGGGGATACTTTTATTGGCATGCATTTAAAACCCGTCGCGGTTCCAGTGAGAATAGAACAAAAGAAAATTGGACATGCTCATGTCACGAGCGCTATCACTCGGCCGAAATTAATAGGTGGAGCACGGGCTATTTATGAATAGTAAATAAATTCTTTAGCCGTTCCTCCTATTGAGGCACCCCCTCTTTCTTAAAACCTGAACATTATTTGGTTTTTAGATGGGAATGTTAAGAAATAACGGAAGATAATCCAAATTTTTGTTTGCAAGGATTTTTTTACATGGTAGAATAAGAAAGAATATCCAAAAGTTGATTCGGTCAAATAATAGGGGGAATGAGAAATGAGCATCATTGCCAAACAAGATCCACAGTTGTATGAAGCGATTCAAAATGAATTAAAACGTCAACGAACAAAAATTGAACTCATTGCATCAGAAAATTTTGTGAGTCCTGCTGTGATGGAAGCTCAAGGTTCTGTCCTAACGAATAAATATGCGGAAGGATATCCGGGCCGTCGTTATTATGGTGGTTGCGAATATGTAGACGTCGCCGAAAACCTTGCTCGGGATAGAGCGAAGGAAATCTTTGGAGCAGAGTATGTCAATGTTCAACCACATTCAGGAGCACAGGCCAATATGGCTGTCTACTTTACGATTCTAGAGCCAGGTGATACGGTGCTTGGAATGAATCTTTCACACGGCGGCCATCTCACCCATGGAAGTCCTGTCAATTTCAGTGGCGTTTTATACAACTTTGTAGAATATGGTGTAGACGAGGAAACTCAATATATTAACTACGAGGATGTTCGTCAAAAAGCTGTGGAACATAAGCCGAAATTGATTGTTGTTGGAGCCAGTGCTTATCCTCGGACAATCGATTTTAAGAAGTTTCGTGAGATTGCAGATGAAGTTGGTGCATATTTAATGGTGGATATGGCACATATAGCAGGCCTTGTCGCGACTGGCCATCATCCAAACCCAGTTCCTTATTCCGATTTCGTTACAACGACCACTCATAAAACATTGAGAGGCCCTCGTGGTGGAATGATTTTATGTAAAGAGGAATTCGGTAAGAAAATCGACAAATCTGTTTTCCCTGGCATTCAAGGTGGCCCACTTATGCATGTGATTGCAGCTAAAGCAGTAGCTTTTGGTGAAGTATTGACAGACGAGTTTAAAACATATAGTCAGAATGTGATTGATAATGCAAAGCGTCTTGGTGAGTCCCTTAAAAAAGCAGGATTAAAACTCGTTTCAGATGGCACAGACAATCATTTGCTTTTAATTGATCTTCGTTCGGTTGGATTAACAGGAAAAGTAGCAGAAAAAGTATTAGATGATATTGGCGTTACGGTGAATAAAAATACTATTCCTTTTGATCCAGAAGGTCCGTTTACAACGAGTGGAATTAGAATTGGTACACCTGCGGTAACATCCCGTGGTTTTGGACTGGAAGAAATGGATGAAATTGCTTCGATTATTGGATTGGTTTTAAAGAATCACGAAGATGAAACCAAGTTAGAGGAGGCGCGCCAACGTGTAGCGGACCTCACAGCAAAATTCCCATTATATGAATAAATTGGAAATCCGCTTCTCTTTTTAGGGGGCGGATTTTTACTATGCAAAATTGCTCCTGGCTGGTTTTATCGCAAGTAAACCTGAGAACACCAAAAATTACGAATGTTTATTTCTTTAGTCGATTTCAAACAAATGGAACATACTAAACCTATGCAAGAGGATTCAAAAGGAACTTCTAATTATTTCCCTTGCTCTACC
The DNA here is from genome assembly GCF_008764245.1 of Bacillus subtilis. GTDB lineage: Bacteria > Bacillota > Bacilli > Bacillales > Bacillaceae_C > Lederbergia > Lederbergia ruris. Next base: position 112,864 of record NZ_VTQV01000002.1, read on the forward strand.
ACTTCCTTTTCTGTAAAATAATCAAGGACTGTTGAAGCTAAGGCAAAAAATCAAATAGGTTCGGCAATATTTAAATTTAAAGGAGAGATACCATGGCCAAAGTATATGTGTTTGATCACCCTCTCATTCAACATAAACTTACATATATTCGGGATAAGAACACGGGGACAAAGGAATTTCGGGAGCTTGTAGATGAAGTAGCAACTTTAATGATGTTTGAAATTACGAGAGAAATGTCCCTTCAAGAAGTTATGGTAGAAACGCCTGTAGCTTCTGCGAAAGCTAAGGTGATATCTGGGAAGAAGCTAGCAATTGTGCCAATTCTTCGCGCTGGAATTGGGATGGTAGACGGAATACTAAATCTTATTCCTGCTGCAAAGGTAGGCCATGTTGGTCTTTATCGTGATCCTCAAACACTTAAACCTGTAGAATATTATGTGAAATTACCAAGTGATGTTCAGGAGCGAGAATTAATTCTCGTCGATCCTATGCTTGCAACCGGTGGTTCAGCCGTTGCTGCGATCGATTCTTTAAAAGCGCGTGGTGCTAAAAATATTAAATTCATGTGTCTCATTGCTGCTCCGGAAGGCGTCGAAGCGATGAAAAAGTCTCATCCAGATGTAGATATATATATTGCGGGATTAGACGAAAAACTTAGCGAAAAAGGCTATATTATTCCGGGCTTGGGAGATGCCGGTGATCGTTTATTTGGAACGAAGTAATGAACGTAAAAATTAATCCAGGTGGAGAATCTGCCGGGTTAATTTTTATATAGAGGCCTGAAACCGTTTGAATGATAGCACTCATTAATCGGGTATAGGCACTTTTCTAAGGTGAAGGAAGTGATTTGAAAATGGAGAAGAAAATCAAAGTCATGTCTGTTTTCGGGACAAGGCCAGAAGCGATAAAAATGGCTCCGTTAGTTTTAGAACTTCAAAAGAGAGTCACTCAATTTGAATCGATTCTAACGGTAACAGCCCAACATCGCCAAATGTTGGATCAAGTTTTAGAGATATTTGCTCTCCATCCTGACTACGATTTAAATATTATGAAAGATCGGCAGACATTAATTGATATTTCCACTCGAGGGTTGACGGGATTAGATCGAATTATGAAGGAAGCAAAGCCGGATATTGTGCTTGTTCATGGGGACACTTCGACGAGTTTTATCGCTAGTTTAGCTGCTTTTTACAACCAGATAGAGGTAGGTCATGTGGAGGCAGGTTTAAGGACTTGGAATAAGCTTTCGCCGTTTCCAGAAGAAATTCATCGACAATTGACAGGTGTATTGGCGGACCTGCATTTTGCGCCAACCGAGGCCGCTGCAAATAATCTATTGCAGGAAAATAAGCGGAGTGAAAGCATCTTTGTTACAGGGAACACAGCGATTGATGCCTTACAAACGACCGTGAAGAAAAACTATCATCACGAAGTACTTGACCGAATTGGTGAGGACCGACTTCTTCTCGTGACCGCGCATAGGCGCGAAAACCTGGGTGAGCCAATGAAAAATATGTTCCGGGCGATTAAAAGAATTGTGCAACAGCATTCCGATGTACAAGTCGTTTATCCTGTTCACCTCAATCCGGTCGTTCGGGAATTAGCTGAAGAAATATTAGGGGAAAACAAGCGTATCCATTTGATTGACCCTTTAGATGTGATTGATTTTCATAATTTTGCCGATCGAGCTCACTTAATTTTGACAGATTCCGGTGGTGTTCAAGAAGAAGCCCCTTCCCTAGGTGTTCCAGTTCTTGTGCTTAGGGATACAACAGAGCGGCCAGAGGGTATTCAAGCAGGGACCTTAAAACTTGCAGGAACAGATGAGGATAAGATTTATGAGTTTGCGAATGAATTACTGACGAATCAAGAGGAATACAATAGAATGGCTCATGCCTCTAATCCTTATGGAGATGGGCGAGCTTCTGAAAGAATTTGTGAGGCTATTTTATATCATTTTAATCAAAGTCTGAAAAGACCAGAAACCTTTGAGTAAAGGGTGTTAGGGTGATTGTAGATCGAAGTCACTAAATGCCAAAAATAAGGAAAGAATTTTATGGTAATTTTGTGAACAAATTTAGAATAAAATAAAAACATTGTATCCTAAATTAATAGAAAATCAATTGACTTTGATATAGTGCTATTGTATGCTGAAAAAGGCTGTAGATAAACAGTCAAATCCACGTAATATTAGGCAATGGGACCACTTACATATAGGGGTTCATTTTCTGTGTATAAGGTCATACCTTTTACGCACATTATGTCGTAGTTCGTCGAATCAGAATCTCAGTTAGATGTGATCTTTATTCCACTTTACTAAGTAAAAATAGTAGAGATCTAAGTAACGTTTTTCTGGTGGTCGGCAAGCTTTCGCCATTCTGCTGTTTTTCTACAGGTTAGCCTCCAAGCTCACGACTTTGGGAGATATCTAAATGTCAGAACTTCAACAAGTATTTATTAGACATTGTAAATATATGCTCTATTTTCTAGCCATCTATGTATTAGGCTGGGGATTTACAGAATATAAAACTATATTTATGGGTCTAATTTTAGGGACCTCCGTAAGTCTCTACAATCACTGGAATCTTTATCGAAAAACAAAAAGACTTGGACTGGCTGTTACAGAGGGAAAAAAGGTATATGGTATGGGAATGTTGATACGAATGGCTGCTGTCATATTAGCCGTTTATGTGGCAATGAAATTCCCTGATGTATTTCATTTGATAAGTGTTATAATTGGAATAGTGACTGCTTATGCAGTTATTATGATAGATTTTATTGTCCAGCAAATTTTCAAATCCCGAAAGTAATGGGAAGAGAGGTGAATCTGATTTGGAAGAACATGAAGCACCATTAGTCAAGATAGCGGGGCTTTGGTTTAACCTTTCCAATGTGTTAATGATTACCGTTACGGCTCTGATCGTCATTCTTATTGCTGTGATTGCCACAAGGAAACTAGAAATGAAACCAAGGGGCATGCAGAACTTTATGGAATGGATTATGGATTTCGTAAAAGGTATTATTAATAGTAATATGGATTGGAAGACAGGTGGTAACTTTCATCTACTAGGGATCACGCTACTCATGTTTATCTTTGTAGCGAATATGCTAGGGTTACCAGCAGCTGTCGTTGTTCATGATAATCTTTGGTGGAAATCACCAACAGCTGACCCCGTCATAACCTTAACACTATCCGCGATGGTGATCGCTTTATCACATTATTACGGTGTGAAAATGAAAGGATTCAAAGAGTATGGGAAGGATTATTTTAGACCAGTAGGATTTATGTTTCCTTTTAAACTTATTGAAGAAGTGGCCAATACGATTAGCTTGGGGCTACGTCTTTACGGTAACATCTATGCCGGAGAGGTCTTGATCTCTTTATTAGCACTTATGGCTTCTACTGGAATAGTAGGCACAATTGGTGGTTTTATACCACTCATGGTATGGCAAGGATTTAGTATTTTTGTAGGTGCACTACAGGCCTTTATTTTTACAATGTTAACGATGGTTTACATCTCACATAAAGTGAGTTCCGACCATTAATATATACCCGTTTTAAATAACGGAAAACATATTTTTTTATATAAACGAGGAGGAAAATAATAATGTATGCAATCTCAGCAGCAATCGCAATTGGTTTATCAGCTCTAGCAGCGGGTCTTGGTAACGGTATGATCGTTTCTAAAACAGTTGAAGGTATGGCACGTCAACCAGAAGCACGTGGAATGCTTCAAACAACAATGTTTATCGGTGTTGGTATCGTTGAGGCGATTCCGATCATGGGTGCCGTTATTGCATTTATGCTTCAAGGAAGATAATAGATGCTCCATTTGCCGATGAGGCGGTCCATTTACATGATGTAGTAGACGCCTATCTTTGAGTTGGCGGAGTTCATTACTAGATGAAAATGGCGAAGCTTACTTAAAAACTTCGCCATTGCTTTATTTACAAAATGTAAATGTTAGTTTTTGAACCATGAATTTGAAAAAAGTTGCCTTGATTTTGAAGGGAGTGAAGCATAACGTGCTTGCAAAAAGTTTAGTGCTAGGACAGGCTTTTAATGGTGGAGATATTGCATTCACCTTGATAGCGTTCTTAGTATTATTGTTCATACTTAAAAAAGTTGCTTGGGGCCCATTAATGGGTATCATGATCAAGCGTGAAGAATATATTGCCACTGAAATTGAAGAGGCAGAAAAAAGTCGAGTTGAATCCAATAAATTGTTGGAAGAACAAAAAGAATTATTAAAACAGGCTCGACAAGAAGCACAAGAAATGATTGACAACTCCAAACAACATGGAGAGGTACAACGTGAGGAAATTGTTCAATTAGCGAAACAAGAGGCTGAACGTTTGAAAGAATCCGCACGTATTGAAATTGAACAAGAAAAAGAACAGGCTATCGCTGCTTTGCGTGAACAAGTGGCCTCATTGTCTGTAATGATTGCTTCGAAAGTAATTGAAAAAGAATTGAATGAAGAAGATCAACAAAAACTGATCGATGAATATGTTCAAAGGGCAGGAGAGTAAGCATGAGCAAAAATGTTGTTGCTGAACGCTATGGTTTAGCCTTATATCAACTAGCCAAAGAACAAAATCAAGTGAACAAATGGGAAGAAGAAGTTCGTGTTGTGCGTAAATCGGTGAAGGACAATCCAGATTTAATTACACTACTTTCTTCTCCTAATCTCACGATTCAGCAAAAGAAAAATGTTGCGAAAGAGGTTTTTGCTAACCTATCTCCAAGCATCGTAAACACAATCATGCTTTTAATTGATCGAAATCGCCAAAATCACATAGTAGATGTGGCAAGTTCTTTTATTGAATATGCGAATCAAGATCATGGAGTGGCAGAAGCAACGGTTTATTCTGTACGAGCATTAACAGCATCAGAAACAGAAGCCATTTCAGCAACATTTGCAGCAAAAGTAGGTAGACGCTCTTTAAATATCGAAAATATTGTTGATTCTGATCTCCTTGGCGGAATTAAGGTAAGTATAGGAAATCGTATTTTTGATGGAAGCCTTCGTGGGCAATTAGATCGTCTTGCAAGAACATTAACGACTTGATGAAGTCTTTTGAAAAATGAGGGGTGAAATTCATGAGCATCAATGCTGAGGAAATCAGTGCGCTGATAAAAAAGCAAATTGAGAATTATCAGGCTGATATGGAAGTAAGTGATGTTGGTACAGTCATCGAGGTCGGGGATGGTATTGCCCGCGTATACGGACTGGACAATGTCATGGCAGGAGAACTGATTGAGTTCTCTAATGGCGTCATGGGTATGGCGCAAAACCTTGAAGAATCGAATGTCGGGGTAGTAATTCTAGGTCCTTATACAGATATTCGGGAAGGTGATCAAGTTAGACGTACAGGACGGATTATGGAAGTCCCAGTTGGGGAAGAATTAATTGGTCGTGTCGTGAATCCACTTGGACAACCTGTAGATGGACTAGGTCCGATTAATACAACGAAAACACGCCCAATCGAATCACCAGCACCTGGTGTTATGGATCGTAAATCGGTTGATGAGCCACTGCAAACGGGAATTAAGGCGATTGATGCGCTTGTACCGATTGGTCGTGGACAACGTGAATTAATTATCGGGGACCGACAAACAGGAAAGACAACAGTAGCAATCGATACGATATTAAACCAAGCAGACCAAAACATGATTTGTGTATACGTAGCGATTGGCCAGAAAGAATCAACGGTTCGTGGAACAGTTGAAACGTTGCGTAAGCATGGAGCATTAGATTATACGATTGTTGTTACAGCTTCTGCTTCACAACCTGCACCGCTATTATACTTAGCGGCATATGCTGGGGTAACAATGGGAGAAGAATTCATGTACAACGGTAAACATGTTCTAGTTGTATATGATGACTTATCCAAGCAGGCAGCTGCTTACCGTGAGCTTTCACTATTACTTCGCCGTCCACCAGGTCGTGAAGCCTATCCAGGGGATGTTTTCTATCTTCATTCCCGCCTCTTGGAACGTGCTGCGAAACTTAGTGATGCGAAAGGCGGGGGCTCTCTCACAGCTCTACCATTTGTTGAGACGCAAGCAGGAGATATTTCAGCTTATATCCCTACAAACGTGATCTCAATTACGGATGGACAAATTTTCTTGCAGTCTGATTTGTTCTTCTCAGGTGTGCGTCCTGCTATTAATGCTGGGCTTTCTGTATCCCGTGTAGGGGGAGCGGCACAAATCAAAGCAATGAAAAAGGTAGCAGGTACTTTGCGTCTTGATCTTGCTTCCTATCGTGAATTAGAATCCTTTGCTCAGTTTGGCTCAGACCTTGATAAAGCAACTCAAGACAAATTGGCACGTGGCCAACGAACTGTTGAAGTGTTGAAACAGGATTTGAATAAACCAATTAAAGTCGAAAAACAAGTGATGATCCTATATGCATTAACGAAAGGATTTCTTGATGATATTGCTGTTCACGATATTCTTCGCTTTGAAGACGGCTTATCCGCCTGGCTGGATCATAATCGTGCAGATCTTTTGGAAGAAATCCGTACGACTGGAGCACTTCCAGATGATCAAAAAATGGCTGATGCCATTAACACATTTAAGAAAACATTTGCTAAAAGCGAATAAATATATATTTAGTTTAAGGGAAATGGCTCCAATCATAAATGGAACACATTCTTGATTATAGTGTGTGTTCAAAAAGGAGGATTTTTTACCGAGGCCTGCAGGATGTAGGTCACAAAGGCGTGGCGATTGTTGTCGCGAAATTAGCCTTTGATCCTCACGCTTTGAACATCCTTTTATATGTTCCATTTATGTGTGAGTCCAAAATACTGGGAAAGGATGGTGAACTTAGATGGCCTCCTTACGGGATATTAAATCTCGCATTACCTCCACTCAAAAAACGAGTCATATTACAAAGGCAATGCAAATGGTTGCTGCTGCTAAATTGAACCGTGCAGAACTGAATGCAAAGTCATTCGTGCCCTACATGGAAAAAATTCAGGAAGTGGTTGCAAGTATTGCTTTAGGTAGTAGCGATGTGACTCACCCGATGTTAGAATCGCGTCCAGTGAAGAAAACCGGTTATTTAGTGATTACAGGTGATCGGGGATTATGTGGTGCCTATAATAGTAGTATTTTGCGTGCCGTTCATGCAAAAATTCAAGAGCGCCATAAATCAAAGGATGATTATGCCATTATTGCGATCGGTCGTATGGGACGAGATTTTTTCCTGAAAAATAATATGAATGTTGTCTTGGAGATCAATGGATTACCAGACCAACCTAATTTTTCCGATATTATGGAGATTACAAATAAAACTGTTGCAATGTTCTCTGATGGGACCTTTGATGAGTTGTATATGTATTACAACCATTTTGTAAGTGCCATGACCCAGGAAGTAACGGCTAAAAAGATACTTCCACTTAACGAGATTGCCACCTCTACAAAACTGATGTCATATGAATATGAACCATCTCCAGAGGCCATTTTAGAAGTATTGCTCCCTCAGTATGCTGAGAGTCTAATCTATGGGGCACTTCTTGATGCGAAAGCTAGTGAACACGCGGCAACGATGACAGCTATGAAGAGTGCTACAGATAATGCCTCTGATCTTATTGATGAATTAACATTGTCTTATAACCGTGCTCGCCAAGCGATGATCACCCAAGAGATCACCGAAATCGTTGGTGGAGCTGCAGCTTTAGAATAATATTTTACATGAACCCAGGTAGGAGGGGAAAAGATGAACAATGGACAGGTTCTACAAGTAATGGGACCGGTCGTGGATGTGAAATTCCCAAGCGGCCAACTCCCTGACATCTATAATGCGCTTAAAGTATCGTATAAGGCGCAGACAGAATCTGAAGTGAATATTGATTTAACATTGGAAGTAGCCCTTCATCTAGGCGATGACGCTGTCCGTACAATTGCGATGGCATCTACAGATGGGGTACAGCGTGGTATGGAAGTCATTAACACGGGTGCACCTATATCTGTACCTGTTGGTGATGTGACACTTGGACGAGTTTTCAACGTGTTAGGAGAAAACATCGACCTTGATGAAGCACTTGGCAGTGATACACGCCGAGACCCAATTCACCGTGATGCACCAAAATTTGACCAGTTATCAACAGAAGTTGAGATCCTTGAAACAGGGATTAAAGTAGTTGACTTACTTGCCCCTTACATTAAAGGTGGAAAAATTGGTCTATTTGGTGGAGCGGGTGTAGGGAAAACAGTTTTAATTCAGGAACTTATTAATAATATTGCTCAAGAACATGGGGGTATCTCTGTGTTTGCTGGAGTTGGAGAGCGTACGAGGGAAGGAAATGACCTTTACTACGAAATGAAAGACTCTGGCGTTATTAATAAAACAGCGATGGTCTTTGGACAAATGAATGAACCACCAGGAGCACGTATGCGTGTAGCCCTAACGGGACTAACAATGGCGGAATATTTCCGTGATGAACAAGGACAAGATGTTCTGTTCTTTATTGATAATATTTTCCGCTTTACTCAAGCAGGATCTGAAGTTTCAGCCCTTCTAGGCCGTATGCCTTCCGCTGTTGGTTATCAACCTACACTTGCAACGGAAATGGGGCAATTGCAAGAACGTATTACTTCAACCAATGTGGGCTCTGTTACATCCATCCAGGCAATTTATGTTCCGGCGGATGACTATACGGATCCAGCACCTGCGACGACTTTTGCCCACTTAGATGCAACAACAAACCTTGAGCGGAAACTTTCCGAAATGGGGATTTATCCTGCGGTGGACCCACTTGCCTCTACTTCTCGTGCCTTATCCCCTGAAATCGTTGGGGAAGAGCATTATGAAGTTGCACGTCAAGTTCAACAAACACTTCAACGTTACCGAGAGTTGCAAGATATTATTGCAATTCTAGGAATGGATGAGCTATCTGATGAGGACAAATTAATTGTTGCTCGTGCGAGAAGAATTCAATTCTTCTTATCACAAAACTTCCACGTGGCAGAACAATTTACTGGACAACCAGGCTCATATGTTTCTGTTCAAGATACCGTAAAAGGGTTTAAAGAATTGTTAGAAGGTAAATATGACCATCTGCCTGAAGATGCGTTCCGTCTTGTTGGACCGATTGAAGATGCGATTAAAAAAGCACAAGAAATGGGCGTAGAAGTTTAATAATAGGGAGGGAAAGTCATGAAGACATTGCAAGTTCATATTGTCACTCCCGATGGCCCAGTTTTTGATGGCGATGTCGAGATGATCACCACGAAGGCAGAATCCGGAGAACTAGGTATTCTTCCTGGCCATATTCCGATGGTTGCGCCCTTACAAATTGGTGCCGTTCGCCTCAACAAGGGCAATGAAACAGAATTTGTTGCAGTCAATGGCGGTTTCGTTGAAGTACAACAAGAGAAAGTTACGATATTAGCGCAAACGGCTGAAAAAGCGGACAGCATTGATATTGCCCGTGCGGAGGAAGCGAAGAAGCGTGCGGAAAGCCGCTTACAAGGAAATCAGGATGATGTGGACTTTAAGCGCGCACAGTTGGCATTGAAAAGAGCAATGAATCGTATAGATGTTTATAAACATCATTAAAATATAGGCATGTAATTTAAATAATCTAACACCTTCTGATCGTTTGATTAGAGGGTGTTGATTTTTAGGCAACAGGAAGTTGGTCAGAACAGCGTTGCGACGTATGCCTTGCGCTGTTAGTTTGTTCAGATAATGGAGGTAGTATTAGATGCTTGAGAATTTAGGCCAACAGGCATTAATCAATATCTTTTCACATTTATTTTTCATTGGCGTAGCATTCATTGCCTTACAAGCACTTCATTTTGATAAATTACTTAGAGGTAATCGAGTTTTTCAGGCAAGACTACTATATGTCCTTTTAACGATTGTAATTGGTTCTACCGTGAGTAACTTTTTTCTTGATTATTTGTATTGGTCAAAGCAGTTACAATTACTTTTTTAGTGTTATATAATGTTATCCATCGGTCGTTGTTGAGCTACTAACTCATGTCTTCCCACGTGTGTCTCCATCTATCTATCATGACAAATTGCAAACAAAATATGTCCAATTCTTGACAAGTATTATTTTTATTGAATAATGGTCCTTTTTACCTGTTTGCAAACCGGAATCTTTTGTATATCATTTGTAATGATGTGTGCGAATTTTGTCGGATCTAGTAGTCATTGTTCGTCTAATCTTGCGTTATGTTATATGTATGACTCTTCCCCTAAAGGAAACAATGGTAGTAAGGGGGAATGGAGCATGAAAACAAACATTTACAAGATTTTGATTATGACTGGCTTATTTGCTTTTTGTTTCATTTTAATTTTTAATGGGAATAAGTTAAGTGCGAAGACAAATATAGAAGATCTTCAACAATTAGCGAGTTCAGTTAAAAAAGCAGATGGAACGATTATTGAATGGTCTCTGTATGCAAGAGAATCTGTTCAAGTTTTGAATGTGGATCAATATATACTTCAATATCCAGAGATGGAATGGACGGTTGGAGAGGATTCCTTAATAGGAACATTAAACACTGGTACATATAGTGAAACCATTCAGATCATGAACAATCAACATAACAACACTCCATTTATTTCATACGAGCTATCGGGAACAGACTGGGACGAAGACACTGGGTTGCAAGCTTCGGAAACCGCTAGCCATCGTATGAAGACCCTTTTTAATGGTGAACCAACTTTATTCTCTTGTATTAAAGGCGAATTCAATCATAAAATAGATGAATTTACCGAACAATCTTTAAATACTTTTATGCAATCTTTACAGGCAAAGGAAATTGAATCGATTACCGAACATAATTTTCGATCCATTTCAGCATATTCCTCTCTTTTTACCCAAACTTTAGCATTAACGGAACAACAAATGAATATACAATTGGGCTTGAGAAATAGTGAATTGGACAATGGAACGATTTTTGTGATCGGCACACCCATCTTGACGATTGAATATTAATATAAGGACTACGGACGCGGAGGGGAATTCTCTTGGAAAAAATCATCGTCCGCGGCGGTAACAGATTGAATGGCACAGTAAAAGTTGAAGGAGCTAAAAATGCCGTTCTTCCAGTGATCGCTGCATCATTATTAGCAAGTGAGGGAAAAAGCATCATTCGGGATGTTCCATCTCTCTCCGATGTATATACAATTGGCGAAGTTTTACGCCATCTCAATGCTAATGTAGAATTCGAAAATAAAAAGATTACAGTTGATGCCACGGATCATCTAAATATTGAAGCTCCATTTGAATACATGCGTAAAATGCGAGCCTCAGTACAAGTAATGGGACCATTATTAGGTAGAATTGGGAAAGCGAGAGTTGCTTTACCAGGAGGCTGTGCGATTGGCTCCAGACCGATTGATTTACATTTGAAGGGCTTCGAGGCAATGGGAGCAAAAGTGAAGGTAGACAACGGTTTTATTGAAGCGACAGCTGATCGTTTAACTGGAGCAAAAATCTATTTGGACTTTCCAAGTGTTGGAGCGACGCAAAACATTATGACTGCGGCGGTGTTGGCCAAAGGAGAAACCATTATTGAGAACTGTGCGAAAGAACCGGAGATTGTGGATCTTGCTAATTTCCTCAATAAAATGGGGGCTCAAGTGAAAGGTGCAGGAACAGGTACCATTCGTATTGAAGGTGTTGAAAAGGTTTATGGTGCCGACCATACGATTATACCTGACAGAATTGAAGCAGGCACTTTCATGGCCGCTGCAGCCATCACAGGCGGAAATGTCTTTATAGAGGGTGCTGTCCCAGAACATTTATCGTCTGTCATCGCTAAATTGGAAGAAATGAATGTAATGTTTATCGAAGAACCAAATGGAATCCGAGTAATTGGTCCAGAACGCTTAAAAGCAGTTGATATTAAAACAATGCCACATCCAGGTTTTCCGACAGATATGCAGTCGCAAATCATGGCATTGCTTTTGTGTGCGGAAGGCACAAGTCTTATTACGGAAACAGTATTTGAAAATCGGTATATGCATGTGGAAGAATTTCGCAGAATGAATGCTGATATTAAAATTGAAGGGCGCTCTGTTATTATCACGGGTCCATGCAAACTGCAAGGAGCAGAGGTGTCAGCAACAGATCTCCGAGCAGCTGCTGCACTAATTTTAGGCGGCCTCGCGGCTGACGGCTACACTCGTGTCACAGATTTACATCATTTAGATCGTGGCTATTTAGACCTCCATCTGAAACTTCGTGCTCTTGGTGCTGATATTGAAAGGGTTACGGATCAAGTAGAGGTAAAAGAAGAGGAAGTCATTCCGGCAAACGTGAAGGAAATATTATAACGCTAAACACAAATAAACCTGAATTCTTGAGGAGATCATTTATTTCTCATGGGTTCAGGTTTATTTATATACTTTCATGTCTACATCCCTGTTCAGGTCAATGGGGTATGTGTGATCAGTGACGTTCCACCCAATCTTGCTGCCAACCTATAGGTGTACGCAAGTTATACATATCGTTCAATCGATAAAAATATAGCCTTTTTCTTATAGAGGATGTTCAAAAAGTCCGGTAAAAATGACACTGCGAATTTCTTCGTTGGCTTGCTTCTCCGCTCCTTGGAAAAGAAAACCACTTTTCCGGCGTGCGATGCGGATTCGGGGAAGCTTTCCTTGTGCTCATGTATCAGGATAATGATCTTCTGCTAAATTCGCCCACGTCCTGTGGGCAACACGGAAGTCAGTACATCCTGTACAAGTCCGCTGCTCGAAGGCTTCGCCGCCTCGAACTTTCGACGTACAGGATGTACTAGTGTCGGCGTTGCTGACAGGACGTCAGCGCCTTTAGCCGACTTGGTCCTTTTTATCCTCCTTTTTTAACACGCACTTATAGACATAAATGCTTGTCCTAGCCCATATACATGGAGAAGAACGAACAGTTATTTTAACAAAATGGATATGGAGGAAAGGCAAATGAAATCAATCAAACCCATTCTTATTTCTGCTACACTTTTAATTACTCTAACGTTCATCATCCCCTCCTTACTCGTGTTATTTTCAAAAGATGAAAAAGCCGTAGTTCAGGAAGAAGTAAAAGGCGATTCTCCTAAAGAAGAAGCGGAGGTCCCAGAGCCAGATGTAGCTGTGTTTCGTGATGCCTCTAAAGAAATTGAGACTTTTCCATTAGAAGAATATGTGACTGGGGTTGTAGCGATGGAGATGCCTGCTGACTTTGAAGTAGAAGCCCTTAAAGCGCAAGCCTTAGCGGCAAGGACATATGTTGTAAATTTTTTACTGCAAACAGATGAAAAGTCAGTTCCAGAAGGAGCAAATATTACCGATACAGTGACTCATCAGGTTTTCAAAGACCGGGATGAGTTGAAAGAACTGTGGGGAAAAGACTTTGATTGGAAATATAAAAAAATCGCTGAAGCCGTTCAAGCGACAAAGGGAGAAATCCTTACTTATAAAGACAAACCCATTACCGCCTCCTTCTTTTCAACTAGTAATGGATACACGGAGAACGCGGAAGAGTATTGGAAAGATAAAATCCCGTATTTGAAAAGTGTTGAAAGTCCCTGGGATAGTAAAGCACCTAATTTTGAAAGTGTGAAAAAAATACCAGTTAAGGAATTTGAAAAGCTATTAGGTGTAAGCATAGGCAGTCAAAAGGAAGTGGGAAAGATTACGAGCAAGACCTCGGGAAATAAAGTAGCAACGGTTCAAATTGCGGATAAAACATTCTCTGGACGAGAAATTAGGGAGAAACTGGATCTTCGTTCAACGGACTTCCGTTGGATACGGGAGGGTGATTCGATCACCATCACGACAAAAGGTTACGGGCACGGTGTTGGGATGAGTCAATATGGTGCGAATGGGATGGCACAAGCAGGAAAGAATTATCGAGATATTGTGAAACATTATTACCATGATATCCATATATCTGAAGCGAACCAATTATTTGATAAACAATATGCGTATAACTCTTAGGAGAAAATCGAAGGAAAACCAATTTAAGGGGATGCGTGGAGTGTGGCCGTCCCCGTATTGATTGAAAAAGGGAGAAAGGGGGACGGCGCCGAGTGTGGCCGTCCCCGTATAGATTGAAAAAAGGAGAAAGGGGGACGGCGCGGTGTGTGGCCGTCCCCGTATTGATTGAAAAAGAGAAAAAGGGGGACGGCGCCGAGTGCGACCGTCCCCATAATGATTGAAAAAAGGAAAAAGGGGGACAGCGGTGTGTGTGGCCGTCCCCATAATGATTGAAAAAGAGAAAAAGGGGGACAGCGCATAGCCTGGCCTCTCCTATTCTTAAAAAAAGTAAAAGAAACAGATCGTTCACGATATCTAAATTGACTGGTACTTTTACCCAATTTCTAAAAAAATGCATAAAAAAATCGTTTTGTCGAAAAATAACTGGATAAAATTTTTTAGACAAGTATAATATTTTCATTTCCTGTTCAGAATGATTGACAGAGGTGATGAAAATGAGAGAGGAAGAAAAGAATCAATCTTCTCAATGGAAAAAAGTCCTAAAAAAGCGGTGGGTATATCCAGCAATTTATCTAGCCAGTGCAGCCTTGATTATATCTGGAATTTTCTGGTTCCAGGCGGCGAATAAAAAAGTAGCTGATCCGCCAAGTGTGACAGAAAATAATACAGATGATTTACTAGGCAGCAAAAATAATGAAGATGCAGTCGAGGTTACACAATCACTTGAAAATGTAGACATGCCTGTAGCGAATGAGGATGATGTGGAGTACATCACGGAATTTTTTGATATTAATGCATCTGAAGAAGAGCAGGAAGCAGCACTTATTGTGGATGGAAACAAATATCATCCTAATCTTGGAGTAGATATTGCTAAAAAGGATAACAAAGAGTTTGATGTTCTCGCTGCTTTAAGTGGGAAAGTTACAGCGGTCCGCGATGATTCTTTGCTAGGAAATGTCATTGAAATTGAACACGACAAAGGCATTACAACTGTATATCAATCTGTAAAGAATATTAAGGTTCAAGTAGGAGACTCTGTTAAGCAAGGAGACGCATTAGCAACTGCTGGTACAAGTCAACTAAATAAAGAGGCAAAAACACATTTGCATTTTGAAATTAGGAAAGACAATCAAGCTGTGAACCCGCAAAGCTATTTTGGACAACCTGTTACTTCTCTTGAAAAGGAATCTAAAGTTGAAATTCAAGAAAAAGAACAAGCTGATGAAAGTTCAAAAATGGACGAGGAAACTGACACTGAAAGCGAAACTGGTTCTAATATGGAAGAATCCGATGATCAAGCAAAAAAAGATGATCAAATGAATACGAGTGATGAACCAATGGAAGAAACTTCAAATTTAGAAATTCAAGAGTAACTCACATTAAAAGACGAGTCCGGAGTCTATTCGGATTCGTCTTTTTCTTTGGATATCTTCCGTCATTTCTCGGGAAATAATGGCATTCATTTTGCGAAAAATAGCGGAAAATAAACCACTGAACGGGGCAGCTTACCAAAAGAAAGTCAGCTCTTGAACACTTATCTTAAACACCTATGATTATTACGAATTTAGGCATATATTTGCCATTAGGCCAATAAGTATATACAAACTGTACAAAATATTGTGAGTGTTTGAGGTGAGTGATCGTTCATTGGCATCCACATTTCGTTGAAGACATGCTTAGGTCCAGAAAAAGAGAAGGCTTTCAAATAAAGAATTCACTAAACAAATACCAGTTGCGAAAAGGGTGAGATAAACCTAGCGCGAGCAGATGTAGAAATGATATAAAAAAGACGAGTCTCATTTCACACTCCTCACATCCAATTTGGGGAGGGCGAGAGGTGTGCACGATTACATCAAAGAGCGAACAATCAAGATCGGTAAATATATCGTGGAGACAAGAAAAACAGTTCGTGTCATTGCGAAGGAATTTGGAGTATCAAAAAGCACGGTTCATAAAGATCTAACAGAAAGACTACCTGATATTAATCCTGACTTAGCAAATGAAGTAAAAACCATTTTAGAGTATCATAAATCAATTAGACATTTACGAGGAGGAGAGGCGACAAGACAAAAATATAAAAAGGAAGATGAAAAAGAAGAGCAATCAAAGATGGAGGTGATCAAATAGAGACGATCAAGTAAATTTTTCGCATTATGCAGGTGGATGCATGGTAATATGCTCCATCTGTTTTTATATTTCATTAATCATGCATTTCGAACCATTTTTGGAGCATTTAAGTATTCGATAGCGCTATTTGTCACTGAAATTAAAATTTGCTTGAATTATTTCTAAAAACCTACGTATTCATTGGAGGATTGTGGTAAAATAAGCAATTAGGGAATATTATATGGTGAGACTTTTTACCTGCTTACTCTATAACAAAACCCAACGGTATATTTCACCGTAAAATAGGAACTTAGTCTGCTTTTTTAGGCATTGATTTTTAAAAATACAAACTACAAATGACAAATAGCCCGTACGAGGGATTGAAATTAGAAAGAAGGGAAAAGGATGTTTGCAAAGGATATCGGTATCGATTTAGGAACGGCAAATGTATTAATTCATGTAAAAGGGCAAGGGATCATCCTAAATGAACCCTCCGTGGTCGCAATTGATCGCAATCAAAATAGAGTATTAGCTGTCGGAGAGGAAGCTAGGCAAATGATCGGAAGAACGCCAGGAAATATTATGGCGATTCGTCCATTAAAAGATGGTGTTATCGCGGATTTTGATGTGACAGAAACGATGCTCAAGCATTTTATACATAAGTTAAATGTAAAAGGTTTCTTATCCAAACCAAGGATTTTAATATGTTGTCCAACAAATATTACGAGTGTTGAGCAAAAAGCAATTAGGGAAGCTGCGGAAAAGAGTGGTGGTAAAAAGGTTTTTCTTGAAGAGGAACCGAAAGTCGCTGCAATTGGGGCAGGAATGGATATATTCCAACCTAGTGGTAACATGGTTGTGGACATTGGCGGTGGAACGGCCGATATTGCTGTTCTCTCTATGGGCGACATTGTGACATCTTCCTCCATCAAAATGGCTGGAGATAAATTCGATCAAGAAATATTAAATTACGTAAAAAAACAATATAAATTATTAATTGGAGAACGTACGGCAGAAGACATCAAAATTAATATCGGTACTGTATTTCCAGGTTCTCGCAAGGAAGAAATGGATATACGGGGTCGTGATATGGTTTCTGGTCTTCCTAGAACCATTACGATTCATTCTAAAGAAGTCGAAGAGGCTCTCCATGAACCCATTGAGACTATTGTGCAATCGGCTAAAATGGTTTTAGAAAAAACTCCACCAGAGCTATCAGCTGATATTATTGACAGAGGCATTATGTTAACGGGGGGCGGAGCTCTTCTTCATGGAATGGACGAACTGTTAGCTGATCAGCTAAAGGTACCTGTCCTGATCGCAGAACATCCAATGGATGCAGTCGCAATGGGAACAGGCATTATGCTTAAAAATATAGATCTTGTGACACGCCGAACGATCATTTAACGAACTTAAAGTGTCTGTTCAAAAAGGAGAATAAAAAGGACCAAGAAGTTCGAGGCGGCGCAGCCTTCGAGCAGCGGAATGTATGCATTTAGATACATGAGCAGCGGAGAAGCAAGCCAACGAAGAAATTCGCAGTGTCATTTTTACCGGACTTTTTGAACATCCTCTTAAAAGGAATGTTCACTCTGTCGATATAAGAAGTATTAATAAATGCAAAACGATAAAGGTGTGTGAAGGTTTATATGTTGAGAGGTTTATCTACAGCAGCATCCGGAATGTACGCACAGCAACGCAAGACAGATCTAGTTACGAATAATTTAGCCAATATGAATACTCCTGGATATAAAGAGAGTCAATCTGCCATACGGGCATTTCCAGAAATGCTTCTGCAAAAAGTAGGTGGGATCGAAAAGCCTAATCTTCCTAAAGAAGTGGGGACGATCAATACGGGCGTATACATGCAGGAAACACTGCCAAGATATGTACAAGGTGACCTTCATCAAACAAACGAAAACACTGATTTAGCTCTTACAAATGGACCAAATGGTACCGTGTTTTTTACAGTGGAAGATCAAAATCAGGTCAAGTATACACGGAATGGCCGCCTTGTCATAGATGAAGAAGGAATATTAACGACAACAGAGGGGTTCCCTGTTTTGGATCGACAAGGGAACCAGATTACTTTAGACAATGATCAATTCACCGTAACATCAAACGGGGTGATTACGATGAATGGTAATCAAGTTGCCCAGTTAGGGATTGCATTAACAGATGACCCTCAAGAACTTATTCCAGAAGGAAATGGCCTTTTACGTACAGAAGAGGGGGCTGGAGAGCTTCCATTTGCCGATCAAGAGCCTTTTAGTGTTTCTCAAGGTTTTTATGAACGATCGAATGTAGACCCATCTCGAGCGATGACCGAGATGCTTAGTGCTTATCGATCATTTGAAGCCAATCAGAAAATTGTACAGGCCTATGATAGAAGCTTAGATAAAGCCGTGAACGAAGTCGGCAAAGTGAATGGGTAACCTGAGGTTTAAGGGCTAAAGGAGGGGTCATAGATGAGTCATATGATGTCAACTGCAGTAAATACAATGAATCAATTACAAAAACAATTTGATCTGATCAGTCATAATATTAGTAACTCCCAAACAACCGGTTTTAAAACGCAAAATGCTTCATTTTCTGAATTAATGGTTCAATCTATTAACAATCAGTCTGCTGAAGAGAAGGAAATTGGGAGAATATCGCCCTTAGGCATTCGCCAAGGAGTCGGAGCGAGGGTGACAAAACTGCCGATCAGCATGCAGCAAGGTTCGTTAAAAACAACTGGTCGACCATTGGATATTGCATTTACGAGTCCAAATCAGTTCTTGAAAGTATCTGATGAAGGTGCACTCAGGTTTACAAGAAATGGTGCTTTATATCTGATGCCACTAGATAATCAACAAGGCACCCAGCTTGTAAATCAGGATGGCCACCCTATTCTTGATGAGAACAACAATCGCATTGTTTTGCCGAATGATATAAGCAATATTCAAATCAATGACCATGGCCAGTTTACGGCAGAAGGATTACCGGCTCCCATTCATTTGGGGATTATTGAAGTAAAGAAACCACAATTACTCGAACAAAAAGGGGATTCCTTACTTGGTCTTCCGGATGACCTCAATGTCGAGGCAGGGGAGATCTATACGGATTTAACGGGAGATGCTGGTCTACGAGGGAGTATCGGCATACAGCAGCAAACCCTTGAGAATTCTAATGTAGATGTTGGTGCGGAACTGTCGAATATGATGATGGTCCAACGTGCTTTACAGTTTCAATCCAGATCGATTTCTATATCAGACCAAATGTTGGGAATTATCAACAATATTCGTTAAAATATGATATGATAAAGTGAAACTTTTATTCGAAGGGACAAATCTTCTAAAGATGCGTAGGTTTGTCCCTCATTCAATACTTAGCAAGTAAATTTTTCGTTTTAATTATTTTTACTGATTAAAACAAAGGAGTTTATCGCAAGATGGCCAATCAAATCAGCCAAGAGAAAGTCCAGTCAAAACAAGAATGGAAAAAGAAAAAGCATGAGAACAAGATCAAAAAGCAATCAAGCTCAAAGGAGAAGCAGTCTAATAAACGAGTTCGAATTAGGCTTATTCCCATATGGCTTCGTTTGATTTTACTCATAATCTTTGTCGCAGCAAGTCTTGCTGGTGGCCTGATGATTGGTTATGGGGTGATGGGTGATGGCAATCCCAAGGACGTTTTTAAAAAGACAACATGGACTCATATCATTGATGTCGTTGTCGAAGATAAGTAATTCTATTGAACCTTCTTTTATTATGACGCGACTTCAGCTATGAAAGCTTGTGCTTTACATTATCTTTAGATTTAAAAGTAAGGAGGTACTGAGATGTTGGATATTCAACAAATTAAGGAAATTATTCCTCATCGCTATCCCTTTTTGTTAGTAGATCGGGTTTTGGAAGTGGAAGCGGGGAAAAAAGCTGTTGCCATTAAAAATGTGACCGCAAATGAGCCCTTTTTCAATGGGCATTTTCCGGAATACCCTGTCATGCCAGGAGTTCTAATTGTGGAAGCCTTAGCGCAAACAAGTGGCATTGCGATGATGCAAACTTCAGAAAATGAAGGGAAGCTCGGCTTATTTGCCGGTATTGATAAGTGCCGTTTTAAACGTCAAGTTGTTCCAGGGGATCAACTAAAGCTTGAAGCAGAAATTACGCGTATGAGAGGATCCATTGCAAAAGCGAATGTTAAGGCAACCGTAGAAGACGAACTCGTCTGCGAAGCGGAAATCATGTTTGCTATAAAGTAAATGATATGGGAAAAAGCTGACAATCCACGATCGGATTGTCAGCTTTTGCTTAGAAAGGATGTTTTATTTGTTGAAAAGTGGATATAGTATGGGTAGAAACAAGCTTCAAATATTAAATTTAAAATTATAGAAAGTTTTTTGCAAGGTTTTTCCGATTTTGGGAAAGCTAATGTCAGGCTAAGTGCAATGTTATATTTTGTATAACAAAGCCGAAAAAACCCGCCTATATTGGGCAAATCTGAAAGGAGCTTACCAAAATGAACATGAAATGGTCGAAGTATGTAGGAGCAGCGGCATTGGCCTCGGTATTATTAGTAGGGTGTGCGAATAATGATAATGATCAAAATCCTCCACCCCCGGTAAATGATAACGGAGTCAATGACAATGACAACAATGGCGTGAATGACAACAACGGAGTAAATGACAATGGCGTCAATGACACGGACATGAATAACGATATGGACGGCAATGACAATATTAACAACGATAATGATATGAATAATGACAACAATATGAATGATGATGACAGGAAATAAGCAGGAGAAACTCCCCTGCTTTTCCTATGTAAAATGAACAGCAGAATAGTGAACTTAGCTATAAAAGATCAGGAGCAACGGAGAGATAACGAATTCATAGCTGAAGATATCTCCCACCTAGAGGATGTAAGGCAACCGATCGATAATAAGGTGGGAGCTGAATTTCGATTGGCAAAGAAGGCAGCTAATTAAATCTGTAATGGTCAATTAATGATTCATTGTTTTTCTTATTTCGCCAATATTGCTAATTGATAAGTCAGTAATGTCCGCAATTTCTTCATCAGTAAAGTTTCTATGAATTAGTCTGATAGCTGTTTCTCTTTTTTCTTCTTTAATAGCCTCTTTTGCAGCTTCTTTTGCAGCCTCTTCCCCAAGTCTTCTTCCCAATTCAGCCAAAAACGGTGAGCGTTCAGACATATTCGTACTCATTTTCAAATCCTCCTTATTCATAAAAATTTTAATATCTGAATAAACCTCTTCGTCTAAATGTTTCGGAAGACGTAACAAGAAATTGATAAAATAGGTCAATGCTTCTATATATAACTCGCTTTTTTGATGGTTAACCGCAAAACGTTGTAAGGTTTGCTTTAACAATTCCTTTTTTACCTCGGCCCTTTCTTCTTCATCTACTTTGTACTTTTTTGCATATATTCCCGCAATAATTGCATGTGCAAACGGGTTGGCTGATTTCTTTAGCGTCTCCAAATTCTTTTCATCATACTGATATACGTTATACGTATAAACCAATTGCGTACCGTGAAATGAGTAATGATAATAATTCTTCGGGACAGATTGTTTCGGGCCTGTAATTAAGGCAATGGCATAAATTTCCGTTTGATGCCGATCAAGAATTCGATAAAAATATCGAAACATCCGTTTTGGGAAATCTTCTTCCGGATTATCTTGTACCTCGATATGCACCAATATCCACTTTTCACTTTTATCTTTCAGGTGAACCTTTACGATTTGGTCCACAATGCCTTTGCCTTTTCTGTCATCCATCATCAGTTTATGCAGCTCTTGCTGAAGAAACTCAGGAGCATGGGAAAAGTCAATTAAATCATGTAAATCTGGTGCGAAAAAAGCAATTAATTCTTCGAATAGCTCGCCAATTAATTTTTTCCATAAGCCATCATAATCAATCTCGTTCGCTGTCGTGTAGTTTGATTTCTCTTCTTGAACGACTGCTGTTGCTAACATTTTATCACACCTTTTATGGATTATGTAGTAAATATATACCATTATAACGGAACGTAGGTTTCCTGTCGACGGAAATGTTGAAAGAGAAGGAAAATTGCGATTTATGTCAAAAGTATAATAATAAAGGACAATAGAACTAATTGTCTCAAATAAAAATGAGAGAGGAAAGATTAAAATGGGAGTTTACCTTTTTATGGACATCATGCCGCACCATATTGAGGAAAAAGCGTGGGAAGAAGTTTATGAGGAAACATTACAGCTTATTCAATCCTATCCGTTTATGGACGACTATGTTGATGAGGAGACATATGATTGTACATGGACATCAGGACAATCTATTGGATAAATTGATTGAGGAAAAGATGGAAAAAATAATAGCAGATAATGAAGCAAATATTACAGACGGACAAGAGTACGATGTGAAAGAACTAGATGATTTAATAATATGGGAAAAAGGACAGAGCATTGATCCCGAATTAGAAAAAGTTGTGAAAAAAATGAAGTCTAAAATCAGTGAGTTTAATCTGCCAAATTATGAAAAGGTTTTTAAAACGATGTCAGTGAAGGATAAGATGGGATATTTAACGGAAAACAATAGGTACTTTTAAATCCAGAAACAGGCATGGGATTATCTAATCGATCATGCCAACGATTACAAGATATTTACCACCTGGGCGACAATTTTGTCGATCGAAGCAAATGGGTTATATATAAACAAATTATTGAAAGCGTTAATCAATAATCCAGCTTTACTGGAAACTTATATTTTATAATAAAAGCTTCCGTTCTTTAAGAACGGAGGCTTCGTCATTTTTGCTTTGCCCTCATTCTTTTTTTGAATTCGGTCATTAATAAATCCCCGCTGTATCCTTCCTTAAGTAAATCATTTAATAACAATTCAGGATATTCGTTCCGTCTTTTCCTAAGAGTTCCCTGAAATAATACGCTAATATGGCTGCCGATTTCGCGAATGGTTATGATTTTCACAGTAAATGGTGCGGGATCGTTGCCAGGATGAGTAATGACGACTCTAATTTCAAATGTATCCTTGTTCTCCCATTTTGCTTGAAATCTTTCCTTAAACTTTTTATCGATGTACGCCTCTATAATCCAATCCCCATCTTCACTTTCCATATTAATGACCAATCCATCTGTTAAAGGAATCTCAATGGCTTGCTGTTGATCGATTAATTGAAGAGCGATAATTTTAAAGCTTTTCAAATGTATCCCTCCCGTTCAGCCCTTTCTTAAAATTATAGCATTACTCGCCTATTTTTTTAAAATTTCTTCAAAAAGGGATTTTTCAGTGTAAATGCGTTAGCAAAATTGAATTTTGGCGGTGGAAATTCAAATTTTCAACAGAAGGTAGGCGAGAAAATGGGATTTTGCTGATTTTACGAATGAAAAAATGTCCGCTATGATATGAATATCTTGTCGAAAAGGAGGAGGAAATGGTGATTAATCAAGTAACATTGGTTGGGCGCTTAACGAAAGAACCCACACTTCGCTATACAATGGAAGGAAGAGCTGTGCTCAATGTGACGATTGCCCTGAATCGAACTTTTAAAAACGCCCAAGGAGAGTATGACGCAGATTTTGTCCTTTGTACTTTATGGGGGAAAACTGCTGAAAACACATCAAAATTTTGCAAAAAAGGTTCCCTAATTGGCATTACAGGGAGAATCCAAACGAGAAATTATGAAAACCCAGATGGAAAGCGAGTCTATGTTACAGAGGTTTTGGCTGAGTCAGTAAAATTTATGGATAAAAAACCAACAGAGGAAAAAGCCTTTTAGGTTACTGGCACACTTAGGATTTTGTCGAGGAGGTGAATACTTGGTTAGTGAAAAAGGATATCATTCGGTCGAAATGTTGGTTGGTGATCTGATCTTGATGTTAGGGAAAGCCAATCATGAACTATACGAATTAAAGGCTAGAGTGGATTACCTGGAAAGTCTCCTGCAGAAACCAATCATAAAGAGTTCCCCAGATTCCACCCTCAATTTAGAGAGAAAAATGGCACAATAAATCTCCTCCATATGTGCCGATTGATTGCTCCTCGTTTTTTGACCCCATTTAAAAGGCTGTACCAAGTGGAATGGCACAGCCTTTTCCTTTTTACGAAAATTTATTTGTTACCATCTTGAGAGCTTTTTGTTATAAAAGTTCTTGCTTGAGCTAAGTTTATGTGAGCAGATGTCTCTCCATATACAAGCTTTTCTGCTTCTAAAAGAAGTTCAGCTAGGTTTTCTCCAGCCGAACATATCGCATCCCACCGCAAATGCCATGGCAGCCATGTTTTTGGGAATAAAGATGGATCATCTAATAATCCATCCACTTCTTTCTCACAGATTCCTCGCACGAGAAAATCAGCTCGTAATTCTTGTCTATCTTGCTGGAATTGTTGATCTCTTTCCTTTAGAACGGTTAACAGCTTAATTATTCGCTCTTGTTTTAAAGAATCGCTCGCCATACGGAAGCTCTCCTTTCTTATGCTAATGCTAGTAAGGAACGCAATTCATCATTCGATAATTCCGTCATCCATTGATCACTGCGAATAATCTCTTCATTAAGTGCTTGCTTTTTCTCTAACATCATATCGATTCGTTCTTCTAATGTCCCGGTTGTTATAAATTTATGGACATGAACGAAACGATCTTGCCCAATCCGATAGGCGCGGTCAGTAGCTTGATTTTCAACAGCAGGATTCCACCAACGATCATAATGAATCACATGGTTGGCGGCTGTTAAATTCAGCCCTGTTCCACCGGCCTTTAAAGATAAAAGGAAGAAAGGATATTCTCCTGCTTGAAAACGAGCCACATATTCATCTCTTTTTCCTTTAGGCATACTTCCATTTAAGAAAGGGACCTGGATTGAAAATCGTTGCTGTAAAAGTTGACGAATCATTTCACCCATTTGGATATATTGGGTAAAAATAATCCCGGCCTCTCTTCTTTCCACAATGGTATCGGCTAACTCGACCAGTGTTTTGATTTTATTCGAGCGGTCGAGGACCTTTTCAGGCTGTTCTTCTTTTAAGTAAAGAGCAGGGTGATTACATAATTGCTTTAATCGATTCAGCATTTGTAAAATCAATCCCTTACGCTCGAAAAAGCTTAAGGTTTCAATTTTTGCAAAGGTTTCCTGGACTAAATCCTCGTACAAAGCGGCCTGTTCGGCTGTTAAGGCACAGTATTCCTTTTGTTCTAGCTTTTCTGGTAGATTCAATTCCACTTCTGGATCTCTTTTCGTTCTCCTTAATAAAAAGGGTTTGATCAACCGCTGCAATTCCTTAATTTTTACTTCGGAATTATCTTTTTCAATCGGAGAAATATATTTCTTTTGGAATTGGCCAAAGGTTCCTAAGTAGCCGTGATTAATAAAGTCAAAAATCGACCATAATTCAGCCAAGCGGTTTTCCATAGGTGTTCCTGTTAAGGCAATATGATGAGCACCTTTTAATTTTCGAATCGCCCGTGACTGCTTTGTTTCCGCATTTTTAATATTTTGTGCCTCATCTAAGGCAATCGTTCCCCAATCAATGGTTGAAAACTCCTCAAAATCAAGATGGGTTAAGCCATAACTCGTCAGCACCACATCCGCATTTTGAATACTCGGGGAGAAAGCATCTCCCTTTGGTCGATTCGATCCATAATGAAGGACAACATTTAGACTGGGGGCAAACTTTTCTAATTCACGCTGCCAATTCCCAAGCACTGTTGTCGGACAAATAATGAGGGCAGGTTCTTTACTTAAACGGTTGTTCTTCACATGAAGCAAATAGGCAATAAGTTGAATCGTCTTTCCTAAGCCCATATCATCCGCTAAACAGGCACCAAAACCAAATTGACGGAGAAACACAAGCCAATCAACACCAAGTTTCTGATAAGGACGTAACTCGCCCAATAATTGAGGCGATATCGGAATAGAAGGAATTTCATCCAATGTATGAAGCTGCTTGAGCATTTGTTTTAGTGATTGGTTTAGCTCGATCTTAATTTGCGCAAAGGCACGTGGATCGAATTCATCCTCAGGAGTGGAAGCCAGTTCTTCCTCAGCCTCCATAGCAAAGATATCCTGCATCCGCAAGCCTTCTTTCTTGGCTTGAGCCATCAATGCTTGCAGATGGGCAATCATTTTCGGATCAAGCTTCACCCAACGCCCGCGAACCTTTACGAGGCGGCGTTGTTCCTGAACAAGTTTCTGAAATTCTTCCTCCGATAACTCAGCCCCATTCATAGAAAAGCGCCAGTTAAAATTAAGCATGGCATCTAATCCAACAAAGGAAGGACGATATTGAGCAGCCGTTTGTTTCACGCGAGCTTTCACGGTTAAATTCGCTTCCCGCATCGCTTCCCACCAGCTTGGAAGGAGAATATCCACATCAAGTGAGAGTAATTTCTCACTTGCCTCTGTGAGAAAATCCCAAGCTGCTGTTTCTTCAAGGATCTTTGTAAGACCTGTTTCCCCTTCTAACCAAGGAAATAACTCGATCCAGCGTTTTTCTTCCTTTGCTACTTCAGCTAAATAGGGCTGCCAGCGTTTTGGAACTTTTTCATGTGTTGCATAGATTTTATCTGGATTTCTTACATCACGAAGGACGGTTTCCAATCCCCAAGGTTCTTCATCTGTATCAGGTTCTAATAAACGAAGCCCAATCGTGAAGGGAAGTTTTTCCTCAGAAAGATTCGCCCATTCTTTCCATTTCTCCTCATCGAAATACGTATTTAATTCCTCTGCTGTAAAAGGACTTTCGTGTAAAGCGACTAACTTTTCCGCCAGCTGAGGATGGTGAAAGCCTTTCTCAAGATAATGGGTTAAGGCATGGTGATAAAATTTAGAGATGAACGATCGAATGGATTCACCAAATATTTCCTGTTCCCAAAAACTTTCCTGAAATTCATCCCAAACGAGGGAAGGGACTTTCCAGATAAATAAGGTCTCTTCCTCGTCAGAAAAATGGGGATTCCAGTTTCCACTTTGAATCGCCTCTAATATAATGGGGGCCACATTTAGTATAGCTTCTTCTGGCTCTTCCCAAATCCAATGAATAAATGGGCTAAAGCTCTCCCTCCCTAGGAGGGTTAAAAGTTCA
Source organism: Bacillus subtilis (assembly GCF_008764245.1). GTDB lineage: Bacteria > Bacillota > Bacilli > Bacillales > Bacillaceae_C > Lederbergia > Lederbergia ruris. Next base: position 140,008 of record NZ_VTQV01000002.1, read on the forward strand.
TAACTATTCAGTTTAATGCCTTCTATTTGCTGATGGCTTTCTCGATTTAAAAAAGAACCGTAAAAGCTTTCTTCATGCCAAAGAAAGAGATTTGACTGCCAATAAGAGTCCTCTATCGCTTCTCCCTGTTGATTTTCAGCATAAAGGAAGAATGCATCAGAAGCGAGTGGGCGGATATGCAGTTGTAACGGATCATTATTCCTCATGAATTAACTTTCCTTTCCGGCACTCTTCTTGAAAAGCACGTAATCGTTTGGTTTTCTTTAATAAAGTGGCGAAATAAAATTCCCACTGATCTAAATTCTTTTCTTTTCGATATACGGTTCGTAATTTCTTTAAGTAACGTACCGCCTTTTTATATGAATCCCGGTTACGAAGATCAATTTGCTCCATAACCGCGGCATGATAAAGTGGTTTAATCGCGACAGGGTCTTGCTTGGCAACCATTTCAAGGGTAGAACGATCGATAAAATCAATCGTATCTCCCATATAAACCTGAAGAGCTACCCATTTTCGGTAATCTTGCTTGTTTAGCAAGTATTCATTATAACGGAAACGACTATAGGGTAATAAAGTGGTATATAGTCTTTCGATTAGGGAAGCATCTATTTTCGTTAAAGTCTCCTGATCCATTGTTTCGTATAATGTACGAGTAAAGTGAATTTTTTCATGTGGCAACGTCAAGCTTGCAACATATTGCTCAATTTGTCTGATAAATTCAGGTATAAAAGGAGTAAGTCGCTCTTTCGGTAACCATTCAAAGCAACTCAATAAATAAGGTGCAATATTGGCACCGTAATTTTTTATTTTTTGTAGAGCCAATTCATCTTTTTCCAATAGAATCGATAAATGAATAAGTCCAAGTTGAATACGTGGCTCTGTGAGATCACTTTTATTTTGTAGATGATTCCATTCCGCTGCTCTTTCTTGTTTCTTTTTAAAAAGCGATGTCCAGATTAATAAGTACATGAGCGTAAAGCTTGCGTCAAAAGCTGTCTCCGTTTCTAATAAACGGGTACTATGACTTCGTAAATAATGCAAGTATTCATCAAAAGCGAATGGAGAAGCCGTTGCCGACAAAGTGGTGATCGCTTCTTTTGCTTCTTCCACCATTTTTTCCGCGAAAAAAGACATTTCATTTATTCCTGCGGAACTTGTGGCAATGGAATCGATCATATTTAAAGATTCAAAAGCGGCAAACAGTTGAAATAATGGCCGCCATTCCCGTTCAATCGGTGCGAGTCCAAGCAATCGTTGGTAGCGAGTCCGGACCCATTCCTGTAATTGATAAATATTTTGTGGAGGAACATCAGAATAAGCTTGTTGAATGCGCTTGACCCATTGCAATGGGCCACTCTCCGGATTAGATGATGGCTGCTGTAATAGATCAGATCCACGCTTTAAGCTAGAAAGGATATCTTCAACCTCCCAATGAGCTTTCCATTCCTGGGTCCAAGTAAAAATATTTTGTGCTTTGCTTAAAATCGCGAAAAAGAGAGCAAGTTGATGACGACATATGCCTTCTTCCGGACAAGAACATGTATTTCTTTCCATTTGTTTAAAATATAGCTCGACAAAAACGGTCGTCACATCGCGTACATGACCGACCATCTTCTTATGGCTGAACTTGACATTATACACATTCTGCTCCCGAAATAGCATCATCCCTCTTTGAACCAATCGTTGATGCACTTCTGTCCTTGGATCCAACAGATTCTGTAATTCTTCACTATAAGATTGTATCGATTTTAACAAGCCCTGATTATATATCATCACAAACCTCCAAATCCTTATTATACCGTGATTTGGAAAAATAAAAAAGAGGGTGGGGTTATGAAGGCTAACTTGCCTGTCATTGACAAAGAAAAAAACTATTTCTATGATAAAGGAAAGAGATTGATCGAAATTTTATAAGAAATAGTCGGTTTTTGAAAGGAATTAAGAGGATGGAACATGTATCGGGTTTATTTAAATGGTTATATGAAATCGGTAACGTATTGGCGAAGTTGATTTATTTACACGTTCTTTGGGTGCTTTTTACTTGTTTAGGCCTTGGGGTTTTTGGCTTTTTTCCGGCAACAACAGCATTGTTTTCGGTGATTCATAAATCAATCGAACGAAAGATGGAAGAGTCCATCTTCCGAACTTTTTATTCTACCTATAAAAGCCAGTTTTTAAAGGCCAATGGTTTTGGGCTTATGATCACAGCACTCGGGCTCTTTTTGTATTGGGATATAAGCATTTCAAAACAGGTGATTCAGTCTGCCTTTTTACATGTCATTCTACTTGTTTTTTGCTTTCTCTACTTCATTACTGTTCTCTATTTCTATCCCGTTTTTGCTCGTTATCAATTGAAAGGCTTTCAATATATAAAACAGGCTTTTTTCATCGCCATTAGTAGGCCGTTTGAGACGATTGCTATGATTCTTTGCTTACTGATTCTTTATTATGTTTTCGTTTTTGTTCCAGTTTTATATGTATTTATGGGGGCGGCAATGGTGGCCTATCCTGTGATGTGGTTCGCTATGCGTGCTTTCATGGGAATTGAAAGAAAGAAATCGTGATGTGGAAAGAGGGAATAGAATATGCTTGGAAAAATAGGCAAATCGAGCCTCATCTATAAATATATCATCTCATATTTACTTGTTTTTCTAATTCCCTTTGTTTTTATGAGTGTTTTTATTTATTATAATTCGGTTTCAGGCCTGCGCGAGGAAATTGAGCAATCCAATATAAATAAACTAGAGCAAGTTGAGAGTATGACGAATGAGCGGATTAAAGAGTTGGATAAGATTGCTTCAAGTATCGCCTATGATCCTCGATTAACTCCCTACATGATGAAGCACGGGTATTATGGGAAAGAGGCACAAGATGAATTAAGAAAATATAAAGAAAATAGCTCGATTATTCAAGAGCTTTTTGTATATTTTTATAGTCAGGATCAATCGATTTATTCTTCTAATGGACTTTATTCTTTTACTACGCTTACCCAAAGGATTTATCAATTTGATACATGGGGAAAAGAAAGCATGGTGAAACAATTACATTCAACCCAACCACTCATCTTGCCTGTTGGCGATGTGACCCTGAAAAATGGCGGAAGAGATCGAATGATTGCTTTTATCTTTCCAATCGCCCCCAATAATCCCAACCCATATGGATCTGTGATGTATTTTACCAAAGAATCGGTTCTAACCAATATGATTGAAAATATTCTCGGTGATTTTAAAGGAAATACTTACATTCTTGATGAAAAACAGCAACCGATTGTTTCAGCAGTAAAAGGGGAGAAAGTCTCATTCGACAAGATTGATCCAGCGCTTATCCAAAAACAAGGGGTTCAGACGATCCGAATCAATGGAAAGAAATATTCCTTGGCAACTGTAACCTCAGATGTGAGTGGTTGGACTTTTGTGACACTTATGGATGCGGGGCAATTTTTCGAACGTGTCGTTCATCGGGAAACATTTATCATTGTACTTTCGATCATCTTACTTCTAGTCGGTTTGGTTATCGCCATTTTATTAGGGAAAAAACAATATCAGCCCATTCAAGGCTTGTTCGAATTCGCTAAAATGAGTAGTACGAAAACGACGACTTGGGATGGAGAAAATGAACTTGACGCCATCCGGCAAACGATCACCGATATTTTTAAAGATCATAAAAGCTTGTCAGAAACAGTTGATCTGCAGAAGCCCTATGCAAAAGAACAATTATTGGCGAAAATGTTAAAAGAAAGTTTTCCGAATGAGCAAGAAATTGAGTCGATGATGCAAGCATTAAACATGAAAATGAATGAAGGCCCTCATTTTGTGGCGATCGTGGAATTTCAAAAGCAACAATATGAAGAGAACCAACAGAAGTGGGATCAGTTGCTTAATTCTCTTTCTAATCTAACATTACCAAATGCTACCGTTCACGGCGTTGATTTACTATACCAACATGCTCTTGCTTTTATTATTAGTCTAAAAGAAAAAGAAGATCATAAGCAACAACGTCGTTTGCTTGTGGAAAGCCTTCGGGCGTATATTCAGAAACACGCACCGATAAAAGTCGTCATTGTGACGGTTGGAACAAGCTACGAAAAGAAAAATCATATTAATCGTTCCTACATCGAGGCTTTAGCCGCTTTAGATTATAAGTTTGCCGTTCCACAGGGGAGTCTTGTGTTTTTTGAAGATTTAGGATCTCCAAGTGAAAAAGCGCTTGGTTACCCGAGAGAGGATCAAATGAAATTGGCGCAAAGTTTGAAACAGGGAGATCAAGTAGTAGCCTTGGAAACCTTACATGCGATGCTATCCAATTTGGTACAAGCAGAAATGTCGATTCAGGCATTAAAATACATTTGTTTTGATATTATCAACACCGTGATTAAGACAGCGATGGAGCTGCAAATAACGCGAAATTTGGATGATTTTAAGGAAATTGGAGAATTCCATTCTGTGGAACAGCTTGGTCAACGATTAGGCCCCGTTATTATGCAAATTTGTCAAAGAGTAGAGGATAAGACAGAAAAACGAAGCCATCATTTACGTAGAGACCTTCTTGAGTATATTCATAAACATTACAAAAGTTATGACCTAAGTTTAGAAGGACTTGCCTATCATTTTGAATTATCCGTTCCCTACCTTAGTAAATTTATCAAAGAACAAACAGGTGAAACATTTACCCAATACGTTTTATCTTTGCGGATGGAAGAAGTAAAGAAACAATTGAGGGAAACCGATCAACCTATTAAGGAGATTGTAGTCAATGTCGGATACAAGGATGTGGCAAATTTCACACGGCGTTTTAAACAACTAGAGGGAGTCACACCGGGACAATATCGAAAATTAAATCGATGACAAGAAAAGCGCAAGCGCCTGTTCAGCGACGTACAAATTTAAAGACTTCTGACGAGATAAAGGAAACACGGCGAAGGATGAGCCGATGTTGACTTATCGTAGGAAGAAGGCGTAAATTTGCTAGTCGCTAGGCGCTGGAGCTAGACCTAACAATATCCAAACTTTATCTCCTTACCTTTTGAAATAATCTCGTACCCATAAAGGGGTGCGAGATTATTTATTTCATTTTAAGAGTAGGACCTATCCAATTTGTTAAACATGATTCGACATTATCTCCTTTAGAATAAAGTATTTTAAGTAAAGCAAAACGAACATATTAGATTAAATGGTACATATTCGACCTTCGTGAAGCCCGCTATTATCAAGGTTCGGGCTATTGCCAACTGTATATATTGAGCGCTTTCATTAAAATCGACATATTGTGTACAAGTTGTCGAAAAAATAAAATAAAGGCACGTTGAAAACACTTTCAATTGAAGGAGGCAATCGAATGAGCTCGAATACAACAACGGAGACGCAGCGAACTCAGCAAAAAGTACAGCTGCAAAGTCGGTCTTTAGCACCCAAATTTCGTAAAGCCTTACAAAATTGGCAATTATACGTATTTGTTTTACCGGCTTTTTTATACTTTTTGATTTTTCATTATGTACCAATGTACGGAGTCCAAATTGCATTTAAAGATTTCATTCCTACTCTAGGGATTTGGGGGAGTGAATGGGTCGGTTTTGAACATTTTACTAGATTCTTTGAATCCTATTATTTCTGGGATTTATTAAAAAACACATTAGGTATTAGTGTGTATGAATTAATTGTCGGTTTTCCATTACCGATCATTTTAGCTTTAGCCTTAAATGAGGCAAAGGATGGAATATATAAAAGATTCGTACAAACGGTCACCTATGCACCTCATTTTATTGCTGTCGTAGTCATTTCAGGGATGATTATTTCCTTTCTATCCCCACAAACAGGGATTATTAATCATATTATTGGCTTGTTTGGCATCGGGCCGATTCCGTTTATGGAAGATCCCAAATGGTTTAAAACCATTTATGTTTTATCTGGGGTTTGGCAAAGCACCGGTTGGGGAACGATTATTTACTTGGCGGCACTTGCGGGCGTCAGCCCACAGCATCACGAAGCCGCGATTGTCGATGGAGCAACTAGATTGCAACGGATTTGGCATATTAATTTGCCAGCGATTTTCCCGACAATGGTCATTCTTATGATTCTAAATGTCGGAAATATATTGGCCATGGGATTCGAAAAAATCTTACTTTTGCAAAATCCACTAAACTTAGAGTCTTCCAATGTGATTGCCACATTTGTCTATGAATCTGGTTTATTGAATGCACAATATAGTTTCTCTGCTGCAGTTGGTCTATTTAACTCAGTGATTAATGCTATTTTGTTAATTGTTGTAAACAAAATTGCCCAAAAAACAAGTGAGACCAGTCTTTGGTAAGGAGGTAGGTTAATTTGGCATCTGTGATTAAAGATACGAAGGCTGATAAAATATTTAAGGTTTGTAACTTTATTTTTTTAACATTAGCGATGCTTGTTGTTCTTTATCCTTTGATTTATATCGTCAGTGCATCGATGAGTGATCCAAAGGCTGTTAATTCCGGGGAAATGTGGCTATTTCCGAAAGGGATTACGTTTGAAGGCTATAAGTTAATTTTTGATAATCCCGATATCTGGAAAGGTTATCTGAACACGATTTTTTATACAGCTTTAGGGACAGTGATTAATTTAGCGATCACGATCCCCGCAGCTTATGCGCTTTCGCGAAGGGACTTTGCGGGACGTGGTTTATTAATGGGAATGTTCGTATTAACCATGTTCTTTAGCGGCGGGTTAATTCCTACGTATTTAGTTGTTCGAAATTTAGGGTTAATTGATACGATTTGGGCGATGGTCTTACCGAATGCAGCCGCCGTTTGGAATATCATTGTCGCCCGTGTATTCTTTCAAACGTCGATTCCAAAGGAATTGGAAGAAGCCGCGATTATTGATGGATGTACCAATTTTAAAATGTTTGCCAAGATCATTTTGCCTTTATCGGCACCGATTATTGCCGTCATGGCTTTATTCTATGGAGTTGGGCATTGGAACGGATATTTTAATGCGTTAATTTATTTGTCTGATAAACAACTATATCCATTGCAACTGGTCTTAAGGGAAATACTCGTGTTACAAGAAATGTCCTCTAATTCAACGGAGATTTCGAGTAGCTTGGCAGAAGCCATGAATAATAAACAACAACTGGCGGCAGTCATTAAGTATGGAGTTATGATTGTATCAACATTACCAATTATTATTGTCTACCCATTTCTACAACGTTATTTTGTAAAAGGGGTGATGATTGGATCATTAAAAGGATAACAAGAATGGGTTTCATCTTGGGAAAATGGGTTTCTCCATTCGGGAATGGGTTTCTCATGGGAAAAATAGGTTTCTCCGTTCAAGAATGGGTTTCTCATGGGGAGAATGGGTTTCTTCGTTCAAGAATGGGTTTTTCATGGGAAAAATGGGTTTCTCCGTTCAAGAATGGGTTTTTCATGGGGAAAATGGGTTTCTCCGTTCAAGAATGGGTTTCTCATGGGGAGAATGGGTTTCTTCGTTCAAGAATGGGCCTCTCATGGAAAAAATGGGTTTCTGCGTCCCCAGAGCGGCTCTCTATCCCAATTTCCAAAAAACGTTAGGTGGCTTTTTCTAGTGATCAATTTCTAATGAAGAAAGGGGTTTTTATCTTGAAAAAATCATTTAAGTTAGCTCTAACGGGTTTATTATCAGTGACACTTTTGCTGAGTGCCTGTTCCTCATCATCAGGAGGTAATGAGAAAAAGGAAACTACTCCAAAAGTGAAAAATGTGGAGGTAAATAAAGAGGGATTTCCGGTTGTTGATGAGAACATCACTTTAAGTATGATGGCACCAGGAACAGGTCTGGCAGAATGGAAAGACATGCCGACTTTGCAAGAATACTCAAAAATGACGAATATAGATTTCAAATACAATACACCACCGCTAAGTGATTTCCAAACAAAATTGAATTTGGCTTTTGCAAGTGGGGATATTGCGGATGTGATTTATGCCGCTGGAACCACGAATTTAACTCCCGGAATGGAAGTGGATTACGGGGAACAAGGCGTGCTGATTCCGCTTGAAGACTTAATCGATGAATATGCGCCCAATATTAAACAATTGCTTGAAGACAGACCAGATGTCAAAAAATCAATCACAACGCTTGATGGTCATATTTATTCCTTGCCTACGGTGAATGAACTCACCACAGCTGCCTGGTATATCGGACCAACTTGGTATAATGGCAAGTGGCTAGAAGCTTTGGATGTGAAAGAATTGCCGAAAACAACGGATGAATTTTATGAATTGCTAAAGCGGTTTAAAAATGAAGATCCAAATGGCAATGGAAAAGCGGATGAAATTCCTTTGACAGATGTTAAACTGAATTCGATGCGTCCATGGCTGCTTGCTGCTTTTGGCATGAAAGAATGGGATATTGAAGAAATCGATGGCAAAGTAAGATATGCCCCGATTACTGATAATTACAAAGAATATTTGACATTTATGAACAAGCTTTATAAGGAACAATTGCTTGATCCAGAAACTTTTTCGCAATCTGACGAACAAAAGAAAGCCAAAGGGCAAGATAACCGCTTAGGCGTATTCACAGATTTCTATTCCTTCTTTACAACCGGTGAAACAGAAGAGGAATCAATGAACAATCCGATGTACTATCCATTGACAAGCTCGGTTTCGCCTGAACCGATTCTTCCAAGGAATCCGGCTATTCAAAGAGGAACCTTCTCGATTACGAAAAATAATCCATATCCGGAGGCAACAATGCGTTGGGTTGATTATTTTTATTCCCAAGAGGGGTATGAATTTTTGAACCAAGGACCTGAAGGATATCTTTGGGAAGAAGGGGAAGATGGGAAGAAGGAGTACTTGGAAGAACCACCAGAAAATTTCAAATCAATGGAAGACTATCGTGGTACACTTACACCTGCTTATGGAATTTCGGCGCCCGCCCTTGAAAGACCAATCGAAGGAAAAGAGGAATCTGCTTTCGATCAATTTATTGAAAAGGAAACAAATGAAAAAATTGAACCATTTGCAGAAGTCCCTTTTCCACTCGTCTATTTATCAAAGGACGAACAAAAACAAATCAATAATATTCAAGTGGATTTAAAATCTTATGTTGAGCAAATGGAAGCGAAATTTATTACAGGTGTTGAGCCGCTAGAGAATTGGGATAAATACGTGAAAACGATCGAAAATATGCAAATTGATGAATATGTGAAAATTCATCAAGATGCCTATGATCGCTGGAAAGAAAGTTAAAAACCTGGGAGCAATAAGAAAAACAATCAGTGGGAAAACCACTCGCTTCCCACTGATTGCTCTTTAAGAAAGGGGGAATATCGATGAGAAAATCATTTAAGTTAGCCTTAACAGGCGTATTATCAGCGACACTTCTATTAAGTGCTTGTGCAACGTCATCAGGAAGTGGTGATAAAAAGGAAAACACGTCAAAAGCGAAAAGTGTAGAGGTTAATAAGGAAGGGTTTCCGATTGTTGATGAGAAAATCACATTAAGTATGATGGCGCCGGGAACAGGTTTAGCGGAATGGAGGGATATGCCTGTATTGCAGGAATATGCCAAAATGACCAATATCGACTTTAAATACAATACTCCACCCATGAGCGACTTCCAAACAAAATTAAATTTAGCTTTTGCAAGTGGGGATATTGCTGATATCATTTACGGAGCAAGCTCCAGTAACTTAACCCCCGGCATGGAAGTCGATTATGGGGAGCAGGGTGTTTTAATTCCACTTGAAGATCTAATTGATCAATATGCACCAAACATTAAGAAATTATTTGAAGAAAGACCAGACGTCAAAAAATCAGTGACAACAATTGATGGACATATTTACTCCTTGCCAAGAGTACAAGAAGGCTCGACTTCCAGCTGGTACTTAGGGCCGATTTGGTACAATGGTCAATGGCTTAAAGCACTAGGTGTAAAGGATGTGCCCAAAACAACAGATGAATTTTATGAGTTATTAAAAAGGTTTAAAACAGAGGATCCAAACGGAAATGGAAAAGCAGATGAAATCCCACTGACAGATGTGAAAATGAACACCATTCGTCCTTGGTTACTCGGTGCTTTTGGTATGAAAGAATGGGAGATTGAAGAAGTAGATGGAAAAGTAAGATATGCACCTACCACAGAGAACTATAAAGAATATTTAACATTTATGAATAAATTATATAAAGAAGAATTACTTGATCCTGAAGTATTTTCACAATCAGATGAACAAAAAACAGCAAAAGGACAGGAAAATCGCTTAGGTGTGTTCACATCTTGGTATTCATATATGTTAACAGAAGAATCAGAAGAAGATGCTGTAAATAATCCGATGTATTACCCATTAACAAGTTCAGTATCGCCTGAACCGCTAATTCCAAGAAATCCTGCTATTATAAGGGGAACATTCTCGATTACAAGTAATAATCCATATCCAGAAGCGACCATACGTTGGATTGATTACTTTTATTCTAAAGAAGGTTTTGAATTCCTGAACGAAGGACCTGAAGGTTATTTATGGGAAGAATCGGAAGATGGAAAGAAAAAAGATCTCGAAGTTCCATCAAACTACAAAACACGGGAAGACTATCGCGGTACACTAACACCGGATTTCGGAATTAATGCACCGACCCGTACAGGTCCTATTGAAGGAAAAGAAGTATCTGAATTCGAAAAGTTCATAGAAAAGGAAACAACGGAAAAAATTGAGCCGTACGCAGAAATACCATTCCCACTTGTGTACCTAACAAATGATGAACAGAAAAAAGTGAATAATATTAAAGTAGACTTACAATCCTACGTCGAACAAATGGAAGCAAAATTTATCACAGGCGTTGAGCCGCTAGAGAATTGGGATAAATACGTAAAAACAATCGAAAATATGCAAATTGATGAATATGTGAAAATTCATCAAGATGCCTATGATCGTTGGAAAGAAAGCTAAAGATCCAAAGAGCAGCAAAAAAACAATCAGTGGGAAAACCACTTACATCCCACTGATTGCTCTTTAAGAAGGGGGAATATAGATGAGAAAATCATTTAAGTTAGCTCTGACTGGTGTATTATCAGCCACACTTCTACTCAGTGCCTGTGGATCATCAGGAGATAACGACAAAAAGGATGCGACATCAAAAGCAAAAAATGTGGAAGTCCATAAGGAAGGATTCCCGATCGTCGATGAAAAAATCACATTAAGCATGATGGCGCCAGGAACAGGCCTGGCAGAATGGAAAGACATGCCGACCCTGCAAGAATATGCAAAAATGACGAATATTGATTTTAAATACAATACACCCCCAATAAGCGACTTCCAAACAAAATTGAATTTGGCTTTTGCAAGTGGAGATATTGCCGACATCATTTATGGAGCTGGCACAAACAATCTAACGCCAGGAATGGAAGTCGATTATGGAGAACAGGGCGTCTTAATTCCGCTGGAAGATTTAATTGATGAATATGCGCCCAATATTAAAAAACTATTTGAAGAGCGGCCTGATGTCAAAAAATCAGCCACTACCATTGATGGACATATTTATTCGATTCCTAGAGTGTCGGAAGGTGCAACCTCCTCTTGGTATATCGGCCCCATCTGGTATAACGGAAAATGGCTAGAAGCTCTTGATGTGAAAGAATTGCCAAAAACAACAGATGAATTTTATGAACTTTTAAAACGGTTTAAAAATGAAGATCCTAACGGAAATGGTAAAGCCGATGAAGTGCCATTAACAGATGTCAAATTGAATTCGATGCGCCCATGGCTACTCGCAGCCTTTGGTATGAAAGAATGGGGCATTGAGGAGGTCGATGGCAAAGTAAGATATACACCAATCACAGAGAATTACAAGGAATATTTAACCTTTATGAATAAGCTTTATAAAGAAGAATTGCTTGATCCAGAAACATTCTCGCAATCTCCTGAACAGAAGAAAGCCAAAGGGCAAGATAATCGATTAGGTGCATTCACAGATTTCTTTTCCTTCTTTACAACGGGTGAAACAGAAGAGGAAGCGATGAACAACCCAATGTTCCATCCATTGACAAGCTCAGTTTCGCCTGAAACAGTCGTTCCAAGGAATCCAGCTATTTCAAGAGGGACGTTCTCGATTACGAAAAATAATCCATATCCGGAAGCATCCATGCGTTGGATTGATTATTTTTACTCAAGCGAAGGCTTTGAGTTCTTGACAGAGGGACCTGAAGGACATTTGTGGGAAAAAGGAGAAGATGGTAAGAAGAAGTACTTGGAAGAACCACCTAAAGGTTTCAAATCAATGGAAGATTACCGCGGTTCCATCACGCCTAATTATGGTATTTCAGCACCTGCCCTTACTGGTCCAATTGAAGGAAAAGAGCAGTCTGATTTTGACAAATTCATCGAAACGGAAACAAATGAAAAAATAGAACCCTTTGCAGAAGTTCCTTTCCCGCTCGTCTATTTAACTAAAGAGGAACAGAAAACAGCGAATAATATTCAAGTCGATTTGGAATCGTATGTCGAACAGATGGAAGCGAAATTTATCACAGGGGTCGAGCCACTATCAAACTGGGATAAATACGTCAAAACAATCGAAAACATGAAAATTGATGAATACGTAAAAATCCATCAAGATGCCTATGATCGTTGGAAAGAAAGCTAAAAATCTGCAAAAGCGTTTTCTAATCTGAAGGAAAACACCCTAGTAACATGGTAAACTAAAGTAGAAATGGACAATCAGTGAGAAAGGCAAGACCCTCCTCGCTGATTGCTATTTCATTTTACGGGAATGCCTATTAGGAATGATTGAGTGTAATCAAGTACAGGAGGATGAATATGTCTAGTAAACAGCCGAATATCCTTTTTATTTTAACAGACCAACAACGTGTGGATACATTAAAGGCTTATGGTGGAAAAGTATGTCAAACACCTAATATTGATCGTTTAACAGCGGAAAGTGTTGTTTTTAACAATACATACGCCAGTTGCCCAGTTTGTACGCCAGCACGTGCATCCTTACAAACAGGATTGTATCCACATAATCATGAAATGAGAAATAACACCTCAGAACCAGCATGTAAATATGACAGCTTGCCGAATTCAAGTGATTTGCTTAGCAACAAACTAAAGGAGCAAAACTACAGTGTTGGTTATACGGGCAAATGGCATCTAGGTTGGGGCCCAACGAAGGTTGGCTATGAAGGAGATGACTTTCCTGGCCATGGTGCTGGAGGCCATGGTTATGAACAATATCATAATTATTTAAAAGAAAAGGGTCTAGAAGTAAAGCTTGAAAATAAAATATCCGGACATTATAAAGGCCATTGGGCAGCAGAAGTTGTCTCACCTGTTGAAACAACCGTGGAGTACTTTTTAACCGATCAAGCGATTCACTATATCGATCAATTCCGACAAAGAGAAAATCCTTTTTATTTTCAACTAAACTTTTGGGGGCCACATGAACCCTATGTAGCACCAACGAAACATTTAGATCTTTATCGTGATCTCGATCTGGAGCCATGGCCTAATTTTATTGATGAATCGACCAATAAGCCGGCCATTCATAACTTGAAAAGAGCAAAGTCTACGGACTGGAAAACGTTTGAACCTTATGTGAAGCATTATTTTGCGAATGTCAGTTTAATTGATGAACAAATTGGCCGCTTAATCGACTATTTAAAAAAGCATGATTTATATGATAATACGATTATTATTTTTTCTGCTGACCATGGCGAGTCCTTAGGGATTCACGGTGGGTTATGTGATAAAAACTTCTTTATGTATGAAGAAACTTGCCGGATTCCATTGATTGTGAAGCCCCAGGAAAAATTAACGGAAACGAAATATGTGGATCGGTTTGTGGGCACTTGTGATTACTATTCAAGTATTTTAGACTGGGCAGGAGCAGATCCAGCGGAAACATCCCGTGAAGGCCGATCATTTGTCCCACTGATCGATAATGAAGATATAAAAGATTGGCCAGATTATGCTGTAACTGAAGGCAATGGCCTTGCCGAAATCCTATATACCCAACGGATGATTCGCCACGGGCAAATGAAATATATTTTTAATTGTGGAGATACCGATGAATTATATGACTTGGAAAAAGATCCCCATGAACTTAGCAACGAAATAGATAATAAAGACTATCAAGATACTCTTATAAACATGAGAGAATTACTGGCAAGTTGGATGGAAGAACATAATGATCTTGCTTTAGGGCAATACAAAGATTTACGTTTCTAAGAACAAAAGCGCAAGCGCCCGTTTAGCGACGTACAAACTTTTTAGGGGCCTGACGAGATAAAGGAAACACGATGAACCCGAAGGGTGAATCGATGTTGACTTATCGTAGGAAGGCACCGAAAGTTTGCTAGTCGCTGGGCGCTGGAGCTGGATGTCAAACCGCAACGTAAACAGTTATCCACAAGCGACAAATTTTATAATTTCCTTAACCATTAAGAAAAGCGCAAGCGCCTGTTTAGCGGCGTACAAACTTAATAATAAGGACGAACGGCTAACTACAAGGATGAGCAGCTAAACTTAAGGATAAACGGCTAAGTTCGCGCCGTCCTGGCGCAACGCCGTTTTGACCCACGTCCTGTGGGCCTCCGTCCTGGCGCAACGCCTTTGTGACCAACATCCTGTTGGCCTCAATATAATTCGGAAGGTGGTTCATTTTGACGAAACCAAATTTTATTATTTTTTATTGTGATGATCTAGGATATGGTGATTTAGGATGTTATGGTTCAGAACATGTGAAAACGCCGAATATCGATAAGCTCGCGGAAGAAGGAATTCGATTTACGAATTGGTATTCCAATTCTCCGGTATGCTCACCATCTAGAGCCTCTTTGTTAACGGGAAAATACCCTGCCCGTACAGAGGTCGATCAAATTTTAAGTGGGAAAAGGGGGGCAGCTGGATTATCAGCAGACCATGAAACCCTCCCTTCCAAATTGAAAGCCAATGGATATCGCACAGCCATGTTCGGTAAATGGCATTTGGGAACGACTCCAGAAACGCGGCCCAATGCGCATGGCTTTGATGAGTTCTATGGCTTTCATGCGGGCTGCATAGATTACTATTCTCATATTTTTTATTGGGAAAACCCACCTGTTCATGACCTTTGGCATAATGAAGAAGAGGTCTGGAACAATGGCGAATATATGACAGAATTAATTACGGAAAAAGCGGTCCAATTTATTCAAAATGAGCGTGAACAGGAGCAACCATTCTTCTTATATGTTCCTTATAATGCTCCCCATTATCCTATGCATGCTCCAGAAAAATATATGGAACGATTTGCTCATTTGCCATGGGATCGCCAAGTCATGGCTGCGATGATTTCCGCTGTCGATGATGGGGTCGGTGACATTGTCAATGCGCTAAAAAGAGTAGGAAAATATGAAAATACAATGATTTTCTTTTCCAGTGATAACGGCCCATCTGCAGAAGTACGAAACTGGCTAGATGGTACAGAAGATAAGTATTATGGTGGAAGCGCTGGGATTTTCAGAGGTCACAAAGGAAGTTTATTTGATGGGGGCACCCGGGAACCCGCGATTTTAAGTTGTCCATCCCTTATCCCTGGCGGGCAAGTTTCCGATGAAATTGGCGTGATGATGGATATCTTCCCAACCTTTATGTCCTTTGCCGATATCTCCATTGACAAAGAAACGATTGATGGCGATACGATTGTCGGGATGATCACGAAAAATGGAAAAAGCCCGCATGATCAGGTCTTTTGGGAATACAATGACCAACTTGCTGTGCGCCAAGGAAAATGGAAACTCGTTTTAAATGGAAAACTAGATTTTGAGAAAGTAGTGGAGGATACAGTTCATCTGTCCAATCTTGAAGAAGATCCTAGTGAGCGCAACAATTTAGCTGCACAATATCCTGAATTGGTCGCGCAAATGAAAGCTGATCTACACGAATGGTATGAAAGTGTGAAATAGATAAGCTAGACTTTAAAAGGGAAACGCAACCTTGCCGCGGAAGGCGGGTGTTTCCCTTCAAAAGCTAAAATAGGCATTAAAAAAATCATATTTACAGCAAGATGGAAGCGTTATAAAATCGGGGAATCTTAAGGAGGAATGAAAATGGCAAACACACATGATGAAATCGATAAAACGGAACAAACGGAGGAAATTGAAAACGGTGTCCATCATTACAGTAGCGAAAAAAACTGGATAAAACCAGAGGAACCTGCGCTTTTGCAACAATTAGAATGGTTTAAGGACCAAAAGCTTGGCTTTATGATGCACTGGGGTCCCTATTCGCAATTAGGATTAGTCGAATCGTGGGCGCTGAGTGATGATGATGCTGATTGGTCACGAGAGGATGTCGATTGGGAATCAGATCCTGAGGTTTTTAAGCGCCAGTATGTGGACTTGAATAAAAGTTTCAATCCTATCCGCTTCCAGCCGGAGGAATGGGCAGAGTTAGCGAAGGAAGCAGGGTTTAAATATTTTCTCTTTACGACAAAGCACCATGATGGCTTTTGTATGTGGGACACAAAGACAACGAATTACAAAATCACAGATCCAAGTTGTCCATTCCATACACATCAATATGCCGATATTGTGAAACATGCTTTTAACGCATTCCGTGACAAAGGTTTGCCGATTGCTGCCTATTTCTCGAAAGCGGATTGGCATACACCGACATACTGGGCACCGAATATGGAGCGGGGAACAGAAATGTGGAGAGGGCCTTCCTATGATCCAGAAAAACATCCGGAATTATGGGAGAAATTCGTGCAATTCACACATGAGCAAATGATGGAATTACTAACAGATTATGGACGAATTGAAGTACTTTGGTTAGATGCAGGTTGGGTATCTGCAAAGAGTAAGCAAGATATACGTCTAGGGGAATTAGTGGAAAGAGCCCGGGAAAAACAGCCATGGCTACTGGCAGCTGATCGACTGATCGGTGGTCCTTATGAAAATATTATTACTCCAGAACAAGCGGTACCAGAGAAGCCAATGGATGTACCATGGGAAAGCTGCATTACAATGGGATCAGCCTTTTCGTTTAGATATGAAGATGATTATAAATCAACGCGAGAATTAATTCATTTATTAATCGAAGTGATTTCCAAAGGTGGCAATCTTGCTTTGAATGTGGCAGCACAACCTGATGGACGTTTACCAAGAGGGGCTATTAAGAGAATGAAAGAAATGGGAGCCTGGTTAAAAGTACACGGTGAAGCCGTATACGGTACGAGAATGTGTGCTCCTTACTTCCAAGGGAATATAGCTTTCACCAAAAAAGACAATACCGTTTACTGTTTTTATATGTATGAGAATGAGGATACACCTGTACAGCAGGAAGTTTTTATACCTTATCCTGAAAAAGTTCATCGTGTAGAAATGGTAGAAGGTTCTAGACAAGTAGACTTTAAACAAACGGATACAGGAGTAGCGATTATCCTTCCTGCTGCAGAAAAAAGTAAAAATGCCCCTATTGCCCATGTATTTCGTTTTCAATAGGATTTATTAGAAGACAATCGTTAAACAAGAGAGGAGAGACAAATGAAATATTCTATGTTTCTAGCGGAAAATTGGCGTTTCAGGCAGAGCGGCGAAGACAATTGGCTTCAAGCAAAGGTACCTGGCTGTGTACATACAGATTTATGGGAAAATCAAAAAATAGAAGATCCTTTTTATGGGAAAAACGAATTAGATTTGCAATGGATTGATAAGCAAGATTGGGAGTATGAAACGATCTTTGATCTAACAGAGGAGCTTTTTCAGCAAAAAAATCTAGAAATTGTGTTTGAGGGTCTTGATACGTATGCGGATGTTTATTTGAATGGAAACAAGATTCTATCTGCGGATAATATGTTTCGTACGTGGAAGGCAGATATAAAGCCTTATGCGAAAAAAGAGGAGAATCGATTGCTTGTATCCTTTCGATCACCAGTAAAAGAAGACCTTCCGAAGTTGGAAAGTCTTGGATATGGTTTACCAGCATCCAATGATCATTCAGAGGATGGCGGGTTAGGAGAAAAGAGGATTAGTATTTTTGCGCGTAAAGCTCCCTACCATTATGGCTGGGATTGGGGACCAAGATTTGTCACAAGTGGAATATGGAAACCCGTGCAAATTCATGGTTGGTCTGAGATTCACATAAAAGATCTCTATATTCAGCAAAAAAAGGTAACAGCTGAGATGGCCCAATTGACTGCAAAAGTGGAAATAGAAGCAGACCAAGAGTGGGAAGGAAAGTTGCAGCTGGCAACGGAAGGTTTGGCTTCAGAGAAAAAAGTGCCGATTCGGAAGGGAAATCATACGATCGAGTTGGATTTCGAACTTGAAAATCCGAAATTGTGGTGGTGTCGCGGCCTTGGGGAGCCAAATCTTTATCAATTTACGATACGTTTTCAAAAAGGCGGCCAGACAATCGCGGAGAAGAAAGTACGGACAGGATTGCGTACCATTCGCTTAGTAAGGGAAAAAGATGAAGTGGGAAAAAGCTTTTACTTTGAATTGAATGGTGTGCCTGTTTTCGCCAAGGGTGCGAATCATATTCCAAATGATAGTTTTCTAACGAATATCACCTATGAACGCTATCGTCATGAAATTGCCAGTGCGGCGGAGTCTAATATGAACATGTTGCGCGTTTGGGGCGGTGGCATTTATGAAGATGATACATTTTATGAATTATGTGATGAATACGGGATTATGGTTTGGCAAGATTTTATGTTTGCCTGCAGCATGTATCCTGGAGACCAAGCCTTCCTTGACAATGTGAAACGAGAAGCAGAAGAGAATGTAAAAAGATTGAGAAATCACCCTTCACTTGCGTTGTGGTGTGGCAATAATGAAATGGATTCAGCTTGGGCCCATTATATTGAACATATTGGCTGGGGTTGGAAGCAAGAATATACGCAAGAAATCCGCGAGAAAATCTGGGCTGACTATGAAGAAATTTTCCATCATCTTTTACCAAAAGTCGTGCAAGATCATGCGCCTGAGGTCGATTATTGGCCATCCTCTCCAATGAGTGAATTAACCGGAGATGAACACCAGCATGCGACGTATACATCAACAAGTGGTGATATGCATTATTGGGATGTCTGGCATGGCGCGAAACCGTTAGAGGAATATAAAAAAGTCGTCGGTCGCTTTATGAGTGAGTATGGCTTTCAATCCTTCCCAGAGTTAAAAACAGTGCAAACCTATGCGGAAGAAACAGAGCTTGAATTAGAGTCTCCCGTGATGCTCCATCATCAAAAAAATGGCCGTGGCAATCAACTCATTAAGGAGTATATGGATCAATATTATCAAGAGCCGAAAGACTTTCCAGCCTTCTTATATATGAGCCATATTTTACAGGCAGATGCGATCAAAACTGCGATTGAAGCGCACCGTGCCCAAAAGCCTTATTGCATGGGAACCTTATATTGGCAAATGAACGATTGTTGGCCTGTAGCTTCATGGTCCAGCATGGATTATTACGGAAGATGGAAAGCAGTGCAATATACTGCTAAGAGGAGTTATCGAGATGTCATCATTCTTTTGGATCAAGTAGATGAAGAGCTGAATCTTATGATTGTGTCTGATCGACTTCAAGATATTGACGGCTCATTACAGATGACATTATATGACTTTTCAGGGGAAAAGCTTTGGACATATGATCAAGAGATTCAGGTGAAAAGTAATACAGTCACAATGGTTGGTAAACTAGAAGTGAAAGATATCTTACAGAACCATGAGGCAAACAAGGTTGTCCTGCAGGCTTCATTGGAAACAAAGGGGCAAACCATCGATCAAAAAGAGCATTATTTTGTGAAAACGAAAGATATAGACTTGGAAGTACCGCTCATTTTAATCGAACAAGCAAAGGACCAAGATCATGCTTTCGTCCTTACAACCAATGTGTTAGCCAAAAATGTTTGGTTGGATGCCGAAAAGGAAGGAATTTTTTCAGATAATTATTTTGATTTAATTCCTGGCAATCCGAAAAAGATCACATTTTCGGCACGGGATAATGGTCAATCTGCCTTTGTACTAGAAAACCCGGGAGCAATAACAGTCCAGTCCATGGCTGGTTTTGTAAAAAAAGTTCCAAATAGGAACGGGTGATATAAAAACATAGGAAATGGAGGTGAGTTGGTGAAATATAAAAACAGTTCACTCCCTATCGAGGAACGGGTAGAAGATTTATTGCAAAGAATGACAGTAAAAGAAAAAGTTGGCCAGCTTAATCAAAAGATGTATGGATGGGAAGCTTACAAAAAAACAGATAAAGGCATTGAACTCACAGAAGCGTTTAAAGAGCAAGTGGCATTAGGAGATGGTATGGGGGCGCTTTATGGGTTATTTCGTTCGGATCCCTGGTCAGCTGTTACGTATGAAAACGGCATTCCAACTCATGAAAATGCTAAAGTAGCCAATAGAATTCAGCGATATATTATTGAAAATACTCGTTTAGGAATCCCAGTCTTATTATCGGAAGAATGCCCCCATGGACACCAAGCTTTAGATGGGACCTTGATCCCGACAAATATTGGAGCGGGGAGTACTTGGAACCCTGAGCTAATGGAAAAAGCTTATCAATTTGTTGCGGCCGAGGTACGCTCTAGAGGCGCTCATTTGGGGTTAATTTCTACGTTGGATATTTTACGTGATCCAAGATGGGGAAGATCAGAGGAATGTTACAGTGAAGATCCTTATTTGGCCGCAAAAATGACAGAGGCCGCTGTGAAAGGCCTGCAGGGGGAAGGCAGAGAAGAATTAATCCAAGATAATAAAATTGTGGCAGTATTAAAGCATTTCGCTGGTCAAGGAGAAGGCCAAGGAGGACATAATGCTGGACCAGCCAATATCGGGGAAAGAGAGTTAAGAGAAATCCACTTACCTGGAATGAAGGCTGGGGTAGAAGCTGGTGCCCTTGGGTGTATGGCAGCCTATAATGAAATTGATGGAATCCCATGCCATGCGAATACAACATTATTAACAGATATACTTCGCGAGGAATGGGGTTTTGAAGGAATGGTTATGGCGGATGGAGTCGCCATTGATCGCTTAAGGCAGCTTGCGGGTGACTATGAATCAGCCGCTGCTTTGGCCCTTTCAGCAGGTGTTGACCTTAGTTTATGGGATACAGCTTTTACAACTTTAGAACAGGCCGTTGAAAAAGGAAAAACAACCGAAGAATGGATTGACCGTGCCGTGCGAAGAGTCCTGCACTTGAAATTTGCTCTAGGCCTATTTGACCAGCCTTATACAGACGAGACAAAAGCTTTGCAGATCGTGGGGAATGAATCTTTTAGAAAAACAAATCTCCAAGTCGCACGGGAGTCGGCCGTATTGCTGAAGAATCAAGATCAGCTTTTACCACTAAGCAAGCAAACGGGGAAAATTGCCGTAATTGGTCCAAATGCAAATCAAATTTATAATCAGCTAGGCGATTATACAGCCATTCAAAAGGATGGAAAAGGGACCACGCTCCTTCAAGGGATAAAAAATATGGCTGAGGGAGAAGTCACCTATGTAAAGGGCTGTTCTGTACGGGGGAAATCAAAAGCAGGCTTTCCAGAAGCCGTTGCCGCTGCTAAAAATTCGGATGTCGTGATTCTTGTGTTAGGTGGCAGTAGTATGCGGAATTTTGATCTTGAATTTGATTCCAATGGAGCGGCGATTGTTTCTAACAATCCGACAGATATGGATTGTGGAGAAGGTGTTGACCTTGCTGATTTAAAGCTAGGTGGCGTTCAGGAGCAATTGGTGAAGGAAATAGCGGCAACAGGAAAGCCGATTGTCACGGTATTAATCCAAGGGCGACCACATGCGATCACAGATATCGTGGATGATTGTGATGCTATTCTTTGCGGTTGGTACCCTGGTCAAGAAGGTGGACAAGCTTTGGCTGAAATAATATTTGGTGAAGTGAACCCAAGTGGAAAACTGCCCGTTTCTTTGCCACGCTCATCCAGCCAATTACCTGTTTACTATAACCAGAAAGACCAAGGGAGAGAGCTACAATATATCGATTCACCTGGAACACCGTTATTTTCATTTGGCTATGGACTAAGCTACACGCAATATGAATATAGTAATCTTCAAATC
Source organism: Bacillus subtilis (assembly GCF_008764245.1). GTDB lineage: Bacteria > Bacillota > Bacilli > Bacillales > Bacillaceae_C > Lederbergia > Lederbergia ruris. The sequence continues at coordinate 162,024 of NZ_VTQV01000002.1, forward strand.
AGGCCATCAGATATTACATTAAAACAGGTAAATAAAGGTACACCTATTGAGGTCCAGATAGATGTGAAAAATATCGGCCAATTAGCTGGTGCAGAAGTTGTTCAACTATATATTAAAGATATGGAAGCAAGTATCACCAGAAGAGTAAAAGAATTAAAAGGATTTCAAAAGATCTGGTTGGAACCGAACGAACAAAAAACGGTCACCCTGCAATTAAGCAAGGAAGAACTAGCTATTTGGAATCCTGAAATGAAGTTTGTAGTAGAACCCGGAAACATAAAAATAATGGTAGGAAATGACTCAACAAATACGGTCGAGACCATTTTGACGCTCGAATAACGAGCAGAAGCAAAGAAAAACAAGGGAAGAACACCGTGCAGTGTTTTTCCCTTGTTTTATTGGTAAAAGCTATTCAAACCTAGTTTCTATGAGTAGAATTAACTAGTTGACTCAAGATGGATATGAACAAGATCAATAGAATCTCTTATACCCGTCAAACTTACTCTTCCAATATGGGTTGCTGAGATTGATGATGTTTACACCTTTATCATTGGCATGAATAAAATCACCATTTCCTAGATAAATGCCCATATGCGAGATTCCAGGTTTATATGTATCTCTGAAAAAGACAAGATCGCCAGGTTGAGGATCTTTTACATAGTAAGAACGATCATAATACCCTTCAGAGCTTGTACGGGGTACGTTATGTCCACTTTGGCTAAATGCGTAATAGATAAAACCACTGCAGTCAAAACCCGAAGGAGAGGTACCGCCCCAAGCATATGGGCTTCCAAGTACACCTTTTGCTGTACTAATTAGTTTTGCTGCGTTAGTAGCTTCGGTTTTAGATGATGAACCCGTATTTGTATTCTTAGCTTGTGAGGGTTTTGTTTGTGATTTTTCAGGTGTAGCAGATGAACTTGCATTTACTTTCAAAACTTGACCAACCTGAAGGAAATCAGAGCTTAAGCCGTTCAAGGATTTTAATTTACTTACCGTTGTACCGTACCTAGCAGCAATTCCACTTAACGTATCGCCGCTTACGACTTTATACGTATCCGTATTTTGACTACTATTATTGGAACTAGTATTCTTTGATTCATTTGGTTTTGCCGTTTCAGCCGGTTTTGTTGTTGAGTTCGAAACTTTCAAAACTTGTCCAACGCGGATTAAGTCGGAATTTAATCCATTCTGAGACTTTAATTTACTGACCGTTGTACCATATCTAGCAGCAATCCCACTTAGAGTATCGCCACTTACGACTTTATATGTATCTGTTTTTTGACTTGTCTGATTTGAACTTTCATTCGATGATCCGTTTGGTTTTACAGTTGCTGATGAGTTTGAAACTTTTAAAACTTGCCCTGGGTGAATTAAGTCACCTTTCAAACCATTCCAAGCTACTAAATCAGCTAAAGAAATGTTATGTTTGATCGCAATATTAAATAAGCTATCACCAGAGACCACGACATAGGTCTTAGCTGAAGTTGAAGGAGCAGCCTGTTTGTTTCCATTTGTCGAATTCGCTTTTGGTTTTTGCGTTTGCGGTTTCTTCGCCTCATCAGGAGTGACAATGATGACTTGCTTAGGATAAATTAAGTCACTTTTTAAATGATTCCAATCTTTTAATTGGGAGACAGATGTTTGATATTTCGATGCAATCTTCCATAGAGAGTCTCCAGGTTTAACTTCATGTGTTGCGCCAAGCGCAGTGCCAGTGAAAGATGTTGTTAGCATAATAGCCGTAGCTGTACCTACTAAAGTCTTGCGCACTATGTAATCCCCCTATCATATACAATATATACCAATTTTAGCACAAACGACCCATGAATAATGTTATGTATACAATTTGTAACAATAATTTAACTTAAAAGCCATTTTTTGTAAAACTACATTCTCCTTTCCCCTAAAATTTTCATATTAAACCTATAATGCGTCTTATTTCATTTTTCAGAGAGATGTTTGTCATAATAACGTACTAGATTTATAATAGAAGTAAATAAACTTGTTGGAGAAAGTAGGGTGAAAAAGTTTGAAGCAAAAGGTTGTTATAAATGCTGAGATTTACCCAGGGGGAAAAGCTGAGCCAATTAAGCAGGGGTATATGCGTTTTTCTGAACAAATTAAAGAAGTAGGCACTATGAGTGAGTATAAAGAACAGGAAGGCGAAACGGTTATAGACGCCAAAGGAAATCTCCTTATTCCTGGTATGATTGATATTCATATTCATGGTGGACATGGCATTGATTTTATGGATGCCAACCCTAATGCAAATGTAGAGTTAAGTGATAAGCTAATGGAGGAAGGGGTCACTTCCTTTTTTGCGACAACGATGACACAGACGTACGATAATATCACCAGAGCAATGGAAGCCATTCAAACAGCTAAAAAAATGGGAGCGCACATCGAGGGGGTTCATCTAGAAGGTCCTTTTATTAATCCAAATAAGGCTGGAGCTCAAGATCCCCAGTTTATGGGACCTGCCCAGATTGATACATTTCTAAAATGGCATGAAGCGTCCGGTGATCAGATTAAGCTTGTGACATATGCACCAGAATTAGAAGGAGCCCGAGAGTTCGAACAAGTGATGAAAGAGCGGGAAATTATTCCATCTGTCGGACATTCTGATGCTATTCGTGCGGAACTTCTTGAAAGTGCGGCAACACATGCCACACATTTATATAATGGCATGCGCGGACTTCATCATCGTGAAGCGGGTGTTGCTGGCCATGCGTTAATTACGGAAGGTTTGCAAGTAGAAATCATTGCAGATGGCATTCATATTCATCCAGATATGATTAAACTGGCCTATCTCATTAAAGGAGCAGAAGGTATTTCTTTAATCTCTGATGCGATGATGGCGAAAGGGATGGAAAATGGTGATTATGAGTTAGGCGGTCAAAAGGTGATCGTGGTTGGTGGAGAAGCCCGTTTGGAAAATGGTTCACTAGCAGGTAGTGTTCTAACAATGGATTGCGCATTTCGCAATATCATCGAGTTCACCGGTTGTTCGATTGCTGAAGCTGTACAAATGACATCTAGTAACCAAGCACGCGAATTTGGATTAACCCAAAAAGGTCTTTTAGAAGCTGGGAAGGATGCAGATTTTGTATTAATGAACCCGCAATTCGAAGTTGAAAACACGTATCAGCTTGGAAAAAGCTTTAAAAAGTAAATGCAGTTTTTGGCAAAATCAATTAAAATACTACTGGATAATTCAGGAAATTGATCAATATGAGGAGGATGGAGAATGAAAATTATTACAGCGAAAAATGTTGAAGAAGCATCTGTAAAGGCATTTAATTTGGTGCAAGAAGGGTTAGAAAACGGAACGATTCAAACATTGGGATTGGCAACAGGCAGTACACCATTAAAGCTTTACGCTGAAATGCGTGCAGCAAAACCAAACGTTGAAAACGTCACAACAGTGAACCTTGATGAATATATCGGTTTAGCAGCAGATGATCCGCAAAGCTATCATTATTATATGGAAAATGAGTTGTTTAACAGCTTGAATTTTAAAGCATCTCACTTACCTAATGGGATGGCTGCTGACTTAGATGCAGAATGTGAACGTTACGAACAAATTTTAAAGGAGCATCCAGTAGATCTGCAAATTCTTGGTCTTGGAACCAATGGACATATTGGCTTTAACGAACCGGGAACCTCTTTTGATGCAAAAACACATGTCGTTGAGCTAACGAAGGAAACAATTGAAGCAAATAAACGTTTTTTTGAAAAAGTAGAAGACGTGCCAACTCATGCGATTTCCATGGGAATTGCCTCGATTATGGCTGCGAAAAGCATTGTTCTACTGGCATTTGGGGAAGCCAAAGCAGAGGCCGTTCAGCAGATGGTCGAAGGTCCAGTGACAGAGGAATGCCCCGCTTCCGTTCTACAAAATCATCCAAATGTAACGATCATTTTAGATGAGGCGGCAGCAGGAAAACTAAAATAATCGTGAGTTGGTGAGCGAACCTCGCCACTCTTTCTAAATTAGGGGCGTGAGCGCGGGCGTATCTACGCTGGCCGTCCCTGTATTTGCGGAAAAGTGTTAAAAAGGGGACGGCGCGAGGGTTGGCCGTCCCCCTATTTGCGGAAAAGTGTAAAAGGAGGGACAGCGAGGAGGCTGGCCGTCCCCCTATTTGCGGAAAAGTGTAAAAAGGGGTACGGCGCGAGGGTTGGCCGTCCCCGAATTTGTGGGAAAGTGTAAAAAGGGGGACGGCGCGAGGGTTGGCCGTCCCCGAATTTGTGGGAAAGTGTAAAAGGGGGGACAGCGCGAAGGTTGGCTGTCCCCGAATTTGTGGGAAAGTGTAAAAGGGGGGACAGCGCGAAGGTTGGCTGTCCCCGAATTTG
>NZ_VTQV01000002.1:166476-202724 GCF_008764245.1 Bacillus subtilis
TTGTGGGAAAGTGTAAAAGGGAGTACGGCGCGAGGGTTGGCCGTCCCTGTATTTGTGGGAAAGTGTAAAAAGGGGTACGGCGAAAGGACTGGCCGTCCCCATATTTGCGAAAAAGTGTAACAAGGGGTACGGCGAGAGAAGTCCGTCCCCTTACTTTTGTAACAGTCCAACTAATAAATATTTGATTATTTTTCTTGAACTGGCCTTTTTCCAAGTACTAAAAATTTGCTTGTCCCATTGGAAACTTGTAATAAAGGGGGTAGCCTCACTGACTTCTTTAGGGTCGGGAACGTAGTATTCACCACTTTCAATGCCGCTCGTTAATTCTTGGCGATTGTTAACGTGTAAACCTAGTTTGACCATCCTTTTTTCAATTTTTCCATCCTCCGTGAGAACCCATAGAAAAGCTTGATCTTCTAACTTTTCCACACTCCTTTTTGAAACAACAGGGACATTGTTTGCTTGGGCTAAAATAATTTCAGTTTGGAGATGATGACCGATCCGCCATTTTTCCTCTGTAGACTCTGGATCCACTGTAAATCGGTAAAAACTCTCTTGGTCCAAGGCTACTTCCTCCAAAGGAAGATCTTCAATGATGCCTATTTTCCCAGGAATAGGCCTAGCGGATTGGTCAGAGTGAAGTTTTACTGGCATATCAGGTTCCACTTTTTCAACCAAATTCTCTGATAGTCGTCCTTCTATGATCGGATTTTCAGATATGACAGTCATGACGGGATTTTCCAATTCAAAAGAAAGGGTCTCCACTTTCCCCTCATACGGGCTGAAAACGGTCAAACCTTTTATCCCTTCTTGAATCGAGCTTCGCTGTGTTTCATATTGGCGGATCAGTTCCTCTATATTCTTTTGATCCAGTTCTTTTTCAGCGATCACTTGATCAATCGATAAAGAGACCTCCCGGATTGAAGCTGCCTCCACGGAATCTGCCGTACGAGTATCCTCTGCATCGTCATTCGTTCCTTTGAAAGAATTCACTGGATATATATTTGATTTCATTTTGACAAGCTCTTCAATATAGGTCATCACATTTTTCTTTTCCGCTTCTAAACGTGTGATCTCTGCTTCTAACAATGCTGTCTGTTCTTCTTGGTCAGAGCTTTCGTATTCGAAGAGCGGTGTCCCTTTTTCTACGACGTCACCTTTTTTCACCAAGAACTGCTTAAACGGAACGTGTGTATCGATAAAAACAGGGTGTTTTTCATCGGCAACGACGACCCCTTCTGTCTGAAGGGTTTTCTCAAGATTCCCAGTAACTAAAGGCTTCCATTCAGAAAGATGTGTCACACGTTTGACCTTGCCCTCATCTTTCTCGATTAAAAAGATATTGAGGCCGATAAAAAGTACTACCATAAGCAAGAGCAAGCTTTTTTTCACAAGAATCACCAGCTTTTTATGTAGTAGGGGCGATGATTATAAAAGGATTACAAAATTAATAACAGCCACAGCAGAAGTGAAACACCATGAAACCAAATGAATGCCTAAAACCATGAGCACAAGGGGAAAAGGAGTTAAAGAGATCATCGTTCTTATCCCTCGATATTGCATGACCATGGCCCATACTTTAAAAATAGAAATAGAACCGAGTAAAAAAATCACATATTTATGTGTTAAAAGATACTGGCCGATCACGCCTAAAGATAAAGGAGAAGAATACCATGGCAGATCAAAGCCAATCGCTAAAATAATAAATGAAACCTGTTCCAATAATAAAATCGGCAAGATAAAGGCTTGAATCACCACAAATTTTGCATAAATCTCTTGCGAAAAAAGCCAAAAACAAAGGGAAGGTAATGTTAAAATCATCCCTCCATACAAAAGCCCCAGCAAGAAACGACCTATGACAAAAAATCCTTTTAAACTTTCATATTCGATCGGCGACTCACGCAATAATGTTGGAGAAAGAACATGACTTCCAATTCCAGACCACCCAGAAAAAGCGAAAAGTGCAGCACTCACCAATAATAGACAAAAAATACGTAAGCGTAGCCCTTCGATTACTTCCGCTTTCGCTAGCTTAAAGAAACTCTGATTTGGATAAAACAATCCTTTAAAAATTCTTAATTCATAGATCAAAGAAATCCCCCGCTTCAAAAGTCGACATCTCTATTTTAAATGATTTTCACACAAAGATGTTAAAATTCTTTCTATTATTCTCAAAACAGGGACTTTCGAAGGTGATGAATAGGAAGGATAGGATGAAAGGAGTGCTTGAAGCAATGATTTCCAGATTGTGAAGCAATGGGCCCGTCCAACTACGATTAGCGTTGGACGAGTTTCAGTATTTGTGGAAGAAAAGCACTTACGTCTCGTTGCGTTTTTTCGTCGGAATAAGAGAGGGAAACGAGGAACTTATATAGGTTCTCGTTGTTTTCAATCATGTCAAGAATCTTATTTAGCTCTGAATCCTTCGTGTGCTCTCGCAGCATCATCGGGGTGTAATCCTTTCCTGTCTCTTCACCAAATAGAATGCGCATTAAATGGTCTTGTGGAATGGCGTAGGCACGCTGGAATTGTTGTAATGTTTCAATAGAGATTTGGCGTTTCCCATGTTCGTAATTGGAAAGGGCAGCCTGTGTCATATGGAGTCGTTTGATTGCTTCATCTTGACTAATTCCCAAGATTTCTTCTCGATATTTTTTTAGTTCTTGATGGAATGCCATACTACTTCCCCCATTTTAGCTTTTTTGTTAAAGATACCGACAATAGAGGAAAGAAGAGGGCTTTATAACAAAACATAATGAAAAATAACATAACAAGTTGATAACAGGAAGTAAATGACATACAGGGAAGTTAATATATAGGTACATTTAACTAAAGATAGGTCTTTTTAACCTTAGAGGAGGAATGAACTTTGAGTATGCATGTTGAAATAAGACGAATAATGACGTATGGAAAAATTGCGGGAAGGGGATATCGACTGGTTTGCCATGGAGACGTGGAGAATCATAGAGAAATAATATTAAGCCCCGTGACTTACTTCGTAGATCCTTTACAGAACTCCATGAGATCTATTCTAAAAACTACTGTGCTTTTATCACCATCCTTATTTGTCCAAACAGTCCTTGATTTAACGGTAAAAGTAAAAGACATGGAATGGGATATAAGAATGATCATTGATTTAAAGGATTGGCTCTTTTACATAGAAGATATAGGTGAAGGCTTATGTATGCCGGACGAAATAAAAGTGCTGATCTTTTCGTCCTTTAGTATTCAATGTCAACAAAAGACTCTGACCCTCGATGCATTAGCCGCGCGGAAACATATTATGAGTAAGCATTATCATTTATAAATGAAAGCGCTAAAATGATATCTAGAGGGGCTTTTATGCCCCTTGCTTAACGTTCGCCTTGAATAAGTGGAAAAAAGTGCTTGCTCTAACGATTCAGCTCGTTTATTTCCAAGCAAAAAAACTTTGAAATTTAAACAATTCGTCATTAAATAGACATAAAAATAAGATAGAATGAAAGGGACCTAAGGTCAACAGGACGTTGATCACAAAGGCGTTGCGCCAGAACGGAGGCTCACAGGATGTGAGTCAGAACAGCGTTGCGCCAGGACGGCGCGTACTTAGCTGTTCATCCTTGACCTTAGCCTTTGATCCTTGAGGATGAAGCAAAAACAAACTTTGAAAGATGATGTGCGAAATAAGGAAATAATATTTTTGATGAGTGAAGTTCTACCATATCCATACTTGGTTTAGAAATGATATACTATAAAGGTATATTAATAAATTGTGATACAGGAGTTAACCATATTGAAAAAAGTGGATATCCTTGGGGTGGAGTTTGACTTTACCACTCAACAGGAAATATTGAATATTTTACAGGATAAAATCGAGCGTAATAAAAAAGCCTTTGTTGTGACTGCGAATCCCGAGATTGTCATGTATGCTAATAAGGATCCTCAATATATGCATACTTTACAGTTCGCCAATCATATCATTGCAGATGGAGTCGGAGTGATATTAGGTTCGAAAATTGTTCGCCAGCCTCTGCCGGAAAGAATTGCAGGCTTTGATCTAATGATAGAATTACTATCTATCGCCAATCAAAAAGGGTTACGTGTCTTTTTTCTCGGTGCAAGCGAGCAAACACTGGAGAAGATGATTCCCAAGATCAAAAGGGATTATCCAAAATTAGTGATTGCAGGTTATCATCACGGATTTTTCAAAGGACATGAGCATAAAGTGAAGCAGATGGTCAAAGAAGCAAAAGCAGATCTTGTTTTTGTTGCGTTAGGATACCCAAAACAAGAAGAATGGATTCAGAAAAATATAGATTCCTTTGAAAAAGGGATCTTTATGGGAATTGGTGGTAGTTTTGATATTTTAGCAGGAACAGTGAAACGTGCTCCTGAATTTTGGCGGAATTTAAATCTGGAATGGTTATATCGGCTGATTCAACAGCCAACACGTTGGAAGAGAATGCTCGCATTGCCGACTTTTGTGAAAAAAATGTTTCAATATAGAAGAAAAAGTTCTCGATAATATGTAACTTTTTCTTTTTCCGATCGTCAAAGAATATAAGATTAGTTGAAAACGAGCTTTATTTCGGCTATTATGTGATTAGGCAAAATTCGGCTTTTTTAAGCAGAAAATGATTATTTTATGACAGCTGATACTTGTAAAGAAATATAGCGTAAATGCTTCCATGTGGCTAACAGGATGTTGCTCACAAAGGCGTTGCGACAGAATGTCGCGAATCTAGCCTTTGATCTTTTATTGAATACAATGATTGTGGAGCAATAAAGCCATGCTCAGCTACGAAAAGGGCGTATACGCAATAATTCCTAATAATGGGATAAATGTCATTAATCGATATGTCTAGTTACGATAAAATGTGCAATAGTAAGGGCAAGGGGGTTACAAATTGGATCTGCTTTATTTTTTTATATGCTTTGTTGCCTCAATCATCTTAACACCTATCGTCAAAAAATTTGCAATCAAATGGAATGTAACCGATAAACCGAACGATCGGAAAGTACATAGTAAAGCCATGCCTTACCTGGGTGGGCTTGCTATTTATATAAGTTTTATTCTAGGGCTGATCCTATCTCATGAAGATAGTCCATATTTATGGCCGATTATCATCGGAAGTGGGATTATTATCATCACGGGCATTCTGGATGATATTTATGACCTTGCTCCACGCTATAAATTCATCGGCCAGCTCCTTGCGGCTGTCGTTGCTTTAGTTGGAGGCTTTGACTTAGAATTCATCAACCTCCCGTTCGGCGGACAAATGGAGTTCGGATACCTTTCTGTCCCACTTACCATTCTGTGGATTGTTGGTATTACAAATGCCATTAACTTTATTGATGGATTAGATGGGCTGGCAGCTGGAGTTTCGTCGATTGCCCTTGTAACATTGAGTATTATGTCTTTAATCCAAGGAGATTTTTTCGTTTTAACAATCGCTCTTGTATTGCTGGGCAGTACACTTGGATTTTTACCTTATAATTTTTATCCAGCGAAAATTTTCATGGGAGATTCAGGTGCCTTATTTTTAGGCTATATGATAGCTGTATTATCCCTACTCGGATTTAAAAATGTTACGTTCCTGTCATTCGTCATCCCAATTATTATTCTCGGCGTTCCCATTTCCGATACATTTTTTGCGATGATGCGCCGATTTATGCAAAAGAAACCATTGTCATCAGCTGATAAGCTCCATTTGCACCACCGTCTGCTAAGTTCTGGTTTCTCGCACCGTCAAACAGTGTTGATCATTTATGGTATTGCCATTATGTTTAGTCTAGCAGCCATCATTTTCTCCATGGCAACCATTTGGGGATCGTTACTCATCATAGCCCTCCTGCTCCTGCTCATTGAATTATTTGCAGAGCTCATAGGACTTGCTGGAAAAGACTACAAACCAATCTTAAAATTCATGCGACCTAGAACTCAAAATAGTCGCTATGATGATCGAGTATAAAAGCAAGAGCATTCGTTCAATCGCGAGGCTCTTGTTTTTTTTTGTTGCTTAGGAATTTATAAAATCCTAGTTTGTGGATAAGCTGCTTATGTCGCGGTTGACATCCAGCTCCAGCGCCCAGCGACTAGCAAACTTTCGGTGCCTGCTTGCGTAAGCCAACATCGATTCACCCTTCGGTGTCTAGCTACAGGCGGTAGGGGCTCGAGGTCAAATAACCCTGAACCTAGGAAGGGAAAAACCGCCCTTCCTAGGTTCAGGAACATTTGCTTGTCGCCCCTAAACAACCGCCTTCCGCTTTTCATGGTTCATCGTGTTTCCTTTATCTCAGGCCAACAGGACGTTGGTCACAAAGGCGTTGCGCCAGGATGGCACGTATTTAGCCTTTGAACCTTATGCTCCAAGTTTGTACGTCGCTAAACGGGCGCTTGCGCTTTTGTTCTGTGAATTAAATTCGGGCGTGCTAGGGTTGCCTTAGTACATGTTTTAAAGTTGATGTGGTTGTTATATCAAGTTGAGAGTTATAAAATTTATAATCGTTTTTTCTGTTTTTTTCATGAGAAGAGAAAAATTTATGTTAAATTCATTTATAATGCAGGATAAATAATCTAAGACTAAAGGGTGAAATGTGTGAACAAGCCATTGTACAGAGAGATTTATGAAAGTATTCTTAACAAAATTAATCAAGGGGAATGGAAATATGGAGATAAAATTCCTTCAGAAAAGGAATTGGCAGATCAATTTAACGTAAGCAGAATTACTTCTAAAAAAGCTTTGGATTTACTTTCCCAAGAAAAACGGATTAAGCGTATTCAGGGGAAAGGCTCATTTGTTACGAAGGGGGCAGCAAGTAACTCTTCTGTAACGTTAGAAGCAAATTCCCAGCTTAGGAAGGATATTTTTACTGTCGGGCTGATTATTTCCGACTTCTCAGAAAGCTTTGGTGTGACGTTAGTGAAACAAATTGAGAAAGAAATTACGAAGCTCGGCGGATTATTATACCTTAAATTGTCATTAGAAAATGTAGTAGAAGAAGAAAAGGCGATAGAGGAACTTTTGGATATCGGAGTAGATGGCTTGATTATTCTGCCTGTTCATGGTGAACATTACAACATGAAAATATTGGAGCTAGTATTAAGAAAGTTTCCTCTTGTCCTGATCGATCGGTATCTACGGGGAATTCAAGCAAGTGCGGTTTTAACAGATAATATTCGCGCGTCTACCGTAGCGACAAATTATTTGTTCTCTTTAGGACATAGGGAAGTTGCCTATATTACTCCTCCAGATGATGGGACAACAGTATTGGCAGATCGCTTAACGGGTTACCAGCAAGCTTTTCATCAGCAGCAGTATCCGTATAATCCAGAAATTATATTAACGAGCAGTGTTACAGATTATTTAGTTTTCAAGGAACAGGGGGCCGCATTTGAAGAAGAGCTTAAAAAAATCCAACAATTCTTGCTGGAAAACCCAACCATTACTGGATTTGTCTCTTGCCGCTACTCATTAGCGATTGTTCTTCAACACGTTATCCACACAATAGGGAAGGAGGTTCCCAAAGATTATTCTGTTGTTTGCTTTGATTCGCCCAAGATGAATATTGGTCCATTTCCATTTACACATATTCTCCAGGACGAGGTGGGGATCGCGAAGAAGACGGTTCTGTTATTACATGAGAAAATGAAGGGAAAAAACCATACAGAAAAAGAACTCGTTCAGTTTGAATTAATAGAGGGGCTATCGACTAGAGAAGTATGATACTTTCTTCTCTTTTTTTATATTACTAGTTGACATGTTGTTATATGTTAATATAACATATACTTACTAACAGGGACTGTTGTTATGAAGGTTGTGTAAGCGTTACATGTAGGCGGTACCCTGTATAGAATTGTTAAAAATATCCGGAGGTGAAGGGAAATGAAAAGTAAATTTGGCATGATTATTTTGTCTAGTATTCTATTACTCTCGTTATTTTTGACTGCTTGTTCATCAAAGGAAACAGATAGTAAAGGGGAAAAAGACGGAGTGACCACGGTTAAATTTTGGCATTCTCAAACCAATAAAGGGCTTGATGCAATGAACGCAGTGATTAAGGCCTTTGAAGAGAGTCACCCTGACATTAAGATTGATGCCACCTATGTTGCAAACCAGGGGGAAGGGCAAAACGAGAAATTATTAGCCGCTGTTGCTGGGGGAAATGCACCAGATGTTGCCTATTTTGATCGATTTGAAATTGGATCATGGGCGGCCCAAGGGTCATTAGAAGATTTGTCTAGTATGGCAGAGGAAGCTGGAATTAATCGAGAAAACTTTTATCCATTTGCATGGGATGAAGCTTCTTACGATGGTAAACTCTATGGTTTACCAATTACAACGGATTCACGATTAGTCTTTTTTAATATCGACCAATTTGAAGAAGTTGGACTGGATCCAGACAATCCTCCAAAGACCATTACAGAATTAGAAGAAGCCGCAGAGAAACTGACGATTAAAAAAGGAAATAGATTTGAAAGAATTGGTTTTATTCCCTGGTATGGTCAAGGCTGGCTATATACTTGGGGATGGTCATTCGGTGGTGACTTCTATGATGAAGAAACCGGTAAAGTGACAGCCAATGACCCGAAAGTTGTAGAAGCACTTCAGTGGGAAGCTGATTTTGCTAAAAAATATGATGTAGAAGACATTGCTGGTTTTACAGATTCTCAAGGTTCCGAAGCAATGGACCCTTTTATCACGGGACAAATAAGTATGAAAGTAAGTGGACCCTTCGATGTTCCGAATATTAAAAAATTCAAACCTGATTTGAACTATGGTGTGTTCCCTGTGCCTACTCCAACTGGGGAAGATCATACAACCTGGTCAGGGGGCTGGTCTGTCGTTATGCCAAAAGGGGCTAAAAATAAAGAAGCAGGTTTTGAATTTATGGAATTCTTCGCAAGTGAAGAAGGACAAAAGATATTTAGTGAAATTATCGGGGATTTTGCAGCAATCGATTCAGTTAACGAAGAACTGGGTTATAAAGATGATCCGATTTTAGGTGAATTTGTCAAAATACTACCAAATGCTCATCATCGACCTGTGATCAAAGAAGGTTCACTTTATTGGAATGAATTATCAGATGCTGTTGAAAATGCAACTCGAGGAAAGGGAACACCAAAAGAGCTGTTAGATAAGGTTACGGAAAAGGTAAACAAAGCATTGGACTCTTAATGTAGGCGACTTTTAAAAGGGGGAAAGAGGCGCTCACTTCTTTCCCAAAATTCTAATCTCCAAATGAGAGGGGACAAGAAAATGGAATCAACCGTTAAAAAAAGAGCCACCACCGCAAGGGTAAACAAACCGAAAAAACGTTCTAGTTATGAACGAAATATTGAATGGCATGGCTGGTTATTTGCTTCACCCTGGATAATTGGCTTAATATTATTTTTTGCTTTTCCGTTGTTTGCTTCGATTTATTTTAGTTTTACAACATACAGTATTTTACAGCCGGGGGACTTTGTTGGATTGCAAAATTATAAAGATTTAATGCATGACGGTCTCTTTTGGAAATCGATCTATAACACCGTATATTTTGCTGTTTTATTTGTTCCATTAAGTATTCTATTCGGTGTTAGTTTAGCAATGATGTTAAACGTAAAGGTAAAAGGCATGGCGATCTACCGGACGATTTTCTTCCTGCCAACCTTGGTCCCGCAGGTTGCATTAGCGGTTCTATGGATGTGGTTGTTAAACCCTGGATTTGGTTTAGTCAATGGCTTCCTAAGTTCAATCGGGATTGAAGGGCCTTCTTGGTTAGGAAGTGAAGTATGGTCAAAACCATCTTTGATTTTTATGTCTTTATGGGGAATCGGACAGGCTGTTGTAATTTATTTGGCGGGTCTTGCTGATATCTCGCAAGATTACTATGATGCCGCTAATGTGGACGGAGCGAATTGGTTTCAAAAGACATTAAACATTACATTACCTTTATTATCGCCTGTGATTTTTTACAACTTAGTGATGGGGGTAATCGGGGCTTTTCAACAATTTACTTTACCATATACGTTAACACAAGGAAAAGGATCTCCGGCCAATTCTTTAACCTTTTATGTTATGTACCTTTATGACAATGGTTTTAAATATTTTAAAATGGGCTACGCCTCGGCAATGGCTTGGATTCTCTTTGTGATTATTATGGTTTTAACCGGGATTATCTTTCTGACGTCAAAACGATGGGTCCATTATCAAGGGGAGTAGGAGGGTTCATATGCAAATTCGAGCGAGTAAAGTCATCACTCACATATTATTAATAGCCGCTTCATTATTCTTTATTATTCCGTTTTTATGGCTCATTTCAACTTCTTTGAAACCGCTAACGCAAATATTCACCTTTCCACCTGAATGGATTCCAAGACCATTTGAGTGGAGTAATTATATTAATGCGATGGAACATATTCCCTTTTTCACGTATTTAAAAAATACGGCTGTCATCACTTTATTCAGTACTCTTGGAGTTGTTTTATCCTGTCCATTGATCGCTTATAGTTTTGCAAAATTACAGTGGCGGGGGAGGAATGTACTTTTTGTGATTACGATTGCAGTGATGATGATTCCGGCACAAGTGACGATGATTCCATTGTTTTTGCTGTTTAATAAGCTGGGATGGGTCGGAACTCCTTTACCACTGATTGTTCCTTCCTTTTTCGGGATGCCGCTTTATATCTTTTTGTTAAGACAATTTTTTATGGGATTACCGGCAAGTTTAATTGATGCTGCGAGGATCGATGGGGCTAGTGAATTTCGAATCTATTGGCAAATTATGTTACCGCTAGCGAAACCAGCAGTCTTAGCAGTCGGATTATTCCAATTCATGGCAAGTTGGACGGATTTCCTTGGCCCACTTCTTTATCTAACTGATGAATCTGCCTATACTTTATCGCTTGGATTACAACAATTCCAAAACCAGCAAGGTTCTGAATGGGGCATGATGATGGCTGTTGCGACCATGATGACTTTACCTGTCATTATTCTTTTCTTCTTCTTACAAAAAACGTTTATTAATGGGATTACGTTTAGTGGGATTAAAGGATAGTTTTTAGTCTATAACGGCTAAAAGCCATATCCTGTCAATTTCTAAGAAGGGCAGGTGATACGGGAAAGGCTACCTACAAGTCGATATGTGAATAGACGGTAATATGGATTTACTTCTTAAATGTTGGAAAATTTTTGGAGGTGATGAAGAATGAAAAGTAGATTTGGAATGTTCTTTGTGTTTAGTCTACTCTTATTATCGCTAGTTTTATCGGGTTGTTCTTCAAAGGACTCTAGTGGAAATGGAACCGAGGATAAAAGGACGACGGTGAAACTTTGGCATCCGCTTACGAATGAAGGGCTTACGGCAATCAATGCTGTGATTGAGGCATTTGAAAAAAATCATCCGGAAATCAAAATTGATGCGACCTATGTGGCGAACCAAGGAGAAGGACAGAATGAAAAGCTACTAGCAGCCATTGCCGGTGGAAATCCCCCAGACGTGGCTTACTTTGACCGTTTTGAAATTGGTTCATGGGCGAATCAAGGCTCACTTGAAGAGTTAACCGAAATGGCGGAAAAGGAAGGGGTCACAAAGGACAAATTTTATCCTTTTGCTTGGGATGAGGCGAATTACGATGACAAACTTTATGGATTACCAATCACCACGGATGCCCGCTTAGTGTATTTCAACATTGATCAGTTTAAGGAGGTTGGCCTCGACCCCAATGATCCACCTAAAACCATTACGGAATTAGAAGAGGCGGCGGAAAAACTAACAATAAAGAAGGGGAATAAGTTTGAAAGAGTCGGATTTATTCCATGGTATGCGCAAGGCTGGTTATATACTTGGGGTTGGTCCTTTGGTGGTGACTTCTATGATGAGGAAACCAAAAAAGTCACAGCGAACGATCCAAAGGTTGTAGAAGCACTTCAATGGGAAGTGGACTTTGCCAAAAAATATAATGTGGAAGATATTGCAGGATTTACAGATTCCCAAGGTTCTGCCGCGATGGACCCTTTTATTACCGGGCAAATAAGCATGAAAGTTAGTAATCCTGGTGATGTATTAAATATAAAGAAATATAAACCTGATTTAAATTTTGATGTTTTCCCTATCCCCACACCATCTGGACAAGACCACACGACTTGGTCAGGGGGGTGGTCAGCCGTTATGCCGAAAGGGGCCAAAAATAAAGAAGCTGGCTTTGAATTTATGAAATTTTTTGCAAGTGAAGAAGGACAAAAAATATTTAGTGAATTAAGTGGAGCTTTTGCAACAATTGATTCTGTGAACGAAGAAATCGGCTATAAGGATGATCCTATCTTCGGAAAATTTATCGAGATGTTACCAGTTGCTCATCATCGACCGGTGATTAAAGAAGGTTCGCTTTATTGGAATGAATTATCAGATGCTGTTGAAAAAGCAACCCGTGGAAAGGGCACCCCACAAGAACTTTTAGATGAAGTAACGGAAAAGGTAAACAAAGAATTAGACTCTTAGTTAAAACGACTTTCAAAAGGGAAAGGGAGCAAAAACCCCTTTCCCTTTGCTCCTGCATTTTAAACACGGCAAATGATCCGCCTAGGGCCCGTATAAAAATTATAACTTCTTTTTCAATTCTTCAATTTCCTCTTTTTTCAATTTCGTTACTTTAACAATCAATTCGCTGGATAACCCTTCTTTTAGCATCTCTACAGCAACTTTTCGCTTGCCACTTTTTTCTCCGATCTCTTTCCCTTTCTCGATCCCTTTCTCTTCATAAGAAATGGGGATTTCCATAATTTTGGTTCTTTCTGCTTCGTCCATATAATTGATTTCGTTCATCAATTGTTTCTCCTCCTCTTCGTCTAGTGTTAAATAGCGTTCGAAAAATCCATAGACCAATCTTTGTCTGGCCGGATCCAACTCCATTTTCACAAGCATTCTAAGGAATTCCTTTTTGAAGGATAGGAAAGAAATTTTGGCTAATGTCAGGTCCAGCTCCAGCGCCCAGCGACTAGCAAACTTTCGGTGCCTTCCTACGATAAGTCAACATCAGCTCGCCTTTCAATGTCTAGCTGCAGGCGGTAGGGGCTCGAGGTCAAATAACCTGGAATTCTGGAAGGGAAAGAACGCCCTTCCAGATTCCAGAACATTTGCTTGTCGCCCCTGAACAACCGCCTTCCGCTTTTCGTGGCTCACTGTGTTTCCTTTATCTCGTCAGGCCCCTAAAAAGTTTGTACGTCGCTAAACGGGCGCTTGCGCTTTTCTTAACTTGAACCTTTTCTTCTTCAGTATATCCCATTTTACTCAAAAGCGCTGCAGCTGCAGGATTGTTTGAGTCGATATAAGCTCGCCAATTTTGTTTTCGCAGATGAAGTGTCAAATAGTTAAAAGTCAGTACATGAAAGAAAGGGAAGGCAATGGTATACTGATTCTTCTCCCAATTTTCCTCGTAACTAAAAACAGCGATGGGAATAATCGGCTTCCTATACTTGTTATACAGAAGACTAAAGTATTGATACATGCGCTTATGAAAATAGGTTTGCTGAGAGCTTTGCGGTTCAACGTGAATAACAATGACTGATTTTGTACCTTTTAGTGTAGTTTCGATGACAATATCCAGCCTCCGCGTTTCTCCTTCAATTAAATCGGTAAAAACTTCTTCTGATAAAGGCGTTAGATCATGAAAATCAACAAATGGATGGACTTCAGGAAAAAACGCCTCCAAGAATTCTTCGAAAAACGTATGAATCAATTCTTTGAATAGCTGATCGTGCCGGATATAGTCAGGAGGGCTTTCTCTAACCAACTGTGCTAGAGGCATAGTGACACTTCCTTTGTAGAGTTTAATGAGGATAAATCGAGGTGTAGTTCTATCTTCATTATACTAAAAAGAGGGAAAATAGAAAGGGTTTACACTATTTATACACAGGAAATTAAACAAAATTCGAGCCGTGCCATTAACAGTAAAAAAGCAATTTAAAAACCCCCACTTGCACATTTTGCAAGTGGGGGATGCCTTGGTTATTCTCCTTCATTAGGAGCAGGTTCAGCAACATTATTCGTAACATCAGTTGCTGGTTCTAAGCCTAGATGTTGTCTTAAGGCAAGGGTGGTTTCGGTTAATGCTTCTTCATCAAGCTGCCAGTAATAAACATTATTACCAGCACTGTTCGGAATATAGGCATCATAACCATCAAGGGTCATCGTATTAATCGATAAATTTCCTGAAATTCCATAGTCAGCAAAAGCTTTAATTTCATCAAAAGTCATGTTTGTTTTCATATTGTTTCCAATGGCATCAATGATCTGACCAAATTTCGGAATTGCCGTACCTGATGCAGCCTTCTTGGCGATGGCTTTAATCACTTCTTGTTGTCTTTTTCCGCGTTCAATATCATTATCCATTTTTCTCGTTCTAGCAAAGGCTAAAGCTTCCTCGCCATCCAGTGTTTGCAATCCAGCTTCCAATGAGATCGCGTTAGCACGGTCCTTGGAATCTTGTTCAGAAAAGGCAAATGGTACATCAATCTCCACACCATCGAGGGCATCGATAATCTCCATGAATGCTTCAAAATCAACACGCACATAATAATCCACAGGAATATCTAAAAGATTCTCAACCGTTTCAATCGTTGCCTTTGGCCCACCAAATTTATGAGCATGGTTAATTTTTGTTGAATACCCAACCTCGTCGATATACGCATACGTATCACGAGGAATGGATAAAAGGTTCACAGACTTTTGTTTTTCATTCAGGGTTGCCAGTAACAGGGCATCTGAACGTGTATTCTCTCCTTGACTACGTTTTGCACTTTCATCAATCCCGATAAATAAGATCGACACGTTATCAATTTTAGGATCCACTTTCTTATCACGTAATTCTGATTTTCCATCACGATCATCTTGATAAGAATTAGCCATCATATCTTCCGCTTTTGTATATATATGCACTCCGTAGCTAATAGCTCCAGCCGCTACCAGTAAAATCGGAAAAATCAAAAACCAAAAAATGCGTCTATTACGTATTTTCTTATTGGACACTTTTATTTGTTGTCTTCCCATAAGGATTAGACTCCTTTTTTTAAAAAATTTCTCTTACCTCTTACAATGCGCTTACGAAAAATAAATATACTACAAACTATAATACTATGAAAGTCTGATTAGGTAAAATACATTTTGATGACAAATCATGTAAAACCGTGTAAAAAAAGTAACTAGAGAAAAAGACTTGGGGATTCATACAATAAAAAAAGGAGTCAATATTGGACTCCTTTCGCTATCCCTCCAAAGATCTGGAAGGTGAATTTTGTTCGGAAGGTGAGAATAGGGCATGTACTAATTGCTCACTCGATTTTCCTTTTGAATACTCATTCCAATCCTGGGCAAATTCTTCGATTTGTTGCAAATGAAAGGACTGATTCTGAATGCTTTCGATCAATTCGTCAGTTGTTTGTACAATCGGTCCAGGAACAAGGTTCTCATAATTTTCCCAAAATCCGCGGGTACGACTATATTCTTCTAAATCATAGGCGAAAAAGATCATCGGCTTTTGTAATAAGGAAAATTCAAATGGAATCGAAGAGTAATCTGAAATTAATATATCCGTAACCATCAATAAATGATTAACATCAGGAAAATGAGACACATCATAGATAAAATCAGGATAATGATTTGTCCAATCCGCTTGAATTGCAGGATGTAATCTCAAAAACAGTACATAATCTTCGTTAAACGCTTGATACATTTTTTCAAGGTCAAGGGCTAGTTTAGAAACATGCATTTGATCATCACGGAAAGTGGGGGCATACAAAATCACATGTTTTTCTCGGATAACGGGATAATGATAAGCTATCTCTGATTCAACAATTTGCTGAGTTAATTCATCAAAAAAGAAATCCGTTCTCGGGATTCCTGTTCGCAAAATCCGTTCAGCAGGTATCCCAAAGCTCTGTTGGAAAATCTCACTCATTTTCTCACTACCAACAACGACATGAGTCTGTTGCTGATATACTTTTTGAAACCGGGCTTGAGCTCGAGGGGTACGGTAGTAAATAGAGGGATCCTTTAACCCGAATTTTTTCACCGCTCCAGCCGCATGCCATAATTGAACACGAGCTACTTCTTTGCGAAAGGGCGCGGCCGCTAAAAAGCCAAAATAGTTATCCACGAAAATATGAGACGATATCGCTAAGTGAAAGACCGACCGCAACCAATGGATAGGGGATGTAGGTTCAAAATTTAATATAATCCAATCAGGATAACCTGCAAAATCCAGCTTACAGGAACTTGTTTTCAAAATGACAATCGGGATATCTGGATGTATTTTTTCTAAGGCACTCGCCGTATACAGAACGTTATCTCCAAACGAAGCGACAAAGGCTGCTTGTTTTTTCAAAGGGTACAACTTGAAAAGGGAGAAAACAATCTGAAAGACCCATAAATATAAAGTAATTGCTAATTCTCTAACCATTATTCGTTTGATTCAAATCCTCTTTTATTTTTGTTGTGGAAATACCAACCGTTCTTGGCAAATAAACCACTTGACAATATTCTTTTAAAAAGTCAAACTTACCTTGCCAATCATCCCCCATGACAAACACATCAACATCATACTTCTTCACATCATCTATTTTCTGATCCCAGGAATACTCCGGAATCACCTCATCCACATAACGGACAGCTTCCAAAATGGCTTTACGCTGTTCATAGGAATAATACGCCTTCTTACCTTTAATCGCATTAAACTCATCCGTTGAAATGGCCACAATCAAATAATCCCCATACTCTTTCGCTCGTCGCAAAATATTAATATGACCTGTATGGAGAAGATCGAATGTTCCATATGTAAGTACTTTTTTCAATATGGGAACCTCCCGACAGAGTATATGGAATATTATATCCGTATTGAAGGGATTCATCAAAGGTTTATTTGCATGTATGAAGTATATTTTTTCCATTTTATGTAAAAGGCCCCCTTGAAATAAAAAGACTTCAATGGGGGAATCTAAACGAATAAAACAAACGGACATGGCGAAAAATCGACAGGTCCGTTATAAAACTTAAATTTATTTAATTGCTGTTGCTGCATTCAAATCTTCTTTGATTTTCGTTGTGGAAATACCAACGGTTCTAGGCAAATAAACGACTTCACAATGCTCTTTCAAAAAGTCGAACTTCCCTGTCCAATCGTCTCCCATCACGAAGACATCTACCTCGTGTTTTAAAACATCCTCAACTTTTTGTTCCCAAGTATGTTCAGGGATTACCTCGTCCACATAACGAATCGCCTCAAGAATCATTTTCCTTTGCTCAAACGTGTAATATGCCTTTTTTCCTTTAATCGCATTAAACTCGTCTGATGAGATCGCTACAATTAAGTAATCACCGTATTCCTTTGCTCGTCTTAAAATATTAATATGACCAGTGTGGAGAAGGTCAAACGTTCCATATGTGATGACTTTTTTCAATTTGAGAACCTCCGTTAAAATATGTCATTATTATGCCTTTTCCATGGTGTCATATCAATTCATTACAGATTTATAACTAATATAGTAGACAATGTTTACATAATTGCTTTAGTGATGATAATGATACAAATAACAGTTGCATTCGTCAAAGGTAATATTGCATATTTTTATGCCTTCTTTAAATAATCTATACTTCTTTAAAATACAATCCGAAGAATGGGTTCCTAAATCAACACAATTGTAATGTTTGTAATCTAAAAATACCTTCATATTGCCTATTTCCTTTGGCCGTTGCCGATTTTTGTTGTTTTTCGCTATTATTGTATCAAACATCTCTCCAATTTGGTAGCTTTTTTCAGTTGATTAACCATGCCAAGCTTAGAGGTGTTTTCTTTTAATGGCCTGTTTGATAGCTAATATTTTTATTCGTTAGCATAAACGGATGAAAAACGACAAAATGCTGGCATTGAAAAGAAGAAATCAGCTGAAATCTATGGGAATAAAGAGGAGGAAGAGATACAGTGGCGTCGTTGTGGAGTAAAATTTCTCGCAGTCAATTTATGCTGTTTCTATATAAAATGGTTTTTAAACTAATTGGACAACTCCCCCCCAACAAGGATCTTATTATTTTTGAAAGTTTCCACGGAAAGCAATATAGTGATAACCCAAGGGCGATATATGAGTACTTGGAAGAGCATCATTCTGAATATGAAATGTACTGGAGTATTGACAAGAGATATATGGAACAATTTAGAAATATGCGCAATATAAAATGTTTACAGCGCTTCTCGTTTCAATGGTTAATAAAAATGGCTAGAGCCCGATATTGGATCGTAAACACCAGGCTACCATTATGGATTCCAAAACCAAGAAATACGATGTATGTTCAAACATGGCATGGAACGCCTCTAAAAAGGCTAGGTGCGGATATAGAAGAGGTACATATGCCGGGAACCAATACAGAGAAATATAAACAGAATTTTACTCGTGAAGCAGCGAAATGGGATTTTCTCATATCACCTAACGAATACTCAACTAAAATATTTACTAGAGCTTTTGATTATCATAAAACAATTGTTGAATCAGGGTATCCGAGAAATGACTTTTTAATAAATCATAATAATGAAGAAACAATTCTAGCAATTAAAAAGAGAGAAGGCATCCCTTTTAATAAAAAAGTGATTTTATATGCTCCTACATGGAGGGATGATCAATTTTATTCAAAAGGAAAGTATAAATTTAACCTTCATTTAGATCTGGAAGAAATGAGAGAGCGTTTGGGAGATCAATATATTTTAATTCTAAGATTACATTATCTTGTTTCTGAAAATCTAGACTTATCTGGGAAGGAGGATTTTGTCATCGACTTATCTAATCATGAGGATATAAGAGAACTTTATGTGATTTCAGATATGTTGATTACAGATTATTCATCTGTTTTTTTTGATTATGCAAATCTTAAACGTCCGATGTTGTTTTATGTGTATGATTTAGAAGAATATAGGGATAATTTAAGAGGATTTTACTTTGACTTTGAAAACAAAGCTCCAGGTCCGCTTGTTAAAAACACGGATGACTTAATGAAAGAAATTAAATGGATAGAAGAAAATGGTTATACACCTTCAAAGGTAACAATGGAATTCAATGAGAGATTTTGTTCCTTAGAAGATGGTCAGGCAAGTAAAAGAGTAATAAATGAAATTTTGCTTTAGATGAGACAAATCATCTCATATCCGCTCCGTTTAAAGGTATATTCAAATCGGAAGTATAATGTTGCGGGGATGATCAAAATATAATGGTCAATAGACAATTTTGTAAAATTTTGATGCAAACGAAAAAATGGAGTGTAGATTAAATGGAAATTTATGATTCCGCATTTGAAGTGATTGAGAGCCATCCTGATTCAATAGAATTGTACTCAAAAATAGATAATAAAATGCATAAAATTCACTTTGCATCTCTTCAATTGAATGAACCAAAGCAGGTAGCAACACTAGAAACAGATGATAGGGTGTTTCTTAAGTATATCCCTAAACAGAATGTTGTTTTCTTATTATATGCGTATAATAATATAATCTATTGTATTCTGGAAGAGGAAGAAATCTCTGCAAACGTCACGAATGAAAATTACTATCACTATCATATTGAAAACTTTTATGCCTCTGCACAAATATATCAAATAGGCTCATCACGAATAGGCATGGTCGATCAAAATGGGGAACGTTTATTTATAATTGATGACTTTCTCACCAATAACCAAAATCCGCTTCATTATCAATATGATATGGGATTTACTACCACGGAGTTTCGATACACCGTTGTTTCCATTATAAGTTATAGTAAATACAACATTGTCATTACATATGATTTGTTTCGTAAAGAGTTTATTGCAGATAAAGTCTTTTTAAAAATCGTAAAACCTCATAAAGATATGAACATAAAGTTACTGAGTAAAAACACAATTCAGATAAATAGCGAAAATGCTTCAAAAGAAGTGAAATTTACTTCCCTTCCCAAAGGAAGAAGATATAAACTCCTTAACCATAATCAGGTAAAAGATGGAGACAAAGAAAACATATTATCTATTGTTAGTATAAATAAGAAGCGCTATTATATTTTTAGCAGTCATAGAGGGATCTATATAGTAAAAGGTGACCCATATAAGGTTACGGGAAATCAATCCAACTTAAGGGTGATCTTGACTAAAAGGAATTTATACGTTTTCGGGCGTCTGACTCACTATGCCTATCGTGCGCACGGTCGGTATGAAAATTTGTATCTACAGAATGCGGATAGAAAAATTGGCAAGTTTTTACGACCCTTCAAGTCAATAAAGTATTTGCAAAGGTTCGGTCTATTTAAAATACCTGTAAAATCCTTAATGGTAGAAGGGCGAATCCATAATAACCTATTGGTGGGCAACGAAGAGATTCCCATTCATAATTTAAGAAGAAGAAAAAGAGATAAAAAGGCCACCACGCTTTCTTTTAAAAAGCATGGTGATCAATTAATGGTCATAAGGACAAATCTTGGTGGAAATTTAACTGCAACCGTTGTTCCATTTACTGAGGAGTATAAACTAATAAACCGGGTAAAAATTAAGCTTGCTCACCTCACATCGAAGTTGTTTCCTACGAAGGGAAAAAATGTCAATCTTTATTTTGAAAAGAAAAGTGAAAAGGCGGATGAATCGGGATTTCGTGTGTTTGAAGAAGTGATGAAAAATCATCCATCGACATCTGAAAACTATTTTATTATTAACGCTCATTCCGATCGATATGCTGAATTGAAGGAAATATATGGAGCAAACATCATTGCTAAATATAGTTTTAAACATTATTTGAATATATTTCGAGCAAATTATTTTATTGCGAGTGAACTCTCTAACCATTTGTTAAATGACCGCCTATATATTGATGAAATTCGCAGTAAAATCATGTCTGTTCCCCTTATATTTTTGCAACATGGTATTATGTTCGCAAAGCCTGTAGATAACCCAATGGCTTACGGATTTCATAAAGATAAAAATTTATATAATATGCATAAATCCGTTATAAGTTCAGAATTAGAAGCAAAGGAATTTTACAAAATGGGTTATAGTGATCAAGATTTAATTCTAACGGGATTGGCAACATTAGATGTTGCTAAGCTTGATGAAAATGCTGATAAAATTGCTTATATGCCGACGTATAGATATTGGGAGGAAGCATTAATATATAACAATGAAATCAAGAAAACATCTTATTACAAATCCATTATGAAGGTAGTGGAAGCATTTAAGAAAGCAGAACTTCTTGATCGACTGATCATTGTTCCCCACAATAAGTTTTCGCAATTCATATACGAAAACATTCCGGAATATAAGGATATCATTGAAAGCAATCCTTCTGAAGCGTTAAAAAAAGCACAAGTTTTTATTACCGATTATTCTTCCGCTATTTATGATGCAATCTTCAGAGGAGCTTATCCCATCTTTTATTGGGAAGAAAAGGATTATTTAATTACAAACTATAAAGCAATCCCGCCTGTCAACGAAGAAAATGCACCTGGACCAATCGCCAATTCAACAGATGAGTTGATAGGATTCGTACAAAATGCGATAAAGCGCGATTATGTATTAGAAGAAGAGTATCAAGAAAGATATTTAAAAATAAATAAGTTTAATGATCGCCAAAACACGAAGAGAATTGTGCAGCATTTAATGGAAGAAAATATCATTTAAACCACATATTAATGGGCCAATTTTAAATGACCGATCGAGTTATTAGGTGCTTAATTGGCCTTTTTTAGTTAGTGTAAATGTCATTTCTAATCATACAAAAGATGACAATTGGCACTTGTATCTTTTGGTTATATTGATAATTGTGGAAAAGAAGTGTATATTGTACTATGAGTTTATGACAGAATTCAACAGAAATTGATAGTTATATAAATATATGAAAAAGAGGAGATATTATAGTGATTTATGCAGAAATCCTAGCGGGTGGAAATGGCTCAAGAATGGGTAATGTTAACATGCCAAAGCAATTTCTGCCTCTTAATGGCCGCCCTATTATTATTCATACCATTGAAAAATTCTTATTAAATGATCGTTTCGATAAAATCATTATTGTATCAAGAAAAGAATGGATTAATCATACGAAAGATATTATCAAAAAGTTTATTGGAGATATAGATAGAATAGTAGTTGTTGCTGGTGGTAAAGATAGAAATGAATCGATTATGAGTGGAATCGAATATATAGAGGAACACTTTGGGATCCATGATGAAGATATCATCGTTACCCACGATTCAGTGCGTCCATTTTTAACCCATAGAATTATCGATGAAAATATTAATGCGGCTTTAAAGTATTCTGCAGTAGATACTGTGATTGAGGCAATTGATACCATTATCCGTTCAGAAGGCAGGGAATTCATTACGGAAATTCCTGTTCGTGACACGATGTTCCAAGGACAGACTCCTCAAAGCTTTAATATTAAAAAGCTAGTGGAACTTTATCATTCACTTGATGAAGACGAAAAGAGTATCTTGACAGATGCATGTAAGATATTCGCTTTAAAAGGTGAAAAGGTAAAATTGGTAAGGGGAGAGGTATTTAATATAAAGGTAACAACCCCTTATGATCTAAAAGTGGCAAATGCCATTATACAGGAGCGGATTTCACAATGATCAATCAAGTTTATCGATTAGTTTCTGCCCGACAATTTGAAGTTACCTATAAAGATCGAAGTTTACAATCAGACTATGTAGTCGTTCGCCCTGAGTACCTCTCTATTTGTGCTGCGGACCAGCGCTATTACACAGGTACAAGAGGTAAAGAGGCAATGAATGCTAAATTGCCAATGGCGTTAATTCATGAAGGAATTGGTAAAGTTGTTTTTGATCGTTCAGGTAAGTTTAAAATTGGGACAAGGGTTGTGATGATTCCTAATACGCCTACGGAAGTGGATGAATATTGTGCAGAAAACTATTTGCGTTCCAGCAAATTTAGGTCAAGTGGATATGATGGTTTTATGCAGGATTATGTGTTTTTAGAAGCGGATCGCTTAGTTGAATTACCTGAAGATATTAATCCAAAAGTAGCAGCGTTTACAGAATTAATTAC
Organism: Bacillus subtilis; assembly: GCF_008764245.1. GTDB lineage: Bacteria > Bacillota > Bacilli > Bacillales > Bacillaceae_C > Lederbergia > Lederbergia ruris. The sequence continues at coordinate 189,499 of NZ_VTQV01000002.1, forward strand.
GATCGCCACGCATTCTATCACTCGATTTGAAGCGAAAGCACATAAAAGAAGAGAGGTATTGGGCGTTTGGGGAGATGGTAATTTAGGTTATATCACTTCCTTGCTTTTAAAGAAAAAGTATCCGAACAGCAAAATCATTATCTTTGGCAAAAACCAATATAAACTAGACCATTTTTCCTTTGTAGATGAAGCCTACCAAATTGATGAGATACCTGAAGATTTATGGATCGATCATGCTTTTGAAGCGGTAGGTGGAAGAGGTAGTGAAGCAGCTATTAACCAGATTATAGACCATATCTATCCAGAGGGTTCTATTGCAATTATGGGCGTATCTGAATATCCGATCCAATTGAATTCTAGAATGGTATTAGAAAAGGGAATTACCATTATTGGAAGTAGTCGAAGTGGTCGTAAAGATTTTGTCGACACAGTGGAATTGATGAAAGAATTCCCTGATATTGTGGATTATTTGACCACACTTATTGGTTCCGTTCAATCCGTTACGACAATTGGAGAAATTATTGAAGCCTTTGAAAATGATTTAACCGTATCCTGGGGAAAAACAGTCTTGGCCTGGAACATTTAATGGAGCGGCAATGAAGGAAGGTAGGCATAAAGGTGAACTTGAAACTTCTACCTACAATTATAGTGAAGTATTTTTTACGGATTGTTTTTAATATAATGACCCTTGTCTTTCCAATTAAGGAGAATAAGGTAACGTTTGCTTCCTATCGATCAAATGTTATAGAAGGTAACTTAAACTATGTCTATCAAGAAATGGCGAGTCAATATCCCGACTACCAATATTCTTTTCTAATAAAAAAATTTAATGGCTCATTTTTGGGGAAGATTGAATATATCCTATACATGCTGAAGTCGGTCTATGCACTTGCAACGTCGAGATACTTTATTATTGATGACTACTATTTTCCTGTTTACGTGATTAAACCAAGGAAAGGGACTGATATTATTCAGCTTTGGCATGCGGTAGGTGCATTTAAGAAGTTTGGACTAAGTACAGTGAATAAATCATTTGGACCCAGCAAAGAATATCTCCAACATGTAAAAGTACATTCGAATTATTCAAAGGTATATGTTAGTGGGGAAAGCGTGGTCCCTTATTATGCGGAAGCATTTGGAATGGATGAAGATAAAATTTTCCCTTTAGGGGTACCGCGTACAGATTTTTTCTTTGATAAGAATAAAATAAACGAAGCCCGGGAAAGGTTTTATCTTCAGTTCCCAGAAGTAATTAACAAAAAAGTGCTCTTATATGCCCCTACTTTTAGAGGAAAAAGTCATGACCCTAAGAAGATTTCTTGCCCAATTAATATTGGCGAATTAAGAGCAATGCTAGGGGATGAATATGTCTTACTCATTCACCTGCATCCATATATGCAACAGAATTCTTGGATTCACGAGAAAGATCAATCTTTTGCTTTATTGATTAATGAAAATTTTACCATTGAGGAAATAATGGCTGTCGCGGATATTCTTATTACCGACTATTCTTCGATTATTTTTGACTACAGTCTTTTTGAAAGGCCCATTTTATTCTATGCGGATGATCTGCAAGAGTATCTCCAAGAACGCGATTTTTATTTTGATTATCGAAATTTTATTCCTGGTCCATTTTTCGATGAAACAAAGGCCTTAGGAGATTGGATCTTAAATGAAAAAAATGATCTTACAAGTATTGTGAAATTTAAAGAGGATTTTTTCGATTACTTAGATGGTAAGAGTGCTAAAAGGATTGTCAATCATATTCATGGAAAAGATATTGGTGAGATTGAGCATAGAACCCTTCCAAGAACCTCTGAATTAGTTAACAAGCCTTGAATGCTTGAGGTTAAAAAGAGCAGATGACAAGTATTTCCCTACCAATTATTAAATAGAGGTGATGTCTATTGTTTATCTCATCAATTGAAAATAAAAATGTAGAGCTTAAGCATGATAAAAAGGTTATTCATGATATTACTAAACTTAATATTTACGGACCATATTTCGAAATTGAAGGTTATGCAACAATAGAGGGCTTGGCAACCTATGAAGAAGATAGAATAAGAAAAACTTTATTAATTGTTCCGAAAATTGATTTCGATGAATATCGAAAGAATCATAGAAGCTGTGAGGAACAGGACCTTGAAGATACATGTGAAGAAATGACCGATGACGAAATTCTTGAAAGGGAAATGTTCCATATCCCTTTAACTAATTGTAAATTAAGTGAAATTTTAACTGATGTAGACGATGAGGAAGCTCTAGATCAATTAAGTGGCTTTAAAGGCAGTATCGATTTATCAACAATTAATAAAGAAAAACCGCTAGAGGCTGGCGAATATAATATATATATTAGATTGGAACAAATGCCTGATGACCAAGATGATATAAAATATCAAAAGTCAATACCCCTTTCAAGCGCCAAAAAGTTGTTAGGGGATAAGCTTTTTACAACAAAACTTCATTACTTTTCACAGAAAAAAGTATTGAAATATAATTTGTTAATTGATTTGGATAAATATACGAAGACACTTCGCTTTAAAAATTCTCTTTTGCAATCGTATGATCCTAGAGAGCTTGATGAAGATAGCGAATCAAGTGAAAATAAGTATGTCAAAGCCTTAAAACGTCGGTTATTTAAACTAGCTTACATCTTATTTGGTTTATTACCAGTTAAAAAGGAAAAAATTGTGTTCGCTTCAGACAGCCGCTCAGAATTAAACGGCAATTTCTTCTTTGTTTATGAAGAATTATTTAAACGAGATCTAAATTTAGACATTAGATTTTTGTTTAATGAAAGAATTAATAACAAAAAATCGCTATTTGAATTACTCAAAATTGCATTTCATTTCGCCACAGCAAAGGTCATTTTGTTGGATGACTTCTATCCACTCGTCTATCCGCTAAATATACGAAAAAAGACAGAGTTAATCCAAGTATGGCATGCTGCTGGGGCGTTCAAAACATTTGGTTTTAGTAGGTTAGGAAGACCAGGAGGACCTTCACCTAGATCAAGAAATCATCGGAATTATACAAAGGCCGCTGTAAGTAGTGAAGGTGTGAGAAAAAACTATGCAGAAGGTTTCGGGATAACAGTAGACAAAGTCTATGCAACTGGAGTGCCAAGATCAGATATATTTTTTGATGAGGAATACAAGAAGTATGTTGTCAACGCCCTGCATAATAAATACCCCTTTCTACAAAATAAAAAGGTGATTTTATTTGCTCCGACTTTTAGAGGAAATGGACAATCATCAGCTCATTATCCGTTTGAAGTTCTTAATTTAAAGAAACTTTATGAAGAATTACATGAGGAATATGTTTTTCTATTTAAAATACATCCTTTTGTACAGAATAAACTAGATATTCCATATGAATTTGCGGACTTTTTCTATGATGTAAGTGACTATCGAGAAATCAATGATCTCTTGTTAATAACGGATTTATTGATTACCGATTATTCTTCTGTATGCTTTGAATATGCGTTGTTAAATAAACCGATGCTTTTCTTTGCCTTTGATGTGGAACAATACATTCAAGACCGTGATTTTTATTATAATTATTTTGATTTTATTCCAGGCCCATTAGTGAAGACAACGGATGAATTACTTCAGAAAATTCAAGATCAAAATTTTGAAATGGAGAAAATCCCTCCGTTTGTACAGTACTTTTTCGGTGATACGTTAGGCAAAGCGTCGAAAAATGTTGTCGATGAACTGATTATTCCAAGCTTAGAGGATAATGCCGAAGAAGAGAAAGAAACAGAGATCGACCTGACACCGCCAAAATCTAGAATTGAACTATTTGAAAGATCGATTGCGGAGCAAGAGGAACAGCAAAAGTAATGCAACATTCATTCTCATATAATGGTCTACATCATCTGTTTATAAATCCTTATGCATAATGTAGAAAGTTAAGTTTCTAAATTCAACTAGAAAGGAAGAGTATAAGATGAGAAATATTTTAATAAGGTCCGGTATGTCACCTTTTGACACATTCGATGCTACTCACGTCATTGGCAATAATTCAATTGGTGGGAATGTTGGGAATTTAGTCTATCAGTATAGTATCTTCCGCACTTTAATGACTGAAGATGTTACGATTACGCCGGATTATTATAACTATGATCCTGCAAGGGCTGATGAAATTAATGAGAAATACGATGCTTATGTTATTCCGTTAGCAGATGCATTTCGTGAACAGTTTGCGCCGGCTTTACGTAAGTACACTAAGTTGATAAAAAAGTTAAAAATCCCAGTTTATGTGATTGGGGCTGGTCTTCGCGCTCCCTTTGAACCAAAGTTAAATGAAGGCTTTTCCTTTGATGAAGATGTCAAGGCATTTGTAAGTGCGGTCTTGGAAAAATCCAATATAATTGGACTACGGGGAGAGATTACTTCTAAATACTTAAGTCGTCTAGGTTTTCGCGAAGGTGTTGACCATACTGTGATTGGGTGTCCTTCTATGTACACTTTTGGTAGAGAGTTGAACATTAGAGAAACGAATATTACAAAAGATTCGATAGTAAGTGTGAATTCATCAAAACTTTCACAAAAAAATGTATTAGACTTTATTACTAGAAGTTTGGAAGATTACCCAAATCACTATTTCATTCCACAATGGATGAAGGAATTGGTATTAACCTATGTTGGAGCACCGCCACTTGAAGAATCATGTGATAATTATCCAGTCAATATGTCAGATTCTTTATATATGAATAATCGAGTCAGATTCTTTTTAAACGTACCAACATGGTTAGATTTTTTAAAGCAGGCTGATTTAAGCTTCGGAGCAAGATTACATGGGAATATTACCGCAACCATTGCAGGTACTCCTAGTATATTGATACCGAAAGACGCGCGTATGCGGGAGTTAACGGATTATCATGGATTAACACACGTATGGTGGAATGATATTACTGAAAAAACGAGATTGCCTGATTTGGTTGAGAAAGTCGACTTCCAAAGTCCAACGAAGAAACAAGGGAAGAACTTCGACAACTTCATCGACTTTTTGAATAAAAATAATATCGATCATATATATAAGAATGGTCTGACACCTGAAACGGTTCCATTAGATGAAAGACTAAAGGGAATAAACTTTAAAGAACCTGTAGTACCAATCAGTGGATGTAGTACGGAAGAAATTGCTAAGCGTCTTGAATCTTACTCTTCCATGATGAAGAAAAAGAATGCAAATAAGCTTTCCGCTAAAGACAAAGAAATAAAGAATTTGCAATCGGAAATTAAGAAAAAGAATAAAAAAATCGAGCATCAAAAAGGTACCTTAAATAGAAAAGCTGTACGTATTGCGCTTAAAACGGCTGATATGCTTGCAAGTAAATAGGTATTTTCTCTCGCCGATGCCCTATCAGTATGCAGATTGGCAAAGCTAGCAAGCGTGTCGTGGATCAAGTACTATTAAATAACAATAATGAATAACCATTAAAAATTATCCTTTTATAATAGGCAGGTTGAACTCCTATTGTAAAAGGTTTTTTATTGGTTTAAATGTATTAGGGATTCACTTTAGAAGAAACATAAATATATAAAGCACACTTTTTCTCTGTTGGGTATACTTAAATGTTGAATGATGCCTTTAGTTTCCTGTATTATAATGGATTACAAACCATAAAAAACAAAGGATTGTGAAACTCCTATGAAAAAAGTAATGGTAGTCTTCGGAACGAGGCCTGAAGCAATAAAAATGTGTCCTTTGGTAAAAGAATTGAAAGTACGAAAAAATCTAGAAACAATCGTTTGTGTGACTGGTCAGCATCGAGAAATGTTAGATCAAGTGTTGGACGCTTTCCATGTGACACCTGATTATGATCTTTCTATTATGAAATCTAAGCAAACTTTATTTGATGTAACGATTAATATTTTAGACAGGATGAGGACTGTTTTAGAAGAAGTAAATCCAGATGTGGTATTAGTACATGGCGATACTTCTACAACGTTTGTAACGACATTAGCATGCTTCTATTTGCAAATTCCAGTTGGCCATGTTGAGGCAGGGTTAAGAACATACAATATTTATTCTCCTTACCCTGAAGAGTTCAATCGCCAAGCGGTTGGGATTGTAGCAAAGTATAATTTCGCCCCAACGGAAATGTCTAAGAAAAACTTAATCAAAGAAGGTAAGGATCCTTCATCCATCTATATTACAGGGAATACAGCGATTGATGCATTAAAGACAACAGTAAATGATGAGTATTCACATGAACAATTAGATTGGGTGGGGGACAGTAAGCTCATTATGATCACAGCCCATAGGCGTGAAAATTTGGGTGAACCAATGAAAAACATGTTTAGAGCGATTAAGAGAATTGTCGATGAACATCCGGATATCAAAGCGATTTATCCGATCCATATGAACCCAGTCGTGAGAGAGGCTGCAAATGATATTTTAGGAAACTGTGATCGCGTTCGGATTATTGAACCTTTAGAAGTCATTGACTTCCATAATTTCCTTTCAAGGTCTTATATGATCCTTACAGATAGTGGAGGTATTCAAGAGGAAGCCCCTAGTCTTGGTAAACCTGTATTAGTTATGCGGGATACCACGGAAAGACCAGAAGGAATAGCAGCTGGAACATTGAAGCTAGTGGGAACAGATGAAGAAGTCATTTATCAAACCTTTAAGCTATTATTAGAAGATCAAGCAGAGTATAAAAAGATGAGTCAGGCAAGCAATCCATATGGAGATGGATTGGCTAGTAAGAGAATTGCGGATGTGTTGGAAGGAAATCCTAATGGAAGTGTAACTTCTTATCTTTGATTTATGAAAAAATGATTTATTTGAATGGTCCCCTGGCTAAAATTATGGGGGCTAGGGGGAATTTTTCCGTCTAAAGCTTTTACTTTATTTTCATCTCTAATAGGATTTTCTCTTCTATTGTCATTTAAACTCCTTCCCTGTATAATTTATGGAGTGTGTATTTCGATTATGGAAATTGAAAGGAAATTGTATGAAAGCTGCAATAACGGTTATTAAAGAGCAAATAGATCATTTTTATCTTATTCGAAGATTGTCGTTATATGAGTTGAAAAGCCAAAATAAAAGCAATTATTTAGGAATGGTATGGGAATTTTTAAATCCTCTCATCCAGGTCCTGATTTATTGGTTTGTATTTGGAAGCATTCGCCAACGGGCAGATATTGAGATTGCTCCCGGCATAGAAGTACCGTTTTCTTATTGGCTATTTGGGGGCTTCGTTTTATGGACGTTTTTTTATCAATCGACCATTCAAGGGTCTAAGTCTATTTATACAAGGTTACGGATGTTATCGAAGATGAATTTCCCAATGAGCGTTATTCCTAATATAGCGTTGTTCTCTCAGTTTTATATCCATATAGTTATATTGGGAATTGTGGTGATTATCTTTCAATTCGCCGGTTTTTATCTAAGTATTTATTTTCTGCAAATATTTTATTTTATCTTTGCTGCATTCTGTTTAATGTTTTCTATATCTTTAATTACCTCAACATTGTCAACGATCATTAGGGATATCCATATGTTCTTGAATGCGACTTTAAGGATGGTCCTGTATTTATCGCCAATCCTTTGGCAAGTAACGATTTTAGAAGATCCGCTTCCAACGCTTATGAAACTCAATCCGCTCTATTATTTAATAGAGGGATATCGATCCGCTTTATTTGGACTGGATTGGTACTTTGTGGAGCATTGGCAATATAGTCTCTATTTTTGGGGCCTAGTGATTGTGTTATTTTTATTTGGCTCAACGATACATGTTAAATTTAGAAGACATTTTATAGACTACTTATAATGGTTGTGACTGCGATGGAGAAATCAATAATAGTAAAGAACATTACGAAAAAATATAAACTATATAGCAATACGAAAGAACGGATCTTAGACCTCATCACTCCGAAAGACTATGGGGAAGATTTCTATGCTTTGACAGATGTTAGCTTTGAGGCGGAAAAAGGAGACATTATTGGGTTTATTGGCATTAATGGCTCTGGCAAATCGACATTATCCAATATTATTGCTGGGATCGTTCCAGAGACATCTGGTACAGTTACGGTGAATGGCCAAGCGGCCCTTATCGCAGTTTCTGCTGGGTTAAAAGCGGATTTATCTGGAAGAGATAATATTGAATTAAAGCTTCTTATGCTGGGATTTAATAAACAACAAATCAAAGAGTTGGAACCAGAAATTATTGAGTTCTCCGAGTTAGGAAAATTTATTGATCAACCTGTGAAATCTTATTCCAGCGGAATGAAATCACGACTTGGTTTTGCGATTTCGGTAAGCGTTGATCCTGATATCCTTATTATTGATGAAGCTCTTTCCGTAGGGGACAAGGCTTTTGCCGAGAAAAGCCTTGAAAAAATGAAAGAATTTAAACAAAGAGGAAAAACGATGATTTTTGTCAGTCACTCGATTGGACAAATGAAAGCATTCTGCGAAAAAATTTTGTGGCTGGAATTTGGTATGGTGAAAGACTTCGGCTCTGTTGAGGAAGTGATTCCGAAATATGAGAAATTTTTGAAAGCATATAAGAAAATGCCTAAAACAGAAAAAGACCAGTATAGAGAGGACGCATTAAATAACAAACAGAGATGTTAAGCCTTTCATAAAAAAGGGTTGTCCGAATAGTGGAAATTCCCCCAAGTGTAATAATCAGGAATGTTCATCTATCAAGGATTAAAATATGAAAAGGGGCATCCAAAAGTCGAAGATAACGACTTTCTGGACAGCCCCTTTTTTGTGTGCGCTGGCTTGGACAATGCCTTTTGTAAATAGAGTATCGATGTTTATAACAAGTTTTTTGCTAATCGTATTTAGGGATGATTCGCTTTTTGAACACGGCCACTAAATATAACTGGCCAAAATTCAAGGATGACTGGCAGGGAATTCAGTATGCCGGGGTATTTTTATTTTACAAAGTTCAATAGTCATAATATACTAGGTAATTGGGAGGAGGGTATTTCCATATATGAAAAAAATTACTATAAACCTACTTGTTTTGATTCTAGTAATTTCTGTTATTCTAACAACACCTATTCATTCATTTGCAGAGACACAAGAAGAAATAGAACCACAAGGAGAAATAATAGAGACGCAAGGGGAAGTGGAAACACACAAAGAAATTATATTGGTCTCTGAAGATGAAGAAATTTTACTTTATGAAACCCCATCAGAAGATACTATGATTACTGAGATTCCAAATAACACAAAAGTGATCTTATTGGAATCCAATGACGATAATTATTCCTACGTACAATATAAAAGCATGGATGTGGATCAAGAAGAGGGCGAAATTCTCAAGGGATTCGTGAAAAATATTTATATTGCTACCGAGGAACAAGTCAACCATGAGTCTCAAGCAGAAGAAAAATCAGAACAAGAAGAAACAGAGGTTGGTAGAGAAACAGAACAGGAAGAAACTGAAAATGTTGATTCGGTGCAAGAACCAACAGAGAAGATGGATGAACCAGAAGAAGGATTTTTAGAGAATGATCAAGAGATGGATAAACAAGAAAAAGAGGGTGCAGGGGAAGAAAGTTTAGTAGAAATGAAAGAAGATAAACCAAAAAGGGAAGACACCAAATCCACTGTAGTTGGGAGAGAAGATATAGATATTTCCGGCAAACAGAAAACAGTGGAGCCCATGAATGTAAAAACGTATCGCGGGATTACACTTAAAACAAAAACCTATATCCGAACGGAGCCTGCAACTACGTCAAAACCATTAAAAACATTCCCTATTGGCACAGTCTTAGAAATACAGCCTTTTAATGCTAATTGGTATACACTGGCAAAAAAAATTGATGGGCAAATTGGATATATCCATAAAAAACATCTGGAAAAGGTTACTGGAAATCAAGAGAAGTTGCGAGGGGTTGCTCTTAAGTCTCCAACCAATGTACGTATGGGGCCTTCAACAAAGGCGCAAATCATACAGACTTATCCTATTGGCTCTATTTTAGAATATAAGACATTTTCTACCCACTGGTATGAGCTATCAATTGGGGGGAAAACTGGTTATATTCATAAAAAACATGTGGAGAATGCTGTTGAACAACAAAAGAGCGAGATCGGAATTACTTTGAAATCACCAACTAATATACGTGCTAGAGCATCGACTAATGCTCCAATCATCGCCACTTTTCAAGTAGGTTCCATTTTAGAGTATAAAACATTTTCAACCTGTTGGTATGAAGTGTCTGTCGAAGTAAATGGGAAGAAAATGACTGGATACATACACCGTAATCACATAGAAAAGGCAGAAAATAAGATGCTTCGAGGTGTAGCTCGAAAACAAACGACCTATATTAGGTCAAAGCCATCAACAAAGTCGGACCCCTTAACAACTTATCGAATCGGTACCGTATTGAGCTATCAGGTTCATAATGCCCATTGGTACAAAGTTTCAATAGCTGGTAAAGGAATGGGCTATGTTCATAAAAAACATGTGGAAAACACGGTGATGAATCAAAAGACACTCCGGGGTGTTACCTTAAAACCGAAAACATATATAAGAGAATCAGCTTCGACAAAATCAAGTGCTCTAGCTACTCGACCAATTGGAACAATATTTAATTATAAAACTTTCTCTGATCACTGGTATGAAGTTGATTTAGGCAATCGCCGTGGTTATATCCATAAAAAGCATGTAGAAAATGCTACAGCGACGGGAAAGGCTTCAAAGGGAGTTGCGCTGAAGAAAAAGACTTTTATACGCATGACACCGTCAACAAAGGCAGGATCGTTAACAACTTATGCGCAGGGAAGTATAATTCACTATACTCCATTTAATAAAAATTGGCACGAAGTTCAAATGAATATAAAAGGAAAAAAAGTTACAGGCTTTATACATAAAAAGCATATTGGTAATCAGAAGGTCGTTTTCATAGACCCGGGGCACGGCGGCTATGATTCAGGTGCATCAGGCAACGGATTACGCGAGAAAGATATTACTTTGGATATAAGCAAACGTGTGGCCGCTCAACTAAGGGCAACTGGTTATATAGCCATCATGTCCAGAGATAACGATCGTTATGTAAGTCTTGCTAACAGAACCAAGCATGCAAATTCCATGGGCGCGGATATCTTTGTCAGTGTACACGTCAATGCCGGAGGTGGAACCGGAATTGAAACATGGATGATGAACAAGGGACCTGAGCCTGGAAAGAGTAAGGTGTTAGCTGACAATTTACAGAAGGAAATGATTAATCAAACAAAAACTACTTCACGTGGTGTAAAAGATGGCAATTTACACGTTAATAGAGAATCAAAAATGCCAAGTGCGCTTGTTGAAGTTGGGTTTATAGATCGAAAAACTGATGCCGATAAGTTAAAGCAAGCATCCTATAAAGAAAAACTCGCAAGAGGCATAGTGAATGGAATTAAAAAGTACTTCCAGATATTCAAATAATGACTAATTCCCTCTTAATCATGTAATAAAAGCCGCCTATACCTATTTTCTAGGTATGGGCGGCTTCGTTAATTTAAAAGTATTAATACTTTAGACTGACATATTGGGCACTAACCCAACCAGTTTTGGCTTTATATTTTACCTTATACCAACCATTAGGATTCGAACCAATGATCTGGACCTTTGAGCCTTTTGGAATTTTACCAAGAGAATGATAGATCGTTCCTGGTCCATTTCTGAAATTAAGCTTATCAGCCGTTGTTGACCCGTATGCATCGTTATTATAATTGGGTAAATGATTGAACGTAGGGACGTCGAATACGGCATTATAACTATTTAACGAGTTATAAATATTATAGATATTCCTAGTTTGTAAAACGGCCCACTGAACATGAGTTGCATATTGTGGATACCCTGGACTATCTGGATTCCATCTCATCTTATATAACGTGTCTTGACCCCGATTAATATAGTTTACAATGTTTCCGGCGCCGCCAACAATAGCGGCAGGTAATGAAAACCATTCGTGATCAAAAGCATATTTGGCCCCACACTCTATTGGACAACTATCTTTGGCACCATAGCCATACATATTATAAACAATCTTAGCTGTTTTGGAAGTTTTAGCAATTTCACCTTTGGAATTTCTAGTGACAGACCCATTTTTGTCGACAGGAACACCGCTTGCTAAAATGGAATTTCCATTTCCTGTTTCATGTAGAGCGTGAGAAATTAAATAAGCCTCATTTATATTGTACTTTTTACCAGCATCAATAAAAGCTTGGCCCATACCATCTAGTACCCCTTTACCTTTGAGCAGCTTTTCATCTACCTCGACAGCATCTAACCCAGCTGGTTGAGATAGTACTAGGAACTGAAAATATTCAGGAGTACCTTTCGAAAAGTTGGAAGGGTTGGAGTAAAACTCAACTTGCCCTTTTGTAGCATTCACTTTACCACTGCCATCAGCTTTAGGTGTACCTGCCATCTGCTTATCTACCATATATTTAAAATCATATCCATAGTTAGTCCGTTTATGATATTCAGCCTTTGTTCCAACATGGCTTTTATGAATATAGCCAGTTTTTTGTACGCCATTGATAGTTACGGTTATTTCATGCCAGTAGGTGGAGAAAGTTTTATATCTTACTTTTGCTCCTTCAGGTAAACTAACTATAACCTTCGCTTTTGTTGAAGCATATGCACGAACATTTGTAGGAGACCTCAAAGCGTATCCATCGATCGTTTTCTGATTCGTCTCTGCTTCTTCAATATGTTTTTTATGAATAAATCCAGTTCTTTCTTTTCCGTTCACAGTCATTATCGCTTCATACCAATGCTCATTATAGAGGTGATATTTGATAATTGTACCAATTGGAACGGTAGTTAATGGATTAGCTTTGGTTGATGGTTTTGTACGAATATACGTAGTCGGGTTAAGCGCAACCCCTCTATATATTTTGTTTTTTACATTATCGATATCATTATCAGAAATATAGCCCGTTTGTTTCTTTCCATTAACTATTACATTAACCTTACTCCAAGATTCGTTATGGAAACGATATTCCAATATTGTGCCTTTTGGATAAGTTATTAATGATTTCGATCCAGTAGAGGGCTCCTTCCGAATCGTTGTTGGCTCTCTTAGCGTTACCCCTCGGAATATTTTACTATCAGTTTTCCCTAGATGATTTTTATGAATATATCCAGTTTTTTTCTGGCCATTTACTTTAATGGTAACTTCATTCCAATAAGTTGTTTAGTGCAAAATAAAAGTTAAGAGAATTGCAACCAAAATGTTAGAAGGTTGCACAAAAAT
>NZ_VTQV01000030.1 GCF_008764245.1 Bacillus subtilis
TGGTGACACATGTAGCTGACGGATACTAATCGGTCAAGGACTTAATCTAACAAAAAGCGGAAGTGCCCGTTTAGCGACGTAAAAACTTCCTAGTTTCTGACGAGATAAAGGAAACACAGTGAGTCCGATAGGACGAACTGATGTTGACTTATCGTAGGAAGAAACGTAGAAGTTTTCTAGTCGCTGGGCACTGGAGCTGGATTCAAATGGTTGTTTCTCGTTTGTCTTCTTCTTTATCTGGTTTTGAGAGAATAAACTCTCTACAATCCTTACATATTCTGTGTAAGTTTATAGTCTGGTGGCAATCGCGAAGAGGGCACACCCGTTCCCATTCCGAACACGGCAGTTAAGCTCTTCAGCGCCGATGGTAATAAGGGGCTTCCCCTTGTGAGAGTAGGACGTTGCCAGGCAAACGAAGGACATCCTCATGAAGAGGGTGTCTTTTTTATACAGAAGGTATAAGCTGATGCAGAGGTTCGGCCAAATAGCGCGCGCTCCGCCGGGCTAAATAAGGGTTTTATAATAAGTTATAAAAGACATTCTTCTTAAAGGATGTCTTTTTTCATTTAATAAACCCTTTCTCCAATAGAATCCTTTGAAGGGTTATTCCTTTACTGATTCATTCCTACTCATGAAAGGGTAAGGAAAAGCAATCTATTGACATATGTTTGCCGCTAAGCGGGCGTTTTAACGTTATAGGGAAATATTTCCAAAAGACGTTTTGATCTATACAAATCTGGCTAAAATATTGATGATGGAAGATCGTTGCCTTTTTATTATCTTTTCATGTATAATTAAGTCAAATATAGTCAAAGTCAATTAAGGTAATAAGAAGGGAAGGAGGCGTGGCAATGAGGAATATATCGGATATTATTGAAAATTATTTAAAAAAGGTTTTGGAATTAAGTGAAAAAGAAATTGTTGAAATTAAAAGAAGTGAAGTTGCCGATAAATTTCAATGTGTCCCTTCCCAGATTAATTATGTAATCAATACTCGTTTTACAATTGAGCGAGGATATCTTGTGGAGAGTAAACGGGGGGGAGGCGGCTATATTCGCATTTCTAAAGTGCGTTCACATGATAAATCCCATTTAATTGATCAATTATCCGCTTTAACAGAAAGTCAAATTTCGCAGTCCAGTGCTCAAGATATTATTCTTCGCTTAGTAGAAGAGGGAATTGTAACGGAGAAAGAAGCAAAATTAATGTTAAGTGTTGTGGACCGCTCTGTTATTTATGTGGAACTTCCACTTCGAGATCAGTTAAGAGCTAGAATGCTAAAAGCAATGCTTCAAGCTATAAAATACGAATAGATAAAGGAAGGTGAGCGCAATGATTTGCCAGGAATGTAAAGAGAGACCAGCTACATTGCATTTCACAAAAGTTGTAAATGGGGAAAAAACGACTATTCAACTTTGTGAAAGATGTGCTCAAGAAAAAGGGGAATTATTTATGAATGAAGGCACTGGGGCTTTTTCATTCAATGATCTGTTGGCAGGTCTATTAAATTTTGATTCAGCTGTAAAACAAGCTAAACCAAACACTTCTCCTCCTGACTCTATCCTTCAATGTGATGTTTGTAAAATGACTTATCAGCAATTTATTAAAGTCGGTCGATTTGGCTGTGCTCACTGTTATGAAACATTTAGAGAACAATTAACTCCTATTTTAAAGAGACTTCATACCGGGAATATAGAACATGGGGGGAAGCTACCAAAAAGAATGGGTGGATCTCTTCATATCAAAAAGCAGGTGCAAAAGCTTAAAGCAGAATTACAATCTCTAATTGCGAATGAAGAATTTGAGCAGGCCGCTAAAATACGGGATCAAATCCGCTCCTTAGAAAAAAAATATCAAGATGAGGAGGGAAATCAAGGATGAGTCTAGAAAGATTTCTTAATAAGGCTGTCAGCTCATGGATGAGTGCAGAAGGACCAGAGGCAGATATTGTTCTTAGTTCTCGTATTCGCCTTGCAAGAAACTTGAAGAATTATAAATTCCCCACCTTGTTTGAAAATGAAGAGGCAAGGGAAATTGCTAGTAGATTGGATGGCATTGTTCAGTCTGGCTATCTCCAAGCTTATAAGGGAGTAGAGTTCCTACCGATTGAGCAATTAAAACAATTGGAAAAAAAGGTACTCGTGGAAAAGCATTTGATTAGCCCTCGTTTAGCGACAGATTCACCTTATGGAGCAGTCATCTTATCGGAAGAAGAAGATTTGAGCATTATGATCAATGAAGAAGATCATATCCGAATTCAATGCCTATTCTCTGGCCTTCAAATCAAAGAAGCCTTGGATAAGGCCAATGTTGTGGATGACCTATTGGAAGACCAAGTTGATTATGCTTTTGACGAAAGTTTAGGTTATTTGACTAGCTGTCCAACAAATGTGGGCACTGGTTTAAGAGCCTCTGTGATGGTTCACTTGCCCGCCTTAATTTTAACAAGACAAATGTCTCGTATCGTTCCAGCTATTAACCAGCTTGGCTTAGTAGTGAGAGGCATTTATGGTGAGGGGACAGAGGCATTAGGAAACATATTCCAAATTTCCAATCAAATTACATTGGGGAAATCAGAAGAAGATATTGTGGATGATTTAGTTAGCATCGTTCAGCAAATTATCACTCAGGAAAGATCCGCTAGGAAAGCATTACTTAAAACATCGAACATACAATTAGAGGATAGAGTGTTTCGTTCTTATGGAATTTTAGCGAATAGTCGAGTTATCGAAACGAAGGAAGCTGCTGAACGTTTATCTGATGTACGATTGGGCATAGATTTAGGATATATAAAACATTTATCAAGAAATATATTAAATGAATTAATGATTTTAACACAACCAGGTTTTCTTCAACAATATGCTGGTGGCCCGTTACGACCTGTTGAGAGAGATATGAAAAGGGCTGCCTTTATCCGAGAACGGTTGAAAATGGAAGAGAAGGATAGTTAGGAGGAGATTATATGATGTTTGGACGTTTCACAGAAAGAGCACAAAAGGTTTTAGCCTTATCCCAAGAGGAGGCATTGCGTCTTGGGCATAGCAATATTGGAACAGAACATATATTGTTAGGGCTTGTAAGAGAAGGAGAAGGAATTGCAGCTAAGGCCTTATATGGACTTGCGCTAAGCCCTGAAAAGATTCAAAAGGAAGTAGAGAATTTAATTGGCAGAGGAAATGAGCAATCGCAAAACCTTCACTATACACCTCGCGCAAAAAAGGTGATTGAATTATCGATGGATGAGGCGAGGAAATTAGGTCATTCCTATGTAGGAACGGAACATATATTGTTAGGTTTAATTCGAGAAGGAGAAGGCGTAGCAGCCCGGGTTTTGACTAATCTAGGTGTTAGCCTAAATAAGGCACGGCAACAAGTTCTGCAATTGTTGGGAAATAATGAAGCCAATGCCCATGGCTCCAGTTCTTCTTCTAATGCAAACACTCCAACTCTTGATAGTTTGGCCCGTGATTTAACTGCGATTGCAAAAGAAGGCACACTTGATCCAGTTATAGGGAGAAGTAAGGAAATCCAAAGGGTAATAGAAGTTCTGAGTAGGAGAACAAAAAATAATCCCGTTCTTATAGGAGAGCCAGGTGTTGGGAAGACAGCGATTGCCGAAGGGCTTGCGCAACAAATTATCCAAAATGAAGTACCAGAAATTTTGCGTGACAAACGAGTCATGACATTAGATATGGGCACGGTTGTAGCAGGTACCAAGTATCGAGGTGAATTTGAAGATCGCTTAAAAAAGGTGATGGATGAAATTCGCCAAGCAGGTAATATCATTCTATTCATCGATGAGCTTCATACGTTAATCGGTGCAGGAGGAGCAGAAGGGGCGATTGATGCTTCAAATATTTTAAAACCATCCCTTGCTCGTGGAGAATTACAATGTATTGGTGCAACAACGCTAGATGAATATCGTAAATATATCGAAAAAGATGCTGCTTTAGAACGACGTTTCCAACCGATCCAAGTCGATGAGCCAACCATTGAAGAATCTGTACAAATATTGGAAGGGCTTCGTGATCGTTATGAAGCTCACCATCGTGTCACCATTACAGATGAAGCGATCGAAGCGGCTGTGCAATTATCAGATCGATATATTTCTGACCGATTCTTACCGGATAAAGCTATTGATTTGATTGATGAGGCTGGATCCAAAGTAAGACTCCGTTCTTACACAACACCACCAAATTTAAAAGAACTCGAAATACAGCTTGAAACGACTCGCAAGGAAAAAGATGCTGCTGTTCAAAGTCAGGAGTTTGAAAAAGCAGCCTCGTTACGAGACACAGAGCAGCGACTCCGTGAAAAACTTGAAAAAACGAAGAAAACTTGGAAGGAAAAGCAAGGCCAGGAAAACAGCGAAGTAACGATGGAAGATATCGCTCAAGTTGTATCCAGCTGGACCGGGGTTCCTGTTTCAAAAATTGCTGCTACTGAAACGGAAAAACTGCTGAAGCTTGAAGAAATTCTTCATTCTAGAGTAATTGGGCAAGAGGAAGCAGTGAAAGCTGTAGCAAAAGCTGTAAGACGAGCGAGAGCTGGATTGAAAGATCCGAAAAGACCGATCGGCTCCTTTATTTTCCTCGGGCCAACAGGTGTTGGAAAGACAGAATTAGGTAGAACCCTTGCTGAAGCTATGTTTGGTGATGAAGATGCAATGATTCGTATCGATATGTCCGAATACATGGAGAAGCATTCTACTTCACGACTTGTTGGTTCACCTCCAGGCTATGTCGGGTTTGAAGAGGGTGGACAGCTAACGGAAAAGGTTAGAAGGAAACCTTATTCGGTAATATTACTTGATGAAATTGAGAAGGCCCATCCAGATGTATTTAATATTTTACTCCAAGTCCTTGAGGATGGCCGTTTGACTGATTCGAAGGGAAGAACGGTTGATTTTCGCAATACAGTTTTAATTCTAACCTCTAATGTGGGGGCTGAAGCGCTAAGGAGAAATAAATATGTCGGGTTCAGTATTCAAGATGGCGAACAAGACTATAAGGATATGAAGAGTAAAGTAATGGAGGAACTGAAAAAGGCCTTCCGACCAGAGTTTTTAAATAGAATTGATGAAATTATTGTTTTCCATGCTCTAGAAAAACCACAATTAAAAGAAATTGTGACTTTACTAGCAGATCAACTAGTCAAACGTTTGGAAGAGCAAAATATGCATCTTGAGATAACAGAAGCAGCAAAGGATAAGATTACGGAGGAAGGGTTTGATCCTGAATACGGAGCAAGACCGTTAAGAAGAGCTATACAGAAATTAGTGGAAGATCGCCTATCGGAAGAATTGCTAAAAGGGGGCATTGCTCCAGGACAACATATTTTAGTGGATGTAGAGAAGGGAGAATTAACGGTCAAAGCCACAGAGAAAACTATTTCTTAATCCGACCGTTCCCAGTATCTACATAAAGCGGGGTACAGTTTTTGAAAGTACCCCGTTTCTTTTAGATTATTTTCATGAGAAGGGGAAATGGATGGCCAAGAAGAAAACAAAGTATATATGTCAATCTTGTGGATATGAATCTGCTAAATGGATGGGACGTTGCCCAGGGTGTGGGGAATGGAATCAAATGGTAGAAGAAGTGAATATTGTTGGTAAGCAACCGAGACACTCATTTCAGCATACTGATCCAAATCATCAATCGAAGGCGACTTCGATTACATCCATTGCAACGAAAAGAGAACCAAGAGTCACAACTCAAATGAAAGAATTAAATCGTGTTTTAGGTGGGGGAGTTGTTGCAGGATCCCTTGTTTTGATTGGCGGCGATCCAGGAATTGGAAAGTCAACTTTATTGCTCCAGGTATCGGCTCAGTTAGCTAAAACAGAACAAAAGGTATTGTATATTTCCGGAGAAGAGTCAATCAGGCAAACGAAGTTGCGAGCCGATCGATTGCATGTCTCCTCGCCAGAGCTTTATATTTATGCAGAAACTAATTTAGAAGCGATCCATTTAACGATTGATGAAATTTCACCACAATTTGTAGTGATTGACTCGATTCAAACCGTCTATCATCCTGAAGTAACATCTGCTCCGGGAAGTGTCTCTCAAGTACGAGAATGTACGTCTGAGTTGATGAGAATAGCGAAGACAAAAGGAATCGCGATTTTTATAGTTGGACATGTAACAAAAGAAGGGGCGATTGCCGGTCCGCGATTGCTAGAGCATATGGTAGATACCGTTCTATACTTCGAAGGTGAACGTCATCACACCTATAGAATTTTGCGAGCTGTGAAAAATCGATTTGGGTCCACAAATGAAATGGGTATTTTCGAAATGAAGGAATCAGGCCTTACAGAGGTGGAAAATCCGTCGGAAATCTTCCTTGAAGAACGTTCAAAAGGAGCATCAGGCTCTACAGTCGTTGCCTCTATGGAGGGAACAAGGCCAGTGTTAGTCGAAATTCAAGCTTTAATTTCACCAACCAGTTTCGGGAATCCGCGCCGAATGGCGACAGGGATTGACCATAATCGTGTGTCATTATTAATGGCTGTTTTGGAAAAGCGAGTAGGGTTATTATTGCAAAATCAAGATGCCTATTTAAAAGCAGCTGGTGGCGTGAAATTAGATGAACCTGCAATTGACCTAGCCGTTGCGATTAGTATTGCTTCTAGTTTCCGTGACCAACCTACTCGGGCAACAGATTGTATGATAGGAGAAGTTGGTTTAACAGGTGAAGTCCGTCGTGTCTCGAGAATTGAGCAAAGGGTGCAAGAAGCAGCAAAATTAGGATTTGAACGGATTATTATTCCTGAAAATAATTTAGGTGGTTGGACCATTCCGGGTGGGGTGGAAGTCATTGGTGTGAAGACGGTAGGAGATGCTTTGCAACAAATATTTTAGTGAGTGACATCTACTATCGATCTTTATTTTATAGTTCATGGGAGGAATACAGAACTTTTTGGTTTTAAAGCGTGCTTATTGTTTATAATGATTAAAAGGAGGTGAAAGTATGTTAAAGAGAATTGTGCAAGCCTGCATTTTACTGTTGGGCGGAACACTTGGAATTTTCCTATTACCTTTATTACTAAAATTGATCCATTTTGATCATGTCGTTATGATTAATAATCCGTATATAACGGCTTTACTGGGTGCTATTATTTTTTATCTTATTACTTTTTGGACGATCAATCCGATTGTGAATTTTGTAAAGCGAATTGAGGATATGCTTGTGAAGGCCCCGATCACGGATATTCTATTCGGAAG
Organism: Bacillus subtilis; assembly: GCF_008764245.1. Taxonomy (GTDB): domain Bacteria; phylum Bacillota; class Bacilli; order Bacillales; family Bacillaceae_C; genus Lederbergia; species Lederbergia ruris. The sequence goes on from NZ_VTQV01000030.1 coordinate 7,224, forward strand.
CCTTGGTCTCGGTTTTGGTTTATTGCTTGCCTTTTTAATGGGTCTAGCGATTAATCAGATGCAAATCCCGATTCTTGACACGTTTGTTCCGATTTTATTAACATTATTGCTTGGTTATCTCGGTTTTCAAGTTGGCTTTAAGAAACGCGATGAATTGACAAGCTTCTTCTCACAAAGTCGAGGAGGAAAAAAACGAGGAGAGGAAAATCAAGAAGCGAAAAAGGAACAACTCTCAAGTCGTATGAAAATTTTGGATACAAGTGTTATAATCGATGGAAGGATTGCTGATATTTGCCAAACAGGCTTTTTAGACGGTATTATTGTCATCCCGCTTTTTGTATTAGAAGAGTTACAACATATTGCGGACTCATCGGATTCTTTGAAACGTAATCGAGGAAGACGTGGTCTGGATATATTGAATCGAATCCAAAAAGAAGTAAATATCAATGTGGAAATGTATGAGGGAGACTTTGAAGATATCCAAGAAGTGGATAGTAAATTAGTTAAGCTTGCGAAACTCATAGACGGAACGGTTGTAACCAATGATTTTAACTTAAACAAAGTCTGTGAATTTCAAAATGTGAAGGTATTAAATATTAACGATTTAGCGAATGCGGTCAAGCCTGTTGTTCTCCCTGGTGAGGAATTAAATGTTCAGGTAATTAAAGACGGAAAAGAGTATAACCAAGGTGTCGCTTATTTAGATGATGGCACCATGATTGTTGTCGAAGAAGGTAGAAATTATATCGGCAAAAGAATAGATGTGATTGTTACAAGTGTCTTGCAAACTTCTGCAGGACGAATGATTTTTGCGAAACCGAAATTAATGGAGACGGCATTGTAAGACAGGGGATTTTAAAGCGATGAATTATCAAGTAATCATTCCGGCCGCCGGATTAGGAAAGAGAATGGGGGCTGGGATCAATAAACTTCTTCTAAAATTAGAAGATCGACCGATTATTTTGCATACACTAGACACTTTTATTCAAGATCCGGATTGTCAAAAAATCATAGTAGTGATCAATGAAAGTGACCAGCATTTCTTTGAAGATCATTTACAAAAACACCAGTGGGAAAAGATCACCCTCGCTAAAGGGGGAGAAGAGCGACAATATAGCGTTTTAAATGGTTTAGAAGTAGCTGATCCTGAAGGCGTCATACTTGTGCATGACGGCGCTCGCCCCTTTGTTCAAAAGGCTGTCATCGCCCAATTGGTACAAAGTGCGGTTCAAAGCGGAGCGGCTATAGCGGCCGTTCCGGTTAAAGATACGATTAAAAAAACGGAAGGTCTTCATGTGGTTGAAACTATTAATCGCTCTAGCTTGTGGCAAGTACAAACCCCACAAGCTTTTCGTTTTTCACTTCTATATCAAGCACATAAACAGGCTAAAAAGGATCAGTTCCTTGGTACAGACGACTCTTCCCTTGTGGAGCGGCTAGGGCATTCGGTGCAAATTGTTCAGAGTGATTATGATAATATTAAATTGACTACGCCAGAGGATCTATTCTTTGCCAAGGCAATTATGGAAAAACGACTTAAAATTTAAGGGATATTGTTGAATAGGGAGAGGGAGAAGACATGTTTAGAATTGGACAAGGATTTGACGTCCATCAATTTGCAGAGGATCGCCCGCTTATTATCGGAGGTATTACCATTCCGCATGAAAAAGGGCTGATAGGTCATTCAGATGCGGATGTTCTATTACATACGATAGCGGATGCGTGTTTAGGAGCAATTGGCGAAGGGGATATTGGTCATCATTTTCCTGATACAGACCCCGATTTTAAAGATGCTGATTCGGCAAAATTGTTGGAACAGGTATGGAAGTTTGTGACTGATCGTGGATATACCCTTGTTAATCTTGATTGTACCATTATGGCTCAAAAGCCAAAAATGGCTCCTCATATTAAGAAAATGAAAAAGCGGATTGCGCAATTGCTAGAAGCGAATGAAGAACAAATTAATGTAAAAGCTACTACAACAGAGAAACTTGGATTTGTTGGTAGAGAAGAAGGTGTCGCCTCTATGGCGGTTGTTCTCCTTCAAAAGCAATCATAATAGTAGTTATTCCTTTTTTATGAATATAGTTCAGACAGGAAAATGGATAAAAATAGTGTACAATAGAATTTGTGAATTTTAGTCTTTAGGAGGCATGCTGGATGTCAAGTGAAGTAAGAGTGCGTTATGCGCCAAGCCCGACAGGCCATTTACATATTGGGAATGCGCGTACAGCATTATTCAATTATTTATTTGCCCGAAATGCAGGTGGGAAATTTATTATACGAATTGAGGACACAGACCAGAAGCGAAATATTGCCGGCGGAGAAGAGAGTCAATTAGCTTATCTGAAATGGCTTGGTATAGATTGGGATGAAAGTATTGATAAAGGCGGCGATTTTGGACCTTATCGTCAGTCCGAGCGAAACCATATTTATAAAAAATATTACGAAGATCTTCTGAATCGTGGTTTAGCTTATAAATGTTATTGTACAGAAGATGAACTTGAAGCGGAAAGAGAAGCTCAATTGGCACGTGGGGAAATGCCACGTTATTCAGGGAAATGCGCACATTTAACCGAAGAAGACCAAAAGAAGCTTGAAGCGGAAGGAAGAAAGCCAAGCATCCGCTTTAGAGTTCCCGCGGGAAAAACATATACTTTTAAAGATATGGTAAAAGATGATGTTTCTTTTGATTCAGATGGAATTGGGGATTTTGTCATCGTAAAGAAAGATGGTATACCAACGTATAACTTCGCTGTTGCGATTGACGATCATCTTATGGAAATGACGCATGTGCTTCGAGGTGATGATCATATTTCCAATACACCGAAGCAGTTGATGATTTTTGAGGCATTCGATTGGACTCCTCCTATTTATGGGCATATGACATTGATTGTCAATGAGAGTCGCAAAAAATTAAGTAAACGGGATGAATCGATTATCCAGTTTATTGAACAATACGCAGATCTGGGTTATTTGCCTGAAGCTTTGTTTAACTTTATTACGCTCCTTGGCTGGTCTCCGCAAGGTGAGGAGGAAATCTTCTCAAAAGAAGAATTTATCGAGATATTTGATGCCCAGCGTTTATCCAAGTCTCCTGCTCTATTTGATAAGCAAAAGCTTCTTTGGATGAATAATCAATATATGAAAGAGTTAGATCTAGATAAAGTGGTGGAATTATCCCTGCCACATCTTGTGAAAGCTGGTTTAGTTCGCGAAGAAATGAGTGAAGAAGAGGAAAAGTGGGTACGGAGTTTAATCGGTTTGTACCAGGAGCAAATGAGTTATGGTGCAGAAATCGTAGAACTTTCACAAATGTTTTTCCAAGACGAAATCGAATATGATGAAGCAGCAAAAGCCGTCTTGGAAGAGGAACAAGTGCCGGAAGTATTAGCTTCTTTCAAGAATATTATCCAGGACCTCGAGCCATTTGCAGCTCCGGAAATTAAAAAAGCGATCAAGGCTGTTCAAAAGGAAACAGGGCATAAAGGGAAAAAATTATTTATGCCGATTCGAATTGCTGTATCAGGCCAATCTCATGGACCAGAACTACCGAATTCGATCGAATTACTTGGCAAGGAAAAAGTTATTCGCCGAATCGAGCGTTTGTTGGGTTAACAAAATGAATAAAATATAATATATTAAAGAATATAATCAAGAACGTTGATGAGGAAAAGTAAAAAAACGAAGCTGATCAGAGAAAACCACCATAGGCTGAGAGTGGTTGCAGCCTCTCGTTTTTTGAAAATGCCCCTCTGAGTCTTACGCTGAACGGAGTATTCTTACTAGGCCTAAGCGGTCCTCTTGTCGTTACCAAGATCAAGCCGGGATGTTTTTCCAGATCTAGCTCCAGCGCCTAGCCCCTCGAGGTCAAATAACCTGAGCCAATAAAAGTCAAAACCGGACTTTTCTTGACTCAGAACATTTGCTTGTCGGGGCTGGTCAAGGCGCTTGCGCTTTTCTTATTACATCCAAGCAGAGTGGAACCGCGCTAAGGCGTCTCTGATTGATTCAGGGGCGTCTTTTTTTGTTGTTAGGAAGTTAACTAGTTAACTGAACTTTAGGTTGGGATGTATGTCTTGATAAGGGTTTTAGAAAAAACAGGTTCACTTTAGAAAGGGGTCATCACGCATGTTCAAACATATGAAAGAAGATATTAAGACAGTGTTTGACCAAGATCCTGCGGCACGTAGCACATTCGAAGTTCTCTTGACATACTCAGGATTGCATGCGATTTGGGCTCATCGTCTTGCACATGCTTTGTATAAAAGAAAGTTGTTTTTTCTAGCAAGAATGATTTCGCAGGTTAGTCGCTTTTTTACAGGGATTGAGATTCACCCAGGTGCTGTCATTGGTCGCCGCTTCTTTATGGACCATGGCATGGGGATAGTCATTGGAGAAACATGTGAGATCGGTGATGATGTCATTGTCTATCAGGGTGTGACATTGGGAGGGACCGGAAAAGAAAAGGGAAAGCGGCACCCTACGCTTAAAAATAACACTTTAATTGCAGCGGGAGCAAAGGTATTGGGAAACATTGTCATTGGCGAAAATTCCAAAATTGGAGCGGGATCCGTTGTTTTAAAGAATGTACCTGCCAATTCTACCGTTGTAGGGATTCCAGGAAGGGTTGTTGTCCAAGATGGTATGCGGCTGAACCAAGATTTAAACCATTGTGATTTACCGGATCCGATGTTAGATAAAGTGACAGAAATGGAACGGGAAATAAAAAATTTGCAAGAAGAACTTACGCGTTTAAAAACGGAGGATTTAACCAATCGAAAGGAGTCTTCGGTACATGACCATTCAAATTTATAATACATTAACAAGAAAAAAGGAAACATTTCAACCGATCGAACCGGGAAAGGTTAAAATGTATGTCTGTGGTCCGACCGTTTATAATTATATTCATATCGGGAATGCAAGACCTGCTATTGTGTTTGATAGCGTCCGCCGCTACTTAGAATATAGAGGGTATGAAGTCCAATTTGTCTCAAATTTTACGGATGTGGATGATAAATTAATTAAAGCAGCAAGAGAACTTGAATCCGATGTGCCTACAATTGCTGAAAGGTTTATCCAAGCTTATTTTGAGGATGTTTCAGCCCTCGGCTGTAAAGAAGCGGATATACATCCACGCGTTACGGAAAATATGGATGAAATTATCGAGTTTATTGATACATTGATACAAAAAGGCTATGCCTATGAATCCCAGGGAGATGTGTACTACCGGACAAGGAAATTTACTGATTACGGAAAACTTTCTCATCAGTCGATTGACGATTTAAAAGTAGGAGCTCGGATACAAGTAGGTGAGAAAAAGGAAGATGCTTTAGATTTTGCGCTCTGGAAGGCAGCGAAAGAAGGAGAAATTGCTTGGGATAGCCCATGGGGGAGGGGAAGACCAGGTTGGCATATTGAATGTTCCGCAATGGCCAAAAAATACCTTGGAGATACGATTGATATTCATGCTGGTGGGCAAGATTTAGCCTTTCCTCATCATGAAAATGAAATTGCTCAATCTGAGGCATTGACGGGAGAACCGTTTGCCCATTACTGGATGCATAATGGTTATATCAATATCAATAATGAGAAAATGTCAAAATCACTGGGTAATTTTGTGTTAGTCCATGATATTCTCAAAAAGGTCGACCCACAGGTTCTCCGTTTCTTTATGCTATCTGTTCATTATCGCAATCCCATTAATTTCAATGATGAGCTCCTTGAAAATGCAGGAGTAGCACTCGGACGGTTGCGCACATCTTATCAGAACTTAAAGCATCGTTTGCAAGCAAGTGCTAATTTAGTTGATCATGATCAAGAGTGGCTACAAAAGATTAACCAACTCGTGAGCACGTTCGAAAAAGAAATGGATGATGACTTTAATACAGCTGACGGGATTACCGTACTTTTTGAGTTAGCCAAACAAGGAAATCTATATTTACGGGAAGAGAACACATCTACTAAAGTGATTGAAGCATTTTTAAATACATTTGAAGAGCTTTTCTCTGTGCTCGGATTGAGAATCGAGCAAAATGAACTGCTTGACGAAGAAATAGACGAACTGATAGAACAAAGATTGGAAGCGAGGAAGAATCGAGATTTTGCTTTAGCTGATCAAATACGAGATCAACTAAAGGAAATGAACATCATTTTAGAGGATACCCGACAAGGTACAAGATGGAAAAGAGGATAACGGCAATGGAGCCAAATGTGAAGGACTATCGACAATTGAATGGCTTAGCACTTGCCTATATGGGGGATGCCGTGTTTGAGGTTTATATTCGGCATCACCTCTTACAAAAAGGGAAAACGAAGCCACATAAGCTTCATATCGAAGCGACCCATTTCGTATCGGCCAAAGCGCAGGCCGCTATATTAAAACAACTGTTGGATGAAAACTTTTTAACGGAAGAAGAGTTAGCTGTCATGAGACGAGGGAGAAATGCAAAATCTGGAACGATACCCAAAAACACAGATGTGCAAACTTATCGACATAGTACAGCCTTCGAAGCTGTAATCGGCTGGGTTTATTTATCCAATGATCAAGAACGTTTAGATGAAATTATGGAAGAATCAATCCGGAAAATTGAAAAAGGGGAGTGAAACAAACATGAGTAAAGAGTGGATTGCCGGCAAAAACCCTGTTATAGAAGTTTTAAAATCGGAGAGAGGCATTCATAAAATTTGGATAGCTGAAGGTTCGCAAAAGGGCTCGATGCAGCTGATTATGAAGCTTGCGAAGGAACGGAATATATTGATTCAATTTGTTCCGAAGCAGAAAATAGACCAATTAGTCAGTACGAATCATCAAGGAGTTGCAGCACAGGTTGCGGCCCACCAATATGCAGAACTAGATGACCTTTTCGAAGTGGCTAGTAAGAGAGGGGAAGATCCATTTTTTCTTATTTTGGATGAACTGGAGGATCCTCATAATCTTGGTTCTATTTTACGTACAGCGGATGCGGCAGGGGTTCATGGTGTTATTATTCCGAAACATCGTTCTGTAGGACTAACGGCTACTGTAGCCAAACTGTCGACTGGAGCTATTGAATATGTACCCGTTGCAAGAGTAACCAATATCCCAAGAACGATCGATGAATTAAAAACGCGTGGTGTTTGGATTTTTGGAACGGAAGCAAAAGGTAGTGAGGATTATCGAAAAATGGATGCCACAATGCCTCTAGCATTAGTAATTGGGAATGAAGGAAAAGGGATGGGGCGATTAGTTCGGGATAAATGTGATTTTCTCATCCATTTGCCAATGATGGGACATGTCACTTCACTTAATGCATCCGTAGCGGCCTCTTTGTTGATGTATGAAGTGCTGCGGAAACGTTCGCCTATTGAGGGTTAGATTATGGATATCCTGATTGTAGATGGCTACAACATCATCGGTGCTTGGCCAGAATTAATCGAACTAAAGATGAAAGACCTTGCTTCAGCACGGGACCGCCTTATTGAAATTATGGCTGATTATCAAGGATTTACTGGGCAAAAGGTGATCATTGTCTTTGATGCCTATGAAGTAAAGGGGATTGAAAAAAGGTACCAAAACCATAAGGTAGAAGTCATCTTTACCAAAATAGAAGAAACAGCAGATGAAAGAATTGAAAAGTTAGCCATTGAATTAAGTAATAGACGCACACAAATTTATGTTGCTACATCCGATTATACCGAACAATGGGCAATTTTCGGTCAAGGGGCATTAAGACTATCTGCTCGTGAGCTTTTAATAGAAGTTCAAGCTATTGATAAAAACATTGGTAAAAGCCTAAAAACCACAAGAGAAAAAGTGCCGGCCGCCAAAATTCCCTTAAGTACAGAAGTTGCTGAAATCTTTGAGAAATGGCGACGTGGTTTAAAATAAGGTTGACGTATGAAAATTCTGTTATGTATAATGATTCTATCGATGGATCTAAGGGTGGGGGATAGAGTGACCTCGAATATCAGGTTAGACAGCGGCATCAATTATGATTTATTGGAAGATGAAGAGTTGATCGAACTGATTCAAGAAGGAGAAAGTGAAGCACTGGATTACCTCATAAAAAAATACCGTAATTTTGTTAGGGCGAAGGCGAGGGCCTACTTTTTAATAGGTGCTGATCGCGAAGACATTGTACAAGAAGGCATGATCGGACTTTACAAAGCGATTCGTGATTTCAAAGAAGATAAATTGGCTTCTTTCAAAGCTTTTGCAGAGCTTTGCATCACAAGGCAAATTATTACGGCTATTAAGACAGCCACCCGTCAAAAACATATCCCGCTTAATTCTTATGTTTCTTTGGACAAGCCTATTTACGACGAAGAATCTGATCGAACATTAATGGATGTGATTTCAGGAGCAAAGATTTTGGATCCTGAAGAGCTTTTAATCAATCGGGAAAAGATTCATAATATAGAATCCAAAGTGATGGAATTATTAAGTGATTTAGAAAGAAAAGTATTAGCTCTCTATCTAGACGGCAGATCTTACCAAGAGATTTCCGAAGAGCTGGATCGCCACGTAAAATCAATTGATAACGCTTTACAAAGGGTGAAAAGAAAGCTAGAACGTTATCTGGAACTGCGAGAGTTCGGCGTTTGGTAATGGTGTTATATTGACAGATATCGACTTACGTGATATTTTTTAAAAGATATAAGAATGCCTAGAGAGCGGGTGTGAAATGTGAAAAATAAAGTCGCATTAGCCTGTGTAGATTGTGGATCACGTAATTATTCAACCGATAAAAGTACTAGAGCTACCACAGATCGCTTGGAATTGAAGAAATTTTGTAAGAACTGTCAAGCTCATACCATTCACAAAGAAACAAAATAACCATTTTCATATATTAGAGGATGTTCAAAAGTAAGGATCAAATGATGAACAAAGGATAAACGGCTAAAGGCGCCACTTCCTGTGGAAACGCCGTTTTGACCAACATCCTGTTGGCCTAAATTCGCGACAACAATCGCTATGCCTTTGTGACCTGCGTCCTGCAGACCTCGGTAAAAATGACACTGTGAATCAGCGTAATTAGCCGCTGGGTCCTTTTTATCCTCCTTTTGAGCCCATATTATTAGTAAAATTTTGGAGGTACGATCATGTCAAGCGTAATGCAATTCTTTCGCAATGTTCGCTCAGAGATGAGGAAGGTCAGTTGGCCACGCCGAAAGGAATTAACTAGTTATACCATTACTGTTGTTACCACTGTTGCCTTGTTAGCACTATTCTTTGCTGGCGTAGATTATATCATTTCATATTTTATGCGTTTTATTATTGGAAATTAAAATAGATATTTAGTTATTTGTATAACTTTTATGAACTCATGTTATAATGGAATTATATATTACTTTTTTCAAGCCCGGTTCCCGGGTTTTTTGAGTTTAGTAAGAAATGCGAAAGCGTCTGTTCAGCGGCGTAAATTTGTTAGTCGTTATAGATAGGCACTATGAGAAGAGTATTTAAACGTAAGTTTTTAAGTGATAGGGAGGGAAGGACAGGCGTCCTAATCAATGGAAAAAAACTGGTATGTTGTCCATACGTATTCTGGCTACGAAAATAAAGTGAAAACAAATCTTGAAAAGCGCGTAGAGACGATGGGAATGGAAGATAAAATTTTTAGGGTGATCGTTCCTGAAGATGAAGAAACGGATATAAAGAATGGAAAAAAGAAAGTTGTAAAAAAGAAGGTCTTTCCAGGTTACGTATTAGTGGAAATTATTATGACAGATGATTCTTGGTATGTTGTTCGCAATACACCAGGTGTAACGGGATTTGTTGGTTCCTCAGGATCAGGCTCTAAGCCAACTCCTCTACTTCCCGAAGAAATCGATTTTATTCTAAAGCGTATGGGATTAGAAGACAAACATCTAGATGTTCATTTTGAAATTGGCGAAACGGTTACAGTGAAGGAAGGACCGTTTGCTAATTTCACAGGAAAAGTGGAAGATTTAGATGCAACAAAAGGAAAAGTAAAAGTTATGGTCAATATGTTCGGTCGAGAAACCCCTGTTGAACTCGACTTTGGACAAATTGATAAATTAAACTAACAACAACTTGAAATTACTCGTAAAAAGTGATAATATCTTTTAGGTCAATAGTATCTTTAATCTCTATTTGAAAGATGTTGATTATTGGCTATTTTTATAATGAGTGGGAGGGTGTAACAACCCCATTACCACATCACGGACTTTAAGGAGGTGCGTCTCGTGGCTAAAAAAGTAATCAAACTTGTAAAATTACAAATTCCTGCAGGTAAAGCGAATCCAGCTCCACCAGTAGGACCGGCACTCGGTCAAGCAGGTGTAAATATTATGGGATTCTGTAAAGAATTCAATGCTCGTACTGCAGATCAAGCAGGATTAATTATCCCTGTAGAAATCACAGTATTTGAGGATCGTTCCTTTACATTTATCACCAAAACTCCACCCGCTGCAGTTCTTCTAAAGAAAGCAGCTGGAATTGATTCAGGTTCTGGTGAACCTAACAAAAAAACAGTTGCTGTTGTTAAACGTGACAAAGTGCGCGAAATTGCAGAAACAAAAATGCCCGACCTAAATGCTGCCAGCGTTGAAGCTGCTATGCAAATGGTTGAAGGTACAGCACGTAGCATGGGTATCAAAATCGAAGACTGATCGATTTCCAGTGCATAAACAAGGTTACTGTAGAGGGAAGGCTGGGACCGTTCAGCCTTCCTTTATTGCTTAAAACCAAGCTGTATAGCAAGGTTTTACACTCTGTCTGTAAAAGACGGGATTCCTAGTGTGATGGTTATGACGCAACTATAACCATTAGCATTAGCGCTTTTCTTGATCTAGCTCCAGCACCTAGCGACTAGCAAATTTACGGTTTCTTCCTACGATAAGTCAACATCGATTCGCTTTTCAAGCTCATCGTGTTTCCTTTATCTTAGGCCGACAGGACGTTGGTCAGAACGGCGTTGCGCCAGGACGGCGCGAAATTAGCCGTTCAACCTTAAGAACCAAATTTGTACGTCGCTGGACAGGTGCTCGCGCTTTTCGACGTGGGAGGTCATTCCGCTAAAACCACATTACAGGAGGAAATAAAATGGCTAAAAAAGGCAAAAAATATATTGAAGCTTTAAAACAAATTGATCGTTCAAAATCTTACCCAATCGCAGAGGCAATTGAACTTGCGAAGAAGGTAAATTTCACTAAATTTGATGCAACCGTTGATGTATCTTTCCGTTTAGGAATTGATACGAAAAAAGCTGACCAACAAATTCGTGGCGCAGTTGTTCTACCTAATGGTACTGGTAAAACACAACGTGTACTTGTATTTGCAAAAGGTGAAAAAGCGAAGGAAGCAGAAGCCGCTGGTGCTGATTATGTTGGAGATGCAGAATACATCAATAAAATTAACCAAGGCTGGTTCGATTTTGATGTAGTAGTAGCAACTCCAGACATGATGGGGGAAGTTGGTAAACTAGGTCGTACTCTTGGACCTAAAGGTTTAATGCCGAACCCTAAAACAGGCACTGTTACATTTGATGTAGAAAAAGCTGTGAATGAAATCAAAGCAGGTAAAGTAGAATATCGTGCAGATAAAGCAGGTATTGTTCATGTGCCGATCGGAAAAGCTTCTTTCGACGATGAAAAACTAGTTGAAAATTATAATACTATCCTTGATACATTAACAAAAGCAAAACCAGCTTCTTCAAAAGGTAAATACTTTAAAAATATTACCGTTTCTACAACAATGGGTCCTGGGCTGCGCGTAGAATCCGCTTCTTTATAAAAAATATTGACTTACAGTGATATAATCTGTTAAGATATTAGCTGTTGAAAATATAATAATACATTTGTACCGTAGACAGCAGGTGCTAGTGTGGATTCACTAGCTTAATTTCCCGCCGAGGTTCTTGCGATAAAACTCAATTGTTTGAATTGAGAGCAAAAAACCTCCATGTCTATGTATGGAGGTTTTTTGCTTCATATATACGGGTATAAATGTCATTTTGAATTAGGAGGTGTAAGGATGAGCGCAATTATTGAACAAAAGAAACAACTTGTAGATGAAATTAAAGAGAAATTTCAATCTAGTGTTTCCACAGTTGTAGTTGATTACCGTGGTTTGACCGTAGGGCAAGTTACTGAACTTCGTAAACAACTTCGTGAAGCAGGAATTGACTTTAAGGTTTATAAAAACACAATGACTCGTCGTGCAGCAGAAGCGGCTAACCTAGAAGGACTTGGTGATGCCCTTACAGGACCAAATGCGATTGCATTCAGTACGGAAGATGTTGTAGCTCCAGCGAAAATTCTTAACGAATTCGCGAAAAAGAATGAAGCACTAGAAATCAAAGCTGGAGTGATTGAAGGCAATATTGCCTCTGTTGAAGAAGTGAAGGCTCTTGCTGAACTTCCATCTCGCGAAGGTTTGCTTTCTATGTTGCTTAGTGTTCTTCAAGCGCCAATGCGTAATTTGGCTCTTGCTACAAAAGCAGTTGCTGATCAAAAAGAAGAACAAGGTGCTTAATAGGTAAATGAGCAATGCAAGGTTATAACGGAAACGTATAGATTACGAAAAAACAATAAATGGAGGAAAATAAATCATGACAAAAGAACAAATCATCGATGCTGTCAAAGAAATGACAGTTCTTGAACTAAACGATCTTGTTAAAGCAATTGAAGAAGAATTTGGTGTAACAGCTGCAGCTCCTGTAGCGGTAGCTGGTGGTGCTGCTGGTGGCGAAGCTGCTGCAGAACAAACTGAATTTGACGTAATCCTTGCTGGTGCAGGCGGTCAAAAAATTAAAGTTATTAAAGTTGTACGTGAAGTAACAGGTCTTGGCTTGAAAGAAGCAAAAGAACTTGTTGATAACGCTCCTAAGCCAATCAAAGAAGGTGCTTCTAAAGAGGAAGCTGAAGAAATCAAAGGTAAACTTGAAGAGGTTGGAGCAGAAGTCGAAGTTAAGTAAGAATCTGCTAGGGATGTTCAAAAAGTCCGGTAAAAATGACACTGCGAATTTCTTCGTGGGCTTGTTTCTGTGCTGCTCATGTATCTGGATAAAGGTTCTTCTGCTAAAGCCGCCCACGTCCTGTGGGCAACGCAGAAGTCAGTACATCCTGTACAAGTCTGCTGCTCGAAACTGCGCCGCCTCGAACTTCTTGGTCCTTTTTATCCTCCTTTTTGAATACTTACCTAAATAAAAAGCTCGCTGTTTAATGGCGAGCTTTTTTGCCTAAGCTTTTCTTTGAGGGGATAACGTTAGCTAGAATATGATGTTTCGAACACCATACTTCTTGATTCCATCTAAGTAAACCTATTGTTATAGAGGAAAGTCTTGTTGTGTATCATCAACTATTAGGTTTAAAAAGGAGGCTGCGGTGATTGGTGGATCATTATTATTCACGGCAACCAGAAATTGCGAGTAATCCAATTTACTGGGATGCGACCTTGCGGGATCATTTATTGCATTTTAAAACGGACCAAGGGGTCTTTTCAAAAAAAGAAGTTGATTTTGGATCGCGGTTCTTAATCGAAGCTTTTCAAGCGCCGAACGAAGGAACGATTTTAGATGTCGGTTGTGGCTATGGACCGATTGGCCTCACCTTAGCAAAAGAATACCCAGATCGACTGATTCACATGGTAGATATTAATCAAAGGGCACTTGAATTGGCGAAAGAAAATGCTGAAATCAATCGGGTCCATAACGTTAATATCTATGAAAGTGATGGGCTTTTAAATGTAAAGGAAGGGAATTTCTCGGCGATCGTAACCAATCCGCCAATCCGCGCAGGCAAACAGATTGTCCATCGAATGTTTGAACAGAGTTTTCAACATTTAAAGGCAGACGGTGAACTTTGGGTTGTCATTCAGAAAAAGCAGGGGGCACCATCTGCAAAAGCCAAATTGGAGGAGTTTTTCCGCCATGTGGAAATCCTGGCAAAAAGAAAAGGCTACTATATTTTGAAAGCAAGAAAATGATTGACCTTCAGGAACTTTTGTGGTAACGTTGTATAATGCTAATATAGTGTTTTCTAATTTATTGCCTAAATAATGAATAGAAGTATGGATTTGGGCAAAGTTGGAAAAGATTATAAAATAATAGTTCGTAATATGAAAAATGTGGTTTTCAAAGCAAAACCCTTTTTCTTTTTGTCTAAGGATATTGCATTTTTTCTGGAATCACTTGAGAAAATGTCGCTATGAATGAGTGTTCAAAGAGGAGGGTAAAAAGGACCATTTTTACCGGACTTTTTGAACAACCTATTAAAATGCACTATTTTGAGGGGTGAATCAGTTGACAGGTCAACTTGTTCAGTACGGACGGCACCGCCAGCGTAGGAGCTTTGCTCGTATTAGTGAAGTATTGGAGCTGCCGAACCTTATCGAAATCCAAACTTCTTCTTATCAATGGTTTCTTGATGAGGGTTTAAAGGAAATGTTCCAAGATATTTCTCCAATTGAGGATTTTGCCGGAAATCTATCATTGGAATTTATTGATTACAGTTTAGGTGATCCCAAGTATTCTGTTGAAGAGTCAAAAGAGCGAGATGCAACATACTCTGCTCCGCTTCGAGTAAAATTACGTCTAGTGAATAAGGAAACAGGTGAAGTAAAAGATCAAGATGTTTTTATGGGAGATTTTCCATTGATGACAGAAATGGGCACATTTATTATTAATGGGGCTGAACGTGTCATCGTATCACAATTAGTACGCTCACCAAGTGTTTACTATAGTGGGAAACTTGATAAAAATGGTAAAAAGGGATTTACCGCTACTGTCATCCCAAACAGAGGGGCTTGGCTAGAATATGAAACAGATGCGAAGGACGTTGTATACGTCCGCATCGATCGCACGAGAAAATTGCCTGTAACAGTGCTGTTACGTGCACTTGGTTTTGGCTCTGATCAAGAAATCATCGATTTAATTGGTGATAACGAATATCTTAGAAATACATTAGAAAAGGATAATACAGAAAGTATTGAGAAAGCTTTATTAGAAATATATGAGCGTCTTCGTCCTGGAGAGCCTCCAACTGTCGAGAATGCACGTAATTTGCTAATATCGCGTTTCTTTGATCCAAAGCGTTATGACCTAGCAAACGTTGGTCGTTACAAAATAAATAAAAAGTTGCATATTAAGAATCGTCTGTTCGGTCAAAGACTAGCAGAATCATTGGCTGATCCCGAAACAGGCGAAATCATCGCGGAAAAAGGTACAGTGTTAGATCGTCGGACTTTAGATAAAATTCTTCCAAGTCTTGAAAATGGAGCAGGATTTAAGACTTACAGCCAACAATCTGGTGTTTTAGATGAAGATATTGTTGTACAGTCGATCAAAATTTATGCACCTAATGAAGAGGATGATAAAGTCATTAAAGTAATTGGAAATGCTTATGTGGAAGAAGAGGTTAAAAACATTACACCTGCTGATATTATTTCTTCCATTAGTTATTTCTTTGACTTGTTATATGATGTTGGAAATACAGATGATATTGATCATTTAGGAAATCGCCGTCTTCGCTCTGTAGGGGAATTGCTGCAAAACCAATTTAGAATTGGGCTTTCCCGAATGGAAAGAGTCGTAAAAGAACGTATGTCCATTCAAGATGTGAATACAATCACTCCACAACAATTAATTAATATTCGTCCTGTGATCGCATCTATAAAAGAATTCTTTGGAAGCTCCCAGCTTTCTCAGTTTATGGACCAAACCAATCCACTTGCTGAATTAACGCATAAGCGTCGTTTATCAGCACTAGGACCTGGTGGTTTAACCCGTGAAAGAGCGGGAATGGAAGTGCGTGACGTTCACTACTCTCACTATGGACGTATGTGTCCAATTGAAACACCAGAGGGTCCAAATATTGGGTTAATTAACTCTTTATCAACATTCGCAAAGGTGAATCGATTTGGTTTTATCGAAACACCATATCGTCGAGTTGATCCTGAGACAGGGTTGCTCACAGATCAAATCGATTATTTGACTGCTGATGAAGAAGATAATTATGTCGTTGCACAAGCCAATGCCCCACTTTCTGATGAAGGTGCGTTTATAAATGATGAGGTTATTGCTCGTTTCCGTGGTGAAAACACAGTAGTGAGGAAAGAACGCATCGACTATATGGATGTCTCACCAAAACAAGTTGTTTCTGCTGCTACTGCTTGTATACCATTCCTTGAGAATGATGACTCAAACCGTGCTTTGATGGGAGCGAACATGCAACGGCAAGCTGTACCGCTTATGAAACCTGAAGCCCCTCTAGTTGGAACTGGAATGGAGTATGTCTCCGCTAAAGACTCTGGAGCTGCGGTGATTTGTAAGCATGATGGAATTGTTGAACATGTTGAAGCCCGTGAAGTTTGGGTTCGAAATATACAGGTAGTGGACGGACAAGAAGTAAAAGGTGACTTGCGTAAATATCGGATGCAGAAGTTTATTCGGTCTAACCAAGGAACCTGCTATAATCAACGGCCAATCGTTAGTGTCGGCGACCGCGTCACGAAAGGAGAAATCCTAGGTGATGGTCCTTCCATGGATCTAGGTGAACTGGCTCTTGGACGAAATGTGCTTGTTGCCTTTATGACTTGGGAAGGTTACAACTATGAAGATGCGATCATCATGAGTGAACGCTTAGTAAAAGATGATGTTTATACATCTATTCACATAGAAGAGTATGAATCAGAAGCGCGTGATACAAAGCTTGGACCTGAAGAAATGACACGTGATATCCCGAATGTTGGCGAAGATGCTCTACGCAATTTGGATGAACGAGGCATTATCAGAGTTGGAGCAGAAGTAAAAGACGGTGATCTGCTTGTAGGAAAGGTAACACCGAAAGGCGTTACTGAACTTACAGCTGAAGAAAGATTATTGCATGCTATTTTCGGTGAAAAGGCACGTGAAGTTCGAGATACTTCTCTACGTGTTCCCCATGGGGGAGAAGGGATTGTCCTTGATGTGAAAATTTTCAACCGTGAAGATGGAGATGAACTACCACCAGGTGTGAATCAGCTTGTTCGTGTGTATATTGTCCAAAAACGGAAGATTTCCGAAGGGGACAAGATGGCTGGACGACATGGTAACAAAGGGGTAATTTCTCGTATTCTTCCGGAAGAAGATATGCCTTATATGCCAGACGGTACTCCTGTCGATGTCATGTTGAACCCATTAGGTGTTCCTTCCCGTATGAACATTGGTCAAGTTCTAGAATTGCATCTTGGAATGGCTGCAAGAGGACTTAAGCTTCATATGGCTTCACCTGTTTTTGATGGAGCGACGGAGGAAGATGTTTGGGATACAATTGAAGAAGCAGGAATGGCGAGAGACGCTAAGACAGTCCTGTACGATGGTCGAACAGGTGAACCATTCGATAATAGGGTATCTGTCGGAGTCATGTACATGATCAAATTGGCTCACATGGTTGACGATAAATTGCATGCGCGTTCCACTGGTCCCTATTCACTTGTCACACAGCAACCGCTTGGTGGTAAAGCCCAATTTGGTGGCCAAAGGTTTGGTGAGATGGAAGTGTGGGCACTAGAAGCCCATGGGGCAGCTTATACACTTCAAGAGATATTGACTGTTAAATCGGATGATGTTGTCGGTCGTGTGAAAACTTATGAAGCCATTGTCAAAGGTGATAATGTTCCTGATCCTGGTGTACCAGAATCATTTAAAGTCCTCATTAAGGAGCTTCAGAGCTTAGGTATGGATGTGAAAATCCTATCTGGTGATGAAGAGGAGATTGAGATGCGTGATTTAGACGATGAAGAAGATACACAACAAGCTGACACATTAAATATTGCGCCAGATACAAATGTAGAAGAAACTGCAGGATCAAGAGAATAATTTCTAGGTTAGCAAAAAGGGTAAAAACCTGTAGACGAAAAGGGAGGTAGGCCCCTTGCTGGATGTTAATAATTTTGAGTATATGAAAATAGGCCTTGCTTCACCGGACAAAATCCGTTCTTGGTCATACGGAGAAGTCAAGAAACCAGAAACGATTAATTATCGTACATTAAAGCCTGAAAAAGACGGTTTATTTTGCGAAAGAATTTTTGGACCTTCTAAAGATTGGGAATGTCATTGCGGAAAATATAAACGTGTTCGTTACAAGGGTGTTGTTTGTGATCGCTGTGGCGTAGAAGTAACGCGTACGAAAGTACGAAGAGAAAGAATGGGCCATATTGAATTAGCGGCACCTGTTTCTCATATTTGGTACTTTAAAGGAATACCAAGCAGGATGGGACTTGTTTTAGACATGTCCCCTCGTGCCCTTGAAGAAATTATTTATTTTGCCTCCTACGTTGTAACGGATGTAGGAGAAACAACACTAGATAAAAAACAACTTTTGTCTGAAAAGGAATATCGTTTATACCGCGAAAAATACGGCACGAAATTTCAAGCTTCCATGGGAGCAGAAGCTATTAAAAAGCTTCTTCAAGATATTGACTTAGAAAAGGAAGTAGACCACCTGAAGGAAGAATTAAAGACTGCACAAGGACAACGCCGTACTCGTGCTATTAAACGCCTTGAGGTTCTAGAAGCATTCCGTCATTCTGGAAACAATCCTGACTGGATGATTTTAGATGTTCTTCCTGTCATTCCACCAGAATTACGTCCAATGGTTCAATTAGAAGGCGGACGCTTTGCTACTTCTGATTTAAACGATCTGTATCGTCGGGTCATTAACCGTAATAATCGACTAAAAAGATTATTAGACCTTGGAGCACCAAGTATTATTGTTCAAAACGAGAAACGTATGCTTCAAGAAGCTGTTGATGCTTTGATTGATAATGGAAGAAGAGGAAGACCTGTTACAGGACCTGGAAATCGACCATTAAAATCTTTGTCTCATATGCTAAAAGGGAAGCAAGGGCGTTTTCGTCAAAACTTGCTTGGAAAACGGGTTGATTATTCAGGACGTTCTGTTATCGTGGTTGGTCCACATTTAAAAATGTATCAATGTGGATTACCAAAAGAAATGGCGCTAGAGTTATTTAAGCCATTTGTCATGAAGGAACTGGTCGAAAAGAACCTTGCCCATAATATCAAGAGTGCTAAAAGGAAGATCGAACGTGTTCATCCAGAAGTTTGGGATGTCTTAGAAGATGTCATCCGTGAGCATCCTGTTCTATTGAACCGGGCACCGACTCTTCATAGACTTGGAATTCAAGCATTTGAACCGACTCTCGTTGAGGGGAGAGCCATTCGTTTGCACCCACTCGTTTGTACTGCGTATAATGCAGACTTTGACGGTGACCAAATGGCCGTTCACGTTCCTTTATCTGCTGAAGCGCAAGCTGAGGCACGTATCTTAATGTTAGCAGCCCAAAATATCCTAAATCCTAGGGATGGAAAGCCAGTTGTTACACCTTCTCAGGATATGGTACTTGGTAACTATTATCTAACATTAGAACGTGAAAATGCTGATGGTGAAGGAATGGTCTTTAAGGACACAAATGAGGCTTTACTTGCCTATCAAACTGGGTATGTACATTTACATTCACGTATTGCGATTCATGCCAACTCATTAGTAAACGAAACTTTTACGGATGAACAAAGGAAAAAATTACTTATCACTACGGTAGGTAAGATTATTTTCAACGAAATTCTTCCACCATCGTTTCCGTTTATTAATGAACCAACAGATGAAAATCTTGTTAACAATACACCTGATCGCTACTTTATTGATACGACTGAAGATGTAAAAGCGCATATTAAGAAACAACCGCTTGTTCTTCCATTTAAGAAAAAGATATTAGGGAATATTATTTCTGAAATATTCAAGAGATTCCAAGTGACGGAAACATCCAAAATGTTAGACCGTATGAAGAATCTTGGTTTCAAATATTCCACTAAAGCGGGTATAACAGTGGGTGTTGCAGATATCGTTGTACTTGCCGAGAAGGAAGTTATTTTGCAAGAAGCGCAAACAAAAGTAGATAACGTTATGAAACAGTTCAGACGCGGTCTGATTACAGAAGAAGAACGTTATGATCGTGTGATTTCAATCTGGAGTGCGGCGAAGGATACGATTCAAGATAAATTGATGGGCTCTTTAGAACGATTAAATCCTATCTTTATGATGAGTGATTCGGGTGCAAGGGGTAATGCTTCCAACTTTACACAGCTAGCAGGTATGCGCGGGTTGATGGCTAACCCAGCTGGTAGAATTATTGAGTTACCGATCAAATCAAGCTTCCGTGAAGGACTAACTGTACTAGAATACTTTATTTCCACTCACGGAGCGCGTAAAGGTCTAGCTGATACAGCCTTGAAAACAGCTGACTCAGGTTACTTAACGCGTCGTCTTGTAGATGTGGCGCAAGATGTCATTATTCGCGAAGATGATTGTGGTACAGACCGTGGTCTTCGTGTTGCGGCGTTGAAAGACGGCACTGAAGTAATTGAGACGCTTGAAGAACGTTTGATTGGACGTTTTGCAAGAAGCAAAATTGTTCATCCGGAAACAGGAGAAGTCCTTGCGCACGAGAACGAATTAATTAACGAAGATATGGCAAAAGAAATCGAAAATGCGGGCGTTGAAGAAGCATGGATTCGTTCTGCCTTTACATGTAATACTCGTCATGGCGTTTGTAAAAAATGTTATGGCCGTAACCTTGCCACTGGATCGATTGTGGATGTTGGGGAAGCTGTCGGCATCATAGCGGCACAATCTATCGGGGAGCCAGGTACTCAATTAACAATGAGAACCTTCCACACTGGTGGTGTTGCAGGTGACGATATTACCCAAGGTCTTCCACGTATCCAAGAACTATTTGAAGCCCGTAATCCTAAGGGACAATCGATCATTACTGAAATTGGCGGTGTCGTAACCTCTATTTCAGAGGGCCGTGACCGTCAGTTGGAGATTGTGATCCAAGGAAAAATTGAAACTCGGACATACAATGCACCTTACACATCTCGCCTTAAAGTGGCGGTAAATGATGAAGTGAAACGAGGCCAGGAGCTCACAGAAGGTTCAGTGGATCCTAAAGAACTTCTACGAATTCTCGATGTAACGGCCGTTCAAGAATACTTGCTGCGTGAAGTTCAGAAGGTCTACCGTATGCAAGGGGTAGAAATTGGAGATAAGCACGTAGAAGTAATGGTTCGTCAAATGCTTAGAAAAGTTAGAGTGACAGATGCTGGGCATACGGATGTATTACCAGGAACACTTCTTGATATTCATCAGTTTACAGAAGCGAATAAGAAGACGCTTATGGAAGGAAATCAACCTGCAATCGGGCGTCCGGTCTTACTTGGTATCACGAAAGCCTCTTTGGAGACAGACTCATTCCTGTCTGCTGCTTCCTTCCAAGAAACGACTCGCGTTCTTACGGATGCAGCCATTAAAGGTAAGACAGATGAACTTCTTGGTTTGAAGGAAAATGTTATTATTGGTAAGTTAGTTCCTGCTGGAACAGGAATGCAACGTTATCGTAAGATTGCCGTTGCAGCACGTTCAGAAGAAGAACAACTCGAATCAGTAGAATAACTAGATCTAAATGGGTGACCCGTCGAGATCGCCTCGGCGGGAACACTTTTTACGATATTTTTATCAATTGTTATTGACAATGAAAATAGCAAATGATACTATATTCAAGGTGAACTTACATTAACCTGTTACTTTGGAGGATTTGCCAATTGTCTTATGAAAAAGTTTCACAGGCTGACAATGTAATCATTGGAACAAAACAGACAGTGAGAGCTCTTAAATCAGGGCTTGTCCTAGAGGTTCTACTCGCCTCGGATGCAGAGACGCGAATTATCCATCCTATTATTCAGGCTGCAGAAGAAGCGAACGTACCTATTACTATGGTTGACTCAATGAGAGACCTTGGTAAAGCGTGCGGTATAGAAGTTGGAGCTACAGCTGCTGCAATCTTAATTTAAGATGTTTTTGCAGATGATGAACTGCAAAAACTTGTTTTTTGCTTCAAAAAGAACCACCTGGATGTGTGGGCTTAACAAACTATGAAAGGAGGAACCATCAATGCCTACAATTAACCAATTAGTACGTAAACGCAGAAAGTCAAAGGAAACGACTTCTGACTCACCGGCTCTTAATAAAGGCTATAACAGTTTTAAGAAAATCAATACAGATTTATCTTCACCACAAAAACGTGGTGTATGTACACGTGTAGGTACTATGACACCGAAAAAACCAAACTCAGCACTACGTAAATATGCTCGTGTGCGTCTTACAAATGGAATCGAGGTAACAGCTTATATTCCAGGAATCGGACATAACCTACAAGAACACAGTGTTGTTCTTATCCGTGGTGGACGTGTAAAAGACTTACCGGGTGTTCGTTACCATATCGTTCGTGGGGCTTTAGATACTGCTGGTGTTGAAAACCGTGCTCAAAGCCGTTCAAAATATGGAACAAAGAAACCTAAAGCTAAAAAGTAATAAAGATAAGCCAATTAGAGCGATGAATGAAGTAATTGAAAGGAGGAAACAATATGCCACGTAAAGGACCTG
Organism: Bacillus subtilis; assembly: GCF_008764245.1. Lineage (GTDB taxonomy): Bacteria > Bacillota > Bacilli > Bacillales > Bacillaceae_C > Lederbergia > Lederbergia ruris. Next base: position 29,670 of record NZ_VTQV01000030.1, read on the forward strand.
TAGCAAAAAGAGATGTATTGCCAGATCCGCTCCACAACTCAAAGCTTGTCACTCGTTTAGTGAACAAGTTAATGGTTGATGGTAAGAAAGGAAAGGCGCAAAGTATTCTCTACTCTGCTTTTGACCTTATTCAAGAACGTACAGGCAAAGATCCAATGGAAGTATTTGATCAAGCCTTGAAAAATATCATGCCCGTTTTAGAAGTTAGAGCTCGCCGTGTAGGTGGTGCTAACTACCAAGTGCCAGTTGAAGTTCGCCCAGAACGCCGTTCAACTCTTGGACTACGTTGGTTAGTGAACTATGCTCGTCTTCGTGGAGAAAAAACGATGGAAGAGCGTTTGGCTAACGAAATCATGGATGCAGCTAATAATACTGGAGCTTCTGTGAAAAAACGTGAAGAAACTCATAAAATGGCAGAAGCAAATAAAGCATTTGCTCACTACCGTTGGTAAGATAAACCAACTATTATATATAATAGTAAAACTAATCATCCTAGGAAGGAGAAATACGAAATGCCTAGAGACTTCTCCTTAGAAAAGACACGTAATATAGGGATTATGGCTCATATTGATGCCGGTAAAACAACCACAACAGAGCGTATTCTTTTCTATACAGGGCGCATTCACAAAATTGGTGAAACACATGAAGGTGCTTCACAAATGGACTGGATGGAGCAAGAGCAAGAACGCGGTATTACGATTACATCTGCTGCAACAACTGCACAATGGAAAGGGCATCGCGTGAACATCATTGACACTCCTGGACACGTAGACTTTACCGTTGAAGTTGAACGTTCACTAAGAGTACTTGATGGTGCGGTGACTGTTCTTGATGCTCAGTCTGGTGTTGAACCACAAACTGAAACAGTTTGGCGCCAAGCAACAACGTATGGTGTACCACGTATTGTTTTTGTTAATAAAATGGATAAGATCGGTGCTGACTTCCTTTACTCAGTTAGTACGATTCGTGATCGTCTACAAGCTAATGCTCATCCGATTCAATTGCCTATCGGCGCGGAAGATGCTTTTAAAGGTATGATTGATCTTGTCGAAATGAAAGCTTGGTATTATGAAAGTGATGATCCACAAGATCCAATCGAGGGAGAGATTCCTGCAGACCTTCAAGAGCAAGCAGAAGAGTTGCGTACTAGCTTAATTGAAGCTGTTGCAGAACTTGATGAAGATCTTATGATGAAATATCTCGAAGGTGAAGAAATCTCCGTTGAGGAATTAAAAGCTGCGATCCGTGTAGCAACATTAAAGGTAGAATTCTACCCTGTGCTTTGCGGTACGGCCTTTAAAAACAAAGGTGTTCAAAAGGTATTGGATGCCGTTGTTGATTATCTACCTGCACCAACGGATATTGAGTCGATTAAAGGTATTGTACCCGATACTGGTGAAGAAATTGCTCGCCATGCGGATGATAGTGAACCATTCTCGGCACTAGCATTTAAAGTAATGACAGACCCATATGTTGGTCGACTTACATTTTTCCGTGTATATTCTGGGCAATTAAACTCTGGATCTTATGTCCAAAACTCAACAAAAGGCAAACGTGAGCGGGTTGGACGTATCCTTTTGATGCACGCTAACCACCGTGAAGAAATCAACACTGTTTATAGTGGAGACATTGCAGCGGCTGTTGGGTTGAAAGATACGGCAACTGGGGATACTCTATGTGATGAAAAGGAACTTGTTATTCTTGAATCAATGGAATTCCCAGAACCAGTTATTAGTGTTGCTGTTGAGCCTAAATCAAAGGCTGACCAAGACAAAATGAGTACTGCGCTTGCTAAATTGCAAGAGGAAGATCCAACATTCCGTGCGGAAACAAATCCTGAAACAGGTCAAGTTGTCATTTCTGGAATGGGTGAGCTTCACTTAGATGTTCTTGTTGACCGTATGAAGCGTGAATTTAAGGTTGAGGCTAATGTGGGTGCTCCGCAAGTTTCTTACCGTGAAACATTCCGCACAAGTGCACAAGTTGAAGGGAAGTTTATCCGTCAATCTGGTGGACGTGGTCAATTTGGTCATGTATGGATTGAGTTCAGTCCGAATGAAGAAGGCAAGGGCTTTGAGTTTGAAAACGCGATTGTCGGTGGGGTAGTTCCTCGTGAGTATATTCCTGCTGTTCAAGCGGGTCTTGAAGATGCAATGGATAATGGTGTAATTGCTGGTTATCCTTTGATTGACATTAAAGCAAAACTTTATGATGGGTCTTATCATGATGTTGACTCAAGTGAAATGGCGTTTAAGATTGCTGCTTCTATGGCTTTAAGAAATGCAGCAGCGAAATGTGATCCAGTTTTGCTTGAACCACTTATGAAAGTAGAAGTTGTCATCCCGGAAGAATATCTTGGTGATATCATGGGAGATATTACTTCTCGTCGTGGTCGCGTTGAAGGAATGGAAGCACGTGGAAATGCACAGGTAGTTAAGGCCTTTGTTCCACTTTCAGAGATGTTTGGTTATGCAACATCCCTTCGTTCTAATACGCAAGGTCGTGGTGTTTACACAATGTTCTTTGATCACTATGAAGAGGTGCCAAAATCCATTGCTGAAGAAATCACGAAAAAAAATAACGGCGAATAATTGATTTTATTTGCACAATCAAGTATAACTACTAATAGATATGCATAGATTCGCTAGAAAATGCTTTCCGTATTTTTATAGCGTCTCTCATACTTACTATTTTCTAATTAAAAGGAGGATTTCCTAATGGCTAAGGAAAAATTTGATCGTTCCAAATCACATGCTAATATTGGTACAATTGGTCACGTTGACCACGGTAAAACTACTCTTACTGCTGCTATTACAACAGTTATGGCAAAACGTGGTGGCGCAGAAGCAAAAGGTTATGATATGATCGATAACGCTCCAGAAGAGCGCGAACGCGGGATTACAATCTCTACTTCACACGTTGAATATGAAACTGAAACTCGTCACTATGCACACGTTGACTGCCCAGGACACGCTGACTATGTTAAAAACATGATTACAGGTGCTGCCCAAATGGACGGCGCAATTCTAGTTGTGTCTGCTGCTGATGGCCCAATGCCACAAACTCGTGAGCATATTCTTCTATCTCGTAACGTAGGTGTTCCTTATATCGTTGTATTTATGAACAAATGCGATATGGTAGATGATGAAGAATTGCTTGAATTAGTAGAAATGGAAATTCGCGACCTTCTTTCTGAATATGACTTCCCAGGTGATGACATTCCTGTTATTAAAGGTTCTGCTCTTAAAGCTCTTGAGGGAGAACCAGAATGGGAAGAAAAAATTGATGAATTAATGGCTGCTGTTGATGAATATATTCCAACTCCAGAACGTGACACTGACAAACCTTTCATGATGCCTGTTGAGGATGTTTTCTCTATTACAGGACGTGGAACAGTTGCAACTGGCCGTGTAGAACGTGGTCAAGTTAAAGTCGGTGACGAAGTTGAAATTATCGGTCTAGCTGAAAAAGCTGGTAAAACAACTGTTACAGGTGTTGAAATGTTCCGTAAGCTTCTTGACTATGCTGAAGCTGGAGACAATATCGGTGCACTACTACGTGGTGTAGCTCGTGAAGATATCCAACGCGGTCAAGTATTGGCTAAGCCTGGATCCATCACTCCACATACTAACTTCAAAGCTGAAGTGTATGTACTATCAAAAGAAGAAGGTGGACGTCATACTCCATTCTTCTCTAACTATCGCCCACAATTCTATTTCCGTACTACAGACGTAACTGGCATTGTTACTCTACCAGAAGGTACTGAAATGGTTATGCCTGGCGATAACATCGAAATGACAGTTGAATTAATTTCTCCAATTGCGATTGAAGACGGTACTCGTTTCTCAATCCGTGAAGGTGGACGTACTGTTGGTTCTGGTGTTGTAACTGTTATTGAAAAATAATTGAAATATGGAGCAAACAGAAATCATCTGTTTGCTCTTTTTTCTTTTTGAAAGATCTTCTTTTTCAATGAAAACTTGAAAATACCTCAATTAAATTCTTCCATTATTTACGAACTTGTTTCTTAGTGAAAAACTTTGTATAATCATTTAGGTGAATCATTATTGAAATTATATAGATTGTTATTGCATCTAGGTTTCAATTTCTGTATAATGAATAATGTTGGTCTTTGACTGCGATGATGTGGAAGGTTGCTGACACACCCGGCCGCTTTGCCATGGCGAGTGTGTGGGAAATTTTCACGGAGTAAGTCTATTTTAAAAATAGGCGAAAAAGGAGGGAAAGTAATGGCAAAACAAAAGATTCGTATCAGATTAAAAGCTTATGATCATAGAATTTTGGATCAATCAGCTGAAAAGATTGTTGAAACTTCAAAGCGTTCAGGTGCAAGTGTCTCAGGGCCGATTCCATTGCCAACTGAGAAAACTGTTTACACAATTCTTCGTGCGGTGCACAAATATAAGGATTCTCGTGAACAATTTGAGATGCGTACACATAAACGTCTAATCGATATTAATAATCCTACTCCACAAACAGTAGACTCACTAATGAGATTAGACTTGCCGTCAGGCGTTGACATTGAAATTAAACTATAATAAATAAACTTTAAATGAAAATCAGGAGGTGTGACTTATGACCAAAGGAATCTTGGGTAGAAAGATTGGTATGACGCAGGTTTTTGCTGAAAATGGTGAATTGATCCCTGTTACAGTCATTGAAGCTGCCCCAAACGTAGTACTTCAAAAGAAGACGATTGAAACAGATGGATATGAAGCTGTGCAACTTGGTTTTGAAGAGAAACGTGATATTCTTTCAAACAAACCGGAAAAAGGACATGTTGCGAAAGCAAACACTGCACCTAAGCGCTTCATCCGTGAATTTAACGGAGTAAATATAAATGAGTATGAAGTTGGTCAAGAAGTCAAAGTAGATATTTTCGCAGAAGGCGATCTAGTAGATGTATCAGGGATTTCTAAGGGGAAAGGATTCCAAGGCGCTATCAAACGTCATGGCCAATCTCGTGGACCTATGTCCCACGGTTCTCGTTATCATAGAAGACCTGGTTCAATGGGGGCAGTTGACCCTGCACGTGTTTTCAAACAAAAGGCATTGCCTGGTCGCATGGGTGGAGAAAGAATTACCATTCAAAACCTTCCAATTGTAAAGGTTGATGCAGAACGTAACCTTATCTTAGTAAAAGGGAACGTACCTGGACCTAAGAAAGCATTACTAGAAGTGAAAACAGGAATTAAAGAGAAGTAATACATTCATAGAAAGGAGGAAACAAGAATGCCGAAAGTAACATTATATAGTCAAGCAGGCTCTAAGGTTGGGGATATTGACCTTAATGAATCTGTTTTTGGAATTGAACCAAACAATAGTGTATTGTTTGAAGCAATTGTTATGCAAAGAGCTTCCTTAAGACAAGGAACTGCAAAAGTAAAAAATCGTTCAGAAGTACGTGGCGGCGGTGCAAAACCATGGCGCCAAAAAGGTACTGGTCGTGCTCGTCAAGGATCTATTCGTTCTCCACAATGGCGTGGCGGTGGTACTGTATTTGGTCCTGTTCCACGTAGCTACAGCTACAAACTTCCGAAAAAAGTTCGTCGTTTAGCCATTAAATCGGCATTATCAACAAAGGTTCGTGAGGAAAGTCTTGTTGTACTAGAATCACTTAACTTTGATACACCAAAAACAAAAGAATTTGTTAAAGTATTAGCAAATCTTCCAGTTGGTAAAAAAGCTTTAGTCGTTACAGACACTGTGAATGAGAATGTTGAGTTATCCGGAAGAAATATTCCTGGAGTAACTGTTATCGATGCATCTAACTTGAATGTATTGGATGTCAGCAATCATCAAACATTGATCTTGACGAAAGCTGCAGTTGAAAAAGTAGAGGAGGTGCTTGGGTAATGGATGTACGTGATGTTATTAAGCGCCCCATCATTACAGAACGTTCTATGGAACAAACGGCTGACAAAAAGTACACTTTTGAAGTAGACGTTAAGGCGAATAAAACACTGATCAAAAATGCTGTAGAGCAAATTTTTGACGTGAAAGTTGAAAAAGTTAATGTCCTTAATTATAAAGGGAAATTCAAGCGCATGGGCCGTTTCGTTGGCTATACAAACAAGCGCCGTAAAGCTGTTGTAACTCTAACTGAAGATAGCAATGAAATTGAATTTTTCGAAGTGTAATCCGGCATAAATTATAGAAAGAGGAGGGAACAAAATGGCGATCAAAAAATACAAACCTACCTCAAACGGACGTCGTAATATGACAGGTTTGGATTTCTCTGAAATTACGACTGACAAACCAGAGAAAACTTTGCTTGAGCCTCTTAACAGAAAAGGCGGCCGTAACAATCAAGGTAGAATGACAGTTCGTCATCGCGGCGGTGGACATAAGCGTCAGTATCGTGTAATTGATTTTAAACGAATCAAAGATGGTATACCAGGACGCGTTGCTACAATCGAATATGATCCAAACCGTTCCGCAAACATTGCATTAATTCATTATCATGATGGGGAGAAACGTTATATACTTGCCCCTAAAAACCTTAAAGTGGGTATGGAAGTAATGTCTGGGCCAGAAGCAGATATTAAAGTCGGAAATGCCCTTCCATTGGCTAACATTCCAGTGGGTACTTTTGTACACAATATTGAATTGAAACCAGGTAGAGGTGGACAATTGGTTCGCTCTGCAGGAACTTCTGCTCAAGTTCTAGGTAAAGAAGGTACAAAATATGTTTTAGTTCGTTTGAATTCTGGTGAGGTTCGAATGATTCTTGCTACTTGCCGTGCTTCTGTTGGTCAAGTAGGTAATGAACAACATGAGCTTGTGAATGTAGGAAAAGCCGGACGCTCACGTTGGCAAGGCAAACGTCCACACGTTCGTGGATCTGTTATGAACCCGAATGACCATCCACATGGTGGTGGGGAAGGACGTACACCAATTGGCCGTAAATCACCTGTTACACCTTGGGGTAAACCAACAATTGGTTATAAAACACGTAAGAAAAATCATACAACAGATAAATTCATCGTACGTCGTCGTAAAAAATAACGAGATTGAACTACGGTTCGAAGATAGGGCCGTAGCACAATCACGAAGGGAGGTTCTAGTATGGGACGCAGCCTAAAAAAAGGCCCATTCGCAGATGAACATTTGCTCGCAAAAGTGGAAAAATTGAATGAAGGTGACAAAAAGCAAGTTGTGAAAACTTGGTCTCGTCGTTCAACGATTTTCCCTAGCTTTGTTGGACACACAATTGCAGTCTACGATGGTCGTAAGCATGTACCGGTTTATATTAGTGAAGATATGGTAGGCCATAAACTTGGTGAATTTGCACCAACCCGCACTTACAGAGGTCATGCCGGGGACGATAGAAAAACTAAACGCTAATGAGAGGAGGGCAACATAATGCAAGCTAAGGCCGTTGCTAAAACAGTACGAATTGCTCCTCGTAAAGCACGTCTCGTCGTTGATCTTATTCGAGGAAAGCAAGTGGGCGAAGCAGTTTCGATTTTGAAACTAACTCCGAAAGCTGCCTCCCCAATCGTGGAAAAACTGTTAAATTCTGCGATCGCAAATGCAGAACATAACTATGATATGGACATTAATAATCTATTGGTTTCTCAAGCTTATGTTGATGAAGGACCAACAATGAAGAGATTTCGTCCACGTGCACAAGGTCGTGCAAGTCAAATTAACAAACGCACAAGCCATATCACAATTGTGCTATCTGAAAAGAAGGAGGGGTAATACGTGGGTCAAAAAGTTAATCCAATCGGTATGCGTATCGGTGTTATTCGTGACTGGGAATCAAAATGGTATGCCGACAAAGAATATGCAACGTTATTGCATGAGGATATAAAAATTCGCGAATATATTACAAAGCGTCTAGCTGATGCATCTGTATCACGTGTTGAAATTGAACGTGCTGCAAACCGCGTAAACATCACGGTCCACACTGCCAAGCCTGGCATGGTTATCGGTAAAGGTGGTAGTGAAGTAGAAGCTTTACGTAAAGCTCTAAATAAACTTACAAACAAAAGAGTTCATATTAACATTATTGAAATTAAAAAGGCTGATCTTGATGCGAAATTGGTGGCAGAAAACATTGCACGCCAATTAGAAAACCGTGTATCTTTCCGTCGTGCGCAAAAGCAAGCTATTCAACGTACTATGCGTGCAGGTGCAGATGGTATTAGAACAATGGTGTCGGGTCGTCTTGGTGGAGCCGATATAGCTCGTGCTGAACATTACAGCGAAGGAACTGTTCCACTTCATACACTTCGTGCTGATATAGATTATGCTCATGCTGAAGCAGACACTACCTATGGTAAGCTTGGTGTGAAAGTATGGATTTATCGTGGAGAGATCCTTCCAGAAAAGAAAAAATCTGTGGAAGGAGGAAAATAACCATGTTAATGCCTAAACGTGTGAAATATCGTCGTGAACATCGCGGTAAAATGCGTGGCCGTGCTAAAGGTGGAACAGAAGTTTCATTTGGAGATTATGGTCTACAAGCTACAGAAGCTTCTTGGATTACAAGCCGTCAAATTGAAGCAGCGAGAATTGCGATGACTCGTTATATGAAACGTGGCGGTAAAGTGTGGATTAAAATTTTCCCTCACAAGCCATATACAGCTAAACCTTTAGAAGTTCGGATGGGGTCTGGTAAAGGGGCACCTGAAGGATGGGTAGCTGTTGTAAAACCTGGAAAAATTATGTTTGAAATTGCTGGGGTTCCTGAAGAAGTAGCAAGAGAAGCCCTTCGACTAGCTGCACATAAACTTCCGATTAAAACGAAATTTGTAAAACGAGAAGAAATTGGTGGTGAACCAAATGAAGGCTAAAGAAATCCGTGATCTAACCACTGCCGAAATTGAACAAAACGTAAAATCCTTGAAGGAAGAATTATTTAACCTTCGCTTCCAACTAGCTACTGGGCAACTTGAAAATACTGCCCGCCTTCGCGAAGTTCGCAAATCAATTGCTCGATTGAAAACTGTCGTTCGTGAAAGAGAATTAGAGGCTGAAGTTAACAATTGATAACCGGAGAGGAGGTTAGCGGAAAATGAGTGAACGCAATCAGCGTAAAGTTTATACAGGAAAAGTGGTTTCGGACAAAATGGATAAAACCATTACTGTTATGGTTGAAACTTACAAAAAACATTCTTTGTACGGCAAACGTGTGAAGTATTCTAAGAAGTTTAAAGCTCATGATGAACACAACGAAGCGAAAATCGGTGATGTAGTGCGGATTATGGAAACTCGTCCACTATCAGCTACAAAACGCTTTCGTTTGGAAGAGGTTGTTGAGAAAGCAATCATTATTTAATGACATGATTCGGATACATGCTTTCCGAAGGGAGGTAAACTAGATGATTCAACAAGAATCTAGAATGAAAGTTGCTGACAATTCTGGTGCTCGTGAAGTACTTACCATTAAGGTCCTAGGTGGCTCAGGTCGTAAAACAGCTAATATTGGTGATGTTGTTGTCTGTACAGTCAAACACGCAACACCAGGTGGCGTTGTCAAAAAAGGTGATGTTGTAAAAGCTGTTATTGTTCGCACTAAGAGTGGCGCACGTCGTCCTGATGGATCTTATATTAAGTTTGATGAAAATGCCTGTGTCATCATTCGTGATGATAAAGCACCTCGTGGAACGCGTATCTTCGGACCAGTTGCACGTGAACTACGCGATAGGAATTTCATGAAAATCATCTCTCTGGCTCCAGAGGTTCTTTAATAAATCCATGATACGGTTACTCAAGGAGGTGCGATGCAATGCAAATTAAGTCTGGCGATAAAGTAATGGTTATCACAGGTAAAGACAAAGGAAAAACTGGTACAGTGCTTGCTGCTTACCCTCAAAAAGACCGCGTGCTTGTTGAAGGTGTAAATATTGTGAAGAAGCACTCTAAGCCATCACAAGAAAATCCACAAGGTGGAATTGATTCTCGTGAAGCTGCGATCCATGTTTCTAATGTTATGGTAATCGATCCAAAGACAAATGAACCGACAAGAATCGGTTATAAACGTGTAACCATTAAAGGCAAGGATGGCGTTGAAAAACAAGTAAACGTCCGTGTTTCTAAAAAATCCGGTGAAATCCTTGATAAAGATGTTGAGAAAAAGATCATAAAGTAAGCAGATGAAGGGAGGTACACGACATGAACCGCCTAAAGGAAAAATTTGATAAAGATATTACACCAGCTCTAGTGAGCAAGTTTAATTATAAATCTGTAATGGAAGTCCCTAAGATTGAAAAAATCGTCATCAACATGGGTGTTGGGGATGCTGTTCAAAATGCAAAAGTGCTTGACAATGCTGTAGAGGAACTTGGTCTTATTACTGGTCAAAAGCCAGTTGTAACGAAAGCGAAAAACTCTATCGCAGGTTTCCGTCTACGTGAAGGGATGCCAATTGGAGCAAAAGTAACGCTTCGTGGAGAGCGTATGTATGATTTCTTTGATAAATTAATTTCAGTATCTCTCCCACGTGTACGTGACTTCCGTGGAATTTCCAAGAAAGCATTTGATGGTCGCGGAAACTATACACTTGGTGTTAGAGAACAGTTAATCTTCCCTGAAATTGATTATGATAAAGTGAACAAAGTTCGCGGTATGGACATTGTGATCGTCACTACGGCGAAAACCGATGAAGAAGCTCGTGAATTATTGACTGCATTTGGAATGCCATTCCAAAAGTAATCGCTAAATAAGGGAGGCGAAAACGTGGCTAAGAAATCAATGATCGTAAAACAGAAACGTACACCGAAGTTTAAAGTTCAAGAGTACACACGCTGTGAAAGATGTGGTCGTCCACATTCTGTCATTCGTAAATTTAAACTTTGTCGTATTTGTTTCCGTGAACTAGCATATAAAGGTCAAATTCCTGGCGTTAAGAAAGCCAGCTGGTAAGACCGATACTGGGAAGGAGGTAAATGTAAATGGTTATGACTGATCCAATTGCAGATTTGCTTACACGTATCCGCAATGCGAATATGGTACGACATGAAAAATTGGAAGTTCCAGCTTCAAATATTAAAAAAGGTGTCGCTGAGATCCTTAAACAAGAAGGATTTGTTCGCGATGTGGAATACATCGAAGATAATAAGCAAGGTATTATTCGTATTTTCTTAAAATACGGTCCAAATAATGAGCGAGTAATCACAGGTCTAAAGCGAATCAGCAAGCCCGGATTACGGGTTTATGTAAAGGCTAATGATGTACCGAAAGTACTTAATGGTCTTGGTATCGCAATAGTTTCTACGTCTCAGGGCGTGTTAACGGATAAAGAAGCAAGAGCGAAGCAAGTAGGCGGAGAAATTCTCGCGTATGTATGGTAATAATCTTCTGAAGAACGGAGGTGCGACAGCAATATGTCTCGTATAGGGAAAAAACCAATCGAAATTCCTTCTGGCGTAACAGTTGAACAGAACGGAGATACCCTAATTGTTAAAGGGCCAAAAGGTGAATTAACAAATACATTTAATTCAGATATCAGTATTAATATTGAGGGCAATGTTATTAACGTAACTCGTCCATCTGATTCTAAAGAACACCGCTCTATGCACGGAACAACCCGTTCTCTAGTTGCGAACATGGTTGATGGTGTTTCTAAAGGCTTTGAAAAAGGCTTGGAGCTTGTGGGTGTTGGTTACCGTGCTCAAAAACAAGGTAATAAACTTGTTTTGAATGTCGGTTACTCACATCCAGTTGAGTTCGAACCTGAGGAAGGAACTGAAATCGAAGTTCCAAGCAACACTAAAATTGTCATTAAAGGCTACCATAAAGAAAATGTGGGTGCATTAGCCTCAAACATTCGTGCCGTTCGTCCACCTGAGCCTTATAAAGGTAAAGGAATTCGTTACGAAGGTGAAATGGTTCGTCGTAAAGAGGGTAAAACTGGTAAATAATGCCGCTTAGGTACTGAAAGGAGTGACTCATATTGATCACCAAACAAGATAAAAACAAGGTACGTAAAAAAAGACATGCCCGCGTAAGATCAAAATTGAGTGGTACTGAAATGCGTCCGCGTTTGAACGTATATCGTTCTAATCAGAACATCTATGCACAATTGATTGACGATGAAAAAGGCGTGACATTAGCAAGTGCATCTACCCTTGATAAAGAACTTAATTTAAAGTCTGCAGGGAATGTGGAAGGTGCTAAGCAAGTAGGAGCACTCATTGCAAAACGCGCTTCTGATAAAGGCTATAAATCAGTTGTATTTGATCGAGGCGGATATTTATATCACGGAAGAATCAAAGCATTAGCCGAAGCTGCCCGTGAAAACGGCTTGGAATTTTAATAAGAAGGAGGGAAACGATAGATGCGTCAATTCGATGCTAACAAACTTGAACTTGAAGAACGTGTTGTAACAGTTAACCGTGTAGCAAAAGTTGTTAAGGGTGGTCGCCGCTTCCGTTTTACTGCACTTGTTGTTGTTGGAGATAAAAACGGACATGTTGGCTTTGGTACTGGAAAGGCACAGGAAGTTCCTGATGCCATTCGTAAGGCCATTGAAGATGCTAAGAAAAACATGGTGGAAGTACCTCTAGTTGGTACGACAATTCCACACGAGATCATTGGCCGTTTTGGTGGCGGACAAATCTTACTTAAACCAGGTAGCGAAGGTACTGGAGTTATTGCTGGAGGACCTGTTCGTGCGGTACTTGAACTTGCTGGGATTGCAGATATTACGTCTAAATCATTTGGTTCAAGCACACCAATCAATATGGTTCGTGCTACAATCGAGGGAATCAAAAATTTAAAACGTGCTGAGGACGTTGCGAAATTACGTAATAAAACAGTAGAAGAACTGTTAGGTTAAGGGGGGATTAATAATGGCAAATAAATTAGCAATTACCCTTACTCGCAGTCTTATTGGCCGTACAGAAAGTCAACGTGAAACGGTTAAAGCATTAGGACTAAAAAAGGTTAACCAAACAGTTGAACATGATGATAATGAAACCATTCGTGGTATGGTTCATAAGGTTTCCCATCTAGTTTCTGTTAAAGAACAATAATCTTATTTTTTTAAGATAAGGAGGTGCCAACTATGAAACTTCATGAATTGAAATCTGCTGAAGGTTCCCGTAAAACACGTAATCGTGTAGGTCGAGGTATTGGTTCTGGAAACGGAAAAACTTCCGGTAGAGGACAAAAAGGTCAAAATTCTCGATCAGGCGGAGGGGTTCGCTTGGGATTTGAAGGTGGTCAAACACCATTATTCCAGCGTTTACCAAAACGTGGTTTTACCAATATTAACCGTAAAGAGTTTGCCGTTGTAAATTTGGATACTCTTAACCGTTTTGAAGATGGTACGGAAGTAACTCCGGAACTTCTTATTGAGTCGGGAATCGTTCGAAATGAAAAGTCAGGTATTAAAATTCTTGCTAATGGCAACATCGAGAAAAAGCTCACAGTCAAAGCGAATAAATTTTCCTCTGCTGCCAAAGACGCAATTGAAGCTGCAGGCGGTAAAACTGAGGTGATCTAATTCATGTTTCAGACAATCTCCAACTTTATGCGTGTAGGTGATATTCGTAGAAAGATTTTATTCACCTTACTAATGTTAGTTGTATTTCGCCTAGGAGCTTTTATTCCGGTTCCCGGTGTAGACCCTGAAGTATTAAAACTTCAGGACCAAGCAAGTCTATTTGGATTCATGAACATCTTTGGTGGTGGAGCTCTGCAAAACTTCTCTATCTTTGCGATGGGAATTATGCCTTATATTACAGCGTCTATCATTGTTCAATTACTACAAATGGATGTCGTACCCAAATTTACAGAGTGGTCAAAGCAAGGTGAAATGGGTCGACGTAAGCTTGCACAGTTTACGCGCTATTTCACAATTGTTCTTGCACTCATTCAAGCTATTGGGTTATCGTTTGGATTCAACCGAATGACGGGTCTACAGTTAATTAAGGATCCTAGTATTATGACATATGCAATCATTGCAATCGTCCTTACAGCTGGTACGGCATTTCTTATGTGGCTTGGAGAAGAAATTACAGCAAAAGGGGTAGGAAATGGAATTTCCATTATTATCTTTGCTGGGATTGTTGCTGCCATTCCAACTTCTGTAAACCAAATTTATGCACAGCAGTTTGAAAGTCCAGGCGAGCAGCTCTTCTTACGTATTATCGTTTTATTACTGCTTGTGTTAGTTGTGATTGCGATTGTAGTAGGAGTTGTCTTCGTTCAACAGGCGTTGCGTAAGATTCCTATTCAATACGCCAAAAGAGTAGATGGACGCAATCCGGTGGGAGGGCAAAATACACATTTGCCATTAAAAGTAAATGCTGCGGGCGTAATTCCTGTCATCTTTGCCAGTGCTTTTATGGTTACGCCGCAAACCATTGCTACTTTTTTCTCTTCCGGAAAAACAGCTGGAACCATTCAGTATATTTTTGATCATACAAAGCCAATAGGAATGACCATCTTTTTCGCACTTATCATTGCGTTTAGTTATTTTTATGCATTTGTTCAAGTGAATCCCGAAAAAGTAGCCGAAAATTTGAAGAAGCAAGGTGGTTATATACCAGGCATACGTCCAGGGAGAAACACGCAAACCTATCTAACAAATGTTTTATATCGATTAACTTTTGTAGGATCGATTTTCCTTGCGGCGGTTTCGATATTGCCGGTCTTCTTTATTAAATTTGCGGGGTTACCAGAGTCAGTTCAAATAGGTGGAACTAGCCTATTGATTGTTGTGGGAGTTGCACTTGATACGATGAAACAATTGGAAGCCCAGCTGGTGAAGCGTCACTATAAAGGCTTCATTAAATAATCGAAATGGTTTTAGGAACAAGGCTTCCTTTGTTCCTGTCTCCATTTAGATGCTTGGGGGCATTACGGATGAATTTAGTTTTAATGGGCCTTCCAGGTGCCGGGAAAGGTACTCAGGCCGATAAAATTGTAGAAAAATATGGGACACCACATATTTCTACTGGAGATATGTTCCGTGCAGCAATAAATGAAGGGACAGAGCTTGGACTAAAAGCTAAATCCTTTATGGATCAAGGAGCACTTGTACCAGACGAAGTGACAATTGGTATTGTTCAAGAGCGATTGAATAAGCCAGACTGTGAGAATGGTTTTCTCTTGGATGGTTTTCCACGAACTGTTGCACAAGCGGAAGCCCTTGAGGCGATTCTCGATGAAATCGGCAAGAAAATTGACTTTGTCATTAACATTCAAGTGGATAAAGAGATTTTGATGGAGCGTCTTACGGGGCGTCGAATTTGCGAAAATTGTGGAACCACTTATCATCTTGTATTTAACCCGCCAGCGGAAGAGGGTGTTTGTGACCGCTGTGGTGGGAAACTGTATCAAAGAGCAGATGATAATGCTGAAACTGTTCAAAATCGTCTTGAGGTTAATCTTCAACAAACACAACCACTTCTTGATTTCTATCAAGCAAAAGGTTATTTGAAAAATATCAATGGCAGGCAGCATATTAATCAAGTTTTCGCAGATATTGATTCTTTGCTAAAAGGTTTGGTATAATGATTATTTGCAAAACCCCTCGCGAAATTGATATTATGCGAGATGCTGGAAAGATTGTTGCACTTACGTTCCAAGAACTTAAGAAATATATCCAACCTGGAGTTACGACGAAGGAATTGGATACGATAGCTGAGAAGTTTATTAAGGAACATGATGCCTATCCTTCTTTTAAAGGTTATAACGGATTTCCAGGTAGTATTTGCACTTCTGTTAATGATGAACTGGTGCATGGCATACCAGGAAAACGGGTGTTAGAAAAGGGCGATATAATCAGTCTTGATATTGGGGCTCGATATAATGGTTATCATGGCGATTCAGCCTGGACCTATGCAGTTGGCGAAATTGATGATGAAACCCAGAAACTTCTTGATGTTACAGAAAAGTCCTTATACATGGGCTTAAATGAGGCTAAGCCAGAGGTTCGTCTTTCTAATATATCCCATGCCATTCAAAAATACGTAGAATCTGAAGGTTATTCTATCGTTCGTGAATACGTTGGGCATGGAATTGGCCAAGATTTACATGAGGACCCAGATATCCCTCACTTTGGTCCACCCAATAAAGGCCCTCGTTTGAAACCCGGAATGGTATTTTGTGTTGAACCAATGGTAAACGCAGGAACCCGTTACGTCAAAACTTTGGCGGATAACTGGACTGTCGTCACGGTTGATGGAAAAGTATGTACCCATTTTGAACATACAGTTGCCATTACAGAAACAGGTTATGAGATTTTAACTAAAATTTGAGTGCAGGTGATTTGGTTGAATGACTCTGATTCGACACCCCGAATAGGTCAAATCGTACTTATTAATAAGGGTCGAGATGCAGGACAATTCGCGATTATCATAAATGCGGCTGATGAGAAATTTGTTCTTATTGCTGATGGCGATCGAAGGAAATTTGATCGTCCCAAGAAGAAGAATATCCAACATCTAACACTTTACGACTATGTTTCTTCAGAAGTTCGAGACAGCTTAACAGAGGCGGGTAGAGTAACAAACGGGAAATTGCGATGGGCACTTACCAATTTTGTAGAAGAGATTCTGGATGTTGTAGAGAAGGGAGACGGATTTGATGGCGAAAGAAGATGTAATTGAAGTGGAAGGGACTGTCGTGGATACTCTGCCAAATGCAATGTTCAAGGTAGAGTTGGAAAATGGCCATACGGTACTTGCACATGTTTCGGGCAAGATCCGCATGAATTATATTCGCATATTGCCTGGTGATAAAGTAACAGTAGAGCTTTCCCCATATGATTTGACACGCGGAAGAATCACATACCGTTTTAAATAAATCATGCACTCCGAACATAAGGAGGTTTTAAACAATGAAAGTTAGACCATCAGTCAAACCAATCTGTGAGAAATGTAAAGTTATTCGCAGAAAAGGCAAGGTCATGGTGATTTGTGAAAATCCAAAACATAAACAAAAACAAGGATAACAAGGAGGTGCAAGTGAATAATGGCACGTATTGCTGGTGTAGACATTCCACGTGAAAAGCGTGTAGTCATCGCATTAACTTACATTTTTGGAATTGGCAAAAGCACAGCTTCTAAAGTTCTAGCTGAAGCAGGTGTTTCTGAAGATACGCGTGTTCGTGACTTAACTGATGATGAACTAAGTAAAATCCGTGATATCGTCGATCGTTTGAAAGTAGAAGGGGATCTTCGTCGTGAAGTTTCCTTAAACGTAAAACGTCTAATGGAAATTGGTTCTTATCGTGGTCTTCGTCATCGTCGTGGTCTTCCTGTTCGTGGACAACATACAAAGAACAACGCTCGTACGCGTAAAGGCCCACGTAAAACAGTTGCAGGTAAGAAAAAATAATCGATCGTAAAGGAGGTAACAGATTAACATGGCTCGTAAAACAAAAACTACCACTCGTAAACGTCGTGTGAAAAAGCATATAGAATCAGGCATTGCTCACATTCGTTCTACTTTTAACAATACAATTGTTACGATTACAGATGCACAAGGGAATGCTATTTCTTGGTCTTCAGCTGGTGCACTTGGTTTTAAAGGTTCTCGTAAATCTACTCCATTTGCAGCACAAATGGCAGCAGAAACAGCGGCAAAGGTTTCAATGGAGCATGGTATGAGATCTCTTGAAGTAACAGTTAAAGGCCCTGGAGCTGGACGTGAAGCTGCGATTCGTGCATTGCAAGCTGCAGGACTTGAAGTAACAGCAATTAGAGATGTAACACCTGTTCCACATAACGGATGCCGTCCACCAAAACGTCGTCGTGTTTGATTCTGTATAAATAGCGTATTCCTTGGGTATACTGGGGTACTATATGAATTTAGACTAGTAGAATCAATTCTTCATCCAGTTGTTGCACAAACGGGAATGTAACATGGGGAATTTCGAAAATACCTTTCGAAATTTCGACGTTTTGAAGGAGGGTATATTTGAATGATCGAAATGGAAAAGCCGAAAATTGAAACGATTGAGATCAGCGATGATGCCAAATATGGAAAATTTGTTGTAGAACCACTAGAGCGTGGATATGGTACAACTTTGGGTAACTCCTTGCGTCGTATCCTGCTATCTTCTCTCCCAGGTGCTGCTGTAACATCAATCCAAGTGGAAGGTGTACAACACGAATTCTCTACAATTGAAGGGGTAGTGGAGGATGTGACCTCTATCATCCTGAACATTAAGAAACTCGCAATGAAAGTCTATTCTGATGAAGAAAAAACATTGGAAATTGATGCTCAAGGTGAGGGTGTTGTCAAAGCTTCAGATATTTTACATGATAGTGATGTAGAAATTCTGAATCCAGATTTACACATTGCGACACTTGGAAAAAATGCTAATTTCCGTTTACGTATGTCTGCAAAACGCGGACGCGGTTATACACCGGCTGATCAAAATAAGCGCGAAGATTTGCCAATTGGCGTAATTCCAATAGATTCAATCTTTACTCCGGTTTCCAGAGTGAATTATCAAGTTGAAAACACTCGTGTGGGTCAAATGACAAACTATGATAAATTAACTTTGGACGTTTGGACAGACGGTAGTATTGGACCAAAAGAATCTATTTCTTTAGGTGCAAAGATTTTAACCGAACATTTAAATATCTTTGTCAATCTAACAGATGAAGCCCAAAACGCGGAAATCATGGTTGAAAAGGAAGAGGACCAAAAAGAGAAAGTCTTAGAAATGACCATTGAAGAGCTTGATCTTTCCGTTCGTTCCTATAACTGCCTAAAGCGTGCTGGGATTAACACTGTTCAGGAATTATCCAATAAGTCTGAAGAAGATATGATGAAAGTTCGGAATTTAGGAAGAAAATCCTTAGAGGAAGTAAAAGCAAAATTGGATGATCTAGGTCTCGGCTTACGTAAAGACGATTGATCGTGCTTCACACCAATTTTACAGCTTAATTTATGCTAATAGAATGAACTCAACAAGGGAGGGAAAACGAGATGGCTTATAGAAAATTAGGTCGCACTAGCTCACAACGGAAGGCAATGCTTCGTGATCTAACGACTGATTTAATTATTAGTGAACGTGTAGAAACAACGGAGGCACGTGCAAAAGAACTTCGCTCTGTTGCTGAAAAAATGATTACACTAGGCAAACGCGGGGATCTACATGCACGCAGACAAGCTGCTGCATATGTCCGCCATGAAATTGCGGATGAGGAAACAAAACAAGATGCTGTACAAAAGCTATTTGCTGATATTGCACCTCGTTATGCAGATCGACAAGGCGGTTACACGCGCATCATGAAACTTGGACCACGTCGTGGCGATGGGGCTCCAATGGTGATTATTGAGTTAGTTTAATGTACATCTAATAAAGTGGAGAGACATATCGCCTCTCCCTTTTTTAAGATGATTTACTTTTACAATAAGGCCAATACCGTTGCTTTTATGAAACAATCATGAGTATTTCTGTATGTTAATAAAGCTAAAAAGGAGCGTTACGATAGGCAGAGAACTGTCTTTGTCCTGTCTAGCTCATGCGCCTCCTCCCTGTGCTTCAAGAATCGGAATGGGGACCTAGAAACCTGTTTCCTGGAGTGAGGTGCAGGCTTTTTTCTATTTCCAGATTTTTTGAAAATATTCTGGTGTAATAGAGCCTAAAGCATGGATTAAATAGGAAACTTACGGTTTGTTTCAATAGTTGAGTTGAGAGGAGTAAAAGAATGGGGAAAGAAAAGGAACCAGTGATCTCGATTCAAAATATTTCTTTTAAATATGAAGGCCAAGAGAGGTATGCATTAAATGATGTTTCCTTTTCAGTAGAAAAGGGGGAATGGCTTGCGATCGTTGGTCATAATGGATCAGGCAAATCAACACTTGCTAAAATTTTAAATGGTTTACAATTTCCTGAGTCTGGTAAGGTTTTTGTCGGTAACTACCAATTAAGTGATGAAACAATCTGGGATATTCGGAGACAAATCGGTATGGTGTTCCAGAATCCTGATAATCAATTTGTTGGTTCTACTGTTCAAGATGATGTGGCTTTTGGCCTGGAGAACAATGGAGTGCCAGTTTTAGAAATGAAAGAACGGGTCCAAAATGCATTGGAGCGTGTTTCCATGGGGGAATTTCTTGACCAAGAGCCACATCATCTCTCAGGCGGACAAAAGCAAAGAGTGGCGATTGCTGGAGTGATCGCTTTACGACCTCAAGTGATTATACTAGATGAAGCGACTTCTATGCTTGATCCACTTGGCCGAGAGGAAGTATTAAAGACCATTCGTATCTTAAAAGAAGAACAAGATTTAACAGTCATCTCCATTACACATGATTTAGAAGAGGCAGCAAAAGCAGATCGAATGATTGTGATGAATAAGGGAGAGGTATACAAAGAAGGTAGCCCAGATGATATCTTCCAGCTTGGCAGAGAATTAATTGATTTAGGCTTGGATCTGCCCTTTTCGATTAAGATGGCACACACATTACGTCAAAAAGGCTTTACTATACCAGAGAAATATTTGACAGATGCGGAATTGGTGGAGGAATTATGGACATTACACTTCGACAAGTAGAATATAAATATCAAATCAATACTCCGTTCGAACGACTTGCGATTCAGGATGTAAACCTATCTATCCCCCAGGGGATTTTTGTCGCGATTATCGGCCACACAGGTTCGGGAAAATCTACTATTCTACAACATCTTAATGCGCTTATTCAACCAACAAAGGGACAAGTCATCATTGGTGATCGTGTCATTGATGCAGAAAAGAAAGAAAAAAATTTAAAGGCGATTAGACAAAAAGTAGGGATTGTTTTTCAATTTCCAGAACATCAATTATTTGAGGAAACCGTAGAAAAAGATATTTGCTTTGGTCCACTCAATTTTGGTGTGCCTGAAGAAGAGGCGAAAGAACGTGCTAGAACTTTAATTACTGAAGTAGGACTTTCAAAGGAAACACTAGAGAAATCCCCCTTTGAATTATCCGGGGGTCAAATGAGAAGAGTCGCGATTGCAGGAGTACTTGCGATGGAGCCAGATGTTCTGGTTTTGGATGAACCAACAGCTGGATTGGATCCAAGAGGCAGAACAGAGATTATGGATATGTTTTACCGTTTGCATAAAGAAAAGGACTTATCGACCATCCTCGTCACTCATAGTATGGAGGATGCCTCTAAGTTTGCGGATGAAATTGTTATTATGAACCATGGAAGAGTCGAGCAAGTGGCGGATCCAAGATCAACCTTCTCGGACCCTCAAGCTTTACTAAAATTGGGGTTAGATGTACCAGAAGTTGTGAAGTTTCAATATTTGTTTGAACAAAGAGCCGGACAAAAGCTAGGCGGAACATGTTTGACGATCGAGGAGCTAGCCGAGGCTATAAAGGAATATCAGAAACGTGGTGCTCTCTCATGATGGAGAAAATGATATTTGGACGATACATCCCGGGAAATTCTCTGTTACATCGTCTTGACCCACGAGCAAAGTTGCTATTTGTCTTTGGCTTTATATGTATTATCTTTCTTGCAAATAACATAGCGACTTATGGAGTGGTCCTACTATTAGTCTTGGCGATTCTCCTCTTATCACAGATTAATCTTAAGTTTTTATTTAATGGCTTAAAAATGATTTTATTTTTAATCGTGTTTACCTTCTTTTTACAACTCTTTTTTAATAAAGAGGGGGATGTACTGTTTTCGATGGGCTTTATTAACATTCATGAGGAAGGGCTTAGGCAGGGTATTTTTATTTCGTTGCGGTTCTTCTTACTCGTTCTCATTACATCATTATTAACTTTAACAACAACACCCATTAGTTTGACGGATGGGCTTGAAAGCCTGTTACATCCTTTAAAGAAGCTACGTTTCCCGGTTCATGAGCTGGCATTGATGATGTCCATTTCGTTGCGTTTTATCCCTACTTTAATGGATGAAACAGACAAAATTATGAAGGCGCAAATGGCAAGAGGAGTCGACTTTTCTAGTGGATCTTTGAAACAGCGAATACAAGCGTTTATCCCCTTACTCGTACCTTTGTTTGTCAGTGCCTTTAAACGCGCTGAGGAATTAGCGACGGCGATGGAAGCAAGAGGCTATCGTGGTGGCGAAGGCCGGACAAAATATCGTGTGTTGAAATGGCATACTCGAGACACTTTAATTGAATTAGTATTAGTCGTATTAACAATACTATTGATCTTCATAAGGTCGTGATGGTTGATGGAAGAGCTACAACGATATAAAGCAGTGATTTCATATGATGGATCGGCCTTTTCAGGATTTCAAATTCAACCAAATGGGCGCACGATTCAAGCGGAATTAGAAAAGGCCTTAGCAAAGATGCATAAGCATCATACGGTTAAGATTGTAGGATCTGGGCGGACAGATGCTGGTGTTCATGCGAGGGGACAAGTGATACACTTTGATTCTCCTTTACAGATTCCGACAGAAAAATGGAAAAAGGGATTAAATGCATTATTGTCTGATGATCTTGTGATGATGGATATCGAAAAGGTTAGCTCAGATTTCCATGCTCGTTTTGATGCAAGTCACAAAACATATAAATACAGGGTATATACCCAAAAGACGAGAGACCCCTTTCGCCATCATTTCGCGACACATTATCCGTTTTCGCTAGATTTGGATCAAGTCAAACTTGCTGCGAATCATTTGGTAGGAACTTATGATTTTACAAGTTTCTGTTCAGCAAAGGCAGAAGTATTGAATAAAGTACGTACAGTGAGTGAGATTAAGGTGGAAAACAAGGGTGATGAGGTCATCTTTACCATTACGGGGAATGGCTTTTTGCATAATATGGTGAGAATCATCGTAGGAACATTATTAGAAGTTGGATCTGGAAAAAGAAAAGCTTCCGATATGCTTGGAATCTTGCAAGGCCGTGATCGACAACTTGCAGGAAAAACAGCGCCACCACAAGGGTTATACTTATGGCAAGTTGAATATAATGGATAGATAGGCTTGTATTCTAGAAAGGAAAGTGTGTTGGTCCAGCTCCAGCGCCCAGCGCCTAGCAAACTTTCGGTACCTGCTTGCGTAAGTCAACATCGATTCATCCTTCGATGTCTAGCTACAGGCGGTAGGGGCTCGAGGTCAAATAACCCTGAACCTAGGAAGGGAAAAACCGCCCTTCCTAGGTTCAGGAACATTTGCTTGTCGCCCCTAAACAACCGCCTTCCGCTTTTCTTGTTAACAACTTAACCAGGTGTATTGATTTTTTTCTTGACTTTACGGCTGAAAAACGGTAAGATATCCTATGGTATTGTTTTAATTCCATGATAAGCCCCGGAAACTTATTATGATGAAAATAAATACGAACTTGGAATTTTTAATTTAGGAGGGTAATGAATGCGTACTACGTATATGGCTAAAGCCAGCGAGATTGAACGTAAATGGTACGTGATTGACGCCGAAGGTAAAACACTAGGTCGTCTTGCTACTGAAGTTGCGTCCATCTTGCGCGGTAAGCACAAACCAACTTTCACACCGCATGTGGACACAGGTGACCATGTTATTCTAATTAACGCTGAAAAAATCGAACTAACAGGCAATAAACTAAATGATAAACTTTACTACCGTCATACAGGATATGCTGGTGGATTAAAAACAAGAACTGCATATGAAATGCGTACAAAATATCCAGAGAAAATGTTGGAGCTAGCTATTAAAGGTATGCTTCCAAAAGGAAGTCTAGGACGTCAAATGTTCAAAAAATTACATGTGTATGCTGGAGCTGAGCATCCACATCAAGCACAACAACCGCAAACTTACGAGCTTCGCGGATAATAAAGGGAGGGAAATAGATTGGCACAAGTTCAATACTATGGCACAGGTCGCCGTAAGAGCTCCGTTGCTCGCGTACGCTTAGTACCAGGTGATGGCCGTATCGTAATCAACAATCGTGAAGTAGAAGACTACATTCCATTTGAAACATTGCGTGAAGTGATCAAACAACCACTTGCAGCAACTGAAACACTTGGAAGCTATAATATCTTAGTAAACGTAAATGGTGGAGGTTACACAGGACAAGCAGGCGCGATCCGTCATGGAATCGCTCGTGCGCTACTCCAAGTAGACCCTGAGTTCCGTAGCCCACTTAAGCGTGCAGGTCTCCTTACGAGAGATCCAAGAATGAAGGAAAGAAAGAAATATGGACTTAAAGGTGCGCGTAGAGCTCCTCAGTTCTCAAAACGTTAATAAATCAACACTTACAAATCCCTCAACCACCTATGGTTGGGGGTTTTTACTGTATATGCGGTGCTTTAAAAACAGGGGAAAATTCACACGTAGCATACACGTAACATACAAGTAGCAGACAAATAATTTAGAGAAAAAGAAGCTGTGATTTTGAAAATAAGTTTGATACAATTACATTGATAAGATGGATTGGGATAGTGCAACAAACGGGCCATTTTGTTAAATACACTAAGGTGGTGAAATGATGAGTAAAGATGGAGGTATGTTTGAAAAATTTATCGAAGACGAAATGATGGATATTGAAACATTTAATCTCATTTACGATTTTGTTGCATTGGATAATTTCCGTCAAGGTGAGTATGAAGGCAATATGTTTGTTATTAGAAAGATAAATGCCAATCATATACAGTTAGAAGATGAAGTAGCGACAGAAAACACCTCCATTCCAACGGTATATACATATACAAAAAAGAAGTTTCTATCGCTTTTACAATCACATAAGCAAAGTTTGTAAACTATGCCAGAATCGGGCGCGATTGTTTAACAACAAAAGGAGGAAAATGGTCAAACCTTTTTATAAAAATTGTATATCATTTCACAAAGAGAGAATCCATTTTGATCAATCCTTTTTTCAAAATGGATTCGTCTTGTTTAGGGTATTATCCGGGCTTGTCATGCCTTTCTGATCAAACTTTGTTTCAAAGCTACAAAAAGCAGCTTTCTTATAGCCTATCAATTGCCATAAGAAGCTGCTTGATATCTTTATGCGTATAAACTTGTTTATGGCAAACTAATAATGTAGGGATTGGCATTTAATTTATGTATGGCCCGTAGGGCATACATAAATTAAATACGCCACTTGCCAACTCCTCCAAATAACTTTAAACTCCTCGTTGGACCAACAACGTTCGACAGGAGGTTATTAGGAGATGTTAGCAGTGGCACAAATTGATTATATCAGACATGAGGTAAATCAAAAAGGTGAATCCTATGCCGATGTGGCAAGGAGAATGGAAGTTGACCCACGTACAGTTAGTAAGTATGCAAATC
>NZ_VTQV01000031.1 GCF_008764245.1 Bacillus subtilis
TTCCGACTAAATTTTAGTCGGAAACACTTGACAAATTTATTTTTTGTTTATGCAACACTAATGTTATTACATAAGAGAAAATAAATGTGAGACTCGTTTAATTATTTGTCCCGGGTATATAGGGAAGGAGGAGGTAGACATGCGAATAACGACTCCTATATGGATCGTTATAGTGATGATTTTACTTGTTGCATGCCAATCTGATTCAGATTATTCAGATCCCTTATCAGAAAAAGCAGAATCAAATACAGAGGAGGATATACCAATGAATCAAAATCAATTTATCTTAGCGGCAGAAAAAGGCGATGTAGAAGAGGTTTTGCGCCTTCTTGAAAAAGGTGTAGATATTGATGGGACTGATGAACAAGGAAGAACGGCGGTTGTGGCAGCGACTTATGGTAACCAGGTAGAGGTAGTAGAAGCGCTAATCGATAAAGGAGCGGATATTAATATTCGCGATAACCAGTTAAATAATGTGTTTTTATATGCTGGAGCATCAGGATATCTTGATATTGTCAAATTAGCGATTGAGGCAGGGGCTGATCCGACATTGACAAACAGATTTGGAGGAACGGCCCTAATCCCAGCAGCAGAACGTGGGCATGTAAAGGTTGTGAAAGAACTACTGACAAATTCTGATGTCGATGTAAATCATATCAATGATTTACAATGGACTGCATTAATGGAAGCGGTCATTTTAGGTGATGGAGGAAAGAATCATCAAGAAATCGTGCAATTGTTAGTGGACCATGGGGCAGATATACAAATTGGTGATGGCGATGGAATTACGCCATTGGAGCATGCACAAAGACTTGGATTCCGAGAAATCGAACAAATTTTAAAAAATGCAGCACAATAATGAATATAGTGCATAAACATTCGAAACAAAACAAGGAGCACCAATTAATTCACTTTCACAAGGAGGCAAAAATGGTGGATGATCGTTACGCAATTACAGAGGCAGAGAAGAAACAGGTGCTATCAACCTATTTTAAGCAAGGGATCGAGGGGCCACTTGATATATTTCCAAGTATGGAAAAACGAAAGGTAATTGTATTGCAAAATATTATAAGTCGCTTTGAACGGAATAAAATTTACACAGAAAAGGAGGTAAATGAGATATTAAAATCAATATATAGCGATTATGTAACCATCAGAAGATATCTCATTGAGTATGGTTTTATGCACCGTAGTAAGGATTGTACGACATATTGGCTATAAAGTGGGGAAATTATTAACTCTAGAATGCGGCTCTCATTAGTCGTTGGAGTTTTTGTTAAGGAGGAGCATATGAAATGTACAGCTGCACTGCATCAAATTGAGATAGCAGTGGAAACCATCATTAAAATCATCGGAACATTAACGGAAGACCTACACCCGAAAAACATTCGATCGGAGAACTATTAGAACATTTAGCCGTAATCTGTGAAGCAGATAGGCGTATAGCAAAGGCAGCAACAAAGGAAGAAATGGAAGAATTTTATTCCGACGTTTCCTATAAAGCATTGGCCTCCATTAAGGAAGGGTTACGTACAAATTTTAAAGCATTAAAAAATGAGTATCTGAATTTATCTGAGGAAGAACTTAAAATGGAAACGACCTCCTATTGGGGGGTGACGTACACGCGATATGAGTGGCTGTTAGAGATCTTAGCCCATATTTATCACCATCGGGGCCAATTACATGCCATGCTCGTTCACTGTTATCATCAAGATCCTAACATCTTGCTGTTTGAATAATGGTTCTCAAACTTGATCTAATGAGGAAAAACAAGGTGGTTAAATATTGAATTAACAAGGTTTAGGGTAAAAGAAGATAGAAAATGGCGATTCATATGTTCTGCGTAAATGACAATCGAGGTGTTTCTATGGTTGAATTATTATATGAAAAAGTTTTGAGGACGGATGAATGCAAGATTCACTATTGGATTTCCAAAAATAAGAGTAGCCCATGGCTAGTGTTCTTACATGGGGCTGGCGCTGATCATAATATGTTTGCTGAACAATTACAAACAGTAAGTAAAGATTTTAATGTTTTGCTTTGGGATGCAAGAGGTCATGGTTTATCGCGACCAATGGGAAACAAGTTTAGTATTACAGTGCTAATGGAAGATTTACTTGAAATACTGAATATAGAAAGTATTGATAAAGCCACATTTATAGGGCAATCAATGGGTGGCAACATCGCCCAGGAATTGGTATTTTATTATCCACATAAGGTCGAAAAATTGGTGTTGGTTGACTGTACTTGTAATACAATGAAATTAACTGGCTTTGAGAAATTAACGCTAAAATTAACCCCCTTTTTAATACGTTTATACCCATGGGACTACTTAGTTCGTGCAAGTGTAAAAGCAAGTGCTTTAAACTCGGAAGTACAAATTTATTTAGAAAAGTCATTCCATAAAATCGGCAAAAAGGATTTTATAAAAATATTTTTAGAAACGGCTGCATGCTTACATTATGAAGAAGGATATAAAATAAATAAACCGATTCTACTGGTTTATGGGGAAAGCGATCAAACAGGTAATATTAAAAAAATTGCTTCCTCATGGGCAGCAAATGAACCCTATTGCCATTTGGTTGAAATCCCAAATGCAAGTCATTGTTCCAATCAGGATAACCCTCTGGAATTTAACGCTGCCCTTATGGAGTTTTTAAAAAAGTTTATATAAGAGCGCTATCTTCGCTTGATTTGCACGGTATAGCTAGTAGAGTTTTTTGTATTTCCCAAAAACATATTCATCATTGCTTGGCGGGAACTCCTAGCATTTCCTGAACTGTGACCAATTTAAAATCATCTTTTCTTAGCTCATCAATGATAGTTGGCAACGCATGAATTGTCCCTGATAAATCCCCGCCGTCACCGGTGCCAGAATGTTGCAAAATGATCGATCCCGGTGTCACATTTACAAGAATATTGTTTGTTACCTGTTCTGCATCCAACCCCTTCCAGTCTAAAGAGTCCACATTCCAGTTCACGACTACTCTTTTCTGTGAAGCAAGCCATTCCAGCTGTTTTTCATTGATATTTCCGTATGGCGGTCTAACAATGGATGGCCTGAAGCCGGTATATGATTCGATTAATTCATCCGTTCTGCCTATCTGATTTTGAAAATCTGTATGACTGAGGGTTAAATAATCTGGGTGGTTATATGAATGATTCCCGATTGCATGCCCTTCCTGCACAATCCGTTTTACCACTTCGGGATATTTTTCAATACGATATCCTACAAGAAAAAAGGTGGCTTTAACGTCTTTTTGTTTTAAAATATCTAATATGATCGGTGTGAAAGTTTCATCTGGGGCATCATCAAAGGTCAAGGCGACTTCCCGTTTTGACTCCGGTCCCCTCATTAAAAAGGTGCTTTTATATTTATTTTTCAGTTTCGATAAATCAGATGGAGGATTTGCGTTTGAAAAAGCTTGTGCATTACCTAGCATAAAAATGTGATTTACCGGCATTTGACCGGTTAAAGAAACAGGACTGAAGCATAGAAATAGACATACCAACATCCACAGGTGTTTCATTTGACTAAAATACCCCCTTGTATTTTAAGGTTTATATAAACTATGGTTTGTAGTTAAACGCAAAATATGTAGTGTAAAAATGATTTGCGGTCAAATGTTATTATATGTGTAATTATGTAAAAAACACCGATGAAGTATTTGATGTTAACGGAAAAGGAAGATAATGGATGAAGGAGATTTATCGTCTTGAATGCAAAATGTATTAGATTCTACGAATTTGGTAGCCCAGAAGATGTATTAATGATTGAAGATAAAAGCATTGAACCTCTAAAAGAGCATGAAGTCCTTGTACGTATGTTGACACGACCCATTAATCCTTCTGATTTGATCCCGATCAGCGGGGCCTATGCTCATCGAATTTCGCTACCGACGATTCCTGGGTATGAAGGTGTGGGAATTGTCGAAAAGGTCGGTCCTTTCGTTTCTAAAAGTCTGATCGGTCAACGAGTTTTGCCTCTGCGTGGTGAAGGGACATGGCAAGAATTTGTGAAAACATCAGTCCAATTTGCTGTCCCCATCCCAGATTCTATCGATGATGTTACGGCGGCCCAATTGTATATTAATCCAGTTACAGCATGGGTGATTTGTAAGGAAGTTTTAAAACTAAAAGCGAATGATTATTTAGTAATGAATGCTGGTGGTTCTGCGATTGGGCATATTTTTGCCCAATTAGCGAAGGTTCTCGGATTTCGCCTGATTGCGGTGACGAGGAATGATACATACACAAACGATTTACTTGAACTAGGGGCTTCTCGTGTGATCGATACTTCGCAAATACCACTCTATGAAACCATCATGGATTTAACCAATGGCGTAGGGGCAAACGCTGCGATTGATTCGATCGGGGGTGCGGACGGGAATGATTTGGCCTTCTGTGTACGCCCTAATGGACAATTTCTCACCATTGGTCTTTTATCCGGGATCCAAGTCAATTGGGCAGATATTGTCAACAAAGCAAAAGTGAATGCGAATATGTTTCATTTACGTCATTGGAATCATAAGGTTTCGGTAGCTCAATGGCACAGAACTTTTAATCGTTTAATAAATCTCGTAGAAAATCAACAATTACGCTTAATGAAGGCTGATGCACAGTATGATTTGCTAGACGTAAAAAAGGCGATTGAAGTTGCAAATAATAGTAAAGGGAAGGTGTTTCTTACAAGCCGTTTTAAGTAACGAAAAATAGAGCATCCAAGTTGAAAAATACTCGTTTTTAGTAAATTTTATCCCGGAACCATCCGTAAAATCCTCACTAAAAGCAGTCTCTTATGCTACACTTATATTGTCAGAATTTAATGAATGATGATAGGAGGAGGACGAATGGGTTCAAGAATCATGCATTCAATTATCGGGCATAAAATAGCGGAAGCTTTATCGATAGAGGATAAAACATCCTTTTTGCTTGGAAGTGTGGCTCCAGACGCTGTTTTTTCACACGAGGAAAAAAACGCTTCCCACTTTTTTATAGGTGATGCCCTTGATTATTCAAGACATGTGGATGAACAAGGATTTTTACATAAGTATCGTTCACATCTAGAAAATAAAAATGATTATTTAATCGGGTATTATGCTCATTTAATTGCGGATGACATTTGGCTCAGAGGCTTTTATCTTTCCTGGTTAAGGAACAGAATGGATGCTATTGAAGGATTATACACGTTATACCATAATGATTTCCGCTTATTAAATGGGAAATTATTAGAACACTATAGTTTTACCAATGAATTGAGAAAAACGTTTAGTCATTTTCCTGCCATTTTAGATTTGGAAGAGGTGAAAGCCAAGGACGTTGAAAACTTCATCCCTTATGTATTGGGCGATATGGATTATGATCAGGAAGGTTTAAATGAAAACCTTAATGTTTTTACATTTGACCAGATCATTGGCTATATTGAGACATCGTTTGAAGTAGGGATAAATAAAATAAAGCCTCTACTTACTTAAGAGATTTTTAGTTGAAATTCTCTTGATCGAATACTACCATGTCTATACGTACAAAGTATATAAGCAAGTTGGAGGTCGTATGATGGAAAATACATTCAAAGCTTTAGTAATAGAGCAAGAAAATGAAGGTTTAAATTTAGAGGTCAAGGAAATGGAACCTTCTGATTTACCAGATGATGATGTCTTAATTAAAGTGAAATATAGCGGCATAAACTATAAAGATGGTCTTGCGGCTCACCCCGATGGGAAAATAGTGAATCAGTATCCGTTTATTCCAGGAATTGATTTAGCTGGAGAAGTCGTTTTGTCAAAAGATGAACGCTATAAAAAAGGGGACGCCGTTATCGTAACGAGTTATGAATTAGGCGTTTCCCACTTTGGCGGCTATAGTGAATATGCAAGTGTCCCTTCAGAATGGATCGTGCCGCTCCCAGCAGGCTTAACCTTAAGAGAAAGTATGATATTAGGAACAGCGGGTTTTACGGCTGCGTTATCCATTCAAAGACTAGAAGAGAACGGGCTGAATCCAGAACGTGGTTCCGTTCTTGTAACAGGTGCAACGGGGGGCGTAGGTAGTATTGCGATCGCTCTGTTGAAAAAGAAAGGGTATCATGTTGTAGCGAGCACGGGAAAATTATCTGAAGAAGCCTATCTACATCAGTTAGGTGCGGATGAAGTGATCGATAGAGAAGCTGTTTATAATGGTACGTTAAAAAATCTTAGCAAACAAAAATGGGCGGGAGCCATTGATCCGGTAGGTGGGGAACCGCTAGCCTCGCTTTTGAGCCAAATAAAATACCGCGGCAGTGTTGCTGTGAGTGGGTTAACAGCGGGAGTAAAAGTCCCAACAACCGTGTTTCCATTTATATTACGTGGTGTTTCGTTACTGGGAATTGATTCAGTATATTGCCCGATGGAAGAACGCAAAAATGTATGGGAACGTTTATCAACGGATTTAAAACCCAATAGGCTGAATGATTTTATCTTCAAGGAAGTTACATTAGAGGCATTGCCAGAACTGTTGCCTTCCGTTCTTAAGAGTCATCATCGAGGTAGAATTCTTGTCAATATAGATGACTAAGGTGTAGAAGTGAAACTACACGCACTTTTGCGATTGATTTAGGAGGGGGAAATGCGAGACATCCTTTTTGGGGCCTGGCTAAGCCCCGCTTATACTAGCGGTGGAGCCCAGCGCTTATTTTACCCTCCTAACAGTTGTAATACTAAGAGACTTTGGAGAGATAATAAAGGATGAAACAACCTTTGGGCATACCCAGGCACTAATCTAGATAAAATATCCAGTATGGGAAAGCAATCGTGTGAGAGTCCATCTATCGAAAAAATCATTCATTATACACCCTTGCATCTAAAAAAAGCAGCATTTTAATGCTATTACGATCTTCTTTACTTTTAAGGCACTTCCATGTATGCTTGATTATGTTTTGGAAGTATATATGATTCACATACTATCATGGCGTTTTTACATAAGGAGTATATCAATGACACAATTGAAAGAACAATGGACTTCAAAACTAGGCTTTATATTAGCTACTGCTGGTTCTGCCATAGGATTAGGCGCAATTTGGAAATTTCCGTATATAACGGGTGTTTCGGGTGGGGGAGCTTTTTTTCTCATCTTTTTAATTTTTACAATTTTCATTGGAATGCCGATCTTATTGGCAGAATTTATTATCGGGCGCGGATCACAGAAAGACGCCGTATCGGCTTATAAATTTTTTGCTCCAGGGTCTAGTTGGCATCTCATAGGGGTACTTGGAATGGTGACATGTTTCATCCTCTTATCTTTCTATAGCGTTGTTGGCGGATGGATCCTGATTTTCTTATACGAGACAATGGCTGGTCATTTAGCTGGACTTTCTGAGCAAATGTATGGAGATGTATTCAATAACTTGATTGCCAATCCCTCCTATGCCATTATGGCGCAATTTATTTTTATCATTATTACGATTGTTGTTGTAGCAAGAGGGGTGCAGAAAGGAATTGAACGGGCAAGCAAGATTATGATGCCTGCCCTGTTTATTGCTTTTCTTATTTTAATTATTCGTTCCTTAACATTGGATAATATTAGTGAAGGACTTTCCTTCTTTTTATATCCGGACTTTTCCAATCTATCATCAAAAACCATTTTATTTGCTCTTGGGCAATCTTTCTTTTCCATCAGTGTCGGGGTATCTGTTATGGTGACATACAGTTCGTATTTATCTAAACAAGAGGATCTTCCTAAATCTGCCTTTACCATCGTGATGATGAATGTTTTAATCTCGTTATTAGCAGGACTCGCCATTTTCCCGGCCGTATTTTCATTAGGATTTGAACCTACCGAAGGTCCCGGATTATTGTTTGTTGTTCTGCCAGCCGTATTCGATAAAATTCCGTTTGGCTCTCTCTTTTTGATTCTATTTTTAGTGTTATTTTTGTTTGCTACACTAACATCCGCATTCTCGATGCTAGAGATTATCGTCGCAGCAGTCACAAAAGGGGAACAGCGCAAACGCCAGAAGATCACATGGATAACTGGGATTTTGATTTTTATCGTTGGCATTCCTTCTGCATTATCTGCAGGAGTCATGAGTAACTTTACACTATTTGGAAAAACAATGTTTGATCTCTCTGATTATCTTGTTTCAAATATCTTAATGCCATTGGGCGCTTTGCTCATTTCCATTTTTGTTGGATTTAAAATCAACAGAAAAACATTATGGGAAGAAATAAGTTCCGGTTCCAGCTACGGTAAGAAAATATTTGCCGGATGGCTTTTACTAATAAAATATGTGGCGCCAATCGCCATCATTATTGTGTTTTTAGACGTAATTGGAGTATATAATCTGATTTTCTCCTTATTCCCTCGGTAATGTGGCCGGGGGATAGTCTAATCTATAACCACATGTCTTTGATCCTGAAATGGCCGCTCAAATTACGGGAGCAAAGAAAAACATAATAAGTAGAACCATCTACTGCAAATACCGTTACCCGCATAGCGACTAGCAAACATTGGAAAAATTTACCGTTTGAACCATTTGTTTATAAGAAAATGAAATGTTTCATTATGGCGTATAATGGTAAACCAAAGTATTGAACCACATACAATTGTTTGGACTCTTATTTCTCCTTCGAATAAAACCTGAATGGGAAGTATGCAGATTAAAAGTACGATTCCTGTCGATATTGCTAAAATCTCGATATAAAAACGTAATCTAAGAAGGTTCATGGAATACACCAACTTTAACTTGTACTTTAATTCTTAGTAGCGGGCCTCTAATAACAAAGGGGAGATTTAACTTTCTGTAAAATGAAAGGTGACTGAAATCTGATTTTGTATTTTGCTGAAAAAATTAGAACTTTTATCGTATTACAAAAATAATAAGCGGAGATCTTGCTTTTTGTTGAAAACAAAGATTACCTGACCCAAAACACAACTAAAAGGAAATATTCAACTTTATGGTAACGCTCTTTTCCTATATCGTCAACGGAGGAATACTTTGATAGGGGGAGTGGTGGGGTTGGATGTACGAAAAGTCGAGGGATCCTCGAAAACGTGTATCCAAAGTGGGGTTGGATGTACGAAAAGCCGAAGGATCCTCGAAAACGTGTATCCAAAGTGGGGTTGGATATACGAAAAGTCGAAGGATCCTCGAAAACGCGGATCCAAAGTGGAGTTGGATGCACGAAAAGCCGATAGATCCTCGAAAACGTGTATCCAAAGTGGGGTTGGATGCACGAAAAGTCGAGAGATCCTCGAAAACGTGTATCCAAAGTGGAGTTGGATGTACGAAAAGCCGAAGGATCCTCAAAAACGTAGATCCATATTGGAGTTGGATGTACGAAAAGTCGAGAGATCCTCGAAAACGTAGATCCAGAATCTATTATGACGCAGGTAAAGAATCCCCTGCTTTTTTAGGGGATATAGATTAAATACATAGTTTAGGAACTTTGCTAAGCAGCAATACTTCATGGTAAGGAATCCACAATTTCTAGGAAGTGTGGCCTTGGTTTAAGTATTACAAAGCGATTAACCGTAGCAATGAAGGGGCTCTATTCTGGATTCATCTTGTAAATATGGTCTTTGATTTCCTTATTCCAGGCTTTACGTTCTTCTTTAGTTACTAAATTAGAGATATAATCCGTTATCTCGATAAATTTTGGCTCGCTTGGATTTAAGCCACCAACTGTTTTGGACTCATCCGTTAAATTAACGGTCAGATAAAGAAAAACCCCATCTTGAGATTCTGTAGACACATCTTCTTTAAACTTCCAAAATTTATTTTGCTCAATAAGTTGTTTTGCCTTTGCTACTTCATCACTCGTGAGTTGGCTTTCAGATACGGGAGCATTATCACCAATCTTTAATTTATTTTCGGGCTCTGTATATAAAATAAGCTTGCCGTTTTCATAAAGGGCATAGTTACGTGAGTACATATTCCGAAATTCATCTGGTCCAGCAGGCGAATAAGTAAAGACAACAAATGGTCCATCTGTTGCATAATTCGTCTTCTGGCTACAGCCGGCTATAAAACCAATAAGAAGTATGATAGATACGAATAAACCTAGTTTCTTTTTCACGGATTCTCCCCCTAGATCATACAGAACTAAGTATAACTTATCCTTCTTGAGTACGTTAGTAAAGAGAGACTGAATATTCCCTTTACTTTATCATTCATGTAGTATATGTATGAAGAGGAGCACTATTTAATGTTGATTTGGGACGGAAAATGTAGGAAGTGGAAATAAGAATGGAAAAGGTTGTTTTTATTATAGTTACAGTAGTGACATGACATTTTTTATTATTATGTTTTACTTCTTTCGGGATGCCAGTAGCATGGCTTACATTGTTCCTCTATATGATTTCCTGGATTCCAGCCGGTGCACTAAATGTGCTTGTCTTTACAATGCTACAAAAAATAGCCTCCAAACATTTAATAGGTCGCATATTTACTGCAGCTACCAGTCTTTCAGCTATGGCTGCTCCTGTCGGCTCCTTGCTAGGTGGAAGTGTTGGTACATGGATCGGAAGCGTCCTCGTCGTTACTTGTTCGGGCATCATTGGTTTAATTGTTGCCATGTTGGCTATTAAATATGGAAGTTAGAAATCTTCCTCCAACAAAATCTTTAGATGAAAATAGTCTAGTCATTCAGGGGGCAGGATAACATGTATTTCTATACGAAAGCTGGCTATCGGATTGGTCCATTTTATCGGGGGGCCCTCATTTAAATTTTGATTGTAATCGCCGGAAATTAAATAGAAGAAACTGACTGAAGGAAAGGAGACATACAGAATCGTTCAGTCTATTTAGTAATTGTTTGAAAGTTTCCAAGGATGGGGATGAAAATGGAGAAAAAACAGTTATCTAATCGATTCAAAACCTTTGCTGAACGGGAATGTGCAGGTTCGAGTGAATTATACGAATATCTGGCAATGAAAATCGCTGACGATGATGACATGCTTGAACTAAGTTCATATACTCGGGAAGGGCAACCCATTCCAAACTTATTTTTCGGTGCTGTTCATTATCTTTTACTACAGGGAAAAGAACACACTGTTAGTAGTTTTTATCCGAGTATAGTGGATAAACCCAAAGCACTCAAAGAATCTTTTCCATATTTCAAAGATTTTTGTTTAACATATAGGGAGTCGATAATCCCTATATTGCGAGAAGAAATGGTTCAGACCAATGAAGTAAGACGTTGTGGATACCTCTATCCATGTTTCTCGCACATTTATCATAAAGCTAAAAAGCCATTAGCGTTAATTGAGATCGGAACAAGTGCGGGTTTTCAACTTTTGTGGGATAAATATTCCTACTCTTACAATACGGGTGAAATGTATGGAGATGATAAATCAGCTGTTCATATTCAATCCAAGATCATAGGGGAGAATAGGCCAACTTTTCCTAAAGTCAGTCCACCTGTTACGTACAGATATGGGCTTGATTTGCATATTAATGATCTTTCAAATAGTGAGGATGCATTATGGTTGAATGCTTTAATTTGGCCAGAGCATACAGAGAGAAGAGCATTATTTAGGCAGGCTTCAGCATGTGTTAGCAAGAATAGGGAGGAACTTCATTTAATAGAGGGGGATGGAATTGAACTGCTGCCCCGTATTATGGAGAAAATTCCAAATGATTCAGCGATATGTGTGTTCCATACGCATGTGGCTAATCAAATCCCCGTAGATCGTAAACGGCTTTTATTGGAGCATGTGAAGCGGTTTGGAAGTAAAAGAGATGTCTTTCACCTTTATAACAATATATGGGATAGCGACCTTCATCTCGATTCATTCGTAAAGGGGATGGAATATAACAAAGTCATCGCACAAACAGACGGACATGGAAGGTGGTTTAGGTGGAAACCATAATGCGAAATGCTCTACAAAAACTAGGCTGTAGGCGGTCAATCTTCCAAAATGCTTCGTTGTGCCCAAGATATTGAAAACAAAAGTATCCAAGAGGAATCATTTCACATTGGATGATTCCTAGAACAGAGGAAGCTTTTTATCATGTAGCTTCCTCTTCGGATGTAGCTTTAGAGGTATTTAACAACACGACTCCTAAAATAATGCAAACAACTCCGAGGATGACCCAGAAGCTAAGCGGGTCTGAAAAGACAAGAATGCCCAAAATAGCTGTTAGGGCTGTTCCGACCCCTGACCATACGGCATATGCCAAACTGAGGGACATATAGGCGAGGGATTGACTCAAAAGATAGAAGGCTAGGCCATAGCCGAACACGACCCCGATGGAGGGAATGATATTGGAAAAGCCCTCTGACAGCTTTAAACATAATGTGGCAAGAACTTCTGAAACAATGGCAATACTTAATAAAATATATCCTTTCATATTCCTATACTCCTTTATTTAATAGTACGACGCCACCGATGATAAATAGAATGCCAATGGCTTTTTTAAAATGAATGGTTTCTTTGTAGAAGATTATTCCCACAAGGACGGTTAATGCGGTCCCAACACCTGCCCAAATGGCATAGGCAATTCCAAGTGGTAAGTTCTTTAATGAAAGAGATAATGCATAGAAGGCAATAGCATACCCAACCATGACACCGCTCGTTGGGAGCAAACGTTTAAAGCCATCCGTTAGTTTTAATAAAGAGCTGCCGGTGACTTCAGCGATCACCGCAATAGCAAGCCAAATATATCCCATTTATTTTTCCCCCATTATAAATTGTTTTAAATCTTGTAAAGTAGTATGTATTTCTTCTCTAGATGGTGGGGCCAGCATAAATAATTGATTGTAATATAAACCACCGTCCGGACGGTTCCACTTTAATATAAATAAAATAAAATGACAACCATACTAATGACATTATAAGCAGGAAAATGGGGATCAAAAGGTGAAGGTTATTTATATGTGATAAATTACAAGGAGGAATGATTTTGAACATTTTAAATGAAACAGAACAAAATCAAGGATACAGATTATTATTTGACGGCCAAACATTAAATGGCTGGGCTGCAACAACTCATCCAGAAGGTTGGCTAGCACACAATGGAATGATTATTTGTAAAGGTGGGACGAACGGTTATTTGTATACGATTGATCAATTTGAAGATTTTATTTTGCAGTTAGAATATCGAACAGAGCTAGGTGTCAACAGTGGTATTTTTTTCAGATGGACAGACCTTGAGGACCCAGTGAATACTGGTCTTGAGATGCAAATTTGGGACACTTTCGATCAGAAAGAAATGGCCAAGAATAGCTCAGGTGCCTTATACGATCTCGTCGCACCTTCTTCGAATGCGGTTCGGCGAGCCGGCGAATGGAATGAAGTGATGATTAAATGCGACCGTAATTTGATCGAGCTTACATTAAATGGCACAATGGTTGTGGAAGCGGATATTGATCAATGGTCCGTTGCCGGAAAAAATCCGGATGGAACAGATAATAAGTTTATATATGCTTGGCGTGATCGTCCCCGTCGAGGCCATATTGGACTTCAAGATCATGGCGGCTATGCTGAATTCCGCAATATCAAACTTTGTCTTCTAGACTCAATTACTCAATGATAGAAGGAGAATTTAAAAATGGAGAAAAAATATAAAATAGTGGGCTATGCTGGAGACGGTTCTTTACTTAGTATCCGTACTGAAGATGCTTTGACATTAACTCATTTAAATGTTGCATTCGGCCATGTAGTCAAGGATGAAATTCGGGTCGATCATTTGCAGAACCTAGATCGTCTTAAGGAATTAAAGACGATCAATCCAAATCTCACCATATTATTGTCTGTTGGTGGATGGAGTGCCGGGGGATTCTCAGAAGCGGCTGCAACTGTCGAAGGAAGAAAGCTTATGGCCGACAGTGCTGTAAAAATAGTAAAGGAACATTCTTTTGATGGGATTGATCTTGATTGGGAATACCCTTGCTATGGTGAAGCAGGCATTCATTCCTCGCCGGCTGATAAAGAAAATTTTACCTACTTACTGAAAGACATTAGAGAGGCATTGAATGAGCTCGAAAAGGAAACCGGTAAATATTATCTTTTGACGATCGCTGCAGGTGCTGATCAGTATTACATAGATGGAACTGAGATGGGGGAGGTGCAAAAGTATGTAGATTATGTTCAGTTGATGACATACGACTTGCGTGGGGGATTCCAAACGTTAACAGGGCACCATACGAATTTATATACGCCAACCGGGGATCTTTTCAGAATTAGTGTCCATCAATCTGTCAATCTATTTGTTCATGCTGGGGTTCCGCGTGAGAAGATTGTGATAGGGGCCGCATTTTATTCTCGTATGTGGAAAGATGTGCCCGATAAAAATAATGGGTTACATCAAATGACGGCGGGATCAGGAGGATATGGTCCAGATTATTCTCAACTTGCCGCTCATTATATCAACATGAATGGATTTACCCGTTTTTGGGATGACGAGGCGAAGGCCCCCTATCTTTTTGATGGCCGTACTTTCATTACCTACGATGATGAAGAATCGATTCAACATAAATGTAAATATGTAGCGAGCGAAGAATTGGGCGGAATAATGTTCTGGGAATACAAATGCGACAATACTCATCGTCTCCTAGACGCGATGGATAAGTCGCTAAACTACTAATCAATTAGTAGAAGAGAGAACAATAGATAATAATAGAAATGATAACGTGCTCCTACAAAGTGATGCTATTGGTACTTTTTAGGAGCGCCTTCTTTATGTACTTCCATCTTTAACATGACCTATCCTCATATATTGAGCCAGTTTGTTTAAACAGGTCTGTCCAGTGTTGGAGAACAAACCTGTTTTTTTTAAAACTCATCCCAATAGCCTGGATTCACTTTTTGATGACCCCGTTTTTAAAAGCATAAATGACGGCCTGCGTGCGATCCTGAACCTCCAGCTTGCTTAAAATATTGCTGACATGGGTTTTAACCGTTTTTAACGCGATAAAAAGTTCATCCGCCATTTCTTTGTTTGTTTTTCCTTGTGTCATGAGGTTGAGAATTTCCATTTCTCGACTCGTTAAATCCTCATGAAGTGAACGTTTGCCCTGATGCTGAAACTTCTTCATCATTTTATCCGTAACTTCAGGTTCAAGCACTTTTTTTCCTTTATGGGCAGCACGAACGGCATCTGCGATATCACTTGCTTTGGAAGTCTTGAGTATATAGCCAGTAGCCCCCGCTTCTAGGGCAGGATATACTTTTTCATCATCCAAAAAGCTTGTGACGACTAAGATTTTTGCTTCTGGCCATTGAGCGATGATCGCAGATGTTGCTTCAATTCCATTCATTTGTTCCATGACCAAATCCATTAAAATGATATCGGGGCGAAGGGATAAGGCAAGTTCCACGCCTTGCATACCATTCTCCGCTTCACCGATTACCTCAATATCAGGTTGGATCGATAAATAAGCGGAAACGCCAATCCGAACCATTTCGTGATCATCCACTAATAAGACCTTAATCATTTCACTTCTCCTCCTGATTGGTAGTGCGTGTTCAAAAAGGAGGATAAAAAGGACCCGTCGGCTAAAGGCGCTGACGTCAATCGCTAACGCCGACACTAGCACATCCTGTGCGTCGAAAGTTCGAGGCGGCGCAGTTTCGAGCAGCGGACTTGTACAGGATGTACTGACTTCTGCGTTGCCCACAGGACGTGGGCGAATTTAGCAGAAGATCATTATCCTGATACATGAGCAGCACAGAAACAAGCCAACGAAGAAATTCGCAGTGTCATTTTTACCGGACTTTTTGAACATCCTCTAGTAGAGGAATTTTCACTTCAATACTCGTTCCTCTCCCCGGAAGGCTGACTAACTTGATCGTTCCTCCAATTTCAGCCGCTCTCTCTTTCATATTCGTCAACCCATAAGAACCGGCCTTTTGATCATCGACATTGAATCCTTTCCCGTCATCCATCACTTTTAAAAATAAATATTGATCCACTTCCATCATATTCACTTCCAATGTCCGTGCTTTTGCATGTCTTAATGTGTTGGAAACAGCTTCTTGCATGATGCGGAATATGTGGTCCTCGACACCTTTTTGCAAGTGAACATCCTGTAAATTCCAAGACACTTTCATAGGAAGTTTAGCTGTTAATTCAGACAAAACTTCTTGCATTCCGACTTTCAGGCTCTTGCCTTCCAATTGAATCGGCCTCAGATGAAGAAGTAAAGCTCTCATTTCTGATTGCGCCTCATTGATAATCTCTTCGACCATTATCCGTTGTTTTGCAGTCGTTTCACTTGCTGGATCTGGGCTTTGATTAATGGCGGATAATAGCATCGTTGCAGCAAAAAGTTGCTGGCTGACAGAATCATGAAGCTCTCGCGCAAGCCGATTTCGTTCTTGCGTCAGAACTTCTTCTTTCATTTTGTTGCTCCACCTCATTCGTTCGTTGGAGAACTTTTGTTGTAGCCCTGCTTGCTCCTTGAGGCGGTTACGTATACTCTCGATTCCTTGCCAAATAGCTGGAAAATCTCCCTTTTCTAGCTGAGAGCCATAATCTTCGTCGTAATTCCCTCTTTCTAATTCCAAAAGGCTTAACTCTACTTTTTCTGCTTTTTTGTCTAGTGAACTTCCAACCGTATAGCCAGTAATGAAACCGATCAATGGGAAAACAACGAATATAAACAGCAAATTGGAGATTAAAAAAGTCTTTTTCCGCATGAGGAGCTCATCCCAATTGATATCAACGGTCCATAACAACATGAATAAGACGAGTAGAAAAATGCAGAAGGCTAATAACGCAAAGTAAATAGAAAATGTTCTGGCCATTTTCATGTGCGTCTCACCTCTACATCTCCGAAAGCAACATTGGTAATGATTTTGATCCTTCTGGTTGATACTTCATTATTTTCATCTGTATAGTAGATGACATTGGAATTCAAAAGCTCTTCTTCATGGTTAAATATTTTCAATTTCCCACTGATTGCGGAATGATTAACGGTAATAGAAGCATCAAAAGGAACAATAAGATGAATATTTCCAATAAAGCCACGAATAAGAACGATGCTGTCTCCTGGAGGAAGCATGGTCATTCCCAAATCAATGATCGTATTTCCGAACCCACATTGTATATTGATATCATCCCATTCAAATACTTCATTCACGACCCTATGATTTCCGGTAAGTCTATTTTTGATATACGGTTTTTTCCTGTTCACTTTTGCTTTTGTACCAGGTGGAACTGTTTTTATGACAAGTTTTTGTGCCTGTTTTTTGGCTTTTGAATACTGGATAAGACCGTAAATCACCGCGCCGATCATAAGAATTTTAAAAAAGGCTGTAGACATGATGGGAATGATGGTGAGTAATGCACCAATAATGAAATAAATCTTCCCCGCATCCCGGCGTGCTTTCATTAAGCCATAATAAATGAGGAAACAACCGATGAGAAGAGGGACGAGTAGCTTCCAATTAAGTAAAAGCTCCAAAGTGATTCCAGTTGTTGCAATGAGCATAAACCAGCCGATTCGACTTTTTCGGCTAAATTTTTTCATGATTGTCCCTCCAATCGGTTGCGGTTAGATTTATTTTATCACAAGAACGCTTTATTGCGCGAAATCTTCTTTATTCATGTCTTTTGCAAGCTGTTGGATCCGAGCATCGAATATGCTGATTTCATACTCATCATTAGCTTTCTTTTCCTCACGCTCGAAGGACATTCCAATGCTTTCAAAGTTTTCAGCAGCAGATCCAAATTCAGCCTCCTTAAGTACTTTGTTCATTTTGTTTTTCATCATGACCATGTTTTCTTGCCCCATAAGTTCCAGTCTTTTCATCTGCATATCTTTCAACTTTAATTGCATTTCTTTATATTTGTGCTCAAGTTCTTCCAATTGTTTTACGGAATTCTCATAGGCCTGTTTCAAACGTTCAGCCCGCTCTTCATATTGAGCCTGTTCCCGCACGGCAATTTCTGCCAAATCTTCAGCGCCTGCTTCAAGCGCTATCGCTCCCTGTTGTTTACGTTTTTCGGCCATTTTTTCGGTCTGTGTCCATTCGGTATGAAATTCATCCTTCAAAAGCTTTTGCCTGCCAATTAGCTTTGCTGCTTTTTTCACTTCTCCCTCGCATTCCCGCAAATATTTATTAAGGAGGGAGACCGGACTAGATTGTTTCTCTTTGCTGCTTATTTCCTGAAAATCCTCTTTAATCGCCTGTTTCATTTTTTCAAAAAAATCATGCATTTTTTTAAACTCCTTTATTCTTTAGATTTTTTTCAAGCTCGTTCCATTGGCTTTCAAAATTTGTAAAGGGATCATCTTCTGGATTTGTGTCTTCGGCCTTTTCTTTTTTCCAGTGTTTATAGCCCACATAAAGAATACAGATGGCCGCTATTCCTACCAAAGCCGGTAAATTTCCGAGTAATCCTGACAAGCCGATCAGACCGATAATTCCCCAAAGTATTTTTTGTCCTGTTGACTCTGTTTTTAAAAATTGTTTAAGCGAATAGTAAACAATCAGCAAGCAAATCGCAAAGCCGATCATACTCCCAAGATTTGTCAGAGCAATGATGGCTAAAATGATACCCAATAGTAAGATACAAAACTTTTTCATTGCTTTTCCTCCTTTCTTTTGAACTATCCTAATCATAAATAATTCTTCTTTATCTTTTAACGATCCGCGGCCTTGTTTTTATCTAAGTCTAGAGACCGATGTATTAAATGGATAAAGTGAAACATTATTCAAAATTCCTATAATAGGTGTTCCGACAGTTGTTATTCTAAGGTTTACATGGATACCATTCATCAGTCCAATTAGCTCTTTTTTGATATATTTCTACCAGATAAAAACCATCCAATTACTGCTATACAGATAAGTACACCCCAAAAAACAATCGTCCAAACGGTACTATGTGGGAAGGCCTCAGGCAATATCCCCACGTTTTTATGGGAAAGGGTAATCACCGCCAATTTTACTCCCACCCATGCAACAATTAGGAAAGCAACTGTTTCTAAACCAGGGCGCTTATCTAGAAGTTTCACAAACCAAGTGGCCGCGAATTTAATTAAAATTAATCCGGCAATCGTACCAATGACAAT
This sequence comes from Bacillus subtilis, assembly GCF_008764245.1. Classification (GTDB taxonomy): domain Bacteria; phylum Bacillota; class Bacilli; order Bacillales; family Bacillaceae_C; genus Lederbergia; species Lederbergia ruris. The sequence goes on from NZ_VTQV01000031.1 coordinate 18,999, forward strand.
AACGGCAAATTTTCCTCCATCCAATCCGCCAAATTGTGGCAATCCGGTATCAGGTAATGTGACAGCAAGTGCAACAGCTGCAAGGACTGAATCAATGGCAAAGGCAATATCGGCTACACCGATTTTGGCTACGGTTGGCCAAAAATCGGTTCTGTCCTTATCCGTACGATCGTCCTTTTGTTTTGTTTCCGACTGGAAAAATTTTTTATAAACATGTTTACCGCCTATGTAAATAAGATAGGCAGCACCAATCGCTTGCACCTGCCAAACGTTTGCCATAAATGAGATAAGGAAGATTGAAACAAAGCGAAAAATAAAGGCCCCCAAAATCCCATAGTTGATGGCTTTCTTTTTTTGATGATCTGGTAAATGCTTGGCAATGACAGCAATAACCAGAGCGTTATCAGCAGACAATATCCCTTCTAAACCGATTAATATCAGCAATGTCCATATATACTCTAACCAGAGTGAATCCATCAAAAGCCCTCCTTAAAATATAGCCTATCTATAGTATGGGGTAGTGTTTTAAAAAAATGTGGCAAGTTCTTTTATGTTAAACAGATCGGTATTGTTTTATAATGCATTTATTTTGAACAAAATCTCGATCCAAGTGTTTGGTTATCAATCCACCATTTTTTATATACGTATATTTACAAAGTGAATAAAGCTAAAGATTCAAAAGGCTAGGCCTATGAAAAATCTGTCTTTCCCTATATACTTAGAAAATAATCTAGGTTGAATACAGGGTGTTTCATTGAAAGTTGGAATGTCAAATTTGTTGGGGAGGAAGTAAATGTTAAAAGAAGCCGAAATGCAAGATGCACGATTAGCGGCACAACTTGCTCTATTGTTGTGGCCCAGTCATTCATTAAAAGAATTCGTTCAGGAGATGGAGGAACTGATTGGATCACCTAATGCTGCTGTGTTTTTAGCTTTTCATCATGATACAGCGATTGGTTTTGCCCAATGTCAGTTACGGCATGATTATGTGGAAGGCACCACTTCTAGTCCGGTAGGGTATCTTGAAGGGATTTATGTGATGAAATCATTCCGCAAACAGGGGTACGCTAAACGGTTAGTGGCCGAATGTGAAGCATGGGCAAAAGGAAAAGGATGTAAGGAGTTTGCTAGTGACTGTGAATTAGATAATGAAGAAAGCTTTGCCATGCATATTCGCTTAGGCTTTCAGGAAGCAAATCGGATTATTTGTTTTAAGAAGAGGTTGTGATGAAGACCGTTTATTTAGAAGACTATACGATTAAAAAAGTGCAGGAGAATGATTCCCTGCAAGTGATCGACTTTATGATGAGGATTCGGAGGGAGATCTTCCCGATGTTGCCAAAAGATCAACTACCTGCAGACCTACTTCATTTTCAATCATTTTATCTTCAACGAAAAAGTGCCATTCTGTATGCTGCATATTCTCAAGCTGGGCAAGTGTTGGGCACGATCGGTGTATGCCCATATGATGGTCGATTCTCCCAGTTGCAAACGTTCTATCGTCACTGGCCAACCGCGGAAATTGTCAAATGCTATGTGGATCCGCTTGCTCGGCGACTAGGGATTGGGACGAGGCTTTTTCGGGAAGCATTGCAATTTTGCCACGATGTTGGTTACCAAAAACTGTATTTACATACACATCCATTTTTGCCAGGGGCGATTCCATTTTGGCAGGCAAAAGGTTTTGAGGAAAGATGGATGGAGGATGATCCGGTTTGGCAAACATTGCATATGGACATGAAACTATAACATATGCACGGCATAGAATATCGGAATGAACGGTAAAATATTTCAGCTTTTTAGATAGTGGAGGGCGAAATAAAGATGAATAAAAATAAACGATTATTCGCTATTCTTAGTTTAGCATTCATTGCGATCATTCTTTTCATGGTGTTACGTCCTACGACCAACTCAGAAGAGGGAATCTGTGCCCAAGCCTCAAAGCAATTGGAAGCTCCAAGTAAAGTTCGATTTATAGATTATTCTTCAAAATTAGTTTTTTGTGAAAGTAAATCAGGCATAATGCCAGTGCTTACCGAAAAAGAGTTCACGAAAATAAGGGAAGCCTTCCATGAATTGGATTTCCAAGAGTTTAAAGAGGAAAAAGTGGAAAGGGGATTGATCAGTTGGCAAGTTGATAAGGATCTAAAAGAGAAATTTTCGATGATCAGTGGATTTGCGAATGACGAGGTAAAGTCTATCATCATAAATAGTGAGGATGGTGTACAACCCAATCGATTTTTCATTCGTGATAACTTGTGGTTTTGGTATTTTACATTTGATGAAGAGAAAGTAAACATGCCAGTTGAAGTAACCGCTTTTGATGAAGAAGGTAATATTATTTCTGAGGAAGAGGAGTAATTGTGGAATAGTGCCCGGCTCTCGAATGCCCGAGATTGACTGGACAATAAAAAGGTCCACATACAAAGGTTTATAATGCCCGAGAGTGGATGGGATAAAGAAAAAGGGTCACATACAGGTTTATAATGAAGATTTGTTTTATGACGCCCGAATTACGTAGAAAGCGGTGTTTGGTTATAAATTCCTTTGCTATAACCAGGTGCTGATTTTACGAATAATTCCGAGTTTAACCAGAACCTGGTCATGAGTTTTGTCTCGTTTTTTAATGGGTAAAGGTTTTACATGATCACCCATAAAAGGAGAGATTGCATGCAGAATAATCATAGACCAGAACTTAAGACGCAAGAACCTCAAGATAATTATTTGGAACCTGATCGTCAATCCCAAATGAATCCTCAACCTAAGATTGAGGATGATGATTATAAGGGAAGCGGCAAATTAAAAGGGAAAGTGGCCATTATTACAGGTGGTGACAGTGGAATCGGTCAGGCAGTTGCGGCTGCGTATGCGAAGGAAGGGGCCGATATCGCTGTTGTCTATTATGAAGCCCATAAGGATGCGGAGAAGACAAAAAAGCTTGTTGAAAAATATGGGCAAACATGCATAACCATCGCGGGGGATGTGGGAGATGAACGTTTCTGTCAACAGGTTGTACAACAAACGGTCGATACTTTAGGCGCCCTTGATATCATCGTCAACAATGCGGGCGAGCAACATGTTTGTGAACGTTTAGAGGATATCACGAATGAGCAACTGGATCGTACTTTTCGAACCAATATCTTTTCGATGTTCTATTTGACCAAAGCAGCCATGAAACACTTAAATGAAGGCGCAGCGATTATTAATACCACATCGATTACAGCTTATAAGGGAAATCCAATCCTTATGGATTATGCTTCGACAAAAGGAGCGATCGTCGCCTTTACACGTTCCTTATCACAAAATCAGGAAATCTTGGATAAAGGAATTCGTGTAAATGGAGTTGCACCAGGTCCAATCTGGACGCCGCTTATTCCAGCCACTTTTCCAGAAGATAAGCTCGACTCATGGGGCACGGACGGTCCGATGAAACGACCTGGGCAACCATCTGAACTTGCGCCAGCTTATGTTTATTTAGCATCTAAAGATTCTTCCTATGTTTCTGGACAAGTCATCCATGTGAATGGTGGAGAAGTTGTAAATGGGTAATGGGTGCATATTTTTATAAAAATCAACATTAATTTAAAAAAATGGTGGTATGATGGATATTCATACTACCGTTTTTTTATTTTAGACAAGGGGGAAAGCATGGATACGTTAATAGATGAAATAATCGAATGGATTAGAGAGGCAGATCAACGGATTGTAATTGGCATTTCCGGGCATGGAGCTGCTGGAAAAACAACATTTGCCAAAAGGATCATAAGTCAATTGAATCAAAAGGAAGTGAATTATATGAATACAGATCCCTATATTGTCAGTTCGGCGTTACGAAAGCAAAGCGTGATCGACTATACCTATCAAAATAAAAATCATCGTTATAAAATGACGGCTTGCCATCCAGCCGCCCATCATTTGCCTTCTTTGGAGAGAGATGTCCAGATGGTGAGAAATGGTTTAGATTTGTATACGATCAATACGCATTATAAGAAAAGTAAGCTCATTTCTGCGAAAAACAAGCTAACGATCGTGGAAGGAATGAGCGTCGCCTTTATCAATCCAGATTTGTTTGATTTAAAAGTTTACTTTTATACAGATGATGAAACGGAATTTAAAAGAAGGTCGAGCCGTGATATTTCAGAAAGGGGCACTGATATTCATTATTTACAACAGTCTCATGAAGAGCGCCGCATTCAATATAAGGTATTTATGCACCCATACAGTGAGCATTTTGATATCATCATCAAAACTTCTAATGAAGGAAGCTGTGTTGAGAAAAATACATTTGCATGGAAGGGATCAAATATTAGAAGTTGGTGATTAGAGTCAATAGAGAAACTGAAATCAAAAGCTTCGTAATATATGGTTAGAAGGCTCCTGAGACTAAGATTATAGTGGGAGTGATTAGACGTTAGAATTCATTACGATGGTGGATAACACTTATTCTCTTCAAACAAATCAATATAAATTAAGCCTCAAGCCTCAGAATTGAATCGGCAGCTGACACCTATTAATGAACATCTCTTCACTCCAGTAATTCGAAGTGAAGAGATATTGTTTACTGGAAATATGCGATTTGGGGGACTTATTGTTGCTGCAGTGATAATTCAAGAAGTTTTTCCTCATGCTGAGTTACTTTACCTAGCAAAAAGTTTGTGGTTTTCTGTGTATCTGTTAAGTCCATACGCAATCCATCAACCTTTTTTTCTAATCGATCAAACCTCTGGTCCATCCTTTTGTCCATTTGCTCAAATTTAAGTTCCATCTGTTCAAACCGCTGATCGATTTTCTCAAACCTTTGATCGATCATCTCAAACCTTTGATCAATCTTCTCAAATCTTTGATCGATATGTTCGGCATGAAGTCTAAACGCATTTAATATTTCTTTTAGCATTGTTTCCTGTTCCATGCTGTCACCTCCTTATGTATAGTATAATGGAATGCTGATAAATGACAAGTAGATTTGCAACAAAGCTATTTTTAAAAAGTAAATGAAAATAGTAGGGCGTCAACACCGAAGCTGCCCATCCCGCTTGAATATTGTGCACTTATCCAATCAAGAATTGGCTTATGAATAATGGGAAATTTGTTGAATGGTGGCCAAGATGGCGGAAATTAGGGTTTAATGAACATATTATCAGCGGAAATATGGCAGGGAGTGATTTATTATTTATTTGCATCTAATCCGTTCGGCAGGATCTGCTACAGTAGTTTTGGAATAAAGTTTGATCATTTTATGTTTTTGTTATTTCATTGAGCCGCATATCGTATGTTTCATTTTCTGTGCATTACAAATTGGGATTTACTAGATTTGAAGTTGTTTTTCTCATAAAATGGAATCAGATCCTCTTCACAAAACAGGCTAACTACGTCAATGTGAGAAAGTTCCTCTAGCAATTTTGATACCAGTTTCGTCCCTATACCTGATTTTTGAAATTCTGTATGTAGGACAACATCTTCAATGTAAGCCCTAAATTTTCCGTCTGTAACAGCTCTGGCGAATCCTATCAAAACATCGTCGTTCCACGCACCGACCGAAATTTCTTGGTTTAACATTTTGTCAATATCTTGTTCTTTTCTTTCTCCCCACCAATTTGCATCATGATAAAGCATCATAAGTTCAATAGCTTTTATAGGTCTTTCAGAAAAGCTCATAATTTTTATTTCCATATAACCATCCCCAAAAGTATTATTATTGGTATGCGCTAGTTCAAGTGTAATCCATCACAATCCCAATTATTATTTTACACGAATTCAAGAAAGGTTTCCTTAATAATCTGGCCAGCCAAAGGCCAAAAAGAAAGAGGAAATTAGTTCAACCACATAAAGGTATTACTGGACCAACCGTCGAAATTTTCGTAGAGATTCTTAATCAGTCTGAAAAGAAGAACCCACTGAAAATTGATTACAATTAACCGTATTTATGATCAAAAAATTATACTTCTTAAATCTATATAATCTGTCAGGAGATTAAGACAGACGCTTGCGCTTTGGTTCTAAAAATCGAACTTAAATATGATCGATAAAAATCCATTTTGATCCAACCTTATTTCAAAATGGATTTTTCTAATTTAGCATAAAATACAGGTTACGAGTACTTTTGATCGAACACTTCATTTCAGGGGGATAGCTGACGTTGTTAGGCCCAACTTTAGAATTCGTGATAAAATAGCAACAAATCACTTTGAACGAGGGATGATTATGAGAATTTTAATTGTGGAAGATGAAGAAAAAATAGCAAGATTGCTTGAACTTGAGCTGACTTATGAAGGATATGAAGCAGTGAAAGTGCATGATGGACTAGACGGATTTACGATGTTTCAAAAAGAAAAATGGGACCTAATCTTGCTGGATGTCATGTTGCCAGGGTTGAGTGGCATTGAAATATTACGCCGTATCCGTTCAACCGGGTCCAATATACCTGTTATTTTACTAACAGCGAAAGATTCAGTTGAAGACAAAGTAGCAGGATTAGATCTTGGGGCTAATGATTATATAACGAAGCCATTTCAAATTGAAGAGTTACTGGCAAGAATTCGGGCAGCCTTAAGATTAAGTCACCAACAAGGCGATTCTGATACAGATTCTAACTGGCTCCAATTCTCAGATGTAAAATTATGTGAGGATACAAGGGAAGTATTTAGGGGAAAGGATTTCATTGAGCTAACACCGCGAGAATTTGATCTTCTTGCTTTCTTGTTAAAAAATGCGCGTCATGTTCTGAATCGGGAGCAATTATTAAATGGTGTATGGGGGTATGATTATTTGGGGGATACAAATGTAGTAGATGTATACATCCGTTATTTACGTAATAAAATTGATAAACCGTATAGCCAATCACTGATCCATACGGTACGAGGCGTCGGCTATGTGCTGAAAGATGAACAATGAAGTTGAAAACGAAAATTAATCTGTACACAATCGTTATGTTCATTCTTTTACTTGTATTAATTAATAGTGCTATTTATGTCACCTTTAGTCGGATGATGTATGATCATGAATTGGATCGATCTGCAGCGGAAGCATTAAAAGCAGTGAAGGGAATGAATAAAGCGAATGCTGCCATCGATATTGGCGATCTACTTAGAGCTTATATGCCTGTCAATGGGATGGTTAAAATCGTTGATACAAATGGGAAATCCGATAACTCCATTACGGATCCAAACCAGCAATATTTAATTGATCTTCCTTCCCATTTTTATAAAGGAGAAATAAGGGAAATAATGGAATACAAAGATTTGCCCCACACCTTCATTTCTATACCAGTTATTACAACAGGTGGAGAAATCGCTAATTTACAAGTGATGGAAAGTTTAGAGGGGACAGCTCATATATTACGTATTTTAAGAATTGTATTAATTGCGATCACATTATTTGCGACGATCCCCATATTATTTTCTTCCCAGATTTTAAGTAATTTTATCTCTAAACCCATTCTATCAATGATTCAAACGATGGTGGAAATCCGAAAAAGTGGAAAATATAAACGGATCTCCCTGCCAAAGCAATCAAAAGATGAATTATTTCAAATGGGGGAGACGTTTAATGCGATGATCGACCAGCTCGAAGCAAACTATGAAAGCCAAGAGCAGTTTGTGATGAATGCTTCACATGAATTAAAAACTCCACTTACAATCATCGAATCCTATGCGAGCTTATTAAAGCGGCGTGGATTACAACAACCAGAACTTTTTCATGAATCGGTCGAGGCGATTCACTCTGAAGCCGTTCGAATGAGGGAACTGACGCAGCAATTATTATGGCTGGCAAGACATAAGGATCAATGGAATATTGACATGCAAGCGGTTGATTTAGAAGAACTCATAAGCGGAGTGATTCAATCTTTCTCGGCTGCTTTTCATCGGAAAATAGAGCTGAAAGTGACAGAGTCTGTCATGGCCCACGCGGATAAGCAAAAGTTAAAACAATTAATTTATATTTTAATGGAAAATGCTTGTAAATATAGTGATGGTCCAATTGCTGTCCATATTGATCAAGATGGAGAGAAAGCATTATTGGAAATTATCGATCGTGGGATAGGTATCTCATCAGAAGAATTAACCAAAGTATTCGATCGCTTTTATCGAGTGGATAAAGCGAGGTCGAGAAAAACCGGGGGATTTGGTCTTGGTCTTTCGCTTGCGAAGGAAATGGCGGATGCGATGAACGCACAGCTTCGTTTACAGAGTGAAGAAGGGAAAGGGACGACAGCGCAAATATTTCTTTATCTTGCAGATTCTTATTAATTTCTCATCTTCATCCAGTATGATGAAAGGAATACGATTTGCAATGGAGTGAAAGATATGAGGAAAAAAACGATGAAACGAATTGGAATAGGTGCTGTCCTTTTCTTTTTGCTTGCCGTCATCGTCTGGCAATGGCTCGGTGAATCGGCTTTTGAAGAACCATTATCAGAAACTGAAGTAAAACAAATGGCAATAGATCGATTCAATGGGGAAATTACCCAAATGGAACTGGCAAATAATATATATGACATGACGATTGAATTGGAATCGGGGAAGTACCGTGTAAAGATGGATCGTTCCACAGGTGATGTGCTCGAAATTACTAGAATGGAAAAAGCACCTACACAAACATTATCGGAAGAAGAGATTAAAAAGATTGTGCAAAAGGAACAAGCCGGAGAAATTGAAAGTCTTAAAAAAAGAATACACAATCAAATGGTTTATTATGATGCCATTGTCGAAAATAGCCAAAAGAAGGCGTTTATGACGATAAACGCTGAAACAGGGGAAGTAATCAAGAGTAAGGAAGAAAAAAAACAACCGCCAACAGAAGTTACAAAGAATATAACAGAAACGGAAGCGATAGAAATTGCGCTTGATACCGTTGCTGGCCAGGTAGATGACGTCGATCTTGAGATGTCGAATGGACAACTGTATTATTTTGTGGAAATAGAGCTTGATGATGATCGAGAAGCAAGTATTCAGATCCATGCCATTACTGGGGAAGTAAAGAGTATTGAATGGGATGATTAATACAAAATTTCCTTCTCATCAATTTCTCATCTTCTCATTCCCATGTTCTCATATTGGCTAGTTATGATGTAATTAGTCCAAAAGACAAGGAGGTGGGAAGATGGCTATTGAAATTTTCAGAAGGAAGGAACAAAAATACTTAATAACAAAAGCGCAATATCGTGAATTAGTTAAACAGATATCGCCGAACATGCGTCCAGATAAAAATGGAGAGGACGGTCAGTATACGATCACATCTCTTTATTTTGAAAGCCCTGATCACAAAATTTACTTTGAAACAAAAAACAAATTGAAATATCGGCAAAAGCTACGATTACGTGTATATGATGTTACGGATATGTATGGGCCCGCTTTTTTTGAAGTCAAACAAAAGCATAAAAAAGTTGTAAATAAAAGACGGATGGTCATGCCGCTTGGAGAGGCCTATCGATATTTAACGAATAGTCCCAACTTGCCATTAGAAGAATATGAAACTTCTAATAAACAAGTTTTACGTGAAATTCATTATTTTCGTCAATTATATCATTTATATCCTGAGATGATTGTTAGTTATGACCGACATGCTTTGCATGGGATCGATGATCCAGATTTACGGATAACATGTGATTTTAATCTTCGTTGTCGTAACGATGATCTTTCTGTCGAACATGGGCCTTTTGGGAGAAACTTTATCGATACAAATCTCGTTGTATTAGAAGTGAAAGTAAACGATAGTGTGCCTTTATGGTTAACTCGTATTTTACAAGATTTACGATGTGAACAAAGGGGGGCCTCAAAGTTTTGCACAAGCTTAGAGTTATTAAAAGGTGAAGAACTTCCGAATGGGTTGATTAAGGAAGACATACAATTAGCAGGAGTGATATAAAAATGGATGTTCTGAATCAGTTCTTTCTATCAAATCATATTATAAATGAGCCATCCGTATGGAAAAGTTTACTTGCGATGCTGATGGCTCTAGTACTAAGTTTAATTATAACGAAAGTCTACCAAATGACTTTTACAGGTGAACGGTATTCACAAGCCTTTGTTCATACGATTATTATCATGAGTGTGATCGTTTCAGTTGTGATGAATGTTGTAAGTGGCAATTCAGGTGTAGCTTTTGGATTGTTTGCTGTATTCTCATTAATACGTTTCAGAAGCTCGGTGACAGATGCGAAGGATATCGCTTATATTTTCTTTGGTCTTTGCGTCGGTATGACATGCGGACTCTTTAAATATGATTTAGCGATTATTTTAACGATATTCGGTAGTTTTATATTTTATTTACTTTATAAATTTAATTATGGTAGGGGAAAAGATACACAAATATTAAAAGTGACCATTCCTGAAAATTTAAATCACGAAAATTTATTAGATGATATTTTTCAGGAATATACAGAAAGTCATCAACTTAGGCAGGTTGAAACGACCAATCTTGGTACGATGATTTTATACACTTATGCCATTCGCAGTAAAATCGCTACAAAGGATAAAGAATTACTTGATCGCATTCGAGAAAGGAATGCCAATTTGAAAGTTTCTTTAACCTACTTGGAGAGTGCTACTTAATAAAACGAATAGACAAGTGGAATTTATTGTAGAGTTCCGCGTCATACCTGAAAAATAGGCTATACAAAAAGAAAATAAGTAAACTGAAGTATTGTATTTGGGATGCCTCAAATCCCCCGTACTTCAGTTTTACAGCCTGTTAAAAAGTTATTCAATTCCATAAACCTCCGAAGAATACGAACTATATTATCGTTTTGGGATACTAGTTATCTGTAATCCACAATCTATTTCAGTAATATATCTCGATTGTTACCAACATTTCCCTTTCGTAACATAAATACTACTCTATTGTCATTTAATTGTCACATTGGCCTGATATACTATGGATACCAATATGACACAGGGAGACTATTAAATTGAGAAAAGTAGTATTTTCAATGATTACGGTTTGTATGTTAGTCTTTGGCTTTTCTGGTGTTTCATCAGCCGCAACTACTACATATAAAGTAAAAAAAGGCGACTCTTTATGGAAAATCGCCACAAAACATAAAGTTTCGGTTCATCAACTTAAAACTTGGAATGGCCTAAAAAAAGATCTGATTAGACCAAACCAAGTGTTAAAAGTCACGAAACCCGCAAAGGCTAAAACAAGCGCGAAAAAGGTAGTGAAGAAAAAAACAGTAAAGAAAAAAACTTCTACAAACAAAAAAACGGCAGTAAGCAAAAAAGCTACATATAAAACAATGACAGTAAAGGCTACTGCCTATACGGCAAGTTGTAAAGGGTGTAGTGGGATTACAGCTACAGGGATTAATTTAAAGAAAAAGCCAAATGCCAAGGTAATCTCCGTTGACCCTAAAAAAATCCCACTCGGCACAAAAGTGTATGTGGAAGGATACGGGGAAGCGATTGCCGGTGATACGGGCAGTGCCATAAAAGGAAATAAAATTGATTTGCATATGCCTACTAAAAAGAAAGCTCTTAACTGGGGAGTCCGGTCAGTAAAAATTAAAGTTTATCAATAAAAGATGGAAAATTGAATGCAGATATGTTTAGAGAAGCACCTTCCCCGAATGGTGCTTCTCTTACTTTTTAGTATATTTTAACGAAAGCCAATTGGATAGACCTTTGGCTATTGGATAAAAATTGAAAAGGAGAATGCATTAGGATTAATTTTAAACTTTTAAAGAATTCAAAGTAAAATATCATATTTTCGAGTCATTTTACTGTTGCAAGTAAAATGACTTCCTTATTTGCTAAAACTTTTCCAGATAAAATGGGTTTGTCGATGCTTTCCATATTTTCAGGATCCATAATAATAATAGGTGATACGATGCTTTTGGCATTTTCTTTCACTTTTTCAAGGTCAACCGTGACGAGAATATCACCTGATTTTACCTTTTCACCTTCTTTAACATGCGAAGTGAATCCCTCACCATTCATGGAAACCGTTTCTAATCCAATATGGATTAAAATTTCTGTACCATTCATTGCCTTTATTCCAACCGCATGCTTTGTAGGGAACACTTGGATGATTTCTCCATCGACTGGAGCAACAAATATCCCTTCATCGGGTAAAATAGCAATACCATCTCCCATTAATTTTTGTGAAAAAACTGGATCTGGCACATTTTCTATCGGTACGATATTACCTGAAGCAAATGCTTTAAGTTCGATCGTCTTCACTATCTCTTGTTTTTTTCCGAAAAGTCTTTTAAACATTAGAACACAACCTTTTTTAATGTATCATTCTTATATTGATAGGAGTATAGGCTCCAATTTTTCCATCTAAGCTTCGCTTTCCCTTTTACAGAAATCAAACATTGCTTTTTGGCAGTTTCTTCATAAAATCTACTTGAGAAAACAATTTGGCCATCATTGAGAAAAATTTCTAAGGAAGTACGGTCCAAGTACATATGAATGTTGTCTATTTTATTGACATTACATTGTCTTGTTTCAAGTTTAGAACGATTAAAGCTTTGTCTTTCTAACGTTACAATGCTATCTTTCCGATTAAAAATAAGCTTGCAATTATTGTGTATTTGAATTTCCCATTTATTCCCTTCAAATTGTTCAATATCGATTATGATCTCTTGCAGTTCGCTGTCAAATAGAACTTCTTTTTCTTCATTTGCAATAGAGAAAAACTCAGACCTTGCCTTATTTCGTAATTGTTTAAGCTCTTCAATTGGTTTTTGGTATAAACGGCCATCTTTTATGGTTAATTCTCGGGGAATCGTCAAACTATGAATCCAGCCACTTTTGATTGATTGGTGTGTTTGCTCTTGTTCATCTCCCATGCCCATCCAGGCTAATAAAATCCTTCTCCCGTTTGGATCTTCAAACGTTTGCGGGGCGTAAAAATCAAAACCATGATCAAGTTCATGAAATGTCCCGTGAACATATTTGTTCGTTTTGCTGTCCCATTCTCCGATAAAATAGCCGGATTGATATAAATTTTCATATTGAAATGGCTGTGCTTCCAATCCTTGGGGGGAAACGATGAGAATGTCCTTTCCATTTAAAGAAAAAAAATCTGGACATTCCCACATATAGCCAAAATATTTAGAAAGAGAAACACCATTGCCAGCTAGCGGACCTTGCCATTGCCAATTGATTAAATCATTCGATGAAAAAACAGCGGTTAAACCTTCTAATTCTTCTGTTTGTGCACCAATAACCATCAACCACTTATCTTCTTGCTTCCATACTTTTGGATCACGAAAATGAGGGGTGAATCCTTTAGGTAAATAAATAACAGGTCCTTTTTTTTCAAAATGAACACCATCATCAGATACAGCTAAACATTGATATGTTTCCCTGCCACCATCTGTCGTTTTCACATTCCCAGTATAAAAAAGATACAATTTACTATCGTGTACAATCGCTGAACCAGAATAACAGCCGTCCTTTTCATACCATTCACTTGGAACTAACGCTGGTGGATGTTCTTTCCAATGGATGAAATCCGACGAGGAGTAATGTCCCCAGCATTTAAATGTATGATTTGTATCAAATGGATTCCACTGATAAAACACGTGATATTTGCCTTTATAATAAACTAAGCCGTTTGGATCGTTCATTAGACCAATCGGTGGAGTTAAATGAAAAGCAAGTCGATTTTCATCCTGATGTTGGTAATCTATTAACCTTTGAAAAATTTGATTTCTAAGCTGAATTTCTGTCTCCATATTAAACTCCTTATTTACATATAATCATTGCTAGAGAAGAGCGGTATAGAGTAGAGAAGTACTCTTCACCGCTCATATATGATCTTTTAACATTAGCCGTTTACAAACTAATTTTTATTCAAATCTTTCACCGATTTATCAGAAAATCCGAAGAGCCATGTTAAAATAAATGCCGTTGCAATCGCAACAATATTTACAAGTAGATATAACAATATTTGGCCGTTTAAATAGAGGAGCGTCCCAGGGATTACAGTGATCGCCATCCCAGTTGCTTTTAGACCAAATATAGCAGATAAGAAACCTCCTACACCACCGCCGACTAAAGCGAATACAAAGGGTTTAAAATAACGGAGATTGACTCCGAAAACAGCCGGCTCTGTAATTCCTAAGAAAGCTGATAGAGAGGAAGGAAGAGCTAAAGCTTTTAATTTTGCAGACTTTGTTTTTAATCCAACTGCAAGCGCGGCACCACCTTGTGCAGCAACAGAACATGTTACGATCGCATTATACGGGTTATTACCGAAGGCTTCTAACAGCTGAATTTCCAACATATTAAAGATATGATGGACACCGGTTACAACGATAAGTTGGTTTAAGCCACCGATTATAAGACCACTAATGCCTAATGGCCATTCTAATATTGCCTTGAAAATGGAGAGAATAATATTTTCCGCTGAATGGAAAATAGGTCCGATGACAAATAACGCCAAAGTAATCATGACTAATAATGTTAAGAATGGCGTCACAATTAAATCCAATACCTCGGGAACTCTTTTTCGGATCCAGCGCTCCAGTTTTGCTCCGACAAATCCGGTAATAAATGCCGGCAATACAGAACCTTGATAACCCACAACTGGAATAAAACCAAATATTTTAATAGGATCAACATCACCGGATGCGACTGAATAAGCATTTGGTAATGAAGGACTAACAAGCATTAATCCTAAAACTAATCCGATCGTTGGATTACCACCGAATACACGAAATGCAGACCAGGCAACTAATGCTGGTAGAAAAACAAATGCTGTATCAGTTAAAACTTCAGTAAATAGGATAAAGTTCTGAGAAATATCATCTGGAGTTAATCCAAATAAACCTAAAATTTGTTCTTGCATGACAAGTCCACGTAAACCCATAAATAATCCTGTAGCTACAAGGGCAGGAATAATGGGAACAAACACATCACCAAAAGTACGGACGGCACGTTGGAAACCACTTCCAGCTTTTACCGCTTCTTGGGCTTGTTCTGATTTAGTTGAGCCGCTAATCCCTAGTTTGACTACCTCATCATACATCCGATTAACCGTTCCAGTTCCAAAAATCACTTGGTATTGTCCGGAGTTGAAAAAAGCCCCTTTTACTTTTTGGATATTTTCCACACGTTCTTGATCAATCTTATCCTGATCTTTGACCATTAATCGTAGTCTTGTCGCACAATGTGCTGCAGAAATAATATTATCCTTTCCGCCAATCGCTTCAATTAAATCTTTTGCTATTTGACTATTTTCTGACATAGATCATCACTCCTTAAGATTTATTTGCTGTACGATTCCCGCTTGTATGAGGAATCGATTCCACAACGCCTATAAAATAATCATTATGCTATTTAAATTCTATCTAGGGAATCGATTCCACATTGTTCACAAGTAAATGAGATCGAGCTAAGAATTATACAGCATTAACTATATTATAAAGTATTCCCAATTATTAATCTATAATTTAATACAATTTTATCTGTTGCCACACTCTCCTGCTTCATTTTTTTATATAAAATCTCAGCTCCTGCCTTTCCAGCTTTTTCATTTTCATAATCAATCGTCGTCAGCTTTGGGGATGAATACTTTGATAATTCAGAAGCACCAATGCTAACAATCTTTATATCTTCCGGAATTCGTATGTTTTTTTCGTTTAAGTAGGACATTGCACCGATTGCAATTCGATCAGTCGCGGCAAAAACCGCCTCTGGTAAGTCTTCATTATTTTGTATTATTTTTTTCATGCACTCATAACCCGACTCTAAACGAAAACTTCCGATTTCAATCCATTTTTCATTTACAGGTATATGATTTTCTTTTAACGCATCGATATACCCCTTTTTTCTTAAAACCCCTACGGCTTGGTCCGTCTCATGTACACCAATATAAGCTATTTTCTTTTTGCCCTTGTTTATAACTGTTTGTGTTAAAAATTTTGCAGCTTGGTAGTCATCGTAATAAACGGATGGTACGCCAGGCATATTTTGTCCAATTACGATAAATGGAACACGTAATTTCTGTATTTCCTCCACAAGTTCCTGCTGCACATTTGTAGCGACTAGTATAATTCCGTCCACCTGTCGATTCGCCAATAACTTTAAATACTCAATTTCTTTTTCAACTTGTAAATTTGTTATAGCTAACAAAATTTGATAACCGTGTTCACTTAAGACTTTATCGATTCCACTTACTACTTTACTGGAAGTTTCAGTACTAATTTTCGGTAAAATCACCCCGACGACTTTTGTTTCTTTTGTTCGAAGTGACTTTGCCTGCTGGCTAGGAATATAACCAGTTTCTTTTATCACTTTCAGGACCCGCTCTCTAGCTTCGTTACTTACATAACCGTTATTATTTAATACGCGAGATACAGTAGTGCGGGAAACATTCGCCATTTTAGCGATATCTAAAATTGTAATCATTACTTGCAACTCCATTAATTGACTATTTTCTATGATCGCTCCATATTCATTATTATCAATTTTGAAGATAAAATCTAGTATTACAGCTAAAAAGATTTCAATACTTTTATGAAAATGAGCATTCATGGTAATAAATCATATCTCTCCAAGTTTTTCCTCTCCTTTTTTATTTCTACTCGTAGTTGCTTTTTTGCCTTTGGGACCATCTGCTTATCATAAGTAAGGTCGGTCGTTCCCATCCTATCGCCAGATGTCCATAAATTTATATCAAAAAAACATGTTTACATATTATAAAATTTTGATATAATAAAAACGATCTAACATTTAAAGGAGGCAATATACCATGTTCAAAAGTGGCAATGTGACTGTAATGGTAGCGGATTTAAAAAGGGCCGTTCAATTTTACGTCGAAACTCTTGGATTAAAGCTACAAAACGGAATGGACGAGCATTTTGTACAGATCGAAGCACCAGGATTAACAATTGGACTCCTGCACCTTGCCGAAGAACAAGAATCTCAACCGGAAAAATCGGGAAGCATGTCTATTGGATTTGAGGTTCAAGAATTAGAGTCAGCCGTCGAGACATTGAAATCCCGCGGTGTTGAATTCCATGATTCTGTTGATGGTAAAGCAGCCCAGGTCGTACATTTCAGCGATCCTGATGGTAATACCCTTTACTTGGTTAGTAGTCGTTAAAGCAAAGGAAGAAAAAGAGACAATAAGAATTTTTCTGCTTATATGTGGCATCGTGATTGTAAACCTGATCGCCGCGCCGCTCCTGCCGAAAGCCCAAGATGGCTGGAACAGTAGCAGTCTGCGTAACGGTTTTCGGGCAACTGTTACTTAAAAGTAGTTAAAATTTATAAGGGAGGCTCTTCGCTTGAACGAATTGTTCATACTCGGAGAATTGATGAATAACCCGATGCATGGTTATTTGTTGCATCAGATTTTAAACGGAATTGTTGGACCTACGCGAAAAGTCAGCTGGGGGGCGCTTTACCCGCTTATTCACGGCATGCTTGCAGACGGTTTGATCGAACAAGTCCCCGACGAACAACCGGAGGGAGCTAAACGGGGAAAAGGAAAAAAGAAAAAGATTTATAAACTCACAGATGAAGGCAGAATGCGTTTTTTCCGGTTAATGGAAGAACCGATTCCATACTCACCGGATTACGAGCTGCATTTTTATACGAAGCTGAAGAATTTTGGTCTGATCAGTAAGGAATTACAATTTTTAATTTTACACCAATACAAAGATTTCCTGCGGTATGAGATCCGCCACGAGGAAGAACGTTTGGAGTATGCGAGCAAGGATGAACGGATTCCCCAGGGAGAACAGCAGTATATTCTGATCTTTTTCCGGCATCGGTTAGAAAAGCTCCGTTTTGACGAAGAGTGGGTTTTACAGTTAATCAATAGCCATCGAGAGAATGGAGAAGGGATTGAAAGGGAGTGAACAACGGAAAGCTTAACCACTGATCAAGATTCAGAGGAAGAGATTTAAATAACACAAATGTTCTCGTTAATAGGAAATGAGAATGAAAGATAACACATTTCACAATAGCTTGATTCAAAGCCTTACATCCCCAATTTCTTAACTTTCATACTAAGAAATTGGGGATTTTTTTATTTCTTCTTGATCAATTGATGGATTGTATGAATGGGATTTATCACAATTAAAGATGCTATATCGTGGTTGGCGGCGAGTCCTTTAGTATAATGGACCAGATAACCTTTGAAAGGTGACCATGTAGGAAGTCTTTTAAGAACGGAACCGATTAAACGAGCAAGAGCAGCTTGTGCAAAAGGGAAATCCAGAAAGCTACTTTAAAAGAGGTGGGGGATCAAGAAATTGAAAAACTTGTACAAATGTCCATATATAGCAGAACAAATAGCGGAACAATTTGGCTTATTGATTCATTTCACTTGTTGGAAACATAAATTTTCCCTTTTTGGATACTTTCTTTTCTTTATTATTATTTGGAAATTTTATAGTGGGCATATGTCACATCGATAGCATTGTTATATTGTTTTATTTGGAGATGAAATTCGGTTAAGGATCACCAAAACGTCACTCATTATGATACAATTTTAAAAGGAATAGAAGTTCAGTAAAATTTGTAAGCGCGAACATTAGGTTTTATGATCGAAAAGGGGGAGAACAAAATGAAAAAAATTTTAGAATCCCTACGATTTATATTTATATTTTTAATGCTATTGACCATTCTAGGGGGAATTGCTCACCTTACTTTTTCAAGCATTGGTATTGCCGAAAATTATGATTGGATTGCAATGATCGTTGCATTTAGCTTAACCTTTGGTCTATACAGGTATAAAGGATGGGGGCAAGCATTTAACAAAAAAATTCTTTGGATGTCTGTAATTTTAATGGTTCTCTTATCATTGGTTATTCCAGATGTATCATCTACACATTTACACACGACTGAATATGCCTATTCGTATGGTTTTCCTTTTAAATTTATAACATTATATATTGAAAATGGGAGCAAATTCGTTATTCCAAATCTTATTTCCGGAGGAATTACTGGTTGGAATGTCGGGATGGGGGTATTTGGAAATGTCTTATTGTTCTATTTTTCTCTTCATTTCATATGTAAAAAGTTAACAAATGAAACTAGGGATCTTGTAAATAAGGAGAGTTAATGAATAAACTGGCGGGTGCGATTGTTCAAAAAGAGCAGTCATTTTTTAGCGAGCAGATTTATAAAATGATTAATCGGGAGGAGATATACTATGGAGTTATATTTTTTTCGCCACGCACAAGGACAACATGTGATGAATCCCCCAGAGAGCCTGCAAATGACAGACCCCTATCTTACTGAAGTAGGTGTATGGCAAGCAGAGAAATTAATAATCATTACTTGAAATAATTGAATCGATTCCTAGCAGAAAAAGGAGCATTTCCATTGAAACTGGGGAAAGAGATAAGAATTTTCGTGATGTGTTCATGCACCTGTATGAATGGCATGCAATGCTGGAGAGATGGTATAAGGAAGGCATGGATGGAGATATTCCTATTATGCCGGCACGCGGGTTTAAATGGCGTACGATCAAACTACTTAATATGCAAATTTGGGAAAACTATCAAGATGTAACATTAAATCAAGCGCTAAAAAAATTGAAGTTAAGCCATAAAAGAGTGATGGGACTTATTGAATCACATACGAATGAAGAAATCATAACAAAAAAATACTACAAATGGACAAAAACAAGTAATTTGTACAGCTATTTTGCAGCAAACACTTCAAAGCATTACATTTGGGCGATTAAAAAATGTGAGGCGATTGCAAAAGCTATAAGAGAAGGGGAAAAAGACAAGGTAGCGAAATAATGAACCTAGACTATCGAGCGGTTTTTCAAACCTTTTTAGTCGGAAAAGAAGGGATATTGTATGATTGTAGAATTAGACAAAGCTGAATTTAGTAAGTGTAGAAAACTATTTAATCAACAAGGGCATTTAGAAGCAAAAGCAGTAGTTGAAAATATAAATCCGGGTCGGATCTTTGTAGATGATATAAGTAACCCTACATCCGGGCTGATTTGGTTAGGAAATAATGATGGATTTATATTTTTTGGCAGTGAGCAAAACGAGCGGTTTAATAATGAACTCAACCATTTTTTTGACAATGTCATTATACCTGAAGCAAGAAAGGTCCAACTAAATTGGTTTGAAGGGTTTGGCAATCATGATAAATGGAACGAAATTATTGAAAAGGCCTTTAAACATCGTAAATTAGGAAGTTGGGATCAAAGAGTTTATATCTTGCATAAGGATGACTATACAGGCAGTCATGAACCCGTAATGGAACAAGGGTATAAGGTCTTAAAAATCGATCCTACTCTCTTTGAAAATAAGAATAACTCAATCAAAAACATTGACTTTTTACGATCCAAAATATTAGAGTTTTGGTCCTCACCAGAATGCTTTTTTAGTAATGGCATAGGTTATTGTATTGTTTACAAAAATGAAATCGTCAGCGTTTGTTTTTCAGGTTTTGTTGCCGGAAATATGCATTGCATCGATATTGAAACATTAGAGACACATCAGGGGAAAAAATTAGCACAAAAGGTAGCTCACAGTTTTGTTAAAGAATGTTTGGAGAATAATATAGTTCCATATTGGGATTGTATGGAAATGAACAAGCCCTCTGCTGCAGTTGCGGAGAAGATAGGATTCAAAAATGTATTTAACTATATTGGATATGAATTTTCATTCGAATAATTCTAAAAGAATGAGGTGCTTTCCATGAAATTAGGACTAAAACGGGATGAAATAAGAGTGGAACCCTATACCGTGGAATGGAAGGAAGAGTTTCATAGGGTGAAACAGGTGATCCTAAATTCAACCCCTATTCACGAAAGCCGAATTGAACATGTTGGAAGCACAGCTATAAAAGGGATGGTTGCCAAACCAATAATAGATCTAGTTGTGGGTGTAGATGATATTGAAAACGTTGATCAGGCAATTTTTCAAGGATTAAAGACGGCTGGTTTTTTTAGGCTTCGCGTCCAACGTCCTAATGAAATCGTGCTTGCCAAATTTAATAATGAAACCTATGAAGAAAAGACCCATATTATCCATTTAGTTGCCTATAACAAAGAACTCTGGAAAAATTTAATCTTTTTCAGAGATTACCTAAATGCAATTAAAACAGCACGGGACCAATACAGTGACTTGAAAAGGAAATTTCTAGAAGAAAACAATGGCGGAATTGATGAATATACCAGTTATAAAGAACAATTCGTAAGGGGGATTTTTGCGAAAAGAGATAACTATCAGAAATAGCCGATGGAGGGATTATGCTGTATAAGATTAGACCTTGTTTATTGGGTGATTTACAACAAGTATTGGATTTATCTCAACAATGGGCAAATGAAAATATCACAATCGGTTACGAAACGTTCATCATACACTAGAGAAATTAGCTAATTTTATAAATGAAGTATTCAGATATGTCGAATAACAGAAAAAGGAAGGAATCCCCTATTAATCAATAAAAGCATGTAAGGCTTCCTTCACGTAATAATGGATTATCTGTTCATCAATTATAAAATAGAAGCTACTGATTTTCTCTATTTCAATTCTTCTCCGCTATTAATTTTTCAATTGATTGCAGTTCATGTTTGGGGTAGTCATCATCAAAACCATATTCATTCATAAAATGTATAATCAATCTCCATTCCTGTGCCGCTTCCGGGTACCTTTTTTCTCTGGTGAATAAAAAAGCTCTACTAAATCTGCCATCGATAAATTGTGGATCAAGCTGGACAGATTTTTCCCATGAATGTAATGCTTTTTCATGCAGTCCTAAACGAGATTGAATTTCTCCGTTATAATAATGTAATTCGGCATAAGTGGAGAAGAGTTTTAGACCGGCATCAATTACTTTTTTTGCTTCGCTAATTTGATCGGATTTTAGGTAGCATTGAGTTAGATAACAATAGTTTCTAGGATCCTTAGGAGCTTTTTTTAATTGCCCTTTGTAATATTCAACAGATTTATGATTTTCAAAAAGCTGTGCCCTTACTCGTATATGCTGTGCGTGTAGTTTACCGCTAATCCATGAATATTCAGTTGTAATAAGTTTACTCTCTAATCCCTTTTGGTAACTGCTTGCAGCTTCTTCCAGATATCTATTCGCCTTCATTTCAAAAAGGTAACCATAAGAAAAGAGGTATTCAGGGTTATCAGGTTGTTTATCTAATGCCTCTTGATAAAGTTCGAGTGTTCTTTTCCAGAGTGCATCGTCATAATGATTCTCAAGCTGTTCAAGTAACATATACTTTTCATTTTTTTCCCATTTTAGATTAAATTTTTCCACCAAGTCTTCACGCTCCTTTGTTTAAAATATGTTGTTTAACGCGATCTCTTATCTCACCTAATAACCTGCCTTCTGGAGAGGGAAGTCCGTCTAAATCTTGTAGGAGATTTGTCACAATGCGTTGAGTAATTTTTCCCTCTATTTCATCCCATACATCTGGGGTACAATGTTCAATTTCTTCTCTTAATCGAAACACTTGATGTATTCTTTTCAATATCGTCACCTCCAATGATCATTGCTAATTTCTTTAGACTTTGTCTATATTTCCATCGCACTGTCCCTGCTGGGATCCCCAGCTCCTCACTAATTTCAACATGTTTTAATCCAACGATGACATGCATTACGACAATTTGCCGTTCAGCTTCTTCCAGTTGATATAAAGCTTCGGATAGCATTAATTTTAACAATGGATTATCGCTTTTATTATCTTTAATCGTATCTACTTCAATTTGTTCAGGCCGTTTTTTACGTACCGTGTCTAAACATAGATTACGTGTAATTGATATCACCCAAGCTTTGGGATTTGTCCCTTGTTGATACTGGTCTGCTTTATCAAAAACCCTCACAAAAGTTTCTTGTAAAATATCTTCAGCTAACACAGGATTTCTAAGAATAGAGAGTGCTACCGCATAAACGGGGACACGTAATATTTCATACAAATCTCTTAGTGCCTCAACATTACCGCTGGAAACTGTTTTTAATAACTTATCTAGATCCATTTTACACCTCCCTTATAACCATAACGTTCCAGTGATGCATTTTGTTGGAAAAAATTAAAAAGTTTTGAGTCTCCGCAATAAACACTATAGATTTATTTCTGCAAATTAACGAGAAGGTTATAAGGCGCCAGATGTCGAATATTGCAAGGGAGCAGATAGGCGGTAGAGAATGTACAATCAAGCTGTTTTGAAAAAAGCGCTTCCAGATTACCTTAATTTAATTGGCAACAAGTTCTTCACCTCAATAAGCACTATTGCAAAACAGAAAAAACATCGAGACAAAATCTAAAAAACTACTTCTACTACAAAGGAGGGGAAAGTATGTGGGAAAGGAATATAATAAATACAAAAAGAGGTCAGTTTGAATTTTTTCAAGCTGGAAATGGAGTACCTCTGTGTGTAACACATCTTTACAGCGAGTTCAATGAACGAGGTAACTATTTTGCAGATATGTTTGTCGACTCATTTAATGTTTTTCTTGTTAACCTAAAGGAAGCTGGTAGTTCTAGCAAAGTAAAAGAAAGAGATGAGTTAAGTATGGTAGAAACGGTTGATGATTTAGAGGCTATTCGAGAGGCTTTAGGCTTTGAACATTGGAGCTTTGCTGGGCATTCTACGGGGGGAATGTTAGGTTTAGTATATGCTATTAAGCATTCAGATTCATTAAAACGATTATTAGTGGGGGGAGCCTCGGCTACAAATAATTATATGGAACATAAGGATAGTATCTATTGCCATGAAAATCCAAATAACAAAAGGCTTAGAGAGATATTTAGCATTTTAAATTCAAGTGAATCAACAAGAGAAGAAAGAATTCAGGTTAATAGGGAATGGATAGAGATGTCGTTATATGATCCGAGTCGATTTGACGAATACTTTTCTAAACCCAGTAGTGGAAAAGTGGTACAAAAACGCTTGGATTATTACTCATACAAAGAGCTTCCAACTTACGATATTAGAGAAGATCTTGCTAAAATCCAAACTACTACACTAGTTTATTGTGGGAAGTACGACTCTCAATGCCCATTAGTTTATTCAGAGGAAATTTACAAATTAATTTCAGATTCGAAATTATACGTTTTCGAGAGAAGTAATCATACCCCTTACCTGGAAGAAAAGGAAAAATTTAATGAGATGCTGAAGGACTTTGTTAATCTTATCTAATAATGTATGAGTAAATACCATAAATCATCAATAACTATAATTAGTTCAATTTTAACTAAAGCTTTTCGTAGCTTTCTAAAAAGACGAATGATAGTATTATTTTTTCTTCTATATGAATGTACAGAAGTAATGAAAAAAACTCGCAAAGCTGTAATACCTAAGATTTTTGCAAGGGGGTAATATTTTGAGACTTAGACAAATGGCAGTGGCTTTTCTTCTGAATGAAGAACAAGAAGTTTTGTTCCTGCAAAAAAGGGAAAAGGGCACTTTTTTAGCTGGGCACTTGGTTCCAATTGGTGGACATATTGACGGGGAAGAAATCAATGATCCAAAAAAGGCATGTATAAGGGAGATAGAAGAAGAAACCGGGTTAAAGAGTGATTATATAGAAGATTTATCACTTCGATACATTTTTCTTAGAATGAAAGACAATCAAGAAATTCGAATACAGTATGTCTTTTTTGGAAATATCTCAAAAAATTCTACTCTAACTGAAAGCGATGAAGGTTCATTAGAATGGCTAGATTGTATGGAAATACCAAATCGGAATGTTTCAGCGACTACCATTGAAATTGCGAAACATTATATGGAATTAGGGACATCGACTGAAAAAATATACGTAGGCTCAATGAAATCATTGAATGGAATTCCAGAAATCACTTGGGCACTCATAGAGGACTGGGAACCTGCCCTTTTCAATCTTTAGAAAAAAAAGGAGCGATAGAGATGGCTTTTTATTCACATAAACCTGAAGCATACGAATGTCCATTTTGTCGGATTGTGTCAGGGGATGAAAGTCCAAATAAGGGAACGAAACAAAGAGACATTATCTATCAAAATGAGCACGTAACGGCATTCATAGCAAGCAAGTGGTGGCCGAATAACAAGGGGCATGCTCTCGTTATTCCGAATGAGCACTTTGAGAATATATATACACTGCCAGCAGAACTGGCTGCTGAAATTCATCGTGCGGCCCAGTTGGCAGCGCTTGCGATGAAACATACATATGGGTGTGATGGAATTTCTACTCGACAACATAATGAGCCTGCTGGAAATCAAGATGTATGGCACTATCATCTCCATGTTTATCCAAGGTATGAAAACGATACACTCTACTTAACCAGAGGGTATGAATCTGAACCAGATGAACGTCCTTTCTATGCAGAAAAATTACGTTTGTGGATTCAAGAAAACAATTAGTTTCTTATGACAAATAAAGAGTAGGAGGAAGTTGATTTTGCAAAAACCATTTCATCACTTAGCAAGAGGTCTGGTCATTTGCGACAATAAAATATTACCCGCAAAAGCAAAAGGGAATTATTGTAGATGAACTTGGACTAGGTGGGGATTCTGTAAACTCTTATTTGTTCTTAGCAATTGCAGGCTTTTCAGTTGCGAATATTCTAATTTACTTTTTGACAAAAGTGAAAAAGGGTTCATAAATACAGGAGGGATTTAAATGGTCCTTACAGTCCTCATTATATCCAGTTGAGAAAAGCGAATAAAACAAAATGAAGAGATGATCAATTTATTGAAAAACTGGATAGAAAATAATGACTTTCCTAGCGAATGACTTCTTAAGTAAATAGTAGAGAAAAAATAGAGGAGTGCTAACCAAATGAATATTATAACCGTATTAGACAAGGGCTATGTTCGACTTGTAAATCATATGGGTTCAGATCTAACTGTAGTAAATGCTGCAAGAGTTTCATATGCAAAAGAATCTAAAGAATTGAACGGGAATGATGTTAAGTTAATTAAATTTCTTGCTAGAGAAGGTCATACTTCTCCATTTCGACATGTAATCGTACAATTTGAGGTGTATGCACCACTCATGGTAGCCAGGCAATGGTGGAAGTATGTAATAGGTTCTTCTCACCAAGAAGGAACTGGAGATAGTTTAGATGCTTGGAATGAATCAAGTCGAAGATATATTACAGAAGAGCCTACTTTTTATATTCCTTCCAATAAAGAATGGAGAAGTAAGCCCAAAAATTCTAAGCAAGGTAGTGGTGAAATAGTTACGTTGGAAATTGGTGATAAATATAGCAGTGAGCTTATGGCATATGTTGACGAGGGATTACGCAAATATGAATCAGCTTTAAAAGATGGAATATGTCCAGAACAAGCGAGATTATTTCTTCCTGCTTATGGAATGTATGTACGTTGGTATTGGACTGCATCCATACAGTCGGTTTGTCATTTTCTAAATCAAAGATTAGAACATGATGCGCAAAAGGAAATTCAAGAATATGCAAAGGCTATTCTTGAGTTAAGTAAACCATTATATCCAAATGCTATAGACGACCTTATAAAAAACAATGATGGATAATGCTAACTAAAAAGCTCCAATTCTATCAGAGCTAATGTTTTAGCTACTATTAAATAATTTTAGGTTTAAAGAAAGGCCAAAAGAATGGTAAGAAGGGATTGTAAAATACTGTACAGAGCTGAATTAATAGAAGGATAGAGTAGGACATAATGAGCTAGGTGGTGATTGTTAAAATGATTGGCGTCTTTCTTGATCGAGATGGCACAATCGGCGGTGATGGTGGAGGTGTCCACCCATCTGAATTTACTCTCTATGATTTTTCCGTAGAAGCAATTAAGCGCTTAAATGACAAAGGAATCAAAGTATATCTCTTCACCAACCAAAGCTGGATCGGGATGGGAAAGTTTTCAGAACAAACATTTATAGAAGGCATCGATAAGTTGATTGAAGTTTTAAAGGAAAAGAATGCTTTTTTAGATGGAATTTATTATTGCCCCCACACGCTAGAAGAAAATTGTGAATGTCGTAAACCTCAACCGACATTATTGCAGCAGGCTCAAAAGGAACATAATTTGGATTTGACAAAATGTTATATTGTTGGTGATAGATGGAGTGATATGGCATCTGCTGCTAATGTTGATTCAAAGAAGATATTAGTGAAAACAGGTCGAGGAGTAAAATCACTGCAAGAACAAACTAACAAACATATAGCAATTGATCATGTTGCAGACAATGTATTGAATGCTGTTAGATGGATACTAGCAGATTTAAATAGAGGAAATGATATTTTACAAAAATAATCTCTATAAGAAGGTGTTCGCCACCAGGTTACATATAAACGGACAAAATCTAGATATAATCATGTTTTGGGGTAAGGCGTGCAAGGCTGGTTTTAAGGTTTGCAATTGAAATGCTCAAAGAAAATGAGGGTGAGAAAAGTGAAATATTTTATTTTGACGGGAGCTTCACGAGGAATAGGAGAATCTATATGTGAAAATTATTATTAAAGGATCATCATGTGATATGTGTTTCAAGGAAGAGAAATGACTCACTCATTTCACTGGCAAACTCGAGAAACGCTAAATTAGATTATTTCGAATATGATTTAAGCAATTTATATGTAATAGAAGAGCTGATGAGGAAAATCTTTGAGAAGGTTGATTCTTCTGTTGCTGAGTCTTTATTTCTCATTAATAATGCAGGCTTAGTTTTTTCGCAAAAGATTGAAGAAACGGAACCAGGCTCTATTATAAATCTAATGAATGTCAACTTACTTTCTCCAATGATTTTAACTTCGAGCTTTATCAAACACGCTGAACAATATGATGTTGAAAAAAGAATTTTAATGTTTCATCTGGTTCCTCATTCAATTTATCTCCTGGTGGAAGTTGTTATTCCACATCGAAGGCAGGGCTTGAAACTTTTACAAAAAGTATTGGAATAGAGACAGAGAATGTTAAAATCATGGCGATTAGGCCAGGCATGGTTGACACGGATATGCATAAAGATACCGTGAACAGAAAAGAGTTAAAGTCGGCTGATTATGCAGCTAAGAGAATTCTTACATTTTTGTTTGAAAGATTTGAACATGGAAAAGTAGTAAGAGCTTGGTAACATAAGTTTCAAGGGAGGCAGTTTAGGTAGTTGGTAATCATATATTACAAAATGGAAGCTATTAGAAGCTGTGCCTGAACATGTAGGATACGGGTTAATTGATCTGCACGAACTTGGGTTTCAGAATGGAGAGGTGTATTAAATTGGAGCGCTTAACACAATTGAATGATGCGCATACTGAAATCCGTAATTTTAAAAAGGAAGACATGCCATTGCTTGGGGATTTTTTTCAAACGGTTACTTCAGGGAATGATGTTGTATTTTGGTGGGTTGGCGGTGAGGAGAATTGGAAAAATGTATTTTGTGCCTTTGAAGATGGGAAGATGATAGCAAAGGGACAAGTTGATATTATTGACATTGTACCTCCAGGGCGTTCAGTAGATAGTAAACATACGATCTATATTAATCTGAAAACAATTCCTGAGAGGGAATATGATTATGATTTGCTGGAAAAAGTGTATCACTGTCTTCATTTTCGTGCGCTGCAAATGAAACAATCACTATCTAATGAATACGGAACAATTCTCTGTATAGGCAATGACTCCCATGAGACCGCTAATAATAAGTTTTTTACCGAACGGAAGGGTTTTCGTAATCTAAATAGTTTGTACACGATGGCTCGCAATCTAAATAGTCCTATCCCTGAACTCCCGTTGGCTGAAAATCTTCACTTTATGCTATGGAAGCTAGAGACCGCATACGAAGAACATAAATATTTGGAATTAGATGCCGAGGTTTGGCCTGATACTCCGTTAGGATCAAAAAGATTGTCTGAGTATAAACAATTTCCACTATGGACAACTATGGTCGTACGCGAGGGAGATACAATCGTAGGTAGTTTAATGGTATGGAAGAAAGGATCGCATGGATTTATTGAAAATGTTTTTGTCCGTCAACCGTGGAGAAAACGGGGGATTGCGAAGTATTTGCTGTCGAAGGCGTTAACTTATCTAAAAGACAATGGATTGGAAACAGCTCAGTTGATGGTTTTAACATCGAATGAATCAGCTTTGTCGTTGTATGAATCAGTAGATTTTTATAAAGAAAAAGTGGAAGTGAGATATTTTATAGACTTAAGTTAGTCAAATTAGAGGTGGAAACAATGGCTTTATATGACGAATTTATCAAAATTGCTAAAACCATGAATAAAGAGTTGAATATCATTCCAGTTTTATATGGTTCGTTAGGGCTTGAGAAGGTGACGGGCATTGAATTTTCTCCACAGGACATTGATATTCTCGTTCCTTTAACATTTTTAGAAGAGAATTGGGAGCTATTAAAAGATGTACTGGAAGATATAGGATACGAATTAATTGATTTACACGAGCACGAGTTTCAGAAGGGGAATGTGAAAATCGGTATTTCCTATTATGAAGACTTAAAAAAATTTGCAGATGTGGATTACAATAATCTAAAGAAAAACAAAGATAGTGGAGCAATATATCGCACTCTTTCTATTTCTGAATACCTTAAAGTTTATACGAGATCCTCATTAGATGGGTATCGACGAACCAAAAGAGATAAGAAAGATCAGAGTAAAATCGAAGTTCTAAATGAGCTTTTACATGACTAATCATATTGGTTCAAATAGAGGCGTATTTCTTTAAGAGTGGTTTTCTAAAAGATTGCAACTGATAAATTTTTGAAATGTCTTGATATGGAAGCACTAAAAGCATAAAAGTTGGGGGATTTCTATTTAAATTGTTTTCGGTATAGCGTTACTTTTGCCCTTATGATAAGGTTATTCATATTATCCTAGAAAGTGAGTGATGATTGTGTTAATAGAAAAAATATTCGAGACTTCAATTATATTAGAGGTGCGGAAGGGATAATCACGTTTCAATTGAGAACCTTTCTGTGCGTAAATACAAAACACGGAGGGACAAGTGAATGTCGTTTAGTTATTATGGAGAACTTTGTACTGAGGTTTATGATCTAACAAAAAAATCGGGCAGTCGTTTAACGGAGATATTGAATATTATAAAGATAGACTAAGACCTACCAAGGGAAGAATTCTTGAAGCAATGGTGGGTTCCGGTCGAGTTATTATTCCGCTTCTTGAATCCGGATTCATAATTGATGGGGTTGACTCTTCTCCTGAAATGTTGGCTTCTTGTCATCAACGCTGTGAAGAGCGCGGATTGAAGCCAAACTTATATCAAGCGGATTTGAAGGAACTTTCTTTGCCGAACAAATATGAAGCAATTATCATCCCAGCTGGCTCATTTTTGTTGATTGAAAAACGTGAAGATTCGATTGCAGTATTAAAGAAACTCTTTGACCATCTTCTACCGGGTGGACGTCTTATCCTAGACCTTTTTTTACCAGACAACATTAATTTTGAGCCTACAGATAAGTCTGAGATAACTCCATTCACTTTGCCCAATGGAGATACTATTATCATGGAAGATAGGCTCGTTGAGGTAGATATTTTTAATCAATGTAAAGTTTCTTATCTGAAATATGAGAAATGGCGAAATGGCGAATTAATTCAAACTGAATTACAGCGGTTTGCATTGCGTTGGTATGGAGTAGAGGAATTCAAATTTGTGTTAGAGAGTGTCGGTTTTTCTGACGTTGTTATATCAGCGGATTTCGAATATGGCAAACAACCGAGCAACGGTAATCAGGACTTCATTTATGAAGCTGTGAGAAAATAATGGATGGATTCTGAAATGAACAAATCAAGCCCTAACTGTTCAAGCAGTAACGGGTTTGATTTGTGTTAAGGATGAAAATAGCTTACTAAAAATGTACTGATTGACGGGATTATAGTAGAGAGACCTGAGCTCAAACCACATTATGAAAAAGTGAAGGATATTTTCGCTGGATCCCCCTTATATATTGTTGAAGTGTTTTGCCCTTTACATATTTGTCGCCAAAGAAATATTGAGCGTGGAGATAGAAGCGAAGATCAATCAGAGTGGCAAAATGAAATAATGGCAAAAGATATACGATATAATTTTGCGGTCCACACACATCTAAATTCCCCTGAACAGTGCGCAGAATCGATTCTAAAGAGTTTGTTTGGTAAATCGAAAGTTAAGTAAATATTATTCTAGGTGTTGAAATTTCGGATATCCTGCATGATGTCGAGGTTTCAACGAAACATATGAACTGGAATATCTGAGAAAAAGGGAGTGCGGAAGAAGTGGCTGATATTATCATCGACAATATCATGATTTCAGAGGTATCAGATGACTCTGATTATGAACATGTATGCCAAAATTTATATGAATATAATGTTCAGGTGACGGACGGTGTACTAAAGATTCCTGGTAAAGACATCAATTTGTATCTAAAAGATGAATCAGGCAAAGTTGTGGGAGGGATCTTTTGTGAAACTTGGTCCTACGGTTTATATATTGATGTTTTTTGGATCGACGATAGCTATAGACATAAAGGGTATGGCAAAATCATGCTTACTGAAGCAGAGAGATTAGGGAAAGAGATAGGCTGTATATTTGCCCATACCTGTACTTTTACATATCAATCACCAGAATTTTACAAAAGAATGGGATATAAAGTGTTTGGTGTAAATGATGAATATCCAAATGGTATAAAGCAATTCTTTTTAAAAAAGAGATTATAAGCGTTCATCGTTTATAGTATTTTGAGAGTAACTCTAAGAAGTCCAAAGTTGCAACGTCTCGGACTCTTACTTCGGGGAAAAACTTCTACCCCATTAGCCATTTAGTGGAAAAGTTGGAATGGTTATTATCTACTCAAATGGATCAGAGTGAGAAATAGAAAAAGTGAATTACTTATACTTTAAGGGGGAGATCTTATACAAACTACACTCTCGAAATTAAACACTTATATTAACCAATATCTCGATTTGTGGGATTTTTACGGTGTTATTCAAGTGATTAAACAAGATGAGGTGCTTTTTGAAGGCGCATACGGATATGCGAATATTGAATTTGGGATTAAAAATAAGATCGATTCATGTTTTTCTCTTGCATCTGTGTCAAAACAGTTTACCGCCTTTGCGATTATGATTCTATACGATCAGAAACTGCTGGATATCGATCAACCTGCACAACGTTACCTACCTGCTGATATGCAGATTGATCAGTCGATCACGGTTCATCATTTGTTGTCCCATACGTCTGGTCTGTATAATTTTTATAACTTTGAAGATGATTTTTTTGCTGGATACAACAGAATGAATTATTCGAAAAACGACTTCTTTCAACGGTATATTATGAAAAAAGCCGACAAAGCCACCTGGGACAACATATGATTACAATAACTCAAACTACAATTTGCTTGCATGGATCATTGAACATGTTTCAGGAGAAAGGTATGAAGATTTTATCCGAAACAATATATTTTTACCACTGAATATGGTGAACAGTGATGTGGATGATAGCAGCAAACTGATTCAAAATAAATCCTGTAATTATGTAAAGGATTTTGAGTCAACCATTAAATCTCCCTATTATAACGAAAAATTCAGTATCGGTGCAGGCGCTATCGTTTCAAACTGCGATGATTTATACAAATGGTATGTCTGTTTGCGCGATCGGAAAATCCTGTCGCAGAGAGCGTATAGTAGATTTTTCAACGAAAACAGAAATAATTATTGCTATGGTCTTGAACATCATCAGGTTTACGGGACAGATAAATATTCCCATGGAGGCGATCATTTAGGGATCAGTACGTATATGCAGAATTTTTTCGATGAAGATATTTGTATAATCATCCTTTCCAATAATGAAGAGATCAACCAGTACAGACTGGGGGATGCCATCTCAGATATTTTACATGATGTTGATGTCGATATTCCAACAAAACATGAAGAGATTCCGATCACTGAAAGCGAGCTCCAAAGATATTGTGGAGTGTACTTGAAAGATAAGATTCATGTAGAATACATTGCTGGAAAATTATACTTTACGAGATTCTGCGGCAATCTTCATATTGAGATCTATCCAGTAGGCGAAGGGAAATTCGTTCGCAGACATTTTGACCAGATTCATCCGTACAGTATTGCTGAAAATGAAAACGGGCAAATGGCGTTTTTTGGGTACAGCCGAAAGGAATTATGAGAGTTTTATAGGAAATGTAAAAAAAACCAATGAACTTGTTAAAACGATTTAGAACTAATAAATTGACATTTCAGAATGGGAGAAAAGGTGAATCTATATGGCGATTTATCTCGTACGTCATGGGAAAGATGAAGAGGGGTTCCGGGGAGGTTGGAGTCAAAGGGGACTGATTGAAGAAGGATTCCAGCAATCGCAGAAATTAGGGGAATATTTGTATGAGAACAATCAGAAATTTAAAATAAAACGCATCATTTCAAGTGACCTAAGAAGGGCATTTGGGACAGCTGAATCCATTGCCAATAGTCTTCAGCTACCGATTGAACAATCTAAAGATTGGCGGGAAACAAATAATGGCGTGTTAGCTGGAATGCCAGAATATGAAGCGAGAGAAAAGTATCCAGGATTGTATTTTAATAGTTTAAGGATGGATGAAAGATACCCTGGGGGAGAAAGTCCCATTGAAAATTTCACTCGCATAAAGAATGCATTTGAAAGGATATGTGCGGAACAGATTGAAAAGAGTCACCAAGAAAATATTTTGATTATCACTCACGGTGGAGTGATCAATATTATCTATCATATTTTGAAAGAAAAAGAATGGACCAATAAAAATAAGCTATTTCCTATTGCCAATACAAGTATTCATAAAATTGAATGGATCGAAAACAAATGGAAAATCACTGAAGCAAATGGAATGGAACACTTAAAATAGACCATTTTAATTTGGTTTTGAGGTGAATTCATTATGTATGAGTTTATTGGTATATTTGGTAACAGAAACATTAAAATCCAATGAAGGAGAAGAGATATGTATTCTTACGAGCCTTTTGAAAGCTTAGGTGCATTTACTTTGTTTAGGCCTACTTTTTGGGCAATTTTGATTGTGACTCTGCTTTTGTTTTTAGGGATCCTTATTCCTCGATTCAGAAATAAAATGATCAACGGTTTTGCTGTTCTTAGTGTATCAGCCATTTTGGTTTTTGTTTCAGGCCAACTTTTGTTTTACAGTGGCATTATTGTAGATGAGCTTGGGTTAGGGGGAGACGCAGTATCATTTATTTTGTTTTTAGCGATTGCAGGATTGTCTTTTGTGAATATTTTGGTTTACTTTTTATTTAAAGTGAAAAAGGGAATCGTTGTGAATAAATGAGTCTTTTACAAAAATATTGAACATTATAAAACACTTTTATTAAAATGCTAAACGTTTTTGATATTTAAACGACGTTTATTAACCTAATAAAAGTGTGTTTTACGTTCTGTATTAAATTCATTACTAAGTGCTCCAAACGTTCCGCTAACAAGCGTATTTGTATGTTCATAATGAATAGTTTTGATTTTGCAGTTAAAAATAAAGAAAAGGTTCATTATGAAAGGAGCACATTTGCAGTGAAGCCGATTAAACCTACTAAAATAAAAACGCGAAAATCGAATGATATCCATGAAAAATTAACTGCAGCTGAAATGGGAAAGCTTTGGGCCACTTATACTGGGAATACGATGGCGAACTGTGTTCTTGAGTATTTTCTTCAGCATGTGGAAGACCAAGAGATCAAGAAAGTTTTAGAAGATGCCCTTACTTTAAGTAAAACGCTCGTGTCGAGCATTAAGGAAATATTTGTTCAAGAAAATTTTCCTGTCCCAATAGGCTTTTCGAACGAAGATGTGAACCTAGGTGCCCCAAGGCTATTTTCTGATGAATTTTATCTTCACTACCTAAAATATACAAGTAAGGCGGGAATGAGTATCTATTCGATTGCTGTCCCGCTCATGATTAGGAAAGATATCAAAGACTTTTTTATACACACCCTGGATTCAACCGTACAACTTGTCACACAAATTAATGAGGTGGCACAACAAAAAGGATTTTATGTAAAGCCTCCCATCATACCTAATCCCCAAAAAGTCGATTTTGTCGAACAGCAAAATTATTTGACTGGCTTTTTTGGGGACATCAGACCTCTCCACGCCCTTGAGGTGGCCCATCTATTTGATAATATCGAAAATAATGTGACAAGTAAGGCATTGCTACTTGCTTTTAGCCAAGTAGCCAAAACGGATAAAGTGAAAAAATTAATGCTGCGAGGAAAGGATGTTTATGGCAAACTAATAATGTAGGTTTTGGCATTTAATTTATGTATGGCCCGTAGGGCCAT
>NZ_VTQV01000032.1 GCF_008764245.1 Bacillus subtilis
GCAGGCACCGAAAGTTTGCTAGTCGCTGGGCGCTGGAGCTAGATCCGGCATTAGCCAAATTTTATACTTTTATCCTACAAAAAAACGCCTGAGAACGTTTTTCTCAAGCGTTTTTTGTGTTTATTAACTTTATATCATTAAACTTATTCGACAAAAATGTAATAGAATTGAAATATAAATGTAATGGAAAAAAAGCCTAAATGTCGAATGATGATGTTATAATGAGACCAAACATTATGTACCAGAACTTTTATACTAAAAATAACACTCTATTGAGTTGGTCTTTTTAAAAAGAGAGAATACCTCATTACATAACCTTTTCATTCTATTAAAGAAAATCATTAAGAGTTTAGGGAGAGAAAAATGAAAAAGAAACTACTATCTATCTGTTTAACGTCTGTCATTGGGGCAAGTGTGTTATTTTCGACTTTTTCTAGTTCCGCCGTGTATGCAAATGAAGAATTAGATCAAAAGATTGAGAAGAAAAAAGAAGAAATCTCGACTCTACAACAACGGGAAGAGGAAATGAAAGAACTCGTTGAAAAGCTGGATGCTAAAGTAGAAGAAACGAATGCAAAAATTAATGACCGTGAGAAAGATGTTGCGAAAACCAAAGACGAGGTAAAAGCATTAGAGGAAAAAATTGCGGATGTGAAGAAAAAAATTGAAGCACGCTACAAAATGCTTGAAAAACGAGCTCGTTCCATTCAGCAAAGTGGTAATGGGGTGACAACCTATATCGATGTTTTGTTAGGTGCTGAAAGTTTTGGTGATTTTGTTGATCGAACTGTTACTTTAGCCAAGATCGTCGATGCTGATAAAAGTATATTAGACCAACAGAAGGAAGATATCAAAACATTAGAAGATTCTCAAGCACAGCTAAATGATAAGCTGGCTAAGATTCAAACAGAGCTTAAAGAAATTGAAGGATTGAAGGAAGAACTTACATATCAAATCAATGATAAAAAGAGCATGTTGGCTGCTGCGAAACAACAACAAGATAGCGCGAATGCCGATTTAGTCGATTTGGAAAATCAAAAATCGATTTGGTTAGACAAGGAGAAAGAAAAGCAACAGAAAGCGGAAGCGCAAAAGCAAATTGCGAAAGAAACAACTAAAGAGAAAGAATCATCTTCAGAAAAGAGTAGTGAAGGTAAAACGACTTCAACAACATCAACAGCTTCAGCAGCTTCAACAACGGCTGTGAAGGAAGAGAAGGCTGATACTACACCAGCGACTCCTGTCTCTAAGCAGGGATCAGGTGCGATTGAAACAGCGATAAGTACAGGATCATCGATCGTTGGAAACTCTCCTTATAAATGGGGCGGTGGCCGTACAAGTGCTGATATTAAAAATCGATTATTTGATTGTTCAGCGTTTGTTCATTGGGCCTATGCTTCAGCCGGAGTGAATCTTGGTTGGTCAACGAGTGAGCTCGTAAATCAGGGAAGAGCTGTAAGTGCCTCAGAAATGAAAAGAGGCGATCTCGTGTTCTTTGATACGTACAAAACAAATGGACATGTTGGGATCTATTTAGGCAACGGCACATTTCTAAACGATAATTCATCTCATGGTGTATCGATTGATTCAATGAGCAATAGCTATTGGAAGAGTCATTTTAGTGGTGTTGTAAGACGTGTAGTTGAATAATAGAATATCTTTATAAAGCAGGTTCTAGAGCAAATGTTTATTCGCTCCAGAACCTGCTTTACTATTTCTTAATTGTTCATCCCGCATTAATTGGCTGTAAGCCCTCACTTCAAGAATTCGCGAAAAACCCAGAATTGTAAGTGGGGGTTCAACAGCTACCAACAGGATGTTGCGAACTTAGCCTTTGATCCTTTAACAATCAGTAGGGGACAGAGGGATGCTGATTAAGATCGCCACAACCGCATCTCTACGTCTGTGTGCCCTGCGTCCCGCAGGCCTAAACCCCCACTGATTGAGTTT
The DNA here is from genome assembly GCF_008764245.1 of Bacillus subtilis. Taxonomy (GTDB): domain Bacteria; phylum Bacillota; class Bacilli; order Bacillales; family Bacillaceae_C; genus Lederbergia; species Lederbergia ruris. Next base: position 1,951 of record NZ_VTQV01000032.1, read on the forward strand.
CACTTTATGAATTGTGTAGGTTGTTAGGCTAAGCAGAAAAAACCTTATTTCTACAAAAATCTGCTTTGCAAAAAAGTGTTATTTCTACAAAAAGTGTTAAAGTACAGGGGAGAAATCTTATAGTGACAGTGTTTTTGAGCGTTTACTAAAAAAGTACAAAAAATGAATATTGCAGGAAAAATGTAAACGCTTTAAATTGTCAGTAAGCAGGACACGTAAAAATGAATTAGAAAACGAAAATGAAAAGAGGAGGAGAATTGAATCGAAAATTGATCATTCATATTAAGATCAGTGCATGAAAGGATATTTTTAAGAAGCTGACAATATCCAAACTTTAATTATGATGGAGGGGTCTTTATTGAGAAAGATGACAAAATCTTTAAAGAATTATCTCGTTGGGGGTTTGATTTTCACTTTACTATTTGCTGCAGGCTGCAGTGGTGGAAAAGAAACAAGTCAATCTGGAAAGCAAGGTGATCAAGGGACGACCGATTCCGAGCGAATGCAATTGGAGGTCTTCGTTCCTACGTTTACAACAGAGCCGCCAAAACCAACTAGTCCTGTTATTGAAGCATTACAAGATTATACGGATACAGACATTAAGATGATCTGGGTTCCGAACAGTAATTTAGACGATAAATTTAATATCACCTTATCCTCAGGAGATCTACCGCATATTATGTATGTTCCTAGTAAATCACCTAGTTTTGTCAGCGCGGTAAGAGATGGGGCATTTTGGGAACTCGGCCCTTATTTAAAAGATTACCCTAACTTAAGTCAGGCAAACGAAATTATCTTAAACAATAGTTCAGTCAATGGCGATATATACGGTATTTACCGGAGTCGTGATCTTGGCCGCAATGGTGTGATCATTCGTAAAGATTGGCTGGAAAACTTGGAGTTAGAGGAACCTAAAACCATTGAAGATTTTTACAATATGTTGAAGGCTTTTAAAGAAGAAGACCCTGATGGAAATGGAAAAGATGATACGTACGGGATGGTTGTATCTAAATATGAAGGTCCATGGGACGTGATGCAAACATGGTTTGGTGTTCCAAATAAGTGGGGAGAAAATGATAAAGGTGAACTAGAACCAGCCTTTTTACATGAAAATTATTTGGAGGCCCTTAACTTTTTTAAGAAATTATATGATGAGGGACTTGTGAACGAGGATTTTGCTGTTATGGATCCAGCTCAATGGTCTGATCCTGTTGTTTCTGGCAAGGCCGGGGTCCAAGTCAATGTAGTTGATGGAGGACATCGGATTCAGGAAAAGATCATCGATGCTGATCCTAATAATGAGGATCCAATTACCGTTATTGGTGCTGTGGAAGGTCCTACAGGATTACACAATTTACCAACATCTGGTTATTCAGGAATGCTTGCTGTTTCTAAAACGAAAGTAAAAACAGAGGAAGAACTCAAAAAAGTTTTAACGTTTTTAGATAAGTTGAATGATGAAGAAGCACAAATTCTTGCTGAAAACGGAATTGAGGGAAAGCATTACGAGATCGTTGATGGAGAAATGGAGAACCTGACAAAAGATGATCCTGGATTGCTCTCAGAATTAGATGGTCTGAATCAAATGTTAATGTACCTTCCTGAAGCTAAGAGTTTAACACCTAAGACAACACCGCTTAGAGAGTTAGAGGAAGAAGTAAAGTTAGCCAATGAAGAAATCGTTGTACCTAACCCAGCAGAAGCCTTTATTTCAGAAGTATATTCTAAAAAAGGAACGCAATTAGATAATATTATTCAAGATGCTCGTATTAAGTATATTGTTGGGCAAATTGATGAATCTGGACTGGATGAAGCGGTTGAACTATGGAAAAAGTCTGGTGGAAACGATTATTTAGAAGAAATTAACAAGCTCTATAAAGAAGTAAATAAATAAAGGGTGAAGGAGCAGGTGGTGGGATCACCTCCTGCTTTTATCTACAACAATAAAACAGCAATCATAGCCTGAGGGGGGAGCAAATGCACAACGTAAATCTCGAACAAAGTTCAGGAATCGAACCGCTTATAACGCCTAAGAAAAAGAATGTAATGGCAAAACTAAAAAAGTTTAAATGGCTGTATATTATGTTGTTGCCAGGTGTGATTTATTTTGTCGTCTTTAAGTACTTTCCAATGTGGGGGGTGTTAATTGCCTTCCAAGACTATTCCCCATTTCTAGGGTTTACAGGGAGTACATGGGTAGGATTTGAACATTTTAAAGATTTCTTTATGAATCCTGATTTTACACGTTTATTACGGAATACATTTATATTGGCCTTATATGACCTAGTATTTTATTTTCCGGCACCCATCATTTTATCGCTATTATTAAATGAAATAAGAATTAACTTTTATAAGCGAGCTGTCCAAACGTTAGTCTATGTTCCGCATTTTATGTCATGGGTAATTATCGCAAGTATTAGTTATGTGTTTTTGACAACAAGTGGTGGTGTCGTAAATTCAATTTTAGAGAATGTATTAGGACATAAAATTGATTTTCTTTCCAGTCCAAGTTGGTTTCGCCCCATGATTATGGTGCAAATTATCTGGAAAGAAGTTGGTTGGGGCACCGTAATCTTTTTGGCAGCGCTCGCCAGTGTCGACCAAGAGCAATATGAGGCAGCCATTGTGGATGGTGCTGGTCGATTTCGTCGATTGTGGCATGTCACCTTGCCAGCATTAAGAAGCACGATTGTGATTTTGCTGATCTTACGATTAGGCAATTTCTTAGATACTGGATTTCAACAAATCTATTTGATGTCTAACTCATTAAACCGCGGGGTTGCAGACGTTTTCGATACATATGTCTATTTTGTCGGGATAACAGAAGGTGCATTCAGCTATAGTACGGCAGTGGGACTTTTTAAATCTGTAGTTGGAATTGTGCTGATCGTTGGAGCCGATCGTCTCGCCAAGAAATTGGGACAAGGTGGTTTATTTTAAAAGAATAGGAGGTTGATTCGATTGCATAAGATGCATAATACAACGGCTGGAAGGATCTTTGATGTTTTTAATTTTATCCTTCTTGGGATACTCGGACTCGCAACGGTTGTCCCTTTTCTTTATATTATTGGTGGATCCTTTGCGACAGAATCCGAGTTAGCAACTAGACCATTCTTTATCATACCGGAGAATTTTACAACTGCAGCTTATCAATACATTTTCTCAACCGATTCGGTTGTTAGAAGTCTAGGTGTTTCTGTATTCGTCACAGTCGTTGGAACATTGATCAGTTTGATTTTAACTTTGACATTTGCCTATCCGTTATCAAGAAAAGAGATGATGGGAAGAAATGTTGTTTTAAACTTAATTTTGTTCTCTATGTTATTTAGTGGTGGAATGATTCCGACGTATTTGCTTGTGAAGGGATTGGGCTTACTAGATTCCTTATGGGCGTTAATTTTACCGTTGGCCATTAATCCCTTTTATGTCATTATTGTCAAAACATTTTTTCAAGAACTTCCACAAGAATTGGAAGATGCCTCTAAAATGGATGGTTGTTCTGAGATCCAGACATTTTGGCGAGTGATGTTACCATTATCCAAACCTGTCATTGCTACATTTACATTGTTTTATGCGGTATTTTATTGGAATGACTTTTTCCAAGCCCTCTTATATATCACGGATACAACAAAGTGGCCGATTCAACTATTGTTACAACAATTAGTCATGGTAGCGAATGTAGGGATTGGTGATATAAGTGAAGCAACATTATATGAACCGCCTGAAGAATCGATCAAATTAGCGGTGATTGTGATCGCGACTGTCCCGATTCTTTTATTCTATCCATTTTTACAAAAGCATTTTGCTAAAGGGGTTATGCTTGGATCGGTGAAAGGATAAGGTAAGGTCAAATTGGGATAATTTAAATATTTTAGTGAATTTTGTCAACTCTTGTTTTACAATAAGGATAGGATCATAAACAAGGTTGGTGAAATGTTTGCTAAGAAAAATAAAGCTGTTGAACAGTAAAAAGGGGATAAGTTGGCGAAGTCGATATTTTCGTGGGAATTTCATCTTAATCTTATTCATTGCTTCCTTTCCGGGGATCATTTCAGGTTTTTGTTTGTACTGGTTTGGGATTAATCAACTGGAAAAGGAACTGACAAAAGCCCATGAGGATCAGATCGTGGATCGAGCCAATAATATTGCTGATCAATTAGAAGATCTGGAAATTCTGATGTCTCATTGGGCATTTGATCCCCGCTTTGATTATTCGTTAATGGACATCAACTTTGTTAAAGACTTTCTTGAAACAAGAGACATTAGTAAGAAGTTATTAATTTTGCAAGGAAGCAACCCGTTAATCGATAAAGTAGAACTTTATTTAGATCTTGATCAGCCTCTATTATTTAATCCGAATTACAATGTCATTCAAGACCAGAAAGAAAAGCGATATTATCATTCAATCGTAGAGACGAAACAATCTATCCAATGGAATCGCCTACATAAACCGAGTGTTGAAAATAGTAGACAACAGTTAACACTGTCCCATCATATACCAGGGGTTAGCAGTCCGGCGTTTGGAACGATTATATTAACGATTGATCAACATAAGCTGCTCCAATTATTAGAAACATTAACACCTTATAATGAAGGCGTCACGATTTTATTGGATGAAGACCATGAGATTTTAGCATCCTCCAACACGAATGAGTCGTCTGATTTTGTTCACAATATAAAGAATACGGCTCTTAAACAAGGGAGCAAAAAAGGTTCATTTTCTTTAGAATGGGAGAAGGAAAAATACTCGGTATCATTTGGTACGATGAAAAGAATTGGTGGAGAGTGGCTGTACATTTCTGCCGCCCCGATTTCGTCAATTACCTCTCCAATCGTTTTTATTTCTAAACTTATTTTAGTTATTAGCTTTTCTGGCTTGATTTTAGCTATTATTATGACTTGGTTTGCATCGATTCGAATTTATAATCCATTGCAGCGGCTCATGAGAGTATTCACGGTGGACGAACAGGCCGCCGGTATAGACCGTAGCCAGGACGAATTTGACATCATCAAGGAAAACTGGATAAAGGTCACGACTGAAAGTGAAAAATTACAACAGCGTCTTTCTGCCCAAATCCCACAATTGAAACAAAGCTTTCTGCTCCAACTTAGAAATGGCTATTTATACGATTACTCAGAGCAAGAGTTACGTACCCGAATGGAAAATTACGGATGGGACCTCCATGAGCAACAGTACTTATTACTTGATGTGCAGTTAACGGGTATTTATCAATCTGAAATAAAAGAATTAGAGAAAGATGATAGCTTAATCACATTTACAGCTGTAAATATCATTGAGGAATATGTGAAAGATTATTTCGAACAAAGTACGATTGTCAATTATCATAATCGGTCTGTTGGAGTTTTTATTGTTGCCCCTTTACATACAAAATTAAATAAGCAACTTATGGATTTTTCAAAAGGTGTTACTTCTATGATCAACGATATACTGAAATTAAATGTGACGATCACAATCAGTGAAACGATCGACCAAGTGAAAAAAATTCCCTCTTTATTTGAGAATGTAACGATGGGTAGACAGTATCGGAGCTTTGAAAATAGTAATCAATTGATAAATTTACAAGATTTTAATAAAAACGGAAAGCGCTTTAAGGTCGTCTATCCTTTCGAAACGGAGCGAGAAGTAATCCAAGCTGTTAGACGAGGAGAAATAGAAGAAACGGAACGGTTGATTCGAAAATTCCTCAATGAATTGAAAGAAAATGGAATCCAGGAAATTAATATTCAACCAGGGATGCTGCAATTATTTAGTACCATTCAACATGAAATACTTCACTCTGGTATCCATCCCAATGAATTATTTGAAGGAAGAAACATGTTTGATGAGCTTTCAGAGATTAGGGAGCCGGAATGGATGGTCAAATGGATTATCGATGAGGTCATAGCCCCCTATATCCAATTATTGGAGGGACAGTTGGATATAGAAATGAAACGTTACATTGAGAAGGTTGTTGATTATATTCATGAAAATTATAGAGAGGACATTTCGTTAGAGAGCTGTGCTGATGTTGTCGGGACTACTCCTTATACATTGAGCAGATCATTCAAAAAGATATTAAATATAAATTTTATCGATTATGTCACGGAGCTTCGAATGAATAAAGCGAAGGAATTATTAATTAATACAAATATGAAAATTAATGATATATCTGAATGTGTTGGCTATCGCCATAGTTATTTTAATCGGATTTTTAAAAAGCAAGTAGGGGTTACACCCAGTCAATTTCGAAAAATGAAGGCAGCGAAATAGTTCTATGATTTTACGCATATGCGTAGGATAGAGAATATTTGCACTTAGCAAAAAGAGCTAAAATCATAAGGAGTTGTGAACTATGAACACTTCCATCCAAGAGCAGTTTCTTCATCCACCTGAGGAATTTACGCCCATCCCTTTCTGGTTCTGGAATGATCATCTCTCTAAAGAAGAGATTTGTCGACAAATTCATGATTTTCATGAAAAAGGAGTGAATGGATTTGTTTTACACCCAAGAATCGGAATCCCAAAAGAAATTGAGTATTTATCGGATGAATTTATGGATTTTGTAGAAGTCGCTGTGCAAGAAGCGGATCAATTAGGCATGTTTGTTATTTTGTATGATGAAGCAATGTATCCTTCAGGATCGGCCAATGGAAAGGTTGTAAAAGCGAACCCCAAATATGCCAGTCGTGGTTTGAAAATGAGTGAGTATCCTTGTGATGCTAGAATCAGTGAAGTTGTTTTAGCTATAGAGAAAAATGAAAACGTTGTTTCTGTGCAAGCCGTTAAAAAGCAATCGGAGTCCGCAATTTATGATCATGAAACTCAGTTACTTGAAGTAAAGGATAGGAAAATTCAATTTATCTGCCCAGATGACGGAGATTGGTCGATTTTAGTTTTTGTTGAAACATTTTCTCGGGGAACCATTCGTGGTATTCATTTTGGAGAAGATGATGGAGAAGCAAACGCGCCAGCCTCGACCGATTTGTTGAATCCAGATGCAGTTAAGAAATTTATTCAACTGACACATGATACGTATTATGAAAAATTAAAGCGATACTTTGGTCATACGATTATCGCGATGTTCACCGATGAACCCGATATATTAGGCAGAGGTTCATTACGTGGATTAAAGCCATGGACGTATCACTTTCTAGATTTTTATAAAAGAAACGGAAATGCGGAAACCGACTTGCCTTTGCTCTGGTTTGAGGCTGGGGAAAGAACGGCGCTTGTTAGAAAAAATTATCGGAAAACCGTGAATGCAAAAATGACAGAATCATACTACCACCCGATTAGCAGGTGGTGTCGTGATCACAACATTGCTTTAACCGGTCACCCGGCGGCCAGTGATGATATTGGTCTGTTAGAACATTTTCAAATACCAGGCCAAGATGTGGTATGGCGTTGGGTGGGCCCAGAGGATGGAAAAGCGATAAAAGGACATCATTCCACTGCAGGAAAATGTTCGGCAGATGCAGCGAGGCACCGGGGAAGACGGCGGAACCTCAATGAATTTCTAGGTGTTTGTGGTAAAGAAAGCGACTGGGCTTTAAGTCCAGGCGATATGAAATGGTATATAGATTGGTTGCTTGTCAGAGGAGTGAATCTACTATGTCCCCATGCTTTCTATTATTCGATTGATGGGAAGAGACGAAGTCATGAACGGCCACCTGATGTAGGACCGAATAATAGTTGGTGGTCTTATTATAAACAATTCGCCCAATATATGAAGCGTTTAAGCTGGCTCATGACCGATAGTACAAATGAAACAGCGATTGCGGTTCTATGTGAAGAGGATTTTCTTCCGTGGAAAATCGTCAAACCGTTGTACGAGAATCAAATCGAATTTAATTATTTAGAAGAATCCCTACTTCATTCCTCCTGCAAGATCGCAGATGGGGTTATTCGGATTGCCAATCAGAAATATGAAGTGGTTGTGATCGAAGCAAGTCACCGTTTAGAAAATTCCGTTATGCAGGCGTTAGAGGCATTTATCGATGGTGGTGGAAAAGTCATTATATGGAATGAGGAAGAAACCATTCAATCCAATCTGCATGCCACTTATATTAGCAAACCAGAAGAAATTTTGCAGGCAATTCCGGCATCCAATCGCAACGAGTTCCACTTAATTCCAAGCGACCCATCGATCCGACTGAGTAAAGTACGGAAAGATCATCTTATTTTTTATTTGCTTGTGAATGAAGGGGAAGACGATTATCAAGGACAAATCTGTTTGAAGGAAGAAGGAAAAGTTGAAAAATGGGATCCATGGAACGCCACGATAGAAGAATGTCCTATGTATGAAGATGGCATGTTGCCGATCAGTCTTTCACGTAGATCATCGATTGTCTATTGTGTTGACCCTAGTCAAGAGTCGGTTATTGAAATAGAGGACTCATTTGAACCACAGAGAAAAAAATTATTGCTAAATGACGCATGGCAAGTCAAGAATGTACCAGTTGCTCTAAAGGATGGTCTCCTACAGCCATGGAATCATTGGGAAGGAATGAAGTTTTTTTCGGGAACCATTATATATGAAAGTTGCTTCGAACTAGGTGAGATCGATGCGATCAAACAAATAAAGATCGATTTAGGTGAGGTATATGAAATCGCGAAGGTTTTCGTTAACGAAAAGGAAATAGGAGTGGGAATGTGGGCTCCCTATGAATTTCATTTAGACCCAGCTTTTTTAAAGGAAGGGCGCAATTTTATTAAAGTGGAAGTGACTAATAGTATGGCGAATCAAATGGATCAAGTTTCATTAAGATCAGGTTTGATCGGGCCGATTGAAGTGGAAATCGAAATAAAACCTTCTAATCAGGATCGGAACGATAAGCATCACCTCCGTAAAGCGAATCGTTAAGAGAAGCAATACGGAATCAGTAGAAAAGTAGCGTTTTCAGCCATTAAGATCACCTATATTTGCAAGAAAGGAGTAATAGCTTTTGTTTGAAAATAAACTTTTTAATAACTTCTATCGATTTGGCGAGACTGTGCTCCTTTTACTTTATGTGAATGCCCTTTGGATCTTTTTTACATTACTTGGTCTGATTATTTTTGGCTTTGGCCCGAGTACAGTGGCTATGTATACCATCTTCCGTCATTGGGCGAAGGGAAGAGACGATCTTCCAGTCTTGCAAACATTTTGGGAGACCTATAAAAAGGAATTTATAAAGGCGAATGCCTTAGGAATCATTCTCCTTTTGATCGCTTATATGCTGTACGTGAATCTGAATTTTCTAGAATTAAAAGGGGAATGGCTATCGGCCTTTAGCCATTACATCCTTTTATTAGCGACAGCCATTTATGCGGTGATGTTGATTTATATTTTCCCTATATACGTTCAGTATGAAAATAAACTATTTGTTTACTTTAAAAATGCAATCTTAATGGCACTTTATCAGCCATTTCGAACGCTTTATGCGATTGCGGCTTGTTTGACTTTGTATCATTTATTTTTTGTGTTACCTGTCTTTATTTTCTTGATGGGCGCTAGTTTAACGAGCTTCATTTTAATGTGGATCACCTATCGAACTTTTATGCGACTGGAGTATAAACAAGCTAAGTTACAGGAAAAACAGGCGTAAAGAAATGAGGAGTGTTAGGAATGGAAAATAAGAAAATCAATGTTTATTTGGCAGGAGATTCAACGGTGCAAACCTATGATTCTAGTAGGGCCCCCCAGGCTGGTTGGGGACAATGTATTGCCGATTATTTTACGGATGATGTGCAATTTTTTAACCATGCGATTGGTGGTAGGAGTTCTAAAACCTTTATAACAGAAGGAAGATTAGAAAAAATAGGTCAAGAGATAAAGGCGGGTGACTATCTATTCATCCAGATGGGCCATAATGATTCTACGAAATCACGCCCTGAGCGCTATACGGAACCTTATGAGGATTATACGGAATATTTACTACAGTATATAAAAGTAGCCCGTGTGCGTAAGGCCATTCCAATCTTAATTACACCTGTAGGTAGGCTCCATTATGTACGAGGGGAATTTCTCGCTGATTTCGGTGATTATTGCAATGCCATGAAGGAAGTGGCTGAGGAGGGGGATGTTTTATTAATCGATTTAATGAAAACTAGTATTCAATATTTCACTACCATCGGTTACGAGGAAGTTCACCGATTTTTTATGATTTCGGTTAATGGGACGGATTGCACCCATTTCACTGAAAAGGGAGCAAATGAAATGGCGAGATTGGTGAGTGAAGGAATAAAAGGTTTAAACATTGAACTTTCCCGTTTCGTAAAATAAAAGGGGGCTTTTGTATGAGCTTAGATCAGGAGACTTCACAAATAAACAATAACACTGTTCTTCAGCCTATTTTGCTAGGAAAGATAGATATCTCTGCTGCCGGGAAAAATACGAAAATGTATGTAGGAGATTTAACAGGCGACGGTAGGATGGATTTGTTGATGGTCCAACCCGATGGGGGAATTGATGATCGCTATATCCCTCATCAAGTCCAATCGATGACCGCCTTTGATTTGGAGGGGCGGATTTTATGGAAAAAAGGTGAGCCTGATCCAGATCCTGGGGGTCCTGGTTCTGATTACCCCGTGCAGATTTACGATATTGATGGGGATGGACAAAATGAAGTTTTATGTGTCATCGATAAGAAGTTTCATATTTTAGAAGGCGCAACTGGAAAGATAAAAAAAGTATACGATTTACCAGACGAATATGCCCATGATTGTATTATTGTTGCAAATTTAACCGGAGGAGAGTTTCCGCAAGACATTATTTTGAAAGATCGTTATCAACAATTGTGGGCAATGAATAAAGATTTTCAATTGTTGTGGACATATACGGGCAATGTCGGCCATTTTCCTTGGGTTTTTGATTTTGATGGAGATGGCCGGGATGAAGTAATGGCTGGTTATGACTTTTTAAACGCTGATGGCGAAAAACTTTGGTCTTGTGCCAATCTAGAAGATCATGCGGATTGCATATGGGTTGGGAAAGTAAATCCCACGATATCAAATGGGTATCAAATTGTCATTGGCGGCAGTGTGACTGTGATGTATGACCATTATGGGAAAGAATTATGGCGATATGAAGGGTCGGTTGAATCTCAGCATGTCAGTTTAGGGAAATTCCGCGATGATCTTCCTGGATTACAAATAGCTGGATTGGATCGCATTGTGCGCGGAAATGAAAATGGGAAAGATGGTTTATTTTTGTTAGATGCGAATGGGAAAGAAATTTGGAAAGAGGATCGAAAAACAAAAGGATGGCTTACGATTATCGAAACAATGAGGAATTGGGATGATCACCACCTAGATTATATTTTAGCTTATAGAAGGGGTGGAGGAGTAAATCCTACTTTATACGATGGGGATATGAACCCTGTTGTGCAATTTCCAGAGGATGGGTATGTCGTTCATGCCGACCTCTTTGAGAGTGGATATGAAAACGTGATTATCTATAACGATCAAACTGCTTATATGTATGCGAGTAAACCTATGCAACAATCAAAGCTAAAAGGGAAAGCATTATCTCAGGAAAAACGACTTTATTCTGTGACCCTGTACCCGGGAGGAGAGTATGTAGAGCAAAAATAGGACAATGTGATGAATTTGTGATGGTTCGGGAAATAATTTCCGTTGATAAAGAGTGTTAAACATGCTATTATATGTAACAAATATATAGCCTTTAAACCGGTCCCGAGAGGCCGAGAAGGACGAGTATATAGATGTGTTTTCTATGTCTATGTTTATCTATGCCCTTTTGTCCTCTGCGACGGAAGGGTATTTATTTTGCTTTTTTGAGACAAGCTTAATCTCTTTTAAACAATGTCCTGTGAGGCTTGAAAAGAGAATGGAGATGTTTGTATGAGTGATCATTCAAAATCCATTCCTTCAAACCAGCAAGAATGTTTTTACAACAGAAAATAAACACTGAAGGGTGGAAAACAACATGAACTATCAAAGGAAAACAGTAGTCGCTTCTATGGCAGGTTTGACTTTAGAAGGCATGGATATTATGTTTATTTCATTTGCCATGTCCATGATCGTCGCAGAGTTTCATATTGATTTAGCAACGGGCGGATTTATTTCATCGATTACCAATATAGGAATGCTGATTGGCGGAATCATCTTCGGAATTTTGGCAGACAAGTTTGGTCGTGTCCGAATCTTTACGTATACTGTTTTTTTGTTTGCGATTGGAACAGCCTTAACCGGACTTGCTACGAATATTGAACAAATTTATTTATTTCGTTTCCTAGCTGGAATTGGTGCAGGTGGGGAATATGGCATAGGTATGGCTCTTGTAGCAGAGGCTTGGCCAAAGCATAAACAAGGAAGAGTCTCTTCTTACGTCAGTACGGGAGCACAAATTGGGGTTATTTTGGCGGCGCTCCTTAGTGCCATTATTCTTCCTCATTTAGGATGGCGAGCATTATTCATCGTAGGTGTAATCCCGGTAGTTTTTGCCTTTATTGTGCGGAAAAACCTAAATGAATCGCCAGAATGGCTAGCTGCGCAAAAGGAGAAAAAGACCAGTCTTAAGCAAAAAGAAGGCAAATTAAGTGAGTTGTTTCGTACACCAAGAACAACGATTACTACAATTGCCCTTGCGATTATGGCGACTGTTCAAATAGCGGGATATAATGGATTGATGATTTGGTTACCATCCATGCTGCAAAAATCACAAGGGTTATCTGTATCAAGTTCAGCATTATGGACGATTAGCACGGCTGTTGGGATGATCGTCGGGATGTTGACTTTTGGACAATTTATGGATCGGCTAGGAGCCAAACGATCCTTTGGAATTTTTCTACTTGCGTCCGCAAGTGCTGTCTTTTTATACTCTTTTGCAACGGGGAGTGCTGGGGTATTAATCGGCGGTGCGATTGTTGGCTTTTTCTCAAATGGAATGTTTGCGGGATATGGTGCCTTGATTAGCCACTATTATCCTGTCCATATTCGCAGCACAGCAACAAACACGATTTTTAATTTCGGTAGGGCTTTAGGCGGTTTCTCACCTATTCTTGTTGGCTATCTCTTGCAAAACTATAATATGATGACCGCAATGGTGTATTTGGCCGCCTTGTATATTATCTCGTTTATTGTCATGCTTAGTCTTAAGCAAGGAACCTCGCAGTCTACCGAATTGTCTGCGGCATAAAATGAGGCTCACAGGATGTGGGGGCAGAACGGTGGATTGTCATTGCGCTTTGCCGTTCGTCCGTAAAACGGGCGCTTTTGCTTTAGAGGAGTATCCTTAGGTCGTTTCGACAAACTGGATACTCCTTTTTTGATGCAAAATAGGGGAGAAGTCGTGAAATCTTTATTCTTCCTCCGCTGGTTTTCCCCTTGTCAGTTTCTCAAAATCTCTCAACTCATTATTCTTAAGGTCTGTTACTTGAAAGGGATTATCTGTTTGCTTTTTACCACCCCGTATCCCCATTTGCCGGCTTCCTGTTCCTGTAGGATCATTTAAAATCCCCTCATATTCACCATCAAAATGTGGATCAGAATTTGCATCAATATTGCGCTTCTCATCAGGCATCACAGTCAGCTCCTTTCCTAAATATAGGTTAAGATATAGTAGGAAAAATATACATGACATATTGGTGCTTTTTTGCTTTTTTCTTCTATATGATTGAAAATGGAATCTAAATCAGCATGATTAAGGGAGATGAGAATATGTTTGTAGCTGGACAGAAGGAAATGCAAGCTATGGATCGATATACAATGGAGCATATCGGTTTACCTGGGACCGTTTTAATGGAAAATGCTGGAGCAAGAATTGTCGAAGAAATAGTAGCCAGTACTCCTCATCCTAATCCGCGGATCATGATCCTTGTTGGTGGAGGGAATAATGGTGGGGATGGTCTTGTCATTGCTCGCCGACTCTTTGATTTGGGACTTAAACCGATCGTCTGTTTATTAGTCGATCCCACCCGAATGAAGGGGGATGCCAAAGTACATTGGAATGTATATAAGAATCGTGGTTTTCCTATTTTTAATGTTTACAAAGAAGACTTAGACAAGCTTCGAGATAAAATATCTCAAGTTGATATTATCGTAGATGCCATACTCGGAACAGGTGTAAGAGGTCCGGTTAGAGAACCATTGGCAAAGATTATCGAGATAGTGAATCAATCTGCCAATAAAAAAACAATCATTTCCGTTGATATCCCATCGGGTGTTTCAAGTGATGACGGAAGTGTGGAGGGGGGAGCCATCCAAGCAACAGAAACAATTAGCTTTGTCTTTCCGAAAAAAGGTTTTTTCTTACAAGATGGGCCGCAATATATAGGAAAGTGGAAGACGGTAGATATTTCAGTCCCTCCATCCATTGTCGCTAATTTAGGATTAAACATGCCCAGGCTTTTGACTGAATCACTTATTCAAGCTTCGCTTCCGAAACGGCCTGGGGGAGGTCATAAGGGGACATTTGGTCATGTTCTTGTACTCGGTGGTTCACGTTCTTATGTTGGAGCTCCGCTTTTTGCAGCGAAGGCAGCCTTTTGCACTGGAGCTGGGCTTGTTACATTGGCTGTACCGGAAAATATTTATCCATTGATAGCTGGGCAGAACCCAGAATACTTATATCTTCCATTAAGTGAAAAAGCGGGCCATTTAGCTGATCAAGCGATTGATCTGTTATCAACAAGAGTAGCCCAATTCAATACAATCGCCCTAGGTCCTGGAATAGGCCGTTTTCTTCATGGGGAAATGTGGATGGAATCCCTCTTTTCGATCCTAACAGGACAATCTGTTGTAATCGATGCAGATGCTTTATATTTGATGCGGAATCAGTTGGACTTGCTTCATACTTACGAGGGAGATATTATCCTCACACCACATCCCGGTGAAATGGCAACTATGCTGAAATCTTCTATACAAGATGTGGAAAAAAATCGTTTAGAAATAGCCGAAAACTTTGCGAAAGAACATCGAATTTATTTAGTTTTAAAGGGGCATCGGTCGATTATTGCTACCCCTGATGGAAGAACATTTATCAATCCGCATGGCCATGATGCTTTAAGTAAAGGTGGAAGCGGTGATGTATTGACAGGCATGATTGCATCATTTTTGGCTCAAGGAGCATCAGCTGAAGAGGCCATTATCACTGCCACCTATTTGCATGCCAAGGCAGGAGAACAACAAGCGGAGAGTTTGTCACGGTATGGGGTCACGCCACTGGACTTAATCGAAGGGATTCGCAGACAATTAAATGAAGTGATGTAGAAAAAATGAGCTAAGGAAATGCCTAGTGTTATGACCATTTATTCACAGAAATGAATGATGTTCACACTAGGTATTTTTCTTTTCCCAAATTTCAAGGATCAAATGGATGAACAAAGTATAAACGGCTAAAGGGGGCACCTCAATCGCCACGCCTTTGTGACTTGCGTCCTACAGGCCTAAGGTTGTATGTTTAAAAATATTTTAACAAAAAATGGTTGAAAAATTTCAGAAAATCGCATACAATGAATCAAAGTTATTAAATCCAATGAGTTTAATGGGTTTTATAGAAAGGGGATCTCATATTGCCACAGACAAATCAAACTGATTTAGCATTGATTCACAGAGAGTTAGAGAAAAATCATCAAGAGGTCATCAATTGGAGAAGGTACATGCATCAGCATCCTGAATTATCTTTTCAGGAGACAGAAACAGCTAAGTTTATTGAAGAAAAGTTACTCTCTTTTGATTTAGAGGTCAAAACAAATATTGGAGGTAATGGACTCATTGGTATTCTTAAGGGAGAAGAAGCAGGACCAACGATTGCTTTAAGAGCTGATTTTGATGCACTCCCCATTCAAGATGAAAAAGATGTACCGTATAAATCCAAAAATCCTGGAGTCATGCATGCATGCGGTCATGATGGTCATACCGCCGCATTGTTAGGGACAGCACAAGTTTTAAGTCAATTTCGTAAAAATATAAAAGGAAATATTGTTTTTATTTTCCAACCTGCAGAGGAACTGCCACCTGGTGGGGCGAAATTTATGATTGAGGATCATGTATTAGATGGTGTAGATTATGTATTCGGTGCCCATTTAGCATCTGACCTTCCACTGGGGCAAGTGGCAGTTGGAGAAGGATTTACTTCAGCAGCAGTAGATAAATTTGAAATTACGATTAAGGGAAAAGGCGGTCATGGAGCAAGGCCTCATGAAACGATAGATTCCATTGTGATTGGCAGTGAAGTTGTCAATGCCTTACAAAAAATCGTCAGCCGAAAAGTGAATCCATTACAATCCGCCGTTGTGACGATTGGGGTTTTCCAAGCTGGAAATGCGTTTAATGTGATTGCGGAAAATGCTAGAATCGAAGGCACAGTCCGAACATTTGATGAGAAAATAAGAATGCAAGTGAAAGAGGATATTCATTCAATTGTTAAAGGCATCACATCTGCGTTTCAAGCAGACTATTCCATTGATTATCTTCTAGGCTATCCGGCTCTTTATAATCATAAGCAAGAAACAGAGCTTGCGAGAACCCTTTTTAAGGAAGAATTTTCAGAAGAAGCAGTCATTGCTTTAGAACCTTCCATGGGGGCAGAGGATTTTTCCTACTTCTTACAAGAAAGACCAGGTACCTATTTTAGAGTGGGGAGTCGGAATGACAACGAACAGACGCATTATTCCCATCATCACCCTAAATTTGATTTTGATGAGCGAGCTTTACTTAATATTGAAAGGTCTTTTGTGAAAATTATCGCTCACTATTTATTTTAACGATAAGGGGATGTTCAAAAAGTCCGGTAAAAATGACACTGCGAATTTCTTCGTTGGCTTGCTTCTCTGCTGCTCATGTATCTAAATGCATACATTCCGCTGCTCGAAGGCTTCGCCGCCTCGAACTTCTTGGTCCTTTTTATCCTCCTTTTTGAACACGCACGATAAACCTAAGTAAACAAAGTGGAGATATGATTTTCAGAAGTTTTTTTCGTCTTAAAAAATTACGAATAGAGATAAAGGAATGAAAAAGATGAAACTATCAAAATGGACAATTTTTTTCACAATATTATTGTTTAGCTTGACAGTAGCTGCCTGTAGCTCAGGAGAGACAACAACAGGTGATGCAAAAAATTCACCGGATCCAGAAAAGGATGCGAATACAACAACGGTTGTAGAAGATACGCAAATTCCAGCAGAAGACCCATCAGCTTCTCCTGCTTTAGCTGTGAATCGAGGGAATATGGTAGTTGTAGGATTGCAGGAGCCCGGGGGAGTATTCACGCCATATTTTAATTCAAGTGGATATGATGGGAATGTTCAATCGGTTATGTTTCCTCCACTAGTGGATATTAACGAAGCAGGTGAACCGATTCCAGGCCTTGCGGAGAGCTGGGATGTTTCGGATGATGGATTAACGTATACATTTCATTTACGGGATGATTTAAAATTTGATGATGGAACGCCTCTTACATCCGAGGATGTGGAATTCACTCTAACGTTATTGCATGATCCGAGCTATGGTGGTGGGACAGACATCACAGAAGCGAAGGTCGTTGGTGGGTTGGATTATAAGAATGGAGATGCTGACAGTATTTCGGGAATTGAAGTGATGGATGAACAAACCATCAAAATTACGACAGAAGAAGTGAATGCTCGCTCTTTACGTTTGCTTGGTGGCCAAATACTCCAGAAAGAGTATTATGGAAAAGATTACAAAAAAGGCGATCTGGATTATTTAAATGCCCTGCATCTAAAACCGGTCGGAGCGGGACCATTCCGTTTTGTCGACTATTTACCTGGACAAGAAATTCGTTATGAGGCAAATGAATATTTTTATGATGGAAAGCCTAAAGTGGATCAATTTATCTATAAAACAACTGAAGGAGATTCGCAACAATTTTTCCAAACGGGGGAATTGGATTATAGTGCTCTAGCGGCAAACCAAGATAATTTTGAATTTTTGCAAGCTTTAGGGTTCGCTAATATTAATGTCTACACTTCCTCAGCCTATGGATATATTACGTTTAATCATGAGAAAGAGATTTTCAAAGATCCGAAAGTGCGTCAAGCCTTTATATACGGGCTCGACCGACAAACGATTATTGATACCTATTACCAAGGTTATGCTCAAGTAGCGAATGTTCCAGTTTCACCGACATCTTGGGCCTATACAGATGAAGTTGGCAGTACAAACTATGATCCTGAAAAGGCAAAAAAATTGTTAGAAGAGGCCGGATGGACAGAGGGAGAAAATGGGATTCGCGAAAAAGATGGTAAAAAACTGGTCGTCTATTACTTCACTTCTGCTGGTGGCTTAGGAGACACATTCATTCCAATTGCAAAGGAAAATTATAAAGAGATTGGGATTGATCTACAAGTAGAACAAATGGATTTTAATGCTTTGCTTTCTCGAGTAGAAAAGGGAGATCATGATCTTGCCTCTTTCTCTACGACGATGTTAACAGATCCTTATAATGGGATTGATAGTTTCCATACAAAAACAACTGATTCGATTATAAAAGGGTATGGAAATGAGAAGATTGATAGTTTGATCGATGCGACGATTGCAACGAATGATCAGGATGAGCGAGCCAAAGCTTTTCATGAACTATACAAAGCATTAGACGAGGATCCTCCGGTGATTTTAATGTCTTACACAAAAGTGTTAAGTGGCACAAATGCGCGGGTAAAGGGCTTTGAACCGAATGGATATCGTGGAATTGCTCCTAGCTTGAAAAATCTAGAAGTAGTCGATGTGCAACAAAAATAGTCTAACCTTCTCTTAAACAATGGTTAAAAGAGAATCGTAGTTTTCATTCAGGCGTATCCGAATCTAAAACTCGGATGCGCCCTGTTACATAAGAAAAGTTGATTAAACCTATAGATAGAGGAGGGAGAGGAAGCTTGAAAGGGTATGTTTTAAAAAGAGTTTTGTATTTAATTCCAACCTTAATTGGGGCTTCATTGCTAATATTTTTTTTGTATTCATTAGTTCCAGGTAATTTTATTGATGCGGACCCGAATTTGACGGCTGAACGGAAGGCTGAGTTATATGCTCTTTATGGCTTTGATCAACCAGTTTTGAAACGTTATTTTATCTGGATGGGAAATCTTCTTCAAGGGGATCTTGGTTACTCGTTACAATTCCAACGCCCAGTTGTCGAAGTACTAGGAAATTATCTATGGAGTTCCTTTTTTGTTGCTTTAGCTTCGTTGATTTTAACATGGGCGATTGCTCTAGTCGTCGGTGTCGTTTCCGCGACTCGTCAATATTCTTTATTTGATTCATTGGCAACTGTGTTAGTGTTTGCGGGTATGGCCACACCATCCTTTTTCCTCGGCTTAATCTTAATTAAATTCCTTGCGGTCGACCTTGGCTGGTTTCCAGCTGGAGGAATGATCACCACTGGGAGTAATCATACTGGCTGGGCATATATAAAAGATGTTGGCCAACATATGATTTTACCGGTGTTAGTTTTAACAATGTTAGGGATTGGTGGCTTAGCTCGTTATTTCCGAACCAATATGCTTGAAGTCATTCGCCAAGATTTTGTCCGAACTGCAAGGGCAAAAGGGCTAAAAGAAAAAACGGTTGTCTATAAACATGCATTAAGAAATGCTCTCTTGCCGGCTATTACGTTATTTGCCTTTGAATTACCCGCATTGTTCAGTGGCGCGATTATTACCGAGCAAATCTTTAATTGGCCAGGGATCGGGGCCATTTATATGCAGGCTTTCACGGTTCGAGATTATCCTTTATTAATGGGCTTTACGATGTTTATCGCCCTTTTGACAGTTATGAGTAATTTATTGGCAGATTTGTTATATGGAGTTGCAGATCCGCGAGTTCGTTTAAAATAATCTTTCTTGGAAAAAAGTGGATAAAGTGAATTCCTTTTCCTGTGAATGATAAGGAGTTGAAACATATGGAAAGTCCTTCCGTCACAACGGTGAACGCAAATATACGTGCAAAACAGCAAAAATCTTCTCTATGGAGACAAGTGTTTCGTCGTTTGTTAAAAAAGAAAATCGCCCTCTCAGGATTAGGGTTTCTTATTTTTATTTTTTTGTTTTCCTTTTTAGGGCCATTATTTTCACCTTATGGTATTTCCGGGGTAGACCCTGCAAATATCAATCAACCTCCCAGTTCTGCTCATTGGTTAGGGACAGATAAGTTAGGGCGGGATGTCTTAACCAGATTGATGTTAGCGGGAAGAATTTCTTTGACAGTAGGTTTAGGGGCGATGGTCATGTCGCTGACAATCGGTGCTTTATTAGGTGTATTAGCGGGCTATTATAAAGGGATCATCGATCAAATCGTGATGAGAACCGCAGATATACTGATGACATTACCTGGTTTACCACTATTATTTATTATGGCGGCAGTAATGTCAGAGTGGAAAGTGCCAGCTGAACAACGCCTATATATTGTTATGTTGATGCTGAGTTTAGTAGGGTGGCCAGGATTAGCTAGACTTGTAAGAAGTCAAATTCTCAGTTTACGAGAACGAGAATTTATCCAAGCAACAGATGCTTTAGGATTAAGAGATCGCAGGAAACTGCTAAATCATTTATTGCCTAATACGGTTCCCTTATTGATTGTCGCCGGGACATTAAGTGTCGGGAGTGCGATTTTAAGTGAATCAGTCCTTAGTTTCTTTGGTCTAGGGGTTGTGCCGCCTACAGCATCTTGGGGCAATATGATCAATGCAGCGAATTCTCTGATTGATTTTCAAAAACGTCCTTGGCTATGGATTCCACCAGGTGTGGCGATCTTTTTAACCGTGATTAGTATTAATTTACTCGGTGATGGCTTGCGCGATGCAATCGATCCAAACATGAAGAGGAGGTAATAGACATGTCAGAAGGGTCTATCCTGCAGGTAAATCACTTACTTACCCAATTTCAAACAGAAGCTGGGAACGTAAACGCAGTGAATGATGTAAGTTTTGAGATAAAAGAAGGGCAAACGGTATGTTTAGTCGGAGAATCTGGCTGCGGAAAAAGTGCAACAGCGATGTCGATCATGGGTTTAATCGATCATTCATCAGGAGCAAAATGTGAAGGCGAAATTATTTTCGAAGGAAAAGATTTGCTGAAAATGAAGAAGGGCGATTTGCGAAGGATGCGGGGAAATGATTTTGCTATGATCTTTCAAGAGCCAATGACCTCCCTTAATCCTGTCTTAACGATTGGTGAGCAAATAATCGAACCTTTGATGGAACATACGGTCATCTCAAAAAAGCAAGCGAAGCAAAAAGCAATCGAATTGATTGAATTAGTGGGAATTGGAAGAAGTGAAGAGATTTTTTCTTCTTATCCCCATCAATTAAGTGGAGGAATGTTACAACGAATTATGATTGCGATCGCTTTATGCTGTAATCCACGTTTATTAATTGCCGATGAACCGACTACCGCTCTTGATGTAACCATTCAAGCGCAAATATTAGAATTGTTGCGAGACTTAAAAGATGAACGTCAGATGTCGATGCTGTTGATTACTCATGACCTAGGGGTTGTCGCAGAAGTCGCTGATTATGTGATTGTGATGTATGCGGGAAAAGTTATCGAACATGCGCCTGTTGTTGAGTTGTTTAAAAATCCTAAACATCCTTATACAAAGGGACTACTGGCAGCTAAGCCTGTTTTGAATCAACGTAAAGAGACGTTGTATACAATTCCCGGTCAGGTGCCAAACTTAATTGATTTGCAACCATCTTGTTATTTTAGTGACCGTTGTGAGCACTGTATGAGTATTTGCGTCGAGAAAAATCCTGATATGAAGTCCATTAAGAGTAATCATCAAGTGGCTTGTTGGTTATATGAAGAAGAGGTGAGCGTATGAAAGAGACGACACCTTTAATTGAAGTCGATCATCTGAAAAAGTATTTCGGTGACTCTACTTCGCTTTTTAAACGAAATAAAGATGTGGTGAAGGCAGTCGACGGAGTGAGCTTTAAAATTGAGAAGGGTGAAACCTTTGGTCTTGTTGGGGAATCAGGTAGTGGGAAAAGTACGATCGGTCGCAGTATTTTACGTCTCCATTCGATTACCTCTGGAGAAGTGAGATACAATGGACAAAGCCTTCATCATCTACCCAAGCAAGAAATGCGTAACTTACGGCCAAAATTACAATTTATCTTTCAGGACCCGTTTAGTTCCTTGAACCCTAGAATTCGAATTGGCGATGCGATTGGGGAAGCTTTGTTGGATCATGGTTTATGTAGTAAGACAGAAGTAAAAGGAAAAGTGTTAGAGGTCTTAGATATTTGTGGGCTTGCTCCTTATCACTATGATCGATTTCCCCATGAATTCAGCGGGGGACAGCGTCAGCGTATTGGCATCGCAAGGGCAATTATTTTAGAGCCAGATTTTATTGTCGCCGATGAACCTGTTTCAGCTCTAGATGTTTCAATTCAGGCGCAAATCATTAATCTATTTCAGGAATTGCAAAAAGAGAAAGATATTACCTTCTTATTTATTTCTCATGATTTAAGTGTTGTCGAGCATCTATGTTCAAAAATAGGTGTTCTGTACCTTGGTTCAATGATGGAACTAGCCAGTCGAGATCAACTTTATGGGAACCCGCTTCATCCTTATACAAAGGCTTTACTTTCAGCTGTCCCCATTCCTGATCCAACGTTGAAACGTGAGCGAATCATTTTGAAAGGGGATATCCCCAACCCTGCCAATCCCCCGAAAGGATGCAAATTTCATACGCGTTGTCCCTTAGCGAAGGATATTTGTCGTGTGCAGGTACCAGAATTTCGTGAAATGGAAGACAATCATTATGTTGCATGTCATCTCGTATAAAAGAGGGGCTTGATCTCCATTGTGTTAATACTTTATCACAATGGGGTCAGGCCCCTCTTGTTCATGAAGCTAATTCAATTTTTACTTTTTTATAGGAGTTTTTATCCTCGAGAGGTTCTTCATGGACCATGCAATTTTTAGATAATAATTGCTTGAGCTGGAGCCAGGCGTCCTCTTTGATATGTAAATCTTTAATCCCTTTATCTGTGCGCTGATAGTCGCGGCCTTCGATTAATTGGAATTTAAGTTCTAGCAATGTTTGCAGGCCTCTGATCGTGATAAATTTAATTTGGTACCCATCTTCAATGATGGAAGTAAAAGCTTCTTGATCTTCGTCTGCTATTTTCAAAAGTTCAGTAAAGTCAAAATGTTCATTCATATGGACCCAAGGGGTAATATCTCTTTGCTTAATTTGATGTAATATGTCCGAATTTGATATCCCTTGACTTCTAAGTGTCTCAATCATGTATGCGATTGGGAGTGAGATATGATGATTTTCCATGAGATCCCTCCTCAAAAACTGTGATCATGACTATTATTATCCTATATTTACCAGGATAATGCTAGTTTTCCTTTCGCTTTACTATCAACCGACCAAGTAAACAAATGTTCCTTGACATAAAAAAAGGAGATTCAGAAGGCACTGATTAAAAGGTTTTTACCAATCCCTTCCAAATCTTTGACATTGAAAAGTTGTTTTCAATTGCATCACTCTATACATGAGTTTCGCATGGCGGCCATCCCGGGTTCTGCGGATCATTTTCGGACGGAGGCAATGCATGAATTGTTCATCACAAATACAAGGATGGATACCTCTACGAAGACAACGATCATGCCTCATACAGCAAGCATCCACATCATTGATAGGAGGACCTGGCCCACTACATCCCGGTCCACACCATCTATATCCAGGGAAAACGCAACCGAGATGATTTCTTTTTCTAGACAATTCATCACCCCCCATACTTTACAATATGAAGTTACACTGTAGATTGCTTGAGCCGATGCCTTAGAATAACGAATGGGAGTGATGATTTAGTAAATATTTTCTAAACCGATTTTTAAGGAGAATGTTTCACTTAAACAAGGTCGCAATCTCTAATCCGACAAGAGGGTCAGCGATTTGGTCTATTTGATAAACGATTTTTCCTTTTTGCCAGATAATCCGCTGATCATCCCCTGTTGCATCTAAGTGGACAAAACCATGTTTTTCGGGGATAGGTAGTGAATGGTCTTCTAGAAAAGTGACTGTTTCACGAGCGAGCATTTCACCAGACTCTGCTTGATCTGTTTGCGTGTGGGTGGCCAATGCCCAACGACCTTCATTCCAGCCCGTCCATAGGCTTCCTGCTCCTGCATCTTGATAGCCGGTGATGCCATAACCAAGATCCACTTCATTTCCCCCGTTTTTGCTAAAGTCCTCAAAAGCTATTTCCTCATCAGCTTGTTCTTGGGTATTATATTGTTGTACGGTTAACCGTGCGATCTGTCTGCCGGCTTCATCGTCATTTAATTGCTCATTATTGATGGGAATCGGTGTTTGACTGGCAAAAAAGGTAACGGTATACTGATCATTTTCTGAAGTGGTCGCGGCTGTTAAATGTTCTCCTTCTTGCAAAGGGATATGATCAGGCAGAACAATCGTCAGCTCTGTATCAATTTGTTCTTTTATTCCTTCGATTATTTCCTTTTGTGTTAGGTCTTTGTCGTCTTGTTCCTCAGCTTGTGGTGAACTCTCTTCTTTATTACGTTGGGAATCCTGCTTTTTGCTTTGTTCCTCACCTTGTTTCGCATGATCGATTTCCGTTTTGTTTTGTGCGGGATTCTCATGTGAAGACTGTTCCTCATTTGTACACCCACTCATAAGAAAAATGAGCCCTAAGAGAGTGACGATCTGTAGTACCATTTTTGTCATAATAACCATCCTTATTTTAAAGATTATATGCCATTTATACCTCTAACAAAGTTTAAGTAAACGTAGATCGATTGACAAATCCACTAAATCTTTCTACAATAATATCTCTCAAGCTAGTGAGATTTGCTCTCCTATCTTGTGTTCAATAAATAGCCTTATATTGGTACCGAATTTGTAACATAACAGCTACACCAGTTTGAAAATTTATAGTATGATAGTAATAAAGAATGCTCAAGTTTTCACTATCTTTTTTTAAAAGGGAAAGTCGGATTATGCCACTACTTCGTAGGTCTTGATTTACTAATAGCGCAGAATAAGTACGCTACTAGCGTTTGTTTCTAAATTTTTTTGTCAAAGTTTGTTCAAAATTTCACGAACTGAAAAGTGTACAAATGCAAAATTAAAATTTTTTGTCAAAGATTGTTCACTTTTTCACTTAAGGAGGAAAACTGAAATGGAAGAGGTTATTCTCGCAAGGATTCAATTTGCTTCAACGACATTGTTCCATTTTATCTTTGTCCCATTGTCCATTGGTCTAGTGTTTATTATTGCGATTATGCAGACCATGTATGTGATCAAGAAAAAGGATGTCTATTTAAAAATGACAAAGTTTTGGAGTATCTTTTTCCTAATTAACTTTGCGGTAGGAGTGGTGACAGGGATTATCCAGGAATTTCAATTTGGGATGAACTGGTCGAGTTATTCACGTTTTGTCGGAGATGTATTTGGAGCACCGCTTGCCGTGGAGGCTTTACTCGCCTTTTTCCTAGAGTCAACGTTTATCGGTTTGTGGATGTTTGGTTGGAATAAGTTACCGAAGAAATTACATCTTGCCTGTATTTGGCTTGTGTCAATTGGTACGATTCTATCAGCTTTTTGGATATTAGCGGCCAATTCCTTTATGCATAATCCTGTCGGCTATACCATTCAAAATGGCCGTGCAGAAATGACTGATTTTGTGGCTGTATTGACCAATCCTAAACTTTGGGTTGCTTTTCCACATACGATCTTTGGAAGTTTCGCAACGGGTGCCTTTTTTATCGCTGGCGTCAGTGCTTGGTATTTACTTAAGAAAAAAGATGTGGAAATCTTTAAACGCTCGATTGCTATTTCTCTTGTTATTGGATTGGTCGCTGGGGTAGGACTCGCTTTTTCTGGTCATGCGCAAGCAACGTATTTAATGCATGCTCAACCAATGAAAATGGCCGCGGCTGAAGGACTGTGGGAAGACAGTGCTGACCCAGCAGCATGGACACTGTTTGCTAATATTGACACTAAAAATCATGAGAGTACCCATCGGATCGAAATTCCTTATTTGTTGAGTTATTTGGCGTACAGTGAATTTAGTGGGAAAGTAGAAGGGATGAATACTTTACAAGAAAAAATGATTGAAAAGCATGGTGAAGGGATTTATATACCTCCGGTGAAAACGACATTTTGGAGCTTCCGGATTATGGCAGGAACAGGCGGAGTTCTTATTTTACTTAGTGCTGTTGGACTATTCCTATTGTGGAGAAAGAAATTAGTCAGCAGTATTCGTTATCTAAAATGGTTGATTCCCGCCATCTTTTTACCATTCATCGGGAATTCATTTGGTTGGATTATGTCTGAAATTGGCCGACAGCCTTGGGTCGTAAATGGTTTAATGAAAACAATGGATGGCGTCTCACCTAATGTGAGTGCAGGGCAAATTTTGTTTTCCCTTATCTCCTTTTCCCTCATCTATGCATGTTTGGCGATTGTGATGGTGTATTTATTTATCCGCGTCATCAAGCAGGGGCCTCATGCAAAGCCAAAAGAGGATGTATCCGCGTCAGATCCGTTTGATCTTGGAGGTGTTCAACATGCAGCTAAGTGAGTTATGGTTTATTCTTGTGGCCGTTCTATTTGTTGGCTTTGTTTTCTTGGAAGGTTTTGATTTTGGCATTGGTATGAGTACGAAGTTTCTTGCAAAAAATGAACAAGAGAAACAAATGCTTATTGCAAGTATTGGACCGTTTTGGGATGCCAATGAAGTATGGTTGATCACTGCGGGTGGGGCGATGTTCGCCGCCTTCCCGCATTGGTACGCAACATTATTCAGTGGCTATTACCTCCCGTTCGTTGTGTTGTTATTAGCTTTAATTGCACGTGGTGTTAGTTTTGAGTTTAGAGAAAAAGTACAGTCCAAACGCTGGGTGAGCGTCTGGGATTGGTCAATCTTTATCGGAAGTATTCTCCCTCCGTTTTTATTAGGCGTTATGTTTTCTAGTTTAATTAAAGGATTGCCTATTGATGGCGAAATGAATATGTATGCGGGTTTCACGGATATCGTGAATCTTTATACGCTTGTAGGAGGACTTGCGTTTGTTTTACTTTCCTATTTACATGGTTTAATGTTTGCCTCTTTAAAAACGACAGGACCATTACGGGAAAAATCGAAACAAATGGGCTTGAAGATTTATTTCATGACAGGTTTTGTTGTGATCTTATTTGTGATTTTGACAGGTGTTTATACGCAGGCTTTAGCTGAAAAAGGCTGGATTCTCTATCCAATTTATGGTTTGGCAGTCATTTTGTATGTGACTTTATATCCTCTACTACGTAATAAGAAAGAAGGATATAGTTTTACTGTAACGGGGGTTATTATGATCCTTGTCACTTCGTCCTTTTTTATTGCCTTGTTTCCAAATGTTCTTATTAGCTCAACCGATCTTGCTAATAATTTAACGGTTTATAATGCTGCATCTGGTCATTACTCTTTAAAATTGATGACCATTGTCGCAGCAACGATGATTCCGATTGTTTTAGGTTATACGATTTGGAGCTACTATATCTTTCGCAAGAGAGTCTCTCATAAGGAGTCTATAGAAGACTAATGGATAAACATCTTCTTTACTACAAGGGAAGCAAACGTCTTATATTCATCGTTGGTGTGTTAACGGTGATCCAGACGATCATTTTAATTGTGCAGGCGCACTATTTAGCGACTGCGATTGTAAAAATGTATGAAGGGGCTGCGTGGAATGCAGTCCTTCCCTTACTGGGGATTTTTATTGTCGCGTTTATTTTTCGTCATTTTCTTCAGTGGCTGAAAGAGAAGTGGGCGTATCAGTTTGCGGAAGATACAGCGAATCATTATCAAAAGGCATTATTGAAAAAACTGTTTGCATTAGGACC
The DNA here is from genome assembly GCF_008764245.1 of Bacillus subtilis. GTDB lineage: Bacteria > Bacillota > Bacilli > Bacillales > Bacillaceae_C > Lederbergia > Lederbergia ruris. Next base: position 29,771 of record NZ_VTQV01000032.1, read on the forward strand.
AAGGATGGTAGGGAAAGAGGGAACAGGAAATTTAGTGACATTGGTTATGGAAGGAATTCCCCAATTTCGCACCTATTTGCGCCTGTTTATTCCGAGAACCATTGCCATGGTCTGTGTGCCGATTATTTTATTCATTTACGTAGCAACCATTGATCTGCCATCGGCGATTATTTTGGCCATTGTGATGCCGATCATGATTCTCTTTTTAATTTTATTAGGGCTGGCTGCCCAAAAGCAAATGGATGCTCAATGGGAAACGTATCAACTTCTTTCACGCCATTTTGTGGATTCACTACGAGGGCTTGTCACCCTTAAATATTTAGGAAAAAGTAAATCTCATCAACAGTCGATTGAAACCGTTAGTCGTAAATACAGGATTGCAACCAATCGAACGCTAAGAGTGGCATTTTTATCCACTTTTTCTTTGGATTTCTTCGCGAGCCTTTCCGTTGCGATTGTGGCTGTGGAGCTTGGGTTACGATTAATCAATGGCCACATTGTACTCATGCCCGCCCTCCTTATCCTCATCTTAGCTCCTGAATACTTCTTACCAGTCCGCGAATTGGGAAATGATTATCATGCGACCATGGATGGGAAAGAAGCGGGAGATCAGATCCAGCAAATTTTAGCGATGGAAACTATGGCAGATGATCGTGATAAGGCTGTAATTCCCCCTTGGAAGAAGGATGGTATTTTACGTATGAAGAATGTGGGGATCGAATCAGATGAAGGAATTTCGCGCCTTGAAGAGCTTAATATTGAGGTGAAAGGTCTGCAAAAAATTGGGATTGTCGGTGCTTCGGGATCTGGGAAATCCACTTTCATTGACTTATTATCTGGTTTTTTAGCGCCAAGCAATGGTGAGATTATCTATCATGATCAAAAGCTCCCTCATTTTTCATTAGATGGTTGGCAAAAACAGCTAACCTACATCCCTCAACATCCGCATATTTTTTCCGGTACGGTCGCGGAAAATATTCGTTTGTATGCACCTGATTCTTCCATGGAAAAAGTTAAAGAAGCAGCTGATAAAGTAGGTTTAACAGAACTAGTTTCACGATTCCCGAATGGCTTAGAGGAAAAAATTGGTCAAGGTGGGCGAAGCTTAAGTGGGGGAGAGGAGCAGCGGGTTGCGTTAGCAAGAGGTCTCCTGCAAAATCGTCCGATCATGCTTTTAGATGAACCAACGGCACATCTCGATATTGAGACAGAATATGAATTGAAACAAGCGATGTTGCCATTGATGGAAGAGAAATTAGTCTTTTTTGCTACCCATCGGCTGCATTGGATGCAAGACATGGATTGGATTTTCGTCATGGAGAATGGAAAGCTTGTGGAAAGTGGTTGTTATGAGGAGTTAATTCAAAAAGAAGGAGCTTTTTCCACTTTACGAGAAGCAAGGAAAGGAGGAGAGGATCGTTGAATCTATATCAAACTTATATTCAGCCTTATTTAAAGCAATATAAAGGCGTGATGATTACGACAATTTTGTTAGCCGTGCTAACGGTCCTTTCCTCTGCCTTTCTTACCTTTACTTCAGGGTATTTAATTACTCGTGCTTCTGAAAGGCCTGAGACGATTTTGCTTTTATATATTCCGATTGTCGCTGTTCGGACATTTGGTCTGTCCAAAGCGGTAACACGATATGTCGAACGTTTAGTCGGACATCATGCTGTATTGAAAATTTTAGGTGATATGCGTGTCCAATTATATAAATTGATAGAACCTCAAGCGCTATTTATTCGCTCACGGTTTCAAACAGGTGATTTATTAGGGACGTTAGCGGACGATATTGAACACTTACAAGATGTCTATATCCGGACCATTTTTCCAACTGCTTCAGCGATTTTTTTATTTGCATTTTCGATTGTTTCTTTATCTTTATTTGATTGGAAATTTGCGATCGTGATGGCGATTCTACTCAGTATTGTTTTAATTGTCTATCCCTTACGATCCTTATTTGTTTTAAAGAAAAAGCAAATCAGTCTGAAAAAGCAACGTAAACAAACGTATCAGTCTTTAACAGATGCTTTCTTTGGGATGCACGATTGGATGATTAGCGGACGAAAGAATTCTTTTATTGCCGGATTTTTAAAAAAGACGTTGCAAGGTAATAAAGTTGAAAAATCGATCGTACATTGGCAACAAACCCGTACATTCCAACTGCAATGTTTCTCAGGAATAATCTTATTGCTGGTCGGAATCTGGGCTGGCATCGCTGCAGGCAATGGACAAATTGCCCCGACCTATATTGCCGCCTTTACTTTAGTGGTTTTTCCGATTATGGAGGGATTGATCCCTGTCTCGGAAGCAGTGGAAAACATTCCGACATACCGAGAATCATTGCAAAGAATCGAAGATGTACGCCAGTTTTCGGAAGGGAAAACCGAAGTGAATTCACTTACTTTTGATGCTCAGACTCCAGAAATTCTTTTGCAAAATGTCGACTTTCGTTATCCGAATGAAACGGAGGAGACGATAAAAAATATCAATCTCTCGATCCCATTTGGACAAAAAATTGCGATATTAGGAAAAAGCGGTGCGGGAAAATCAACTTTATCGCAACTATTGTTAGGAGTGATCACTCCGCAAGCGGGATGCATTGAAATTGCTGGTCACTCACCTGAGAAATATGGAGACGAAATTTATCAAGGAATCGGCTATTTAAATCAGAAACCCTATTTATTTGCTACAACGGTGGCGAACAATATTCGGTTAGGAAATTATGATGTGACACAAGAGGGGTTAGAAGCTGTGATCCAACAAGTAAAATTGGATGAGTATATACACTCACTGCCAAAGGGGTTGGATACACAAATGGAAGAGACAGGGCAACGTTTTTCAGGTGGTGAACGCCAAAGAATTGCATTGGCGCGTATTTTATTGAAACAAACGCCGATTGTCATTTTGGATGAACCAACGATTGGGCTTGATCCCGTCACGGAGAAAGCATTGCTTGACACCATGTTTGCAACATTAAAAGATAAAACGATGATCATGATTACCCATCATCTAACCGGACTCGAAAAAATGGACCAAATCATCTTTTTAGATGATGGAGAAATCACCATGCAAGGAACACATGCCCAATTAATGAAACAAAATAAACGCTATCGACAATTATATGCTATGGATCAAGGTGCCGGGCACGACATGGATTTTGTTGAATTTTAATTTCCCAAACAGAAAACAGCCGTATAAAAGGGCGGCTGTTTTCTCGTGTTTAAAGATTGTTATTTTGCTGTTGAATTTCATCTTTTGCAAGTTCACTATTAGCAGTTTCAAGGTTACGTTGTTCGTTAACGGAATCACCTGGTTCTAGATTATTTAGGTTCGCTTGAGCAGTCATTTCTTCCTGATTAATGATCGTTTTTTGCTTATTATGTTTCATACGCAACTCCTCCTTGTATATTGGTTGTTAGTATGGCCAGTTAAAGGGTATAACATAATGAGGAATGAAAGATTTTAGGATAGGAGAAGCTCGATTATGCCAAAAATTGAAGCGAAAAGGATCTACGATTCATCTGATCAATCAAATGGCCTCCGCATTCTAGTTGATCGGATTTGGCCACGGGGAATTAAAAAGGAAGATGCAAATTTGGATGAGTGGCTGAAAGAAGTGGCACCAAGTTCAGAATTAAGAAAATGGTTCGGACATGACCCTGAGCGTTTTGAAGGATTTGAGGAAAAGTATATAGAAGAGCTTCAAAACGATCAGGAAAAGAAATCAGCGTTTGAAAAGTTATGTGAAAAGGCAAAAAGCAATGACATCACCTTACTGTATGCGGCAAAAGATGAGAAACATAATCAGGCTGTAGTGTTGAAAAAGGAAATCATGCGCCATATCTAATATAGGGATACATATTTTACTACATTTTATGCTTTATCCTATAAAAAATGGAAAGTTGATAAAAGCTTTCCTTTTTTTATGAAAAAAACAAATCTAGAGGATTTTTTACATGATTTATCGAAATGATCTATAAGGGTGATGCTTTAATTATGAGAGTTAGAAGGTGAAGAAATGGAATATAAATGGTTAGAATGGGCCAAAAGAATTCAAGCCTTGTCCCAAGCGGGGTTAGCGTTTTCTAAAGATGTATATGATATCGAGCGATATGAGGAGCTCAGAAAAATCAGTGTGGAAATCATGGCCGATCATACAGACACAGAGATGGAAAAAGTGTACGATTTATTTGCGAATGAAACCGGCTATCAAACACCTAAATTTGATGTAAGAGGAGCCGTTTTTCAAAATAATCAAATCCTCTTAGTCCAAGAAAATCATGATGGAACTTGGTCGTTACCAGGGGGGTTCTGTGATATTGGTCTTTCTCCCTCTGAAAATATTATCAAGGAGATCAAAGAAGAAGCGGGTTATGATATCATCACAAAAAAATTACTTGCTGTATGCGATACACATAAACATGAACATCCACCACAACCTTACCATTATTATAAATTGTTTATTCAATGTGACATTGTCGGAGGGAGTGCAACTAGTGGGGTAGAAACAGATGATGTTCGATTTTTCTCGGAAGATCAATTACCACCTCTATCAACAAATCGTAATACCGAAGCACAAATACATATGCTTTTTGACTATTTGGCAAATCCCAATAAAGCAACATACTTTGACTAACAAAAGAGGGAGAACGATATGTAACCAAATATACTTATGATTATGGTTGATCAGATGCGTTTTGATTGTTTAAGTATTGCTGAACACCCTGTGGTGGAAACACCTAATCTGGATGAGCTTGCCCTTCAGGGTGTCCGCTTTACAAATGCTTATTCTGCCACTCCTACATGTGTACCCGCCCGAGCCGCTGTTTTAACAGGCATGTCACAACGATCTCATGGAAGAGTCGGCTACCAAGAACGGGTTCCTTATCAATATCCTCATTTGCTTCCTGAAGAAATGAGTCAGGCTGGATACCATACTCAAGCTGTCGGAAAAATGCATGTATATCCAACCCGGAATTTATGTGGATTTCATAATGTTATTTTGCATGATGGATACTTACACCATAATCGGATGAAGGATACACCGGTTCGGGAATCTTTTGATCATACGGATGATTATTTGCCTTGGTTAAGAGAGCGGCTTGGTGGGCACCGCGACCTGACTGATATCGGTTTGGATTGCAATGCTTCAGCCATGAGTCGCCCATGGCATTTACCAGAGGAATTTCATCCAACCAATTGGGTCGTCACGCAATCGATTGATTTCTTAAGAAGAAGAGACCCAAGTAAACCCTTCTTTTTAAAAATGTCCTTTGTTCGTCCACACCCACCGTTTGATCCACCACAGGCTTATTTCGATTATTATATGAGTCTGGATATGGATGAACCTGTCATAGGAGATTGGGCCAATGACTTGGATGAATTTCAGGAAGGGTTACGACCGACTGCCGGGGGTGGGAATGTACCGAAACAACGTTTAAAAAGGGCAAGAGCTGCCTATTATGCTTTGATTGCCCATATCGATGATCAAATAGGGCGGTTTATCCAAAGTCTTATTGAATATCAGGTCTATAATAATACGGTCATTTTATTTGTTTCAGATCATGGAGAATTGCTGGGAGATCATCATTTATTAAGGAAATCTTTAGCTTATGAAGGAAGCGCGAAAATCCCTTTCATTCTTTCAGATCCAGGTAATCAATTAGGATTGAAAAAAGGAACGACTTGTCAAAATGTAGTAGAGTTGCGCGATATTATGCCAACCTTGTTAGATGTAGCAAACATACAAATTCCCAAAAGTGTTGAGGGGAAGAGTGTTCTTCCTTTAGTTAAAAATGAAACATCTATATGGAGAGAATACCTTCATGGCGAACATGTTCAAGGCAAACAATCCCATCATTTTATTGTCAATGGAAAAGAAAAATTCATTTGGTATTCCCAAACAGGTGAAGAACAATTTTTTAATTTGAAAGAAGATCCTTATGAAACGAAAAATTTAATCGATCAACAGCCATATGCCCATAAAATAAATACTTTACGTCAATTATTAATAAAAGAATTGGAAGAAAGAGAAGAAGGTTACTCAGATGGTACACAATTAATTGTGGGGAAACAACCACAAGCTGTTCTACAAAATAGCAGAAAAATAATATAGGATGAAAAAATTTGAGGGAGGTAACTGAAGCGTTCAACTTTATAAACGAACAATGTACTGATTTAGCGGAGGAAATATACGTAGACTCCTGCGGGATGAAAGGCATCGGTGAGACCCCACAGTGCGCTAGCACGAGGAGGCTCACCAGCCGCCCGCGGAAAGCGAAGTATATTTCCGAAGCGGGGTTATATGCACCAACCAGGACTTTACTATGATTAAAACACTTTTGGTCCCGGCCTCATCTTATTTTGCTCTTCGTTTTACATTTTCCGCTTCTTAGCCCTTTTGTCTGCGTCATCCGCTCTTCGCATGGCTTCCAAATCATCTTGATCTGCCACTTCTTGGGAAAATTCTACGTCACGACCATCTGATTTCATGTTTTGTGGTACTTGTGGAAGCTTTTGCTTATTTTTATCACGTGCTTTTCTACGATCATCTCTACCCATTTTCAGAACCCTCCATATAAAAGTGTTTTAAAAATTGTGCTACTTTCTTCTTGAATGCGTGTAGCCACCTGCTCGATCTGCTTGTTTAAATTCTTTTGCATAAAGCACTTCTTGAGTTGTAGATAATGTACTCTTCGTTTGAACGTTCTTATTTTTGCTCATTAGGACCCACTCCTTTTGCTCTTGACCTCATCTAACATTTTTCTCAAAAACCTTAATAAACATACATGTAAGAGATTATGGTAAAATAGAGCAAGTAAGTAAGAAGGGGTGATTAGCAATGGCGATCATCACCAAAATTGCGGCGCAAAAGAAAAGAGCAGATCGCTACAATCTTTATTTGGATGAGCAATATGCTTTTAGTGTGGATGAAGCAATATTAATTCGCTATGGATTAGTGAAAGGCAAGGAATTAGCCGATTATGAAGTTGTCCAGCTGCAATATGAGGACGAAATTAGAAAAGCTTATAATGATGCGATCCACTATTTATCGTTCCGCATGAGGTCGGAAGGGGAAATAAAGGAACATTTGGCTAAAAAAGATTGGAATGTACAAGTGATTGAACAAGTGATGCAAAAATTGCATGAGCATCACTATGTCGATGATCTGGAATTCGCAAAGGCATATGTTCGGACACAAATCAATACAGGAAAAAAAGGTCCATATAATATCAAACAAGAGTTGTTACAAAAAGATATTTCTGATTCATACATAGAAGAAGCTTTAACCTTATATAAAAAAGAAGATCAAATCGAGCATGCGATTCAGTTAGGTAATAAATATGCAGCTAAAAATAAAAAACTGGCTGAGAAAATATTAAAGCAAAAGCTGGAGCAATATTTACAGACAAAAGGTTTTTCCTTTACAATTATTTCCATTGCAATTGAAGAAATCGAATATGAAAAAGAGGCGGAAGAAGAATGGGATTCGCTTCTCAAACATGGAGAAAAAGCGCAGCGGAAATATCAACATTTAGAGGGATTTGAATACCGCCAAAAGATGAAACAAGCCCTATTTCGTAAAGGATTTGAATTAGACATGATTGATCGCTTTTTAGATGAAAAAGAATGAAGGGGATTTTGTAATGGAAAGGGAAAAGAAATACAGTGAAATGACAAATGAAGAACTTAAACAGGAAATTGCTTTAATGAAGGAGAAGGCAAGAAAAGCGGAACAGCTTGGCATGGTCAATGAGTTTGCTGTTATGGAGCGAAGAGCGGTGATGGCTGAGGCCTATTTATTAAACCCAAGCGATTTTAAGCCGGGTGAAATTTATGCCGTTACGGGCGCACCAGGGACTTATTTCAAAATTGATTATTTAAAAGGTGTGTTTGCTTGGGGCTATCGCTTAAATGGTTCTGGTGAGGAGGAGGCATTGCCTATTTCCTTGCTTAAAACAACCTAAAAAATTTCCATCAGTAGGGAGCGTCCCTACTGATGGAAATTCTCTTTATTTTTTGTACTTCGTTACAGCAGCTCTTTCTCTAATAATGTCTGTCTGGGATAGTTCCGTTTGCCCATTTACTTGAGAACTCATTTTTTTCGGGTTATAGTATCCGCGATTAAACGGACTTAAACTGCGGTTTTGATGTGTATTCCCATCGATTTTGCCCATTATAAATCCCCCTTGTTGGTGAATAATTAAGACTGGTTGGAATTTCCTTGTCTATTCCCCGATGCCCGCATTCTGCCCTGTGGATTGGTGTTAATCGTTCCATCTGCACGCATTGGAGAATATTCAGCCTTAGCTCGTGGTTCACCTTCAAATTTGTTGTCATTTTTATACGGGAAATCTTTTGCTTTATTACGCAATGGGACACCCTCCTTTATTGACGGGTTTTTCAACTCGTCATCTTTAGTATGGGTTACAAAGTGAAAAACATTCGTTCAAAGGATGGGTATCAGAACAGCGTGGCGCTTGCGCTTTTCGGTTGTCTAGCTACAGCGTCCAGCTAGCAAACTTTCGGTGCCTTCCTACGATAAGTCAACATCGATTCACCCTTCGGGTTCATCGTGTTTCCTTTATCTCCTCAGGCCCCTAAAAAGTTTGTACGTCGCTAAACGGGCGCTTGCGCTTTTCGGTTAATCCATAATAATATTTAATTTTTTTCTAAGTTTTTCTTCACTATAAATCCATCCAGTATAGGAAGTAAGGATTTGTAGATCAGCATCTAAATGAACGATGGCTACAAACGGGTAATGTCCATTACTCCTATACCGTAAATCGATAAAACGAACTTCCTTATAATCGTCGAATTCTTTAATTTCCCAACGATACACAGGGGAGAAAGATAAGAAAGCTGAAACATTTTTATCCCGTTTTGCAGCTTCAATTTCCGGCGTTTCCGGCACAGGAATCCGGTTGAATTTATCAAAGATGGTAATCGAACGTTTAAACGCTCGGCCAACGTAGAAAAAATCTTTTGAAATCACAGCTAATCGCCATTGATTAAAATGCATCGTAGGTGCGATAATAATTTGTTCAGCATCTGGAATGGTTTTTAATACGGCTGACTTTACGACTTTCTGCATAATGAACCGTAGGATATAGTAAAAAAAGACAACGACGTATAGTGTTAAAAACGTATAGCCAGGAGCTGCCCCTAATGCCCAAATGAAAATAGCTAAAACATGTAGTCCAAAGATAATGGGATCGAACGTGTTAATGACCCCCAGGGCAACCCAATTTGCTGAGAAAGGCCTTAACGCCTGAGTCCCATAGGCATTGAAAATATCAACAAACACATGTAAAAAAACAGCTACGAAGGACCAAAGCCATAAATGAAATAAATTGGCCCCCGGGAAAATTAAGGCAACCAAGGCCGTTACAACAAGCGGCCAAAATAAAATAGCAGGAATAGAGTGGGTTACCCCACGGTGATTCCTTATATATACGGCATTATTACGTAGTTTTAAAAAGGTATCAATATCAGGTATTTGCGATCCAATGATGGCCGCTACTAAAACACTGTGAGTATTGGCGGTGCTTTCAGCAACAACAGGATCTAGGGTAGCGAGCCCACCAATCGCAACACCCATGGCAATATGAGTGGCAGTATCCAATCTAAATCCTCCTAAGAAAAGGGTGTTAATGATTTTCGGTTTCTTATTTTTAATCATATTTTAAAAAAATATATTATGCAATACGGCACATGATGTCCAATCATTTATATAATTCCCTAAAGGGAGTATAAATTAACATGTAGGAGCGTTAAATATGGGAGAATCTAAGTTAGATCATGATAAAATGGATATTCAACAATTTCGTGAAGATTTGTTGAATTGGTTTGTACGGGAGCAACGTGATCTTCCATGGCGAAAAGATAATCAGCCATATAAAGTATGGGTATCCGAAATTATGTTACAACAAACAAGGGTAGACACAGTCATTCCTTATTTTGAACGGTTTATGGAAGAATTCCCCGATATGGAAGCATTTGCTGCTGCAGATGATGAATCTGTTCTAAAAATATGGGAGGGTCTTGGATACTATTCCCGTGTTCGAAATTTACATTCAGCCGTGAAAGAAGTGGTGGAACATTACGATGGGAAAGTGCCAGATACCCGAGAAGAAATTTCAAAATTAAAAGGCGTCGGTCCATATACGGCGGGTGCAATTCTAAGTATCGCTTATGGAAAGCCTGAGCCAGCAGTAGACGGAAATGTCATGCGTGTATTATCTAGAATCTTATTAATTGAAGAGGATATAGCCAAACCTTCGACAAGAAAAGTATTTGAAGCAGCCGTTCGGACTTTAATAGATCCTGCCAACCCTTCGTACTTCAATCAAGCTTTAATGGAATTAGGAGCGCTTATCTGTACGCCAACATCTCCAGCATGCCTGCTTTGTCCGGTGAGAGAGCATTGTAAAGGATATGCTAACGGCAAAGAACAAGTGCTACCAGTCAAGACGCGAAAAAAATCAGTGAAACATCTTTCGTTGCTATCGGCTGTATTGAAAACAGCAGATAATCTTTATCTCATTCGCAAAAGACCTAATGAAGGCCTGCTGGCGAATCTTTGGGAATTTCCTACAGTGGAAGTAGCTACTAGTAAGCAATATTCTACCCAAAGACAAGTATTATCCCGTTATTTGGAGAAGGAATATGAAACAAATATTCAGCTTGAAACAGGAACTTTTACCCATGTTGATCATATTTTTTCTCATTTAACATGGTCGATGGATGTTTTTGCAGGCGAAATCAGCAAAACATTGAATCATCAGGATGAGGTTCGACTTGTAACACAGGAGGAGCTTGAAACTCTTGCATTCCCAGTACCCCATCAAAAAATTTGGAAAGCTTATAAAGAGATATACGCCATGAATAAATAATTTAATTATGACTCATTGTTCAAAGAACTGCATCAAGGTAAAATATACATAGGAAAAAGAAAGGTAGATGAAAAATGAATAAAGTAGCACTTGTCACCGGAAGTAGTCGCGGTGTAGGAAAAGCAACCGCAATTGCCCTCGCAAAACTAGGGTATGATATTGTAGTAAACTATGCACGTAGTAAAAATAAGGCTATGGAAACCGCGGAGGAAATCGAGAAAATAGGCAGAAAAGCTCTCCTTGTTCGCGCGAATATAGGCGATGTTGAGAAAATTAAAGCCATGTTTGCCGCGATTGATCAAGAATTTGGAAGACTAGATGTATTAATTAATAACGCAGCTTCCGGTGTTATGCGGCCCGTAATGGAAATCGAAGAAACGCACTGGAATTGGACAATGAATATTAATGGAAAAGGAGTTCTTTTCTGCGCCCAAGAAGCAGCAAAATTAATGGAGAAAACAGGAGGGGGCAAAATTGTTAGTTTGAGCTCCCTAGGCTCCATTCGTTATTTAGAGAATTATACAAATGTTGGAGTATCGAAAGCTGCCGTGGAGTCACTTACAAGATATTTGGCTGTTGAATTAGCTCCTAAAAACATTGTCGTGAACGCTGTATCAGGAGGAGCGATTGATACAGATGCTTTAAAACATTTTCCAAATCGTGAAGAATTATTAGAGGATGCGAAAAAACATACACCTGCGGGACGAATGGTCGAAATCGATGATATTGTAAAAACCGTTTTATTCCTTGTATCGGATGACGCCTGGATGATAAGAGGCCAAACGATTATTGTGGACGGCGGACGGTCCATTCTTGTTTAATCTAGCTCCCACTAAGTGTTAGCCAGCAACTATTGTTAGAAAATTACTTTTTTATTTTTTTGGAATTAAAATTTCACGTTTGGTTACATTAACAAACGTGGAGGTGATACCATTGGCTAACAAAAAATCTCAAGCAGGAACTAACGTTGAGAAAGTAAGACAACAAAACGCTCAATCCACTGGTGCTGGTGCACAAGGAAATTACGGTACTGAATTCGGTAGTGAAACAGATGTACAATCTGTAAAAGAGCGAAACAAAAAAGCTGAACAAAACAAAGCGAAAAACGCTGGAAACTTCGGACAACAATAATGTAAGCCAATAAGGGTCTAACTTTCATGTTGAAAGTTAGACCCTTATTCGATTGTATAATGGAAATGATAAAACGGATTGGTTTTAAATAAGAAAGAAAAACGTTATAATAAAAGTATTTAGAACTAATCAAGGATACGATTGGATAGGGAGAGAAAGTAGGAGAAATCAATGCAAATTCCAGTTGAAGGAGAGAATATACAAATACATAGTTATAAGCATGATGGTCATTTACACCGCGTCTGGGAAGAAACGAAAGTGTTAAAAGCAAATAGTCATTTGCTTATTGGTGGAAATGACCATACTTTAGTAACGGAATCGGATGGAAGAACATGGATCACCCGTGAACCAGCTATTACCTATTTTCATACAGATTTATGGTTCAACATTATCGGTATGATCAGAGACGATGGCATTTATTATTACTGTAATCTAGGATCTCCGTTTGTTGTGGATGTAGAGGCATTAAAATATATTGATTATGATCTGGATATAAAGGTATTTCCAGATATGACGTATTCACTTCTAGATGAGGATGAATACGAATATAATCGATTACATATGGGGTATCCCGAAGAGATTGACCATATCTTAAAAAGAAATATGGAAAAGCTTATCTTTTGGATTAGGCAAAGGAAAGGCCCGTTCGCAGCTGATTTTATAGATGTTTGGTATGACCGTTATTTAAGTTACAGAGGCTAGGCTAGGAGTGGATTTTTGGTTGGGAGTTATAAGAAGATATTTAAAATTTGTTAAACCTTATCGTTGGAGAATATTTTGGACACTTATTATTGGAGTAATCAAATTCGCAATTCCCCTTCTCATTCCTATGTTAATGAAGTATGTCATAGATGACGTCATTAGTGTGGAAGATATGACTGCAGCGGAAAAAACCACTCGTTTATTTTGGACGATGGGCATCATGTTCATCCTTTTTATTGTCATAAGACCACCTGTAGAATACTTCAGACAATATTTTGCACAGTGGACAGCTAATAAAGTTTTATATGACATACGAGATCGGTTATTTACGCATATTCAGAAATTAAGTTTTAAATTTTATTCCAATACGCGAGCAGGAGAAATTATTTCCAGGGTCATTAATGATGTGGAGCAAACGAAGGATTTTGTAATCACTGGACTAATGAATCTTTGGCTTGATGCGGCAACAGTTCTTATTGCGATTGGGATCATGGTATCCCTCGATGTTCCCTTAACACTTGTTTCCTTAGCCGTTTTTCCATTCTACATTATATCTGTTCGTTACTTCTTTGGAAATTTGCGAAAGCTTACACGTCAACGTTCCCAAGCCCTTGCACAAGTCCAAAGTTACTTGCATGAAAGAGTTGCGGGCATGTCGCTCATCAAGAGTTTTGCGATCGAAGACCATGAGCAAAAGCGATTTGATCAAAACAATCGCCATTTCCTAAACAAAGCTTTAATTCATACAAGTTGGACAGCAAAGGCCTTTTCCGTTGTCAACACCATTACCGATTTAGCCCCATTAATTGTCATTACATATTCGGGATATCAGGTGATCAATGGAAATCTGTCTATTGGGACTTTGGTGGCTTTTATGGGATATGTCGAAAGATTGTATAATCCGTTAAGACGCTTGGTGAATTCATCCACAACCCTTACCCAAGCCATTGCTTCTATGGATCGGGTGTTTCAATTAGCGGATGAAAAATATGACATCGAGGATGCACCTAATGCGATTGAACCGAAGCAAGTAAGGGGTGATATTCAATTCGATCAAGTTACTTTTGCTTATGATGAAAAAGAAAAACCTGTCTTAGAAAATATCAATTTACAAGTACAAGCTGGAGAAACGATTGCATTTGTTGGCATGAGTGGAGGAGGAAAATCAACACTTGTTAGTTTAATTCCACGATTCTATGATGTCAGTTCTGGAAGAGTGTTATTAGATGGTCGAGATATCCGCCAGTTAAAGGTTCGCAGTTTAAGAGATAAAATTGGAATGGTTCTACAAGACAATATTTTATTCAGCGAGTCTGTGAAAGCAAATATATTGCTAGGAAAACCTGATGCGACAGATGAAGAAGTGTATCGAGCCGCCAAAGCCGCGAATGCCCATGATTTTATTATGAATCTCTCGAAAGGCTATGATACTACGGTTGGTGAGAGAGGGGTTAAGCTGTCGGGTGGGCAAAAGCAAAGGATTGCCATTGCAAGAGTCTTTCTTAAGAATCCACCACTCTTAATATTGGATGAAGCCACTTCAGCACTAGACCTTGAAAGTGAACACTTGATTCAGGAAGCTCTGGACGTATTAGCCAAGGATCGAACGACATTTATAATTGCTCACCGTCTGTCCACGATTACACACGCGGATCGAATTGTACTAATCGAACATGGCCGAATAACGGAAATCGGAACACATGAGGAATTAATGCAAAAACAAGGAAACTACTATCGATTATTTGAGGTACAACAATTGGGTGTTTAACATTATTGAATATTTAGACAGTCTAAATAAAATATAAAAAAGATGTGGCTTAAAAATGGGCCACATCTTTTTACTTTGTAAAAACAGCGTCTTTCTTATGATACAGTTGGAAAGAACGGATTAACCGATCCAAGTGTTCAAGTTGTTCTTCATACTCAAGTAAAGCAGAGAAAAAATGAATAAGATGATAAGGTTGATACTCATTATACTCTTCATCTTTTTTTACTTCTTTTATAAAGCGATCAAATAGCTGGCTGATTTCCACATTTTCATCTTGAAAGGGATCCAGTTCAATTTCTTGGCGGACTCTGCCCATAAATTTCATTAACAACTGTTCATGATAACTTAATAAGAAATCAAGTCTTCTACGCGTATGAACTTGTAAATCCTCGGGTAATTGATATAACACATTTTCATATTTATGCTGTAACTTTAAAATGGCTAAGCTATTTTGATTCACATAAATCATTTGCCGATAAATGACAAGTTTTCTTGCTTTGGAATACTCACTTCTCCGAAAATATTTTCTTTCTTCCTTGTACATGGAATACAGTTGGTTATTTGCAGCAGAACGTTCTTTTAATTTGGCTAGGTCTTTTTTTAAAAGACCTTCTTCGGAAGCAAAGCGAGTGGATAATCGCGTCCATTTAATAATATCCTCGGTCACAGCAGAAATGCTTTCGAAAAGTTTTGTCTCATACTTCGGTGGTAGAAAAACTAGATTGACAATAAATGATGATACAATTCCCAGAAAGATCGAACCTGAACGCAATAAGGCCACTTGGAGAAAATCATCCGTGGGGGCTGCCATTACTGCCACGATTGTCACAAGAGCAAGACGGATCGCATTTTCAAGTTTGAATTTAACCATAAGGCCTATGGCCACAACAGCAGCCAAGCCAATGACTAAAATATGATTTCCTAAAGCGAGTACGAAGCCGATAGCTAAGACGGCTCCAAGTATATTTCCCTGTATTTGTTCAATAACGGTTAAATAAGACCGATAAATCGTTGGTTGTATGGCAAAAATAGCCGCAATTCCAACAAAAGCAGGTGTTGGTATATGGAGAAGCTCTGCGATCAATAAAGCCAAAATGATGGCTATTCCCGTTTTTAACATGCGGGCACCAAGCTTCATAGACATTTTCCTTTCCTTAGATGATAAAAAATAGATTTGCGCTAATGCTAGGTAGCGTTTAAATGCCTCGTTAAACAGCCGTCCTGAGTATTTTCGATCACTAAAATTATGAATGGGCAAGCTGTTCAAATGATCGTTCTACAGCGATTATAGTCTCCTCAATGTCTTGCTTTGTATGAGCGATCGTAATAAACCAAGCTTCATACTTAGATGGAGCAAGGTTAATACCGTGATGAAGAATTTGCTTGAAGAATCGAGCGAAAAGTTCTCCATCCGTATTCTCCGCTTGATTATAGTTTATAACCTTTTCCTTTGTAAAATAAAGCGTTAGGGCCCCTTTTAAACGATTAATGGAAACGGGAATGTTATATTTGTTGGCCGCGTCTAAAATGCCTTTCTCTAGAAGGGCACCTAACTGATCAAGTTGTTCATACACCCCTTCTTCTTGTAAAACTTCTAAACAGGCAATTCCCGATAACATGGAAGCCGGATTTCCAGCCATAGTACCTGCTTGATAGGCTGGACCAAGCGGGGCAACCTTCTCCATAATCTCCTTCTTTCCGCCGTAGGCACCGATCGGAAGGCCGCCACCGATAATTTTACCAAGCGCTGTTAAATCTGGGGTGACACCAAGTAAATCCTGAGCACCACCATACATAAAACGGAAAGCAGTGATTACTTCATCAAAGATTAATAAAGCTCCAGCTTCGTGTGTTAACTTTTTTACTTCCTCTAAATAACCAGGGAAAGGTTCAACGATTCCAAAATTCCCCACAATGGGTTCAGTTAAAACAGCCGCAATTTCAGGACCCCATTTTTCGATAGCATCCCGGAATGCTTCGATATCATTATAAGGAACGGTAATGACTTCCTTTGCAATGCTTTGTGGTACCCCGGCTGAATCAGGCATACCTAGTTGAGATGGACCGGAGCCAGCTGCAACCAAAACAAGGTCGGAATGGCCATGATAACAACCAGCAAATTTTAAAATTTTATCCCTACCAGTATAGGCTCTCGCTACACGGATCGTCGTCATCACAGCTTCCGTACCGGAATTAACAAATCGAACTTTATCAAGCGATGGAATAGCCTCTTTTATCATTTTTGCAAATTTCACTTCATGAGGGGTGGGAGTTCCGTATAATACGCCAGTTTCGGCGGCTTTTTTAATCGCATCTGTAATATGTGGATGAGCATGGCCTGTAATAATAGGTCCGTAAGCCCCCAAATAGTCAATATAGCGATTCCCATCTACATCATATAAATACGCTCCATCTCCTTTTTCCATGACAACCGGGGCTCCACCTCCGACAGCTTTATAAGAACGAGACGGACTGTTTACTCCTCCAACAATATGGTCCATTGCTTCTTTTTGAATAATTTCTGATTGTGCAAAATTCATCTTCAAGACTCCTTTATTCGGTGTATAAAAAATAGGGATTTTAGTTGAAATAAAAGCTTTAATTCATTAAATCCACAGGCTTCTATTATTGTAGACTTTCTGGAGAATCTGCGCAATGAAAGGGAATCAAGACATTTCTTATGTTCTATTCAGATTTTTTCCATCGTAACATATAGAACAGAAAGGAAAAGGTGATTTCGATGTGGTATATCATCTTCTTTGCGGTGATTATTTGTATTCTTTTCGCCTTAAGATTGTTGTTTATCCCGAATCGTTTTAAGTACAAGCAAGTTTCCTTTGAAAATTTCGCCTTTTTAGGCTGTACATATGCGGTGATTATGATTGGTTTTGGCCTGCTCTTTCTTTTATTGGAAATTAAAGGCTGGACGGTCATTATTGATACGTCACTTCACGAATCAAGTAGTTGGAATGAGCGCTTATCTTCGGCTTTATATTTAAGTGCAATTACCCTATTTTCAGTCGGCTATGGGGATGTCGTGCCGATTGGAATTGGACGACTATTTGTAATGATTGAGGCTTTACTTGGCTATACAATTCCCGCCGCATTTGTTGTACGAACTTTTATAGATTATGGACCTCCTAAATGACCAAATATTTGAATTCCAGTCTGTTTTTTTGTACGCTTAATGAAATGTTGAATATAGGAGGACTTGTTTATGCCTGTAACAGTGAATGAAATGGTACCAGATTTTCAACTCCAAGCGAGTAACGGGGAAATGGTAAACCTGTCAGATTTTCGGGGGAAAAAACATGTTGTTTTATATTTTTATCCAAAAGATATGACCCCTGGCTGTACGACAGAAGCCTGCGATTTTCGAGACCATCATGAAGATTTCTCCAAGTTAGATGCCGTGATCTTGGGCGTGAGTCCAGATCCACTTGAGAAGCATGAGAAATTCATTGATAAGCATGGATTACCATTTTTACTGCTTGTTGATAATGAACACGTAGTAGCTGAGAAATTTGGTGTGTGGAAACATAAGAAAATGTTCGGTAAGGAATTTATGGGCATCGAGCGATCAACATTTATTATTGACAAAGAGGGCAAACTTGCCAAAGAATGGCGTAAAGTTAAAGTCAGCGGGCATGTGAAAGAAGCGTTAGATTTTATTCAAACAAACTTATCGTAAATATTAAAGTGATATGTGGTGAAAATAATGGCCTATTTTTCGAAAAAGCCGGCTGTTGTCCATTCTAAATGAGTATCCCTGCATAAAGTAAAGTAGGGCATACCTCCTCATTGCATATAGATTTTTTTCGGGCTGATTCATTTCAGCCCACTTTTTTGTTTTAAGTTTACTCATGAATGTAAAGTGGGGGAATACAATGAAGATATATACAAAGACAGGTGACAAAGGAACAACATCATTAGTGTATGGAACGCGAATTTCTAAGCACGATATTCGAGTTGATGCATATGGAACATGTGATGAGGCCAATTCAATGATTGGACTGGCTCTAAGCTATCTTCATGATGTGGAAAACGAGGAAGTTAATAACCTTAGAGAAAGTTTCCATAAAATCCAAACGATGCTTTTTCATGTAGGTGCAGAGTTATCTACACCACCAGAAAAAGAAGTGGCATGGAAAGTCTTGGAAAAAGATGTGGTGGAATTGGAAACGTTGATTGATCAGTGGGAAGAAAAAATACCACCCCTTAAAAATTTCATTTTGCCAGGAGGACATCCCGCTGGTGCTACTTTACATACGGCAAGAACCGTTGTACGGAGGGCGGAAAGGTTGGCGGTTGCAGTGGAACTTCGAAATGAATTCGTACTTCCGTATTTAAACCGACTTTCCGATTTATTATTTGTAGCTGCTCGGTATGTGAATCATATATTGGGTTACGAAGAAATGAAACTTCATGATTAATTGGATGCATTGACGTATTGAATATTTTTTAGTAAACTTAATTATAAGAATTATAAATAGATAATCAATTTTAAGTTAGAAAAGAGGTGCATGACGGTGTCAGAACATCAATTAAAAGAAGCAATCCACACATTAAAAGAAACAGGAGTTCGAATCACTCCTCAGCGTCATGCGATTTTGGAGTTTCTTGTTCAATCGATGTCACACCCAACTGCAGATGAAATTTATAAGTCGCTTGAAGGTAAATTCCCAAACATGAGCGTTGCAACAGTATATAATAACTTACGTGTTTTTCGTGAAGCTGGCTTAGTGAAGGAGCTTACGTATGGGGATGCCTCAAGTAGATTTGATTTTGTAACATCTGACCATTACCACGCTATTTGTGAGCATTGTGGTAAAATTGTTGATTTTCATTATCCAGGACTAGATGATGTAGAGCAATTAGCTGCACATGTCACTGGCTTTGAAGTTGGCTCACATAGAATGGAAATTTACGGTGTTTGTCCCGACTGTCGTGATAAAAAGACACATTGATAAGTCCGCATATGAATCAAAAATAGCAACCTAATGAATAATAGGTTGCTATTTTTGATGTTACTTATTCCTGCGCCAACTGGTGTTTCTTCGCAAGTTCACCTTCTTTATGGAAACGGCTATAACATATGAGGAAAACAACATAGGCCATAAAGCTAAAGATCATAAGAAAAGTGACCGGCATATAGGATAAGACAACGACCATTAGCCCTATAAAAATAATCGATAAAAGAGTAGTTGGGAAATATTTTATCGAAAAGAAGAATGAATTTTTAATGGCCGCCCATAGAGTTAATTTATAATGCACGATCATCGGGAAAATATAGATAAAGGTTAACGTTCCAATCAGGGCAATTAAAAATAATGAGGCCAGCAAAAGGTTTTGCATCACATTGCCTAAAGTACTGATTAGCATAAAATCAATATAGAAGACATAGGAAAAAACAAAAACAATAATCCCTAAAATGAAGCTTTGTTTAAAATTATCTTTGAAGAAACGAAAAAAAGGAACAAAGACGGCTGAATCTTTCTTCATCACAAATTGTCGAACCACTCCGAACATCGCAGCCGTTGCTGGGAAAATCGTAATGATTGGAAGACACATAATAAACCAAAGGATGTTTAAAAGGAAGAAAAAAGATACCGTTTCCAAAATGCTGTATAATCTGCTGTTTAAAATATTCAATGTCTCACCAACTATCTATTAAATTGATTTTCTTCATTATAACATGAAAATAGCATTTCTGGAACGAAGATTTCGGAAAATGCAGTTCTTAATCTAGCAAGTCTTATTAATAAAGAAAAAGAGGGTGTAAACCCCCACTACTTATTGTTTACTTTTCCGATTGTATTTTTCATCGAATTCGACACCTTCAAGATTAGGATCTATTGTTAATGGTTCACGACAATACATACACATGTCCACTCTACCTAAAATTTTTGTTGGCTTCCCACAATTAGGACAAACAACCTGAACTGCCTTAGTTGAAAGCATTCCAATCCAAAAATAGATAAAGGTACTTGCGACAATAGCGAGTAGTCCAAGCAACATAAAAATGGTCATCACCAATGGGTGGTTTTTAAAGAAAATACCTACATACATAATAATGAAACCAACAAAGATTAAACCTAACGCAAAAGAACGGATCTTATTTATTTTACTAGAATACTTTTTTGCCATTATAAGCCCTCCTGAAAATAAACTATACCATAATCAAGGGTGAACGTCCCGTTAATTACTTAAACATTCATGGCAGAAAATAGAAAAATGCTTTTGAAATGAAAGAATCATTATAGGTACTTAGATTTATTTGGATTATGCTTGTTTCAATTAGAAGGAATTCATAGAAAAATGTCGAAACCTATATTTTAAATCAATCTATTTAGGGGGTAAAACAGGATGGAGGATATTTTAAGACATATATATCAAGAGCGCGCAAGCATGGAAAATTCCCTAGGGGTTTTACAAATTTATAAGAAGCCTCATATCCCTGCCATTACAAACAACTTTGATATTATCTTACTTGTGATCGTTTATGACATAGAGAAAGAACCAACAATCTTGAAGCATTATCAATTTGAGGATGTTAAAATTGCCTTGCAAATTGTTAGTGATCAGCAAGTAAAAGAATGGTTATTACTAGGAAGCAATAGAAAAATAGTGGAATGGATTCACGTTGGCAAGATTCTATTTGATAAAAACGATTATCTTTTTAATCTTCAAAATGAACTTAAAGATTTTCCAATATATGAAAGGGAAATAAAAACAGGGATTGAATTCGCTAAGTTAATTAGGAGATATTGGATGGCGAAAGGCTTCTTTGAAACGGAACAATTTATGGATGCATTTAATCATACAATCCACTCCCTGCATCATCTTGCACGCTTAGCCATTATTGAAAAAGGTTTGCACCCTGAACTCACTGTTTGGAATCAGGTAAAACAATTAGACCCAGAAATTTATAAGTTGTATGAAGAACTTACTACAAGTGAAGAACCGATCGAAAAAAGATTAGAGCTACTTTTTATCGCGAGTGAGTTTCTGATCCACTCTAGAACTTCTTCTGGGACAAAGCATTTAAAGAAAATATTAAAAATGCAGCCTGATTGGAGTATGAATGAAATCAAATCTCATCCCGACTTGACTTATTACGGGACTGATTTAAATCTAATGATTGAATACCTTGTAAATAAGGAAGTAATAGAGCCTTTACAAGTAGAATCGAAAACACCTGGACTATTCCATACAAAATATAAAATGAAATAAAATAATATTTTTGTAAAAAATCATTGACGAAGAATAAAATTCTTGTTATAGTAGTAAACGTCGCTGATGACAATAAAAAAACAGCAGACAGCAAATGAAAAATAAATCAAAAAAGTGCTTGACTTTCTAAGTTTAAAGTTGTATTATTAGAAAGTCGCTGTCAACGCGACGGCAAGAATTTGATCTTTGAAAACTGAACGAAACGAACGTCAATAAATAAATGGATAAATGGTTTTGAACC
>NZ_VTQV01000033.1 GCF_008764245.1 Bacillus subtilis
TAAGCTGTATTTAAGTCAAGGGAAGCCCCCACCAAATCTTTGATTTGGTGGGGGAGGGTTCACGAACTGTCTCCATCATTTCTTTTTCTATGTCTTTTCTAACAAGCCATTTCTTTTTTCATAGAAAGATTTTAAAAAAGCTTGTTCGTATGCATATCCTGCATGGATCAATATTCTTTCATTATGATTGGCTGCAGCTAGTTGTAGACCGACGGGAAGTCCGTTGTCTGCAAGTCCGCATGGAATGGATATGGCCGGTTGTCCAGTTAAGTCGAATACGGCTGGAATTCGAATCATCGTGTTAAAGACGCTATCCATCACTCCATTGATTTCTACCATTTCTTCACCAATTTTTTGTGGAGTGATTGGAGTCGTCGGAGTAGCCAACATATCGACTTGTTCAAATAGCTGTTCGAATTGTTCGGTGAGTTGCTCTTTTCTTTTTAAGGCTTTGATATAATCAAGTGCTGTAATGGCATGACTATGCTCTAAAGAGGCTTTCACATCAACACCGAATGAATCCAGGGCAGATACAATCGATTCTTCATGCACAAACCCTGCCTCCGCAATTCCGATTCCAAAAGAAAGGGCGAGGTCATCAGGTGAGAATGGGATATCGATGTCTATTAATATCGCACCAAGACTCTCTAAATCTTGCAAAGCTTTTTGATAGAGTCTAGCCGTATTTTCTTCAATGCCTTCGTTAAAGTAGTTTTTTGGTACACCGATTCTTAATCCGCGTATGTCCTCTTTTAGGCTTGTTGTATACTGTTTGCCTGTCATAGCCTCCAAGACGATCGCCAAATCATCCATCGTCCGTGTAAGCGGACCAATATGATCAAGGGTCCAAGAAATATGTTTGACCCCTCCAGCCTGAATAAGACCATGTGTCGGTTTTAAACCAATCACTCCGCAAGAAGTGGCAGGAATTCGGATAGACCCAGCTGTATCAGTTCCAATCGAGGCTACGCCTAATCCAGCAGCAACCGCGGCCCCAGAACCCCCACTCGAACCACCTGGGGAGTAAGCTTTATTCCACGGATTTTTGACGGGTCCGTAAAAAGGGTTATTGGAAGTAATTCCAAATGCAAATTCATGCATATTTACCTTTCCAAGTTGAATTGCTCCTTCTCTCTGAAGATTATTAACAACATGAGCATCTTCTTTCGGGATAAAATCTTCATCGATTTTTGATCCACTTGTGGTGCGGATTCCCTTTGTGTATAGATTGTCTTTATAGGAAAGCGGGATTCCTTCTAAAATACCAGTTGCTTCATTGGTACAATATTTCTTCTCGGCAATTTCCGCCTGATTTAGAGCAATTTCATCTGTCACCGTAATATAGGCATTCGAATCTTGACATTGATGAATGCGATCTACATACATTTTAGTAATTTCTACAGGGGAAAATTCCTTTTTCCTGTAACCTTCTATTAGTGAAAGAATTGAAACAATCTCCATTCAACAAACCTCCACAGTTTATGATCGTTCAGTTTTCAATGAGTAACATTGAGGGACTAGGTCAAGCATAGCATAGAAAGAAGGTCGAATGTATTAAAGGGGATCGCTCCATCTGATAAAGAACTAAAGCATAGTTTGAAAATCGATTTGAGAGGAGTGATAGGCATATAAATTAAAAAAAGAGAATTGAATATATTGAGAATAGAAGAAACGGGGGAAAGTAATCGCAAAAGTTCCGCAACAGACCATTTTCCTGTTATATTTTAAGGAAGGGTAAGTCACGTATTAAAAACACATAAAAAAGGTGATGAAAATGGAATTTCGTAATATCTTTTGCATTGGTCGTAATTATGTTAATCACGCGGTGGAATTGGGAAATGCTGTGCCAGACCAACCACTTGTTTTTTCAAAGCCTCTGAATGCCTTAGTACTTGCGAATGGCGAAGAGATCGATTATCCGGGAAATAAAGGAGATATCCATCATGAGCTTGAGGTTGTCTTATACATAGGTGAGGACGTGGCAGATGATGATTTTCAGGTCGATAAGGTCGTAACGAAAATGGCACTCGGGATTGATTTGACCTTAAGGGATGTGCAATCCGAATTGAAAAAGAAGGGACATCCATGGCTGCTAGCAAAAGGATTTAAGAATGCAGCGATTGTAACGGAATTTTGGGATTTTCCTAGGGAGGCAGCCTGCAGGGAAAAGAACTTCTCCTTGGTACGTAATGGGGAGACTGTCCAAGAGGGAAATATTACATCCATGATCTTCTCTTTTCATACGATCTTAGCGTATATTCAGGCAAACTTTGGCTTAAGAAAAGGCGATATCATTTATACAGGAACTCCTGAAGGGGTTGGTCCCATTTCAAATAGCGAAAGATACGAATTGTGGTGGGGAGAGGAATTAAAGGGAAGTTTTTGTGTTCAGATGAGCTGAGGACTCTGCGTTAGAAAGTGCATTCTTTCTGCCATCTTTAAAAATGCTCTCGTTTAATCGGAATAAATGGGATGATTTCAAGAAGGTAGTTTGACTACATAAAGGGTAGGATTTAATTTTACAAATTTGTCATTGTACTGGAAAGAACAAGGGCAGGGAGGAGGTCAGTTTTATGGATATTTTATTAAAAGAGATTTTTGTAGGAAAACCAAAAACAGTGGGGAATAAAGAGGCAAAGGAACCGATGGAACGCGAATGGACAAGCGGTATTTTTAAAGAACCTGTTCAAGGTCCTATCAGGGTTGGAAAGACAAATCTATCAGGGGATGGCCAAGCCGACTTGAAAAATCATGGTGGACCAGAAAAAGCCATTTTTGTCTATCCTTGTTCACACTATTTCTACTGGCAAAATGAATTGAAAACGGCCGAGATCAGACCGGGTGGAATGGGAGAAAACTTCTCATTAGAGAATGTTTCGGAAGAACAGATCGCCATTGGGGATACTTTTCAAATAGGAGAGGCAATCGTGCAAGTTTCACAACCACGGCAACCATGTTGGAAGCCTGCGCGAAGATTTAAAATAAAAGAATTGGCGCTACTCATCCAAAACACTGGAAAAACAGGTTGGTATTTTCGTGTCTTACAGGAAGGATTCGTGCAAGCAGGAGAAAAATTTATCCTATTAGAACGCCCCTTTCCTGAATGGACGGTTGCCCGTTGTAATCATGTAATGCATGTTGATAAACACAATATGGAGCTGGCCCAAGAGTTGGCGAACGTTGAATTGCTAGCGGTGAATTGGAGGAAAACTTTAACGGATCGGGTAGAAAAAGGAGTGTCCAAAGATATTCGAAAAAGAGTTCTCGGACCGAATGAATGAAGGGAGTTGAAGGGGGGCCCGAGAAATCTGTTAATCGAGGAATTCATAAGAGTTCAATGCCTTATTGAAGAGCGGCTCCCCTTCGGTATACAAGTAATGCACTTAAGTTCTCTTCCCGAACTTATTCCTTAGTGATTTCCTCTAAAAGCAGTTCAATTTGTCCTTTTAAGGTAGGAATTTTATTCCGAGCAACATCCCAGACAATTTCATAATTAATAGAGAAGTAGCCATGGATCATCATATCTCTCATCCCGGCCATTTTTCTCCATTCAATTTCTGAGTTATGCCTTCATCATCTGGAATGTTTTTTGTTGCCTCTCCAATGACAAGAATGTTCTTTATAACAGCATCGGAAATCAGATCATTTTCTTGGAAATCATCATAGGTTAGTCCTTTAATGTATTTCTCAATTTTACTTGCGGCGGATAAAATATCTTCCAAAAAGACTTTAGGCTCCCTCAGCATATATAGCACTCCTTAGAATCTCTTCTTTTAATGCCGGCTTAATATCATCAATAATCACTAAATCAATTTGTTTTTGAAAGTGATCTTCAAGGCTGAATTTTAACTCCATATAATGGTCAAAAGTCATTTTGCTTTTTTCAAACTCTACTAGTACGTCAATATCGCTTGACTTTTTTTGCTCTTCGCGGCTATACGAACCGAATAATCCAATTCGCTCTACACCGTATTTTTGTTTCCATGAACTAAGATTTCTGGAGAGTTCGTTAAGGATTTCTTGTTGTGATAACATATGATCACCACCGTTTATCATTTTCACTCTTCTCATTATAACATTTACTTTTCTGATTTATTCGGAAGAAGTTCTTGATTGCGCCTAGCCGAAGTATGAATCTTTAATCATCTCTTTCAAGAAAGTGCTCCATAAATGACAGAGCGTAATCTTGGTTGATGGTAGCTTTCAAAGTTTGGTAACATCTGCTGCATATAAACAGCGGATAACTTCTCTACAGGGTCAATCGTTACCCATGTTCCAAGTAAGCCAGACCAACCAAATTCCCCGAGTGAGCTATTGGCTCCTCCCAAAGCAGGATCGATCATCACTCTTACCCCAAGGCCATAACCATATCCTGAGAGATAATTCCAATTATAGTTTTCGCGGTTTTCTGGGCGCAATTGATTCGTGGCCATTAGTTCGATCGTTTTTCGGCCAATGATTCGTTCCCCATCCAACGTTCCACCATTAGCTAGCATTTGGGCAAATCGACTGTAATCGTGTAATGTGGAAAGTAATCCGCCGCCCCCGCTTTCAAATTTCGCATCAGCTTGAATGTTCGCATCCATCTCTGTATTCTTGATCAGCTCTCCTTGCTCATTCCGACGATAATTCGAACAAAGCCGCCCTTTCTTCGCTTCTGGAATGCGGAAAAATGTATCTTCCATTCCTAAAGGATCAAAAATCTCCTCTTGTAAAAACTGCCCGAAGCTTTTCCCGGATATAACTTCAATCAAGGCACCAAGTACATCATGACTCAGCCCATAGTGCCATCTTGTTCCAGGATCAAAAGCAAGGGGAATCGCAGCTAACGCTTGTGAAACTTGACGTGTGGTCATTTTTTTATCTTGCTTTTCCAGTGATTGCATCGCTTTCGCTACCTGACGTTCTGTTTCATTGCCCTCACCAGGATAGGTCAATCCTGATGTCATCGTAAATAGATCCTTTACAGTAATCGACCTTGAAGCGGGTGAGGTATACATTTCCCCTGTATCACTCTTTCGATAGACGAGTGGGTTCTTGAATTCCGGCAAGTATTCCTCCAACGGATCATTCAGTAAAAAGGCCCCCCGCTCATATAACATGAGTGCAGCCGTACAGGTGACGACCTTTGTCATGGAATAAATGCGATAAATCGTATCGGCTGTAATCGGCTTACCCGTCTCAAGATCGGCAACTCCAACAAAGTCTTCAAAAATCTTTTCTCCTTGACGATGAACAGCTAAAGCACAACCCGCTGGCCCCTTTTCAACAAACTTTTTTAAAAGAGGTTGTAGTTTTGTTTGTAAATGTTTCAAATTCTTCACTCCTTGCATTGAGTTTGTATTCATACAATTCTCTTCCTGGGATAGGAAATCCTTTTAAAAGGTAAAAATAAAGTCGGGGTCAGTCCCTCATTATTCCACCACTTCAAGTAGCTTATGTTCAAGGCAAGTCGTTATCGATAGGGTTTTCGAGTATTTTTTAAAGCGAATTTCCAGTGTGTCTTCTGTCAGGCCGGTAATTTCACCTGTACCAAAGACACGATGTTTTATTTTGAGCCCTACTTGGAGTTTTGCGGGATCGTTTATCGCGTTAGGGTTATCGGGGATTCCGTTTTTCCGACCTTTCCCCGTGGTTTTTAGTATGGTTGTTTTATGGGCGGCGTGATGGTGCACTTTTTCTGGATGGACAATCTTTTTGACGTCTAGGACAAACTTAGATGGGGCAACCGCTTTTCCAAACCTTTTAGAATAGGAAAGTAACTCCAAATTCCTTTTCGCCCTCGTCATGCCGACATAGAAAAGTCGCACAGCTTCCTCCATCTCTTCTCTTTTTCCTTCTTTCAGTTTGTCTTCTTCGGTTTGGCTAGGAATGATCCCTTTAATTAAATCGATCATATAAACTTTTTCAAATTCCAACCCCTTCGAGCTATGGAAAGTGGAGAGGGTGACGGCATGTTGCTGTCGATTATATTTAGATGTCTTCAGTAAGGAGGCTAAATGATTCAGTCGGTTTGCAAATTCAACCATTGAGTTCGTTGATTTGGCAATTTCCTCCAATGTATTCAATACCTCTAGTAAATAATCGATGTTAAAACCTAGTTTTTCTGACATGTTTCGAAGAACTTTTTCATAGCCAAACTCTCCTCGAATGAGTAAGATTACTTGAAAAGGAGTCTTCCTCTGCATTTGTTTATAGTGTTTCCGATAAATGGCAATCTTTTCCCTTTG
Organism: Bacillus subtilis; assembly: GCF_008764245.1. Classification (GTDB taxonomy): domain Bacteria; phylum Bacillota; class Bacilli; order Bacillales; family Bacillaceae_C; genus Lederbergia; species Lederbergia ruris. The sequence goes on from NZ_VTQV01000033.1 coordinate 6,231, forward strand.
CCAGTCCTTTAAGTCTGTCAATTTAATTAAACGATCAAAGACCGTTTCACTATTTGGTTGTTGTTTCAGTTGCTGGATATGTGACTTCTTTAGATAAAGGTGAAACTTGGAATAGACTCTTTCGAAAATATCCACCCGTGTTACGTCATACGACAACCGCATAAAGTTCAATACATCCTCCACAATCCAATGACTGAAAAAGCGATTATTTGAATCCTTCATATAAAAAGGAATATGTGCTCTATCCAGTGCGTCCATAAGTAAAATCGATGAGGCGTTATTTCGATACAAAATCGCCACCTCGCGAAGGTTTTCCTCCTTTGCTATCTGCTCCACTATATGGTTGGATTGGTGTTGATAATCAGATAATGTTTTTACTTTTACTGGGGTATAAGCCGCATTTTCCGTAAACATATTTTTGTTATAGCGATTTTTATTCTGTTTGATAAAGGTATTTGCGACACTCACAATGTCTTGAGAGGAGCGATAATTTTGTTCCATCATTAAAATTTGCGTGTCTGGATATACCTTTTTAAAATCAAGTAGATATTGTGGCTCAGCGGCTCGCCAACTATAGATCGATTGGTCATCATCTGCCACGACACATAAGTTTTGGTGGTTTTGCACTAACTTCTCTATTATCGCATGCTGGACCAATGATGTATCTTGACTTTCATCTGTCAAAAGATAATCGTATTTTCGTTGATATTTGGTTAATAAAGCGTGATCTTTTTCAAAAGCCTGATGGGCGATCGTCAGCATGTCATCATAATCGACGAGCAGCTGATCGGCCCCAGACCTTTTAAACCGTTCATATTTTTGGAAAATCTGTAAGGCGTTTGGGATATCGCATGAAATGGAGGACCATTTTTCTTTGGGAAGCAGTTTATTCTTGATTAAACTGATATATGTGAGCAGTTCTTCCAACTGGTCATCTGTAATGGCCTTTTGATTGAACGATTTAAATAAATCTCGCAAAAGCATTTTTTTATTAAATGGGGCAGGGTCGGTCCCTTCAATGATGTGATACTGAATCTGCCTTTTATAAAAAAACTCCCGTACGACTTGAAAGGCAAGACTATGAATCGTTGAAAACTCAACAGGGGGGAGGGTAGAAAAAAATCGTTGATACCGTTCTTTCATGTCATGCGCAGAGGCATTGCTAAAGGTCACCGCCTTGATGCGAGCGGGATCCAACCCAACCACCTCGATTAAGTATCCTATTTTCATAATGAGGGTCGTTGTTTTTCCAGAACCTGGCGAAGCTAAAAGAAGTAATGGCCCCTCCGTATTCAAAACAGCTCTTTTTTGTACATCATTCAGCGAGACTCCTAATTCCGCCTTTTTGCGATTAAAAAATTCTTCCCCTACAGACATCATAAAAATCCTTTCTGTCACTTCTCTCTATTATAAATTATTCTATCATATCGAATGGTGATGTTTAAGAAAGCGTATCAAGCTCATCCCATCAATGTCCACCTTGTATTGCTTTGAAGAAACGAAAGTGAAAAACAACAAGGAAATGGATAATCAATAGAAAAATATAGTGGACGGTCAAGTAGGATGGAAATTTTCATCTTATTTGATCGTTTTGCTTTTAATAGTTAATTAATCCTGTTTGTTCCGGCTACAGCGCCTGTTCTTTACGGCCATATTATTAACTATTTAAGCATGAAATCCAGAATGTCGGTGAGGTCTTCCTTTTGTAATCTGAAAAATCACAATTAAGACCTATTGGGTAATTTTTTGTGCTGTGGTATAGTAGTCGTGCTATTTAGTTATAAGGAGGGGGCTAGATTTGAAGCGGTATCTTTTAGGGTTTATGTTAATTTCCATAATCATCAGTGGTTGTGCTTCGAAAGAGGTAAAAAGTAAGAAAGAGGTAGATATCGAAAAACAGTCTCCTGTTCAAGAGACAATTTCTGTCGAAGAGAAGGGAATGGAAGAGTCTGAATCTGGGTTAGCGCAAGAAAACGAGAAAGAGACTGTAACGATTGAGCCGCCACTTCCTGAATTGGTTATCGCCACGTCGGTAGAGGAGATGATAGACCTCCCAGTTGGGCGTTTGACAGAGGACTTTACTGTTGAGCAAGAAACGTCCATGTGGGTTTCGAAGGAAGTACCTTCTAAAATTCGCCCTGAATTTTTGGAAGTGATGGGCCGTTTTTTACAAAATGAGAAGGATCCGCAAGTCATTCATGAAGTATTGATCACTTATTTAGGAAGTTCACAGTATGGGAATCTAGTGGAACCTCTGTATACATATTCGCCAACATTTAAGGAGCCACTTTTACCAGAGCCATATGAAGTGAACGATGGAGGGGAGAAAGAAGAGGCTCCTACTAATGCAATAATCTTACTAGATGCCAGCTCCAGTATGCTACTCCCTACAGACGGACGATTGAAAATGGATGTTGCGAAAAGTGCCGTGAGTAGTTTTGCTCAGACGATGGGACAAAAAAGTGATATTTCACTTTACGCCTATGGCCATAAGGGTACACAAGATGATCGTGATAAAGAATTATCATGTACAGGAATTGAGGAAGTATATCCACTTGGGGAATATAAGGAGGACTCTTTCGAAAAAACACTTGATAAAGTACTTGCAAAGGGATGGACACCACTTGCCGGGGCGATTGCCGCAGCTAGAAAAGATCATGAAGCCACAAAGGAAGATATAACTCTTTATATTGTTAGTGATGGGGAAGAGACATGTGGAGGCGATCCCGTTGCGGAAGCAAAGAAATTTGCTGAAGAGCATCCTGATGGCAAAGTAAATGTAATTGGATTTCAAGTTGACAACAATGCAGAATCTCAATTAAAAGCAGTAGCAAAAGCTGGTAATGGTAGTTATCTTGGTGCTGATACATTAGAAGAAATGACTGGACAAATGACAAAATTATGGCTCCCATCTGACTTGGATTTGGTATCACTTATTTATCAGAAACCAATCGGGTGGCCGCACACAATGGCTCGGGATAAAGTGCATAAATACCATGAAAAGATTAAAGACGCCATTCGGGTCGAAGAACTGCGGATTTCTGGAGCTGTTGCATTATTAAAAAAGGAAGAACTTATTGATGAACAACAGCAAGCCGAGCTTGAATCTCTAGTTGATGAAAAAGCGAAAAGTTACAGAAGGTTGATAGAAGAACAAGCGAACGAAAAATTGGATTTGGTTGATTCAGAAGTAGACCGTATCGTGAAAAAAATAGATGACTATCAAGAGCGGATGAATGAATTAAAGAGCAAGAAATAAACTTGTTCATTCTCATGTAGTTCAGTAAAATCCCTTTTTCCAAGAAATAGAAGAAATAAGTGTGGTTAATCACGTAGCCTAATGGTTGTTCATTTGCTTATAATAAGGGAATGATAACTTATTAGAGGGGGAAGAATAACCTTGACATGGGAAATTCTTAACATCATTGGGACGCTAGCTTTTGCGATCAGTGGCGCACTGATCGCCATAGAAGAAGATTATGATATATTGGGTGTTTTTATTTTAGGTTATACGACCGCATTTGGTGGTGGTTTGATCCGGAATCTTTTAATCGGAATCCCGATTGAAAATATATGGCAACAGAACTTGTTATTTGTTGTTGCCTTTTTAGTCATTACGATTGTATTTATTTTCCCTGCTAAATGGATGAAACTTTGGCAAAGATGGGTCGTCTTTTTTGATGCGATTGGGTTAGGGGCTTTTGCCATTCAAGGGGCTAGATATGCAGTTTCCATTGACGCGCCCCTTATTGCTGTCATTATAGCAGCGACGATAACAGGAGCAGGGGGCGGAATGTTGCGGGACGTATTTGCCGGGCGAAAACCGATGATCTTTCATTCAGATATCTATGCTTTGTGGGCAGCGTTAGCAGGTCTCGCCATTGGCCTAGGTTTGATCCGAAATCCAACCACAACTTATCTATTACTCGCTTGCATAGTTCTTTTCAGAATGTTATCTGTCTACTATAAATGGAATTTGCCTCGAAAAGGAAATTGGAATCGAGTAATCAAAATACGGAATAATAAAACAAAAGAACAGGAAAAGACGATTTTATAAACTAAAGGAAAATACCTTGATAATGGGTCTAGGTACTTTCCTTTATTTTTACGGTTCATCCTTAAACTGAAATTTGTACGTCGCTACACGGGCGCTTGCGCTTTTGTTCCAGGATAGGAAAGTATAAAAATTGGCTAATGTTCGGATCTAGCTCCAGCGCCTAGCCCCTCGAGGTCAAATAACCCTGAACCTATGAAGGGAAAGATCGCCCTTCTTAGGTTCAGGAACATTTGCTTGTCGGGGCTGAGCAAGGCGCTTGCGCTTTTCTTAAGTGTTCGTGAAGTTTTACTCTTTGTCGTCTTGCTCATGGATTGTTTGATAATAATTTCTCAATAAATAAGCAACCCATTTACAGTGAGGATGATGAAGAATATTTTTGATTAATCCGCTGACAATGGCTCGTCCTAGAGAGGGGGTTGTCAGTTCCTGTTTGAGTAGGAGTAAGGATTCTTTTTCAAGGGAATCCTCCATTTCGCCGATTTTTTCCTCCATAATCTTAAGTAACTGTTCCCTGGTTATCTCTAGATTTTTTCCGTGGTTAATTAAAAGAGCGTAATCTTGAGAGATAAAAGGAATTGTCGTATGTTTGGCTAACAAATTTGTTTTTTCCACAAGAGATTGCGAAAGTAACCGGAAATCTAATTGGATATCTTCAAATAAAAATAGCTCCGCATACATTTTCATAAAACTTTTGATGCAGAAGATGAGGTCGTATTTTGTCTGTTTAACCTTGTCACCGTACAATCGCTCAATCATGTGCAAGATGGCTTTTTCGTGTAATTTGTCGTATTCATGTATTTTCACAATCAGCTCTTGATTCACAGTTTGCATTTGCTCTTTCATAAAAATTCGCGCAAAGTTCATATGTTTGTGAAAATAGGTATGAAAAGTATAGTAAAATTCATATAGAAGTTTATCAGTAGGTGAGTTTTTGACCAGGTAGTCAATGTCTGAAGTGATTTGCATCACAAAATGGTCAATTAATGTTAAAATCAACTCATCCTTGGATTTAAAAGAAAGGTAAAAGGCCCCTTTGGAGATGCCGCAATGATCCGTAATTTGCTGGATAGAAGTAGCTTCAAAGCCCTGTTTTGCAAAAAGCTCTAATGCCTTTTCCATAATCAATTGTTTTTTTTGCATTTGCATGTTTCTCCTCTAACTTTTTCATTGACAAGTGACTGATTAGTCATTAGTATAAGTAAATAAGTTAGAAAAGTCAATTGGGGGTAGGTATTGTAGTGAAGGGTTTAGTCAATTTTGTGATAAAAAATAAACTAGCCGTATGGCTCCTGACCATTATTATTGTTGTTTTTGGACTTTATTCAGGAAGCCGTATGAAGACAGAAACCATACCAGATATTTCGATTCCGTATTTAATGGTCATGGATGTCTATCCTGGGGCCACTCCGGAAAAGGTTATGGAAGAAGTCTCCATGCCATTAGAAAAGAAAATAGAAAATCTTAAGAATGTAAAAGCTGTTTATTCCAACTCGTATTCTAACATGTCTAGTATTCAAGTAGAATATGATTATGGAATTGATATGGATGAGGCGAATCGGGAGCTGAGATCCGCTTTAGATGATGTTACATTGCCAGATGGAGCAGAATCTCCAGAAATTACGGCGATTAACATGAATATGATGCCAGTTGTAGCCCTCAGTGTAAGTAGTACAAAAGAAGATATTGTGGAACTGACATCCACTGTTGAGGATATTATCCTGCCAAAAATCCAGAAATTAGATGGGGTAGCCTCTGCTTCGATTACAGGTCAGCATATTGAGGAAGTCAATCTTACATATGATGATAAGAAAATGACTGAACTGGATATAACGGAGGATACAGTCAAAGACATGATTCAAGCTAGTGATATGGCTGTTTCATTAGGACTGTATGAATTTGATGAAGGCGAGCAAGCTGTTTCAGTTGACGGGAAATTCATGACGGTTGATGAATTAAAGAATATGCTTATTCCTGTTACCCCTTCAGAAAAGAACCCATCTCCATTTGTCAAACTTAGTGATATCGCCAAAGTAGAATTAGTAGGTAAGGTAGAATCGGTTTCACGCACAAATGGGGAAGATGCGATTGGTGTTCAAGTCATTAAAGGACAAGAAGCGAATACAGTTGATGTTGTAAATGAAGTGAAGAAGTTAATCAAAGAGGAAGAGAAAAATATTGATGGCCTTGTCATTGACGTATCACTTGACCAAGGAGAGCCTATTGAAGATTCAGTTGCAACGATGATCGAAAAAGCTCTATTTGGTGGACTAATCGCCATCCTGATTATTCTACTATTTTTACGTGACTTCAAATCTACGATTATCTCAATTGTGTCGATTCCCGTATCCATTTTCATGGCGCTATTACTTTTACATTGGATGGATATTACGTTAAACCTTATGACATTAGGTGCGATCACGGTTGCGATTGGGCGGGTGATCGATGACTCGATTGTGGTCGTCGAAAATATTTACCGGCGACTCCATTTAAAAGAAGAGAAATTAACAGGACGAGCACTGATTAGAGAAGCGACGATTGAAATGTTCAAACCGATTATGTCGTCTACTTTAGTCACGGTTGCGGTATTTGCGCCACTTATTTTTGTGGGGGGAATGGTTGGCGAATTATTCGTACCATTTGCCTTAACAATGACATTTGCACTTGGTGCCTCACTCATTGTAGCGATCACGATCGTACCTGCTTTATCTCACTTCTTATTTAGGAAAAAACTGTATGGTAAGAAGTCAGAAAGTCGTCATAAAGAGGCTGGTAAATTAGCCAATGGGTATAAAAAAGTCCTTCAATGGACACTGAACCATAAAGTCATTACTTCCACTATTTCCATTGTTTTATTACTGGGTAGTTTAACCTTAACATCATTCATTGGTTTTAGCTTCTTAGGTAGTGAGGAAGAAAAAGTCATGTATCTCACCTATACACCTGCAACAGGTGAGTTAAAAGAAGATACATTAAAGAACGTTGAAAAAGTAGAACAAGAGTTATTAAAACGGGACGATATTGATATTTTACAATTATCAATCACCGATAGTGGGGACTCCATGTCCGCTATGATGGGCGGTGGATCAGGTGGTGCATTAATGTTCCTTACCTTTGATCCGGATATGGAAGACTTCCCTGAAGTCCGCAAAGAAATTGAAAACTATGTGTTTGACATTGGTCAATCCGGTGAATGGAAGAGTCAAGATTTCTCTTCTATGGGAATGTCTACCAATGAAATTAGTTACTCACTCTATAGTGAAAATCTAGATAGACTAAATGAATCTGTAGCCATGCTAGAAGATGTGATGAAGGAAAATGATGGGATAGAAGACGTTTCTTCTGATGCCGAAGATCCTTATGTTGAATATACTTTTAAGGTCGAACAAGATGAATTATTGCAGTATGGTTTAACAGCTGGCCAACTTGTGATGCTGTTAAATCCAACTACACAAGAGGAAGTCTTAACAACCATTGAAAAAGATGGTAATGAAATAAAAGTAATTGTGCAACAAGAGCAAGAGAAACACCCTGACTCCATCGATGATCTTTTGGACACACCTGTCGAGACTGCAATGGGCACCACGATGCCATTATCAGAGCTTGTCGAAGTGGAAGAGGGAACGACTTTAAATACATTGGCACGTAGTAAAGGCGAATACTACGCAACGGTATCGGGAACGATCCTTGATGATGATATTTCTAAAGCTACATCTGAAGTCGATAAAGCCATTGAAGACTTAGATTTACCTAAAGGGGTCACAGTAGATGTTGGCGGTGTGGCTGCAGATATGACAGAAACCTTTACACAATTAGGGGTAGCCATGCTTGCGGCGATTGCGATTGTCTACTTTATTCTTGTCGTGACATTTGGTGAGGGAGTAGCGCCATTCTCGATCCTATTCTCCTTGCCATTTGCGGTAATTGGTTCCTTTGTTGGATTATTTATCGCAGGCGAAACGATTTCCGTATCCGTGATGATGGGGCTCTTAATGCTTATTGGCATCGTCGTCACCAACGCGATTGTGCTGGTCGACCGAATTGTGCGGATGGAACGCGATGGTATGGGCATGCGCGAAGCGATCTTAGAAGCGGGCGTTACGCGTCTACGGCCAATTCTTATGACGGCCATTGCAACCATTGGCGCGTTAATCCCATTAGCCATTGGTGCAGAAGGCGGCGGTGGTCTGATTTCGAAAGGCCTAGCCATTTCCGTTATTGGCGGTTTAACAAGTTCCACCTTATTAACCTTAATTATTGTACCGATTGTGTATGAAATCTTGTCTAAACTATTTAAGAAAAACCGGAAAGAGCTTGAAGAGAATTAACAAAATGGCCCTGCAATGTGGTGAACATATTGCAGGGCCATTGTTGTGATTCTCACATGTCTGACTGAAAAAACTCCTAAGTGAAACGTACGTTTCTATTATGCCCCTCTTATGCTAAAATGAAATGAAGAATAACGAATGGGTGATCACATGACACAAATCATCAAAATAGCGGTCAGGACGCTAGTAGAATACGCCTTTCGAAGTGGGAGTATTGAAACGGGATTCCGTACCGCTACCTCTTTACATGAAGGCACAAAAATTCATCAAAAAATTCAAAAAACCTATCGTGAAACAGATCAAAAGGAAGTGTATTTAAAAACAGAAGTTCTGCTTGATGATCTCACTTTTCAAATTGATGGGCGCTGTGATGGTTTGTTACTGGATGAGGATGGAGTGATCACCATCGACGAAATTAAATCTACCTCCATGCCATTGGAACAAATGACAGAGGAAACCCATCCTGTTCACTGGGCACAGGCGATCGTGTATGCCTATATTTATGCACAGGGTCATGACCTAGCGGAAATCAATATCCAGCTTACGTATGTTCAGGTACGAACAGAGGAAGAAAAGAGATTCCAACGCATGATGAAGAGGGAAGACTTAGAGGCCTTTGTCATTGATGTCGTATCCCGCTATGCTGCTTTTGCTCGTCTAAGGATGGCCCTTCGGCAAAAAAGGGATACGAGCGCGAAAGCTTTGGCCTTTCCTTTTGGCGAGTATCGAACAGGGCAACGTAAACTTGCAGGTTCAGTTTATAAAACCATTCAGGAGAAAAAGACCCTTTTCGCAAAAGCCTCAACAGGGATTGGTAAGACAATTTCAACCATTTTTCCAGCAGTGAAGGCGATAGGTGAGGGACATGTGGAGCGAATTTTTTATCTCACAGCGAAGACGATTACGCGCACAGCCGCCGAAGAGGCGTTTTGCTTTTTACAAAAAAAGGGGCTAGAACTTATCGTCGTGACGATTACCGCAAAGGAAAAAATTTGTTTTCAGGAAAAGGTGAAATGTGACAAAACAGAATGTCCATTTGCGGATGGTTATTACGATCGGATTAATGGTGCTGTGTCCGATATATTGGAACATGAAAAAATGCTTACGAGACCCGTGATTGAGAAGTATGCTCGTAAACATATGGTTTGTCCCTTCGAATTTTCGCTTGATTTGGCATATGCCGCAGATGCGGTCATCTGTGATTATAATTATATGTTTGATCCAAGGGTATCGTTGCAACGACTCTTTGAAGAAGAAAAGAAAAAGACCGTGTTATTAATTGATGAGGCCCATAATCTAGTCGATCGTGCAAGGGAAATGTACTCAGCCACTGTCGTCAAATCTCATTTTCTTGATTTGTATCGTTTATACAAAGAAGATCATAAAGAGATTGCCAAGAAGGCCAAAAAAGTGAATGATCATTTGCTAGAAAAGAAGAAGCAAAACCAAATGCTCGAGAAGTCATTGGATGACAAACTTGTACAAGTAGTGGATGCCTTTGCTTTTAAAGCTGAGGAAGAATTAGCCAAAGGCGAAGAAGTGGATGAGCTTTTATTGGAAACCTATTTTGAAGCCCAGGCCTTTGTGAAAATTGCGCGCCTGTATGATCAACGCTTTACCAGTTATTTGACTGTCAATGGTAGCGAGGTCGAATTAAAGTTGTTTTGCCTAGACCCATCGGCTCAGTTGGAACAAATGGGAAAAGGGTTCCGCTCCAAGGTTTTCTTTTCAGCTACCTTGACTCCTGCTGGGTATTATATGGACTTACTAGGTGGGAAAGAAAACGATTATGTGCTCTCTATTCCGTCGCCTTTTGACCGAGAAAATGTCGAAATTATGATTCAACCATTATCAACGAGGTATCGTGATCGGGAGCGTACGTTGGAACCGATGGTGCAGTTTATGATGACCACTTTACAAAAAAAGGCAGGGAATTTCCTCATTTTTTTCCCTTCGTATCAATATATGCGGATGGTATATGAGTATTTTATCACTATGGCGCCAGATATTAAAACGATTGTCCAAGATGGGGGCATGACAGAGGAACAGCGCGAAGACTTTTTGGAAGCTTTCCGAGAAAATGAGGACCCAATGGATCGGCTGGTCGGCTTTGCCGTTCTTGGTGGGATTTTCTCTGAGGGAATTGATTTAAAAGGAGAACGTCTGCAAGGTGTGATGATTGTCGGGGTTGGATTGCCACAGATTGGCTTGGAACGTAATATTATCAAGGATTATTTCCAATCGATTGGTCATAATGGGTATGATTACTCGTATGTGTATCCTGGAATGAACAAAGTGTTGCAAGCGGGCGGACGATTAATTCGGACAGAATCTGATCATGGTATCATTGCTTTAATTGATGATCGATTCTTGCAACCTAAATATCAAGCGCTGCTTCCGTATGAATGGCAACATTTCACAGTCGGAAAATAAGACTTATGTTTTAAAGGCAATGAACAGAGGCAAATTTTTTTCGCATACTCAAAACAATCTTTGTTAAGTAGGCAGAATTCACAGAAGGAGGCAAACACGTGAATATTCCATTAACTCAAGATAAAATCATCGAAATGTGTGGCACAGCCTCCTTCAAAAGAGGTAAAGCTTATTATGAGGCGAATAAAGTAACCATTCAAAAAGACGACTTCACTCGTTGTGAAGCGACCGTTACCGGAGTAGAAGACTTTCATGTCACGATCGAAAGGGATGAGAGTGGCGAGATTCGAACGGAATGTAGCTGTCCGCCGCTGCCTTCTTTTAAACACGATTGTCAGCATATCGCGGCAGTGTTAGTTGCGATCCATAATGGGACAGCCCACCTTAGCCAAAATCAAGATTTTACGGAAGATTTGTTTCACGTATTCCATCATGAGGAAAAACAATCAAGTCGACATCAGCTTCATTTTGAGAATAGGCAAGTACTGGACGTCACCTTTCTCTGTAAGTCTGTCACGGTTAAGGATGGACAGAGTATGTTAGGCATTGAAGTGTTGGTGGGAGCGAATCATGCGCCCAATCTCCGGACATTTTTGGAAAATGTGAAAAGGGGAAATCTGAGCCGACTTTCCCCTACCTTCACCTATGATCCAAAGCGCCACTGCTTTCAGGAGGAAACAGATGCCGTTATTCAACAGCTAATCCAAGTGACGCGAGATGAAGAGATGTATGTGGACACATTACCAGACAAAACAAAGTGGGCATGTAGCAACGATATTTTACTCATTCCCCCCTCTTCTTGGGAACGACTAGCCCCTTTACTATCCAATGCTCCTTTGGTGAAATTGGCCTATGGTGAGAAGCGGTTTGACGCCTTTCGCCTTTCCGACGAGCCACTACCTTTACAATTTGATCTTTCGGGGATGACAGACGGAGATTATCAACTCAAAATTAAAGGCTTGCGGCAAATGTTAGTGTTAAATGCCTATCAAACCGTTCTTTCGGAAGGAAAGGTGGTTTTACTTGATCGAAAGGATTGTGCACGTCTTTCTGCGTTAAAGCAAATGCTTGCATCTTCTCATGCCAATCAAATCTTCATTCCCCAAAGGCAAATCCATGATTTTATAGAAAAAGTTGTGCCCGGTTTGAAAAGGTTAGGAGAAGTCCAGCTAGCAGGGAATATTTCTGAAGGATTTTCAAGAACACCACTGGTCGCTAAATTATACTTGGATCGTGTCAAAAATCGCCTCCTCGCCGGATTAGAATTTCACTATGATGGGATTGTTATTAATCCGTTGGAGCGGGAGTTAGAGATTGGACCCGTGCTCATTAGGGATTTGGATAAAGAAGAGGCAATTCTTCAATTTATGAAAGAGAGTTCTTTTGCCCAAACGGAGGGTGGCTATTTTTTGCACAATGAAAAATTGGAATATGACTTTTTGTATCATAGGCTCCCTAAATTGGAGAAACTTGTGCAAGTATATGCGACAACGGCTGTTCGGAGTCGAGTTTTTAAAGAGAAAGCTCATCCGCGGATTAAAGTAGGCTTCAAAAAGGAACGGACAAATTGGTTGGAATTCAAATTTGAGATGGATGGCATTCCTGAAAGGGAGATTCGTGAAGTTTTAGCGGCACTTGAAGAGAAACGCAAGTATTACCGTTTACGTAGCGGGGCTCTTCTTTCTCTTGAAACGAGGGAGTTTGAAGAAATTCAGCGTTTCCTTCGCGCCGCTCCGATTCAAGATGAAGATCTGGAAAGTGGCCTCCATATCCCTGTTGTTCGTGGCTTTCAGTTGCTGGATTCGACAGATGATCCGGATGTTTTCAAGCTAGAGAAATCTTTCCGGCAATTTCTAAAAGTTATCCAAGATCCGAATCGATTGGACTTCAAAGTGCCGAAATCGTTAGAGTCGATCTTACATGAGTATCAGAAGCATGGTTACAGATGGATGAAGGCACTCGCCCGTTTCGGCTTCGGAGGGATCCTTGCCGATGATATGGGGTTAGGGAAAACGCTACAAAGTATTGCGTTTATCTTATCAGAAGTGCCTGATATTCGTAAAAGAAAGCGACCGGTTCTCATTGTTTGCCCCTCCTCTCTTACCTATAACTGGAAAAAGGAAATCAATCACTTTGCGGCCGATCTCAAAGTAACGATCATCGATGGTCAAAAAGCCAAACGAATCGTTTTACAGAAGAATGTAGCTGATCACGATGTGGTGATTACCTCTTACCCATTATTACGTGCAGATATCAAGTGGTACGAAAAACAGTCTTTCCATACAGTGTTTTTTGATGAGGCACAGGCTTTCAAAAATCCTTTCACCCAAACGGCAAAAGCGGTGAATAAAGTGCGAGCCGATCATTACTTCGCGCTGACAGGGACACCGATTGAAAATTCATTGGAGGAGCTATGGTCGATTTTCCATGTTGTTTTTCCTGAATTGTTTCAAGGGTTGAAGGAATACAGTAACCTTCCAAGGAAAAAGATCATCCGCAGGATTCGCCCGTTTTTATTGCGAAGAACGAAAGCAGATGTACTCGCGGAATTACCCGAGAAAACAACAGCACAGGAATCGGTGGAACTACTTCCCGATCAGAAAAAACTGTATGCTGCTTATTTGGCCAAATTGAGGCATGATACTTTAAAGCATTTGGACAAAGATACGCTTCGAAAAAATAAGATTAGAATCCTCGCTGGTTTGACACGCCTCCGGCAAATTTGTTGTCACCCGGCCTTGTTTGTGGACGGCTATAAAGGGAGTTCAGCGAAGTTTGAACAACTGTTCCAACTTTTGGAGGAAGCTAGGCTTGCTGGAAGAAGAGTATTGATTTTCTCACAGTTCACAAAGATGCTTCAACTCATTGGGAGAGAACTAGCGATGCAAGGACAGTCGTATTTCTATCTTGATGGACAAACGCCAGCTGAAGAACGATTGGAAAGATGTCATCGATTTAATGCAGGAGAACGTCATGTTTTTCTCATTTCCTTAAAAGCGGGTGGGACAGGCCTCAACCTAACGGGTGCCGATACGGTTATCCTTTACGACACTTGGTGGAACCCGGCCGTTGAGGAACAAGCGGCCGATCGTGTCCACAGAATCGGGCAGACAAAGCCTGTTCAAGTGATCAAACTAGTCGCGCGTGGCACCATTGAGGAAAAAATGAATGAACTACAAGAGAAAAAGCGGCACCTCATTGATGAAGTCATTGATTCAAAGGAGAAATTCTCCTCCTTGCTTACAGAAGAGGATATTCGGGAAATATTGGCGATTCAGAAGGGGAAGGAAGATGTCGTAAACTAGGGCATCCTCCATAAAATGAAAAGGCATGACTCTACAGTTGCGGAGGACCCCCCACTTCGAGTGAACTTCAGTGGTTGCTCGGTGGGGGGATTTTTCACAATGCTTCTTTAATGACCTTTTTATAGTAAAGAACAGATAAGATTCCAAAGATCGAGTATAAGCCGGTATAGATCACCATGACAATCAACATGGGAGTCCACAACTCTGTGCCAAATAAAAACCAACCTGATTGGACAGCGAAATAGCTATGAGATAGACCGACAACCAAAGGAATACCAAAATTAAAGAGTTGTTTGGCCTGAATCCCTCTTACTAAATCTCCTTGGGTGAAGCCTAGTTTTCGTAATATCGTATAATTCGGCCTCTCGTCTTCACTTTCATCCATTTGTTTAAAGTAAAGGATACAACCAGATGTAATTAAAAAGGTGAGGCCCAAAAAGGCAACGATAAACATGATTAGTCCCATGTTCAACTTCTGATCGATGCTTAATTGAAGCTGAGAAAGGTTTTGAGAATTCTTGCTAAAATCAAGGCTCTGAAACAGATCATTGGCCTCCGCCAATTTCGTATTGTCTTTAAGATCGATTCCGATAAATAGTGAGTAATCCATTTGGATATCTGGGTTAAGGTCGTTCTTCAAACGTTGAAAAATGGCATCATTGACAATGGCAGTAGGCAGTCCTCCGTTCGTGAAATTATAGGGAATGGTGACTTTATCTTCTAATCCGATATATCTCTGCTGAATCGTTTCCTTTTGTCCTACCCATTCAATGTTGCCTGTATCCTTAAGGGACATCATTTTCTTTAGGACATCACTATACCCTGTGAAAAACGTTTCGTCCTCTTTTAGATCTACTCCCTTGACGTCTTTATCGCTAACAACGGGGAGGATCATGATATTTGGATTAAAGTTTACCTCATCCATATTCACATCCATTATTTCCTCCACATTCACTTCCGCTTGAAGGACATCGATTTGTGTCTCACGATAATCTATATTTTTTTCCATTAAGGCTTCTTTGAATCGTTCCGCATCTTCAACACTTGTCAATGAAAAATGAGTGGGTACATTACTTTTGGCACTCTTTTCTGCAGAATAATAAGAGATATAACTTAGAGATAATAAGCCAATAGCAAGTGCAGAGACGGTTGTGATAATCGTTAGTAAAAGGGCATTTGATTTCATGCGAAACATAATGGAAGAGAGGGATAACACTTCATTTATATTTAAGTACCCCTTTTTCTTTTTTCGGATAATATTTGTAATGAATGTAACAGATCCTTTATAAAACAAGTATGTGCCGATGATCACTGACCCAAGAATAAAAATCATCGCTAAGAAGAGTTGAATCATATCGGAAAAGTCCCCATCAAACAACTTTGATGAAATATAATAACCTGACAGGATAAAAATGATCCCCAATGCCCCGAAAACGATGTCAAATAGGCTGATTTTCTTTATCCTTCCTTCAGCTGATGAAACCACTCTAAATAAGGATAGAATCGTTTGCCTCTTTATAAACATATAGTTCATGAGCAGGATGAAAAGGTAGATGACGGCAAAAACAATCAGTGTTTGAATCAGGGCTTCTGTAGAGAAGCGAAGCTCGGTGCTTGCCTCAATGCCCACCACTTTAAATAAAATCATCATGATGAGTTTTGAACTAGAAAAGCCGACAAAAATTCCAAAAAGTAAGGAGCCAAAATAGAGAATAAAGTTTTCTGTGCTCAGAAGCTGGAAAATTTTATTTTTTGTCATTCCGATCAGCTGAAACAGGCCTATTTCCTTACTACGACGTTTTATAAAGAGTTTATTTGCGTATAAAAGGAAGATGGCGACAATGGACACGAGAAGAACGGAGGCCGATTTAATCGCGGCTCCCCCTTTGATAGACCCTTTCGTTTCATCCATAGATGGATCATATTGTAGGGTGACAAAGGCAAAATAAAGAGCCACACTAAAAATTAAAGCAAACACATAAAGATAATAATTTTTTATATTTTTCTTAAGGCTACGGAGGATGAGTTGATTAATACTCATTTTGCACCCCGCCCAATAAAGCTTGTGTCTTCATAATGTCGTTGAAAAAAGGCTGTCTTGATTGTTCGCCTTTATTTAATTGCGAATAGATTTGTCCATCTTTTATAAAAATCACTCGGCTACAGAAACTTGCAGCGGTTGGGTCGTGCGTCACCATAATGATAGTAGCTTTTCTTTTTTGATTTAATTCGCTTAGTTTGTTTAACAAATCAGCGGCGGACTTTGAATCCAGTGCCCCTGTTGGTTCATCCGCAAAGATGATACTTGGCTGGTGGATAAAGGATCGGGCTGCGGAGGTGCGCTGTTTTTGACCACCCGAAATTTCATTTGGATACTTGTCTTTTACATCATAAATCCCAAGTTCTTTGGCAACTGTTTCAAATTTTTGCTGGGCTGCTTTTTTTGCTACCTTTGTAATGGATAACGGCAATAAAATATTTTCTTTGACCGTCAATGTATCTAATAGGTTATATTCTTGAAATATGAACCCTAAATGATTCTTCCGAAAGGTTGCCAACTGTTTTTCCTTCATGTTGGTCATTTCTTTGCCATCAATTTTAATCGTGCCATTACTGACCTTATCGATGGAGGACAGTACATTCAGTAAGGTTGTCTTTCCTGATCCAGATGCCCCCATAATGCCGACAAATTCTCCTTGATCCACGCTAAGATCAATTCCTTTGAGCACTTCTTGCTTATTCAATTTATTGCCATAGCTTTTGTATAGTTTGGTCGCCTCTAATATCTTCATTGAGCCACACTCCTTTGAATCAATAATTTCATTATAAATAGTGTAACTACAGTTTTCCTTCGATTTGGCGAACAAATGAGGAAAGCATGTGACATTGTTGTCACATGCTTGAAATGTGATGAAATTCATTTGCCTTAGGAAATATGAGTGTAAAAGTTGTGCCCTCTTGAGGTTTAGAGGTAACGCGGATTTGAATGAATAATGACTGTGCTGCTTTTTTAGCTAGATATAGTCCCATACCTGTTGCTCCGTTATCTCGATGTTGAAATGTAGAGGTAAAGCCTTTATCAAAAATTCTTGGCAGGTCTTTTGGGTCAATTCCACGTCCAAAATCCTGAATTTCTAAATGTGTATACTCGTCTTGTTGGTAGGTCTTGATAAGGATATCGGCTGATTCGCTGTATTTAATCGCATTTGTCAGCAATTGCCTGATGATAAAAGCTAACCATTTACTGTCACTAAGGACTTCTCTTTTTTCTAAATCTACGTCAAAGCCAATTCCCTTTTGCAGACACCAAGATTGTAAGGCTTTAATTTCCGCGAAAATGATTGATTTTATGGCGATTTTTTCAATATGCAAATCATTTTCAATAAAGGGCATACGTTTTTGGTGAAGTTGTTGATCAAGTAGTAAATGAATTCGCAGCCATTCATGAGTCAATTGTGTTTTGATTGTCTCATTGTCCAAACGGTCTATGATTAACTGCATCGCTGTTAATGGGGTTTTTACTTCATGGATCCAAGACAAGAGATCATCTTTTTCTTGTTCTAAATTCATGAAATGAACAGCTGCTTCTTTTTTTAGTTGCTTTGTTTGATCTGACAGTACTTCTTCAATGATTTGTTCAAACGGACTTTCCGCATGAATGATCGTGGTTAAATCAAGATTGGGATCCCAATCCTGCAGGCTTTTATAAAATTTTGTTTCTTTTTGGTAGCGAACGATCACAAATATAATAAAGACCAAGCAGGATAAAAAGGCGATATAGAGAATGGGCGTTAACGGAATGGCTGGATCAATATAAGCAACAAAGACAAGGAGTAGTTGGAGAAAAAGAACAAGAAAAATCCAGCTACACCTTTCAATGAAAAACCGTTTAATCATATGAAAGGTCCTTTTCTACAGCGAGGTATCCTTGTCCCACTTTTGTTTCAATATAACGTCCTAAATCAAGTTGTTCTAGCTTTTTCCGCAACCGATTCACATTTACAGTTAATGTATTATCACTGATAAAGCGTTCATCGTCCCATAAGCTCTTGATAAGTTCGTCTCGAGTGACAATTTTATTTTTTTGTTCGATCAACACTTTTAATATGAACATTTCATTCTTTGTTAATTCAATTGATCCGCTCTCATTTTGAATCATATTTTTTTCGTAATCGACCGTTGCGCCGTTCCATGTCTTAAGCGAAATTTCTTCCGTATTATAATTGTAGGTACGACGGAGAATGGCTTGGATTTTTGCGATTAACACATCGAAATGAAACGGCTTTTGGATATAATCATCTGCACCAAGCTGCATGGACATCACCATATCTGTAGGGTGATCACGCGATGATAAAAAGATGATGGGAACTTTCGAATGGGAGCGAATCATGCGGCACCAATGAAACCCATCGAATTTCGGCAACTGAATATCGATGATGACTAAATCTGGTTTTAAAGTTGTAAATTCTTGCATAACCGTACTAAAATCAGCAATTCCATGTACATCATAAGACCATTGTAATAATCTGTCTTTGATTTCCCGAAAAAGAGTTGCATCATCTTCAATAAGTAAGAGCTTAAACACTCGATTCACCACACTTTTACTTTGCTTTAAATTGTATAGAAAGACATTATGGTTTGTCTATCAAAAAGAGCTTACAAAGGGATGACTGCATAGTTGCATTATTCCTTTTATATTGAAAGTGGGCAATGATTGACCGTTTTATAAATCTAGTTTAAAAATGGTCTCTCCCCATTATCGGATAATGAATGGAAGCCGTGTCTGTTTGGACAAGGCTTCATTTTTCTGTACGAAGAGTGTTTTGTTTGTGGATTTATTACAGTATATATTTAATTTTTCCACTTGTTGATAAAAATGTCCATAGTAAGATTATGAGATAGCGTCTGGTGAAAGCGGAGTCATGGGGTCTGCAGGACGCAAAGACGTGACGATTTTTGTTGCGAATTTAGGCCAACAGGATGTTGGTCAAAACGGCGTGGCGATTTGAAGTGGCGCCTTTAGCCGTTTATCCTTTGTGCATCCATTTGATCCTTACTTTTGAACATTCTCTAATACGTGATTATAGAATCTGTAGCGAATATGGCTGTTATGTCTTTTAGGAAAGGAAGGGTATTTGTGCAATCAACTCAACGAAAGGATGGAAAGGTCGTTGCCTTTGCTCAATCTAGATCAAATGCAAGTAAATTTCGCCATGATTATCCCCTGACAAATGAATTACGGAACGAGTTATTAGGTGATGTGTATACGCAATTTACTAATTTTGTCTTAAGGGAGGAATATATGGCTTCTCAACCTTTTTTAAGGGAATTTATGGAGAGCTACGATCTTGAGGAAGAAAAATCTTATGCATTGGAATTTAATCTATTTTGGTCGAAAGTTCTATATACAGCATGCCATCATAAGAAATTAAACTACATAAGCCATTTCATCGCCCGAAATATTCAACAGGATCGACAGCGATCCCCACTTATTTATCATTGGTTAAGAGAATGGGAGAAGGCCGTTCCTAACTTTTATCGTATTGATTTTAAATATAGTCACCGAGAATGGTTGGTAACGAATCTTTTAACAGATGAAATCGTCGAGGTGATGGTCCGTGATACCCATACCATTCCTGCTCTGACTGGGGAGATCGTAATGGGTACATTAATTCCAATCGGGAACAGGATTTACTTTCCAATCGTCGACTTTTACCATTTTGACTTTTCCGTAAAAGAGGAAATTACCGTTCACCTTCAGAAAAACTATCATCAATATATAAAGGAATCTTCTTTCTATGAAGCCTTTTTTCGTATTCTCTCAGAAGTATTAGAAATGGAGCAGGTCATGATAAGGGGAAATCATAGAACAATAGCGGCCTATTAATTGCTACAAATGGAATAGAAGGTCCTTCTTTGGGAAGGCGACTATTCCATTTGCATGTTTAGAGAAGTTTTTTTAGTCAACCATTCGCTTTCGGTATACGATCACAACAAGGGCAAAAATGATCACCATCCATCCGAAAATGACAAGAAGACTAGGCCAAACCTCTAGAAGACTTGCACCAGCTTGACTATCCGTCGCCAGGTTGATTAATTGGGTACTTGGGAGATATTCTGCCATCTTTAGAAACGGATATTGATCAGTGAAATTCGTTAAGGATGAACCAAATGAGAATATGACAAAAAATGGTAGAATAACAACAGATGCCTCCATAACAGACTTTGTTAATAAACCTAGTAATGTTCCTAATCCGATGTAAAACAGAATCGATAATACCATTGCCAAGGAAATAACCAGTAGATCTGTAGGTTTATATTCTGTTAAAAAGGCAGAAACAAGGACAATGAGAATCGTTCCGATAAAGCTTAATAGACTTTTTCCCGCTAAAATCTCCAGTGTACTTGCCGGAGAAAGCATAAGCCCACGCAATGTATTTTTCTCTTTTTCCTCCGCAATCAAGGCACATTGTACATAGGCGGCCACTAAACAAAAGGTCAAATTGAACACTATATAATGTCCACTAATCGTCTCAACCCCCATGCGCCCATACAAAGCAGCCAAAAACAGCGGCATAAGGGCAGATATGGACACAAAATAGTTTTTCATTACATCTTTATAATCTTTTTGAAAAATTGCCATCGAGCGTTTAATTGAAAATGTCATGTTAATTTCCTCCCTGTAACTTCTACGAAAATATCGCCAAGTGTAGGTTCGTTTGAATAGATGGATTCCACTTTATTTTCAGACATGAGCTTGTATAACGCTGTTGCTCCATTAGGTCCCTTGTCAATGATTTCCCTTCGGCCATCCGTTAACACGACGGTTAAGGTGTGATCGGCAAATGATTGTCGCAGTTCTTGGGGGGCTCCTAATAATTGAATGATTCCATTGTTTAAAAAAGCAACACGATCACAGAGTGTTTCCGCTTCATACATATCATGGGTCGTTAGGAAAATTGTTGTTCCTTGAGCTTTCAAGTTTTCTAAACCACGATAAATATGCTTTGTGTTCACAGGGTCAAG
The DNA here is from genome assembly GCF_008764245.1 of Bacillus subtilis. Lineage (GTDB taxonomy): Bacteria > Bacillota > Bacilli > Bacillales > Bacillaceae_C > Lederbergia > Lederbergia ruris. Next base: position 27,377 of record NZ_VTQV01000033.1, read on the forward strand.
CGCTGATGTCGGTTCATCTAGGAATAATAGCTCAGGTTTATGCAAGAAGGCTCGTGCCAAGGTGACACGCTGAAGCATTCCCTTTGAAAGTTTGGAAACGACTTTCTTTTTTGCCTCCCGTAAATTGACCATTTCGAGTACCTCTTCTATTCGGCTATACGGTACATCGTACAGATCACAGTAAAGTTTTAAATTATCATAGACAGAGAGTCGCATATATAATCCACTGTTATCTGTAAGGATCCCAATTTTTCTTCTATAAGTTGGTTCTTTCAGTTTTGAAACGGGAACGCCAAAGACACGGGCCTCTCCATCGGTTTGCGCTAACTGACCTGTTAATACTTTTATTGTCGTTGTTTTCCCTGATCCACTTGGTCCTAAGAAACCAAATGTTTCTCCTTTTTTTACATGAAAGGAAACATCCTTTAATGCAGACTGGTTTGAAAACATTTTGGCAATCTTTGTTACTTCAATAATGTTCTCCACTTTTTCATCCTCCATTACGAGCCGACAGGACGTCACTTTTTTAGCCGTTATCCCATCAAGACGTTTGCTGTTTTTGTGATGTCTCCATCATAGTAAACAAACGAGAGCTTCACATTATATTCCGGATGAAAAGAGCTATTTTAAGGGGGAATGGAGTATTTTATCGGTCGATTGGCACTTATTTCAGTCTTAAAATCTCCTTTAATTCCACCATTTTGTTTTTCGATAATGGAATAGAGGACTTTTTTGCATCCATAAGCACTAAAGAAAAGCTATTCCGTGTGAAGGTCACAACTTCACGAACCTTTTGTAAATTGACAATATAAGAACGATGACAGCGGAAAAAACCATAAGGGTGAAGTCTTTTCTCTAATTCTGCCATGGTAAACACACTTGGATAGGCTTCTCCCTTAATATAAATTTGGGATTGTCCCTGTCCACTTTCGATATAATCAATTTCAGGTGGATCAAATAGGACGATCTTGTCATTCACTTTTGTTGGAATCTTTTCAAAATGAACAGGCTGAACGATGACTTCCTCTTCCTTTTCCATGGTGTGCGTTTCTTCTTGGTTCGCCTCTTCTTCAGATAAAACTTCAAGCTTTTGTAAGCCTGTATTATCTAATCGATACACCTGACTTGTCACAGAGAGGGCTGATTCCATATTGCTTGTGAAGATCAGCACTGTTTTGCCTTGCTGCTTTAATTCTCGTATAAGCTTTATAAATACTCGTTTTGTTTCTAAATCCGCATTTTGATCAGGTTCTTCAAAAATATATAGAATCGGGTTTTGAAATAGTAAGCGACCAAACTGAATTCTTCTTTTTTCCGATAATGATAAATGACGGATAGGTTTATTTTTCTTTGTTTCCAATTGAATGATTCGCAGGCCTTCCTCAACTGTAAGAGGAGAACTATACAACTTTTGATAAAAGGAAAGATGGTCTTTAATGGTTAATCTTTCATATAGACCATCATCCAAACAACAAAAACCGACAGAGACGAAAAAATCTCTTTTTGAGGACTCTATGGAAATACCATTGACCTTTATTTCCCCATTGGAAATTGGAATTTCTCCCATAAACATTTTGATTAAAACCGTTCGTACATTTGTATTAGTGTATATGGATAACACCTCTTGCTCAGAAACTTCTAAGCTAAATGCCGGGAATATCAAGGTATGGCCTTCATGCATTTCTATGTTGTTTATAGTTAAGATACTCACAATAAAATCACCTTGTTCATCAAGATTGAAAAAGATCAGCTCTTCTTCCACTGAAATTTCGCTTTATTTATTATAACCTATAATGGTTTTCCCGTGATTATTTTGTAGACAACAATCTTTTCCCGGGAAATATTGTCGAAAATAAGCTGGGAAATGAAAATCACTTTCCTGATTTTTAATATAGATATAGAAATAAGCAGGCTTTGGAAGAAAAACAAGGTAAGAAGAGAAGGAAATAAAAGTATTAGGGTGATAATTTGGAATTATATGCTAATATAGGTGTAAATGTTTGGAGGACAACAATTGTATAAAGCTGTGATCGATTCCAATACGTACATCGCGATATTAGAACCAAGGCATGCGGATGAATTATTTGCTTTAATCGATGGAAGTCGAGAAAGTATCGGAATGTGGCTTTCGTTTCCGTCTTTCACAAACGAAGTACAGGATACGAGGATTTTTATAGAGAAATCCCTAAAAAGATTGGCTTCTAACGATGGCTATTGGGCAGGAATTTGGTACAAAGGGCAAATCGCTGGTTCCATTGGTTTTTTATATCTCGATTGGGGCAATAAAAAGACAGAAATTGGCTATTGGTTAGGGGAAAAATTTGAAGGGCTCGGTCTCGCGACAAAAGCCTGTGCCTTACTGATAGATCACGCCTTCACTGATTTAGGTCTGCATAAAGTTGAAATCAAGATGGCAACTAAAAATGAAAAAAGTAAGGCGATCCCAGAGCGATTAGGTTTTAAAAGAGAAGGCATGATAAGAGACTATGAGCTTCTCTATGGTAAGTATCATGACAGGGTGATTTATGGTCTGCTAGAGGATGAATGGAAGAAAACGGATCAATTGTTAAAAAACAACGAGTGACTACCTTGTTCACTCGTTGTTCACATGGGATTCATTTTCGTCTATGAGCTTCCATAAATTCCATCGTCTGTTTGATCCCTTCCTGATAAGGAGTTCGGGGAAGCGGTCCAATTTCTCTTTCATATTTTGTTCCATCAAGTACAACAGGATCTTCGTTTAAGTAAAACATTTCGACAACTTCACGCATGGTAGGATTGAAAAGGCCTAATAGTCTGATCATTCCTTTAGTGACAGTGAAGACTGATTTCTTATATCCATTTACATCGCGAATGATGGCAATGATCTCTTCTCCAGTAATCACATCATACCCGGGAATATTCCAATTTTGTCCAAAGGCTTGTTCTTGCAGGGCAAGAGTGACAAGTGCCTTTGCTCCATCTGGTGTATAAATGAACTCTCGTGCAACTTTTTTGGAACCAACAAACATGGCTCTTCTATGTTGCTTGGCATCTTTTAACGTGAAATGTAAGAGGGTATTCTCCGCATTTGGGCCGTAAAAGTCTGGCAAATGGGCAAACAATGCTTGCACATTTGCCTTTTTTATCCGTTTTTCTATTTGTAATCGAATTTTCCCTTTTTTCGTGTGGGGCTTTTTTGCAGTCTCTTCCTTCACCTTACCACCTGAAGATCTCCCATAGGCATAAATATTTTCAACAAGCACTAATTTAGCTCCTGTTGTTTTGGAAACATTGATGATATTTTCAAAAAAGGGAATAAGTTTTTCCTCCCATTGTTCGTAAGGGATATTAGCGGATTGAAAGATCGTATCTGCTTGCTTGGCCGCTGCCATTAGATCTTCGAATTGAAAAATATCGCCTGGGTGAATCTTGATTCCTTGTTGTTGTCCATATAATTTTTTTAGTTTCTGCTCTGAACGTGCAAAGGCAATGACTCCAATCCCTTTATTTACTAATTCTTGTACAAGCGCATATCCCATTCCTCCTGATGCTCCTAATACAAGTGCCTGTTTCATAATAAAACCTCCTCTTATTAATTGACCACTGTTCAAAATGGTAGATAAAAGGAAAGCGGGGGACCCCAGCTTTCAATTGTCTGCCAATAAACTTTTTAAAAGAAAATTCACATGTGCACGTGCCATTTCCTCTACATCTTCATATTCAACGACATGGCGTAGATAATGGGTGACAAACCCATGCAATGATAGAAAAATCGACCAAATGTCCCGAATGGTGATAGAGTGATCACATAAGGACTGAACGCTGTTGGCGAACATTTCATAGGTGTTGTTTGGTTCTTGATTAATAAAATTTCGAACCTCTTCATCTTTAATCAAAAACATAATTTCATAATGGCTTTGATGGGTTAGGCCAAATTGGATGAAGCCAAGCAAGATATTTTGTAACTTTTCTTGAGGTTCCAATGGTTTTTTCATAATCTGCTTCAATTCAAGTTCAAGCATTTTAAAATGTTCCTCAACCAAGGCATAAAACAGTTCTGCTTTGTTTTTAAAATGATAATAGATAGCGCCATGGCTATATCCTAATTCTTTACCGATTTGCCTCATTGAAACTTGCTGATATCCTTTTTCAATAAATAAATCTCTTGCAGCATCCATAATCATTTCCCGTGTTAATTCCTGTTGCACAGACTTTCGCGGTGACATTGTGTCCTCCCTGAATTGACCAGTGTTTAATTAAATGATACACAGGTAAACATTCCAATGTCAATGGATATTTCAAAATCGGGGCCTTTCATGAAAATAAAGGAGATTACTATGAATGAGAAATTATAATCATCATGAATGGATTATGAAAACTGGAGGAAAGATAAGGATGCGCCTATTATAAAGGCACAGTAACACAAATGAGGAGGCTACAATGGGAATTTTAAGTGGGAATCCACAGAATGAACCGATGCATTATGGAGAGGTATTTGGTATATGGTCTTTTTTAGTTGGGGCAAAAGGAATGATTGCTTGTTACCAAACACATTTAAATCATACTGGAGATACGGATCTTCATGAGTTACTGGAAGAAGCTCTCAAGCAGAAAGAACAAGAAGTCAAACAGATCGAAGCATTATTAAAAGAAAATGGTGTTGGTTTGCCACCAACTCCACCAGAGCGCCCTAAGGCAAATTTGGAAAGTATTCCAGTGGGTGCGCGATTCATGGATCAAGAGATTGCTGCTTCATTAGCGGCAGATGTGGCTGCCGGTTTGGTGGCATGCAGTACGATCATGGGCGAATCGATTCGAGAGGATATTGCGATGATGTTTGGACAAATGCATACTCAAAAGGCAGCATTTGGCGCTAAAGTTCTTCGTCTGAATAAGGAAAAGGGCTGGTTGATTCCTCCACCCCTTCATCAGACTCCGGCTGATTGTTGATAGACATGGGGGCTTCCATAAAAGGGGAAGCCCCTTTCGGATGAGAACAAAAAGCATGGCGGCTTTACCCACCAAAATTTTGCATTACTCAGAACCATGTACGATGAAAGTAGGAACAAGCGGCGACAAGCACCGCTTGTTTTAGTTCACTAGGTTCAAATAAACCCATGGAGATAGCCAAAAAGTGAGAAGGGCGGCTAACACCATGCACACACTGGAAACGGCACCTGAGATCGGACTTAATTCTAAGGCTTTCGCTGTACCTGATCCATGTGAGCTTGTTCCTAACAAGATTCCTTTCGCTATATCGCTTCTCAACCGAAACAGGCGAATGACCCAAGGCCCAAATATCATCCCGAAAATCCCCGTCATAATCACAAAAACAGCTGTTATGGAGGGGACGCCGCCTAATTTCTCAGAAGCGCTCATTGCGATTGGGGTCGTAATCGAGTAAGGGAGAATGCTAGGGATTAATGTTTTATTTAAATGGACCAAACTGGCCATAGAGAAGGACACGAATATAGACAATATAGACCCTAGGGATACACTAAGCACGATGGCAGGCAAATGTTTTTTTAGGATCGGAAAATAACGATAAAGCGGAATGGCTAAGGCCACTGTTGCAGGTTGTAATATTTTTGTTAGCCATTGGGCTCCTTGATGATAAGTTGTGTACTCAATTTGAAATAGAAATAATACGGCTATAATCACTAGGGGAGCAATTAATAGCGGTGTTAAATAAGACTTTTTGGTTTTTTGATAACACCATTTGGCCCCCCAATAGGCACTAATGGTGAGCAGGAGGAAGAGCGGTGTCAGCATGTTTGACTTTGACCTCCTTACGACGTGTTAATTTGTTAGCTAATAAACCCGAACCCATCATCACAGCTAAGGAACTGACGAAAATCACCGCAATAATTTTAAAGCCATTGGTTAATAATAGCTGTTTATATTGAATCACCCCAACGGCAGAGGGAATAAAAAATAGGAGTAACTCGGCAACCAACCAACTCCCTCCTAACTCAATCCACTTTAATTTCACCACTTTCGTTTGTAGTAAAATAAATAAAAGAATTAAACCTAATATACTTCCAGGTACTTTTAGATGAAGAAGGACCGAGATTTTCTCCAAGATTAAAGTATAGCTACATAATAATAAAATTTGCGTAATACCGATGAGCATTTTTTTCATGATGACTGCCTTTCTAAGTTGTTTTCCTTCATAAGTATACAAGGAGCCCCATTATAGGTAAAATGAATATTTAGAATGGTTACTATTCATAAAAGTAATGAAAGGGTTTGTGTAGATTGGATATACAGCATTTAAAGTACTTTGTGGCTGTGGCAAGGGAGGGAAATTTTACTCGTGCAGCTAATAAGTTATATGTCACCCAACCAACCATTAGTAAAATGGTTCGAAATATAGAGGAGGAACTAGGTGTTACTCTTTTCGATCGATCAGGAAAACAAGTTAAATTGACAGATGCCGGAGAAATCATTCTTGTTCAGGCACAGAATATTATTAAATCCTTTCAAAATTTATCCGCTGAATTAGACGATTTAATGAATTTAAAAAAGGGCTCCATTCATATTGGTTTACCACCTATGGTGGGCTCACGTTATTTTCCCAATGTGATTCAAGCCTTTCATCAGGATTACCCGAATATTTCCATTCATCTAGTAGAGGATGGGGCTGTGAAGATAGAAGAGGATGTCCAAAATGGTACGCTTGATTTAGGTGTTGTCGTCTTGCCTGTGAATCAGGAACGATTTCACTCTTTTTCCTTTGTCAATGAACGGCTCATGTTGTTAGCCCACCCTAATCATCCTCTTAGTCAAAAGGAAGTAGTACAACTAGTTGAATTAGAGAAAGAACCCTTTGTTTTCTTTCGAAGAGATTTTACTTTGCATGATCGGATTATTACAGAGTGTGTACGAGCAGGGTTCCACCCAAATATTATTTGCGAAAGCTCCCAGTGGGATTTGATTAGTGAAATGGTCGTTGCGAATCTTGGAATCGCCCTTCTCCCGGAAACGATTTGTAGACAGGTGAATGAAGATCAGGTCACGGTCATCCCGCTTATTGAACCAGTTATTCCCTGGCGCTTAGGGATTATTTGGAGAAAAGATCGCTATTTATCTTTTGCGGCAAGGGAGTGGATTCGTTATACCAAAAGGTTTATGGGGATAGAGGATTGATTTTCACTAGTTTAGTTTTTTTTGAGATGAATTCTTCTTGCAAATTGATCGCCCATTTTCCCATTGTGAATCCCAAAATGAAGGCTTATACATAGAATATAATACAAAGCGTTTTCATCAGCGGGTTCCCTACTCCTAGTTTAAAAACTTTAAATAAGGGTTTATAAAATGGAGAAATGTTAACAATGAGCTACATGAGAACTCATTGGAGGTGGTTCACGATGAATATGGAAATGGCCCTTCAAGTCATTGATAAAATGCGTCTGCCCAATGGTGCTTATATGGCCAGTCTTTCCAAAGATTACAATTATGTATGGATTCGTGATGTTGTTTATACGGTATTACCGTTTTTACATGACCGATCGGGACGTTATGAAAAAGCCTATCATGCTTTGTTCAATTTATTCAAAGACTATGAATGGAAAATTGATATTCATACAGAAAAGAAGCCAGTTTATTTATTTGAATATATTCACTCTCGGTATTCAACGGATTTAAAGGAGATCGATGTGGAGTGGGGTCACGCTCAGAATGATGCCATTGGTGCCTTTTTATGGGGAGTAGGAGAAGGAATGAAGCATGGGCGAAAGGTCATTAGGGATGAGGCAGATTTACGGATTGTGCAAAAGCTTGTTGATTATCTAGAGTGTTTACAGTATTGGCAAGCAGAAGATAACGGTATGTGGGAAGAAAACATTGAACTGCATGCTTCCAGTGTAGGTGCCTGTGTGGCAGGATTAAAAGCTGTTAAAATGTTGGTCGATGTAAAAGCAGACCTTATTCGTAAAGGAGAAGAAACATTACGCTTTTTGTTACCGCGAGAAAGTGAAACAAAAGAAGTAGATTTAGCCTTACTTTCCTTAATTTACCCGTATCGATTGGTCGACCGAAAAACAGCCCTTACCATTGTTCAGCAAGTATCGGAGCGTCTGGAGAGGGAAAGAGGTTGTATTCGATACGAACATGATCAATATTACAATGAGGGAAAAGAAGCGGAATGGTCTTTTGGATTTCCATGGCTGGGCCTATGTTACAGTGAGTTAGGGATGAGCCATAAAGTCAATGAATATGCGGAGAAAACGATCCGAAATATACCTGACAATTGGGAGGTACCCGAATTATATATTGGCGGAAAAAATGAACCCAATGGAAATACACCACTTGCTTGGTCCGTTGCCCTCTCCTATTTATTTTTAACGAGAGTACAATCTTTTCAAACGGCTATACCAAGTGGGAATTCGTAAACATTTATTAATGCAAAGATATAAAACCCTGAATCTTACAAAAGAGATTCAGGGTTATTTGTGTGCGTAAATGATCTGTTCATCAGAAGAAGCGGTAACGAATAAGCGTTAATCGAGACCAAAATTGTGAAAAGAGAGTAAAAGTGGTAACGATAAGCGCTAATTGAGACCAAAATTAGGAAAGAGAGTCAAAAGTGGTAACGATAGCTTTTATCACAGACACGCCGCATTTCCCCAATCAAATGACAAAACTAGTGATTTTTCATCGAAGGATTCGCATTTTTCGCAACGAAATAGATTATGTAGGTTCTGTTTAGAAAATACGGAATCATATTTACAAAAGAATAAAACCTAATTTTCCTGAGCTCTCCTGCGTTAAAGTGGAAGGACTTTTTCGCCATAAAAATAAATATGGAATATTTCCAGGAAAAGTTAAATAGGATAGTGGAGGTGTTAGATTGCAAGCAATGATAGGTGGTGTAGAGGAATGGCTCCCAAGTGATTACGAGCGCTATCTTTTTCATGAGGGAACGCTTTATGAATCTTATAAAATGCTGGGAGCGCATGTTGTGACCATAAATGGGGTCAAGGGTGTGCGCTTTGCCGTCTGGGCTCCCAATGCCCTATCGGTGTCCGTTGTGGGAGACTTCAACCAATGGGATGGTTCTCAGGCAGTCATGAAAAGGATCAAACATTCAGGAATATGGGGATTATTTATTCCCGGATTAAAAGAGGGGTTTCTGTACAAATACGAAATCAAGACAAGAACCAATGAAATGATACTGAAAGCTGATCCCTATGCATTTTATTCAGAAAGGAGACCGAATACGGCATCGATTATTTATCAATTGGATACATATCAGTGGAAAGATCAGAAATGGTTGGAACAAAGAAAGAAAAAAGATCATTATCATCAGCCCATGCTCGTTTATGAAATGCATTTAGGGACATGGAAAAAGAAAAAGGATGGCCGTTTTTATTCCTATCGTGAGATGGCAGCTGAGCTGATTGAATACGTGCAGGCGCATGGGTATACCCATATCGAGTGCATGCCGCTAATGGAACATCCATATGATCGTTCATGGGGCTATCAAATTACGGGGTATTACTCGGTCACCAGTCGCTTCGGCATTCCAGAGGATTTTATGTATTTTGTTGATCAATGCCATCAAAACGGAATAGGAGTCATTATGGATTGGGTTCCTCTTCATTTTTGTAAAGATGCCCACGGACTTGGCCGTTTTGATGGAACCCCACTATATGAACCCATCCACCCTGATCAAGCGGAACGCAGAAATTGGGGGACATATAATTTTGATTTTAGTAAGCCGGAAGTAACGAGCTTTCTTATTTCGAATGCGATGTTTTGGCTGAATGTTTTTCATATAGATGGTTTCCGAATTGATGCTGTTTCGTCGATGATTTATTTGAATCATGATAATGCGGGGTCCATCCCTTTGAAAAATCATCTAGGAGGAGAAGAAAGTCTTGAAGCGATTGCGTTTATAAAAAAATTAAACGAAGTTGTCTTTGAACAATACCCCGGGATTCTGATGATGGCAGAGGAGGCAACAGATTATCCGTTGGTGAGTGCTCCAACCTATGTTGGGGGTCTTGGTTTTAATTACAAATGGAATATGGGATGGACCAATGATGTCCTCCGCTATATGAAGATGGACATATCAGCGCGTCCAGATCATCACCATCTCTTAACCTTTTCCTTCTTTTACGCTTTTTCGGAAAACTTTGTTCTCGCTTTTTCGCATGATGAAGTGGTGCATGGTAAACGCTCATTACTGAATAAAATGCCTGGAGATTATTGGCAGAAATTCGCGCAATTACGCTTATTATTTGGGTATTTCTTTACACATCCCGGAAAAAAACTCCAGTTTATGGGGAGTGAATTTGCCCAATTTGACGAATGGAAAGATTTAGAACAGCTAGATTGGAATCTGTTTGACTTTGAATATCACCAGAAGTTCTCTACGTATTTTAAGGCGTTAAGCCATTTTTATAAAAAAACAAGTTGTTTATGGCGATTAGATCATGAACAGGAAGGATTTGAATGGATTGATCCAGATGATGCTACACAAAGTGTGATCACATTTATGAGGAAGGGTAAGAAAAAGGGGGATTACTGTATTGTCCTCTGTAACTTCAGTGCGAATGTTTATGAGGACTATACGATTGGCGTGCCATCCTATGGTAGTTATATAGAGGTCTTCAATAGTGACTTAGCGGTGTTTGGAGGCTCCAATCAGCATAATCCAAAAGCGATAAAGGTGGTTCAGGACCCATATCATAACCAACGATATAGTATGAAAGTTACCGTTCCCCCACTAGGAATGATCATCTTAATGAAGCAAACAAAAAAACGACGGAGGAGTGGTTTTTATAGTGTCTAAAAAAGTGATAGCTATGTTACTTGCAGGTGGACAGGGAACACGACTTGAGGGATTAACGAGGGAAATCGCCAAACCAGCTGTCCCATTCGGTGGAAAATATCGCATTATTGATTTTACATTAAGCAATTGCACCCATTCCGGTATTGATACAGTTGGGGTGTTAACGCAGTATCAACCCCATGTTTTGAACCATTATGTTGGTGAGGGAAGTGCATGGGATTTAGATTGTCGCTCTGGGGGTGTCTCAGTTCTTCCTCCCTATAAAGGCCAAGATGGTGATCATTGGTATAAAGGGACGGCCAATGCAGTTTTCCATAATTCTCATTTTATTGATCAATATGATCCTGAGTATGTCCTTGTCATATCTGGCGACCATATTTACAAAATGGATTACAACAAGCTCCTTCAAGCTCATATAAAAAAGGGAGCTGATGCATCGATCGCGGTCATCCAAGTACCTTGGAACGAAGCTCATCGCTTTGGCATTATGAATCTAGACCAAACGGATAGAATTATTGAATTTGAAGAAAAACCATCCTTTCCGCAGAGCAATCTCGCGTCTATGGGGGTTTATTTATTTAACTGGAGATGGCTAAAACATTATTTAACTGAGGATCATCGGAATCAGACATCATCGAAGGATTTTGGGAAAGATATTATCCCGAAAATGCTTGCGGATCAAAGAAAACTATATGCCTATCGTTTTAACGGTTATTGGAAAGACGTAGGGACGGTCCAAAGCTTATGGGAAGCCAATATGGACTTCCTCGATGATGATACTGGATTCGAATTAGATGATCCTAGCTGGCGCATCTATGCAGGGAATGCGAATCATCCCCCTCAATATATTGCTCAGGGAGCTAAAGTAAGCCAGTCCCTTATTAATGAGGGATCGATTATATATGGAACGGTTGAACACTCGGTCGTATCGTACAATGCTTATGTTGGATCAGGTTCCTTGATTAAGGACTCCGTGATTATGCCAAATGTAAGGATTGGGAAAAACGTGAAGATCGAGCGAGCCATTATTGGAAAAGGGGCAGTGATTGAAGATGGAGCTGTCATTGGGCCTGCAAATCAGTCGCAGGAAATTACTCTGTTTGGGAATTGCCAAATGGTTTCAGCAAAAGTTCAAAACGTGTGATATAAGGAAAGGGAGTTGGAGATGAACCTTTTAGGGGTTATTAATTTAATAAATGAAAAGCCATTTTTAAAGGAATTAACGGAACAGCGCAGTTTGGCTTCGGTTCCATTCGCTGGTCGCTATCGGTTGATTGACTTTACTTTGTCCAATTTTACGCATGCAGGGATCAAGCAGGTGGCTGTTTTTACGAATGGAAAATTCCGTTCAATTATGGATCATCTGGGCTCGGGAAAAGAGTGGGATTTAGACAGGCATAATGGTGGCTTGTTTATGTTGCCTCCCGTTCATCCAGATCAAAAGTCAAACGGAGATATTCCGGCTTTCTATGATTACCTTGAAATGTTCCGTCGTTCGCCGGCAGAAGTCATTGTTCTTTCGCCAGGTTATCATGTTGGTAAAATCGATTATCAGGACGCGATTCGACAACATGAAAACAGCCAAGCAGATATAACGGTCCTTTACAAACATTATGACGGGGACTCGATTCGAAAACCTATCTATCATAAATGCCGATTACGGGAGGACGGGAGTCTGGCGGATATTGAGATGTATTCAGTTCCGCGTAGCGGGGACCCGATTTGTTTGGAAACCTATATCCTGAAAAAGTCATTATTTATCGAAATGATTGAGTTATGCTATCAAAATAATGAACATGATTTCCTAAAGTATGGCATTAAGGCTAATCTTGATCAGCTTCATGTCCAAGGGTACTCCTTTCAAGGTCATATGCCCTTTATTCACTCAATGGAAAGCTATTATGAAAGCAATATGGCATTTTTAAATCCAGACGTCATCCGCTCTTATTTTTATGAACAATGGAATATATTCACAAAAGTCAAACATGAGGCACCTGTTAAATATTCTGCGACATCCAATGTATCCAATTCCTTTATTGCCAATGGCTGTGAAATTGAAGGAACAGTAGAAAATAGCGTGCTTTTTCGCGGAGTGGCCGTGAAGAAAGGAGCGATTGTCCGGAATAGTATTATTATGCAAAAGGGGGCAATTGAAGAAGGTGCTTATGTAGAAAATATTATTGCGGATAAACACGCAAAAATTAGTGAGAACAAAGCTTTGGTTGGGGAAGTAGAGCCAAAGGTCATTAAAAAGGCGGAAATCGTTTAATGGAGGACGTTATGAACGTATTATTTGCAGCTTCAGAATGTGTACCATTTATAAAAACAGGCGGACTTGGTGATGTCATTGGGGCATTGCCAAAGGCTTTGCGAGATCAAGAAGTGAATGTGAGTGTGATTTTACCCAAATATGAGGATTTACCCTTTGAATATAAACAGCAGATGGAATTTATAACGAGCATCGAAGTTCCTGTTGGTTGGCGATCACAATATTGTGGGATTGAGCGGATGACCATTGAAGGGATTCACTACTATTTTTTAGATAATGAATACTATTTTAAACGGCATGGCAGCTACGGATTTTTCGATGATGGGGAACGTTTTGCCTTTTATTCCAGAGCGGTGTTAGAGGCCTTGCCACATTTAGAGGATGAAACAGATATTATCCATTGTCACGATTGGCAAGCAGGTCCTATTAGTGTTTTATTAAAAGCCCACTACCATCATCACCCGTTTTATCGGCACATTCGCACGATTTTCACGATACATAATTTACGTTATCAAGGAGTGTATCCAAAGTCGGTTTTAGCCAATTTATTGGATTTAAGTGAATTGTATTTTCATATGGATGGTCTAGAATTTCATGGGAATGTCAGTTATTTAAAGGCTGGATTGGCCTATTCAGATCTTGTCACGACCGTGAGTCCGACTTATGCTCAGGAAATTCAAGATCCCTATTATGGTGAACAGCTTGACGGTTTTTTACGAAAAAGAAAGGATGAACTGAAAGGGATCCTAAATGGGATCGACGCAGATCTTTATAATCCAGTGACAGACCCGTTTATTGATGAAAATTATGAAGAAATAAAAGGAAAATGGGAAAATAAGGAAAGGTTGCAAGAATATCTAGGTTTATCTGTAGATCAGGAAATTCCGGTTATTTCCATGGTCACCCGCTTGGTCGAGCAAAAAGGCTTGGATCTTGTCCTCCACGTCTTTCATGAAATCATGAACATCGGCGTTCAGTTTGTGTTGCTTGGAACAGGAGAAGAGAAATATGAACAGGCCTTTAGGGAATTAGCCGCACAGTACCCAGAAAAGGTTTCCTTTCAAAATCATTTTGATGAGGGGTTAGCGCGGAGGATTTATGCTAGTTCTGATCTCTTCCTGATGCCCTCACAATTTGAACCTTGTGGGATCGGTCAACTTTTAGCCTTACGCTATGGCACCTTGCCGATTGTCCGGGAAACAGGAGGCTTGCGTGACTCTGTCATGCCGTACAATGAATTTACGAATGAGGGGTATGGTTTTTCATTTGCGAACTATAATGCCCATGACATGCTCTATACGATTGAAAGAGCCGTTTGGCTATATCGCTTTCAGCCTAAAAGATGGGGGATGTTAGTAGAAAGGGCCATGAAGCTTGATTTTAGTTGGAATGCTTCGGCTGCGGAGTATCGGGAAATATATGAGAGGTTGTTATCCCATCAAGGGATTCCTGTGGGATAATAGATCAATACAAAAAAGACCGAGTAAGATATGCTTCCTTTACTCGGTCCTTATTATTAACTTGTATAATTATCAAAATACCCTTGGATAAAGACGATCGGTGTGCCTTTATCACCGCTTCCTGAAGTTAAGTCAGAGAGAGAACCAATCAAATCGGTTAATTTTCTTGGTGTTGTTCCTTGAGCTTCCATCGCACCAATAAGGTCTTCACCTTTATTATCAATAAATTCGTTGATTGCTTGCTGGAGTTCTTCCCCTCTTAAATCGGCGAAGTTGTTATCCGCTAAATACTTTAATTTTACTTCATTTGGAGTTCCTTCAAGTCCCTTTGTGTAGGCTGGAGATACGACTGGATCGGCAAGTTCCCATATTTTCCCGACAGGATCTTTAAAAGCCCCATCCCCGTATACCATTACTTCTACTGTTTTACCGGTCTTCTCTTTTAGCGTCTGTTGGATCTGGTCGACAATTGGTTGACAATCCCGCGGGAAAAGTTTCACCTTGTCCTCTGTTGATTTATTTGAACCTAGAAGACCATAAACATCGTTAAAGCCACTACCATCAACAGATTTCGAAAGGATATTGTCTAGGCTGTAAACTTTTTCTCCGCCATTTGCTTTCAAAATTCTTTTCGTTCTTTCTCTTGTATGAATATCACATGTGAGAACATTTTTTGTATAGTTTAAAATGGTCTTTGGATTGTTGGAGAATATCACTTCACAGGAAGTGCCACAGTCCTCAATCAGAGACTTATAATACTCAATATAATCGACCCCTGTAAAGGTATGCTTGATAAAGCCAAAATGGTTACGGAATTGTTCCTCCGTTAACACATCTGTCCATGGATTCACACCCTTTTCATCAAGCAGATCGATATCCACTAGATGGTTCCCCACCTCGTCAGAAGGATAACTTAGCATTAAAATAATCTTTTTCGCGCCTTTCGCAATACCGCGCAAACAATTGGCAAAACGATTTCGACTTAAAATCGGGAAGATGACGCCAATCGGTTCATCACCGAATTTTGCCTGAACATCTTTTGCAATATGATCGACTGTTGCATAATTCCCTTGAGCTCGGGCAATGATTGATTCTGTGATGGAAACAATGTCTTTATCTTGAATTTGAAAGCCTTCAACCTCAGCAGCCTTTAATACACTATCGACAACAATGTCTTCAATTTGATCCCCTTGATTAATGATCGGACAACGAAGACCTCTGGCTATTGTTCCAACAACTCTTTCCAATATGACCGCTCCTTAAAATAAAAGTTAATAATCATACTTTCTACTTGTAATATACAATAATACAATGATATAAGTAAAATTAATATATGGAATGACGGTTATAAGGGGTGGTTATATGATAAGTAAATTAGATCTATATAAAGTGTTTTGTCAGGTAGGGAAAGATAAGAGCTTTTCCAAGGCAGCAAAGGAATTGTATATGACACAACCAGCTGTTAGTCAAGCCATGAAGCAGCTGGAAAGTGAATTAGAAATCCGCTTATTTAATCGTACACCGAAAGGAGTATCTTTCACAAAGGAGGGAAGTATTCTCTTTGAGTATGTCCAATCGGCGATCAATCTAATTGAAACAGGCGAGGAAAAAATAATCGAATTTAAAAATCTGACAACAGGTGAATTAAAGATTGGGGTAGGAGATACGATTTCTCGACACTTTCTGCTTCCTTATTTAGAGACCTTCCATAATCGCTATCCCAATATTAGCTTTAAAATCGTCAATGGGACGACCTTGGAAATGTGTTCTCTTTTAAAATCAGGTGGGGTCGATGTCGCCATTTGTAATTTCCCGATTGAGGATCCGAGCTTAGAGCAAATCCCGTGTATGGATATTCATGATATCTTTGTATGTGGGCAGGAGTATAAAAAGCATGTAATGGGGCCAGTTAACTTAGAGGAAATCGTAAAATATCCCCTAATCTTATTGGAACCTAAATCAAATTCTAGGAAATATATGGAGGATTATTTACGATCAAAAGGAATCCAAGTTGAACCCGAATTTGAATTAGGCTCCCATGATCTATTATTAGAATTTGCCAAAATAAACCTAGGAATCGCCTGTGTTACAAAGGAATTTTCCATGGATTATCTAGATAGTGGCTTATTATATGAAATTGAATTATCCGAGAGCATTCCAAAAAGAAGTGTCGGCGTCTGCTTTTTAAAAAGTGTGCCGTTGTCACCAGCTTCGACGAAGTTTGTGGAAGTGATCGAGGGGAAATGAATGCTCTTATACCTAATTTCTCACCGTAGGACTTGTAATCCAGTCCGTTAAATGCCCGTAAATAAGGAAAAGTCATGGGAATGGTCATATAGGGGAGTTTATAATGCCTGAAAAAGCTAAGGAATCATTGGAACGGTCATTAGGAGAGTTTATAGAACCCAAAAATGCTGGAAAGTCATTGAAACGGTCATATAGAAGCATCTATAGTCCTCAAAAATGTTAGAAAGTAGCAAAACATAGATCCAAAGTGTGTTTGGGTGTACGAAATCACGGAGAAGATGCGAAAACGTAGATCCAAAGGGGGGTTGGGTGTACGAAATCATGGTGGAGATGCGAAAACATAGATCCAAAGCGTGTTTGGGTGTACGAAATCACGGTGGAGATGCGAAAACATAGATCCAAAGTGTGTTTGGGTGTACGAAATCACAGAGGAGATACTAAAACATAGATCCAAAGCGTGTTTGGGTGTACGAAATCACGGTGGAGATGCGAAAACGTAGATCCAAAGCGTGTTTGGGTGCACGAAATCATGGAGGAGATGCGAAAACATAGATCCAAAGCGTGTTTGGGTGTACGAAATCACGGAGGAGATACGAAAATGTATATCCAATGGGGGTTTGGGTGTACGAAATTATGAAGGAGATGCGAAAACGTAGATCCAAAGTGTGTTTGGGTGTACGAAATCATGAAGGAGATGCCAAAACGTAGATCCAAAGTGTGTTTGGGTGTACGAAATCACGGAGGAGATACTAAAACGTAGATCCAAAGCGAGTTTGGGTGTACGAAATCATGGAGGAGATGCGAAAACGTAGATCCAAAGCGTGTTTGGGTGTACGAAATCACGGGGGAGATGCGAAAACGTAGATCCAAAGTGTGTTTGGGTGTACGAAATCACGGAGAAGATGCGAAAACGTAGATCCAAAGGGGGATTGGGTGTACGAAATCATGGTGGAGATGCGAAAACATAGATCCAAAGCGTGTTTGGGTGTACGAAATCACGGAACAAATACCAAAACATAGATCCAAAACATGTTTGGGTACACGATATCTTGGAAAGTATTAAAACGGTCATATAGAAGCATTCATAAAACCCAAGATGGATGGAAATTTTTCTATATCCTCTTTTATCTGATCGCGAAGAGCTGTACATGAGCTAGAAATCCATGAAAATTTCCTTGGTTCAATCCGTCCATAATCCCTTTTTGTATAAATGAACATAAATTGCCATTTGATGTAAATACATTTATAATTTCCTCTTCTACCACAATCCGTTATAATAAGAAAGTATGAAAAAATGCATACCCTAACTTTTATAATCGTAATGTAATGCTTAAAAATATAAATAGAACTTGGACGAGCTAGCGCCTATTTTGGGGGCGTTTGTTCTTTTCCGAAGAGGAGGGACCCCTGAGTTGAAGGATATTATGGGAGAAACTTGGGAAGTAGAGATTCGTCAATTAGATGGAAAAGGGTCGGGACAAGCAGTCGTTTGGCGAGAAAATGAACATGGGAATAAGAAGAAATTAAAATTAACCATCCCTCGTACGCTGCCAGGTGAAAAGGTGCGGGTGACCGTGGATCAACCCCATCGCAGGAGAAGGAAGGCCATTCCGGATGAAATTATCCAAGTTCATCCGGAAAGAATCGAACCAGCTTGTCCCCATTTTGACCGCTGTGGAGGTTGTGTTTGGCAGCATTGGCAATATACGGGTCAATTGACACAAAAAACCAATAATGTGAAACAGGCATTGGAAGCACAAGGGTTTGATCCAAGTTTAGTGAGAGATGCAATTGGGATGGAGGAGCCTTGGCGTTATCGCAATAAAATGGAGTTTACCTTTTCTCCCGACGGGGACTTGGGATTACATGAACAGGGTAATTTCCGTAAAATCATTTCTTTAGAAACGTGTTTAATTGCAGGGAAAGAAATGGTTGAAGCAACGATGGAAGTGGCAGAATGGGCCAAGGAACATCAATTAAAAGGCTATGATAAAGATGCTCATGAAGGGTTATTACGTCATTTGATGGTGCGACAATCTTATGCAACAGGAGAAATGATGCTGGCCCTTTTCGCAACGGAAGATCCTTTTTTACACTTAGAACAAGCGGTAAAGGATTTAGTTGCACGTATTGAGCAAAAATTTCCTCAAGTGAAGAGTCTCCTATGGATGGAGAATACAGATTGGGCAGATCGGACACAATCGGAAAAAACGCATATCTTAACTGGCCGTGATTTTATCTATGATGAAATGCTCGGATATCGCTACCGTCTTTGGTTTGATACTTTCTTCCAAACGAATCCGATCCAAGCACAAAAATTGGTGGAATTGGCTTTAGAGATGGGGCAACCGAAACCAACAGAGAAAATGATTGATTTATTCTGTGGGGTAGGTACCTTTTCTTTACCTTTTGCAAGTCGAGTTGAAAAACTGGCAGGGATTGAAATTGTGGAAACGTCGATCCAATCAGCGAAACGAAATGCAGAAGATAATGGTATATCTAACACATACTTTCTAGCCAAGGATGCTCGAAAGGGAATTGATCAAGTATTGGAGAGTTTCGGTAGACCTGAATTATTGTTACTAGACCCGCCACGTTCAGGAGCTGGTGGAAAAGTCATGCGCCGTATTGGCCGTTCTCAGCCGGAAAGAATCGTCTATGTATCTTGTAATCCTGATACATTCGCAACAGACATAAAAGAGCTCGTGCCATTCGGCTATAAATTAGAAACCGTCCAACCTGTGGACTTATTCCCGCAGACTTATCATGTGGAGTGTGTGGCATTGATGTCTAGGGTAGTGTAGATCAATATTAAACAATTTCTTGTGATAATAAACTCTTGCTAACTTCACCACAATTCTGTAAGAATAAACATTTGCTTTTTTAATATAAACCTCAACAATTACTCGGATAATAGATGAATGAATGGGGGAGAAAAGAGTTCTTTTTCTTCCCTTTTATTTTTGTCCTAACCCTTGCCGTCATTGGGTTTATCCAATATCGAACTCAATAACAAATCCATACTCACCCAATACTTTTCTCTTTTTTCTTCATATCTTTTCTCGATTATTTTCTTCCCTCTATTATGGCAAAACTTTATTCCAACTCCGAAAAAACCATGAAAAAACAGCCAAAAAAGGCTCGTAAAACGACCGATTTTAATCCAAAATTGGATAAAAATGAGGGGTCTGTAGCAAAACTTTATTATGACTCGAACGGTGGAATGCGGGTTGGAGGGGCGGAAAAAAGCAGGGGTTTATTATGGTTGTACATAGTAGAGAAAAGAATTTAAGATAAGTTTGTAATATTTCATCCATAAAATTGAATCCAGGACAAAGGATAGGTAAAAGAAGGTTTTTGTTGTTTATAAATTGAATTATATACATGTACTTAGTTAAGGGAGGTTTTGTGATGAGTTATCGAAAAGAATACATACAAAAAGGAGAGTTGGAGTTTATAAATAAGGTGGTAGAAGCTGTAGTAAAAAGAGATGTATCAAAAGTACATTATTTGGTTGATGATCGTGGCTTAATGAGATATGTTAGTTTTGTCAAAAACAAAGATATGGATCTACGTCAATATTTAGGACACATAAAAGTTAATTTTTTTCATTGTGCTTCGAAACTTA
>NZ_VTQV01000034.1 GCF_008764245.1 Bacillus subtilis
CAAAAAAGTACCCTACAGGTAGACTGGCTTTTTCAAACGTCTACTCTATAGGGTACATTTTATCGAAAGAGTTGACCGGCTTTATTTTACGTTGCTGAGCAGGCACTTACGCTTTTCTTGTCCAGCTGCAGCGCCTAGCGACTAGCAAATTTACGGCTTCTTCCTACGATAAGTCAACATCGATTCACCCTTTGGGTTCATCGTGTTTCCTTTATCTCAGGCCAACAGGACGTTGGTCAGAACGGCGTTGCGCCAGGACGGCGCGCCTTTAGCCGTTCATCCTTTTCAGTCAAATTTGTACGTCGCTGAGCAGGCGCTTACGCTTTTCTTGTCATGTGCATAAATTCTTTGACATCTTGGATGCACAGTTGGATGCCTTGTTCCCAGAAGTCCTTTTTGGTTAAGTCAACATTCAAATGTTTCTGTGCAAGTTCTTCTACTGTCATGGAACCGGTATCCTGCAGAAGCGCGATATATTTCTTTTCATAACTTTTGCCTTCTTTTAATGCCTTCGCGTAAATCCCTAATGAAAACAAATAACCAAAGGTATAAGGAAAATTATAAAATGGAACATCTGTAATAAAGAAATGTAATTTTGACCCCCAAAACAGAGGATGATATTCTTTTAAGGCATCCCCATAGGCCTCTTTTTGTGCTTCTGTCATCAACTCATTAAGGCGATTTTTACTAACAATCCCGTTTTTACGTTCCTCATAGAAACGAGTTTCAAACAGAAAGCGAGCGTGAATATTCATTAATAGAGCAACAGATCGTTGAATCTTATCTTCCAAGAGAGCAAGTTTTTCATCTTCATTTTGAGCTTCTCTTACAGATGCATCAGCAACGATCATTTCCGCGAATGTCGAAGCTGTTTCAGCCACATTCATCGCATAATCGCGGTTAAAAGGATTGACTTCTTCTAAAACATGGGAGTGAAACGCATGACCTAATTCATGAGCAAGAGTTGAAACATTTCCGGGGGTTCCAGAATAGGTCATAAAAATCCTTGATTGCTTACTGTTTGGGAAGGACGTACAAAAACCCCCTGGTCGTTTTCCGGGTCGATCCTCTGCTTCAATCCACCGTTCTTCAAAAGCTTTTTCTGTAAACCTGGGTAAATCATCTCCAAATTCACTGAAGTGCTTTAGAATGAAATCTGCGCCTTCTTGGTAACTATATGTCTTATTGGCTTTTCCAATCGGTGCATCTAAATCTTGCCAACTTAACTGTTCAACACCAAGAACTTCTGCCTTGCGATAAAGAAAATCTACAAATGGTTGTTTATGGTCAGAAATAGCCTCCCACATCACATTTAAGGTTTCTTCACTCATACGATTATAAGTTAAAGCTTCCTTCAAAAAATCATCCCATTTTCTTTGGTTATAAACGGATAGTCGGAAACCAGCAAGATGATTTAGCGTATCGGCTAAAAGATCGGATTCTTGCTCCCATGCTTTTTCCCAAGCCGTGAAGATTTGTTGACGTACTTGTGGATCAGGGGAGGAAAATTTATTGGCAGCTTGCCCAACAGATAGTTCAGTCTTTTCTCCTTTTTCCTCAAAGGGAATCTTTATTTTGCTAACAATCGTATCATACAATTCTCCCCAACCATGGTAACCATCCACACTTAATGCATGAATGAGGGATTCCTGTTCTTTCGGCAATTTTTCAGATGCCTGTTTTCTTTTCTCATTCAATACAAATTCAATTTCTTGAGTATCAGGTCTCTCTAATAAGCTTAACCAAACATTCTCTTCAATCGCGGAAAGTTTTTCATCAAAAAGTGTATGTATTGAATCCAATTTAGCTTGCAGTGTTGTGACAATCCCCCGCAATTCATTCGCTTTTGAATCATTTGAATTTTGTGCCTGTAAACAACTTACAAATGCTCCTGCTTGCCCCATATTATCAGAAATTTCCTGCATTTCTTCCAGTAATCCTAACAGGGATGTATCCTGCCCTGTTGTAGGAATTTTCCAATTCTCAATTTCCTCTTCAAATTGGACTAATTGTTTTTTGATGCTTTGTAAATGTTTTGCAAATTGTGGAGAATCACTTCCTCCAGCGAAAAAAACATCTAAGTCCCATGTCTCTTCATAATGACTTCTCAATCTGATTCCTCCTATCACCTTTGTCCTCTTTTTCATTATAAAAGACTTATCCTATTTTTCATAATTTTAGGGGTTCTTTAAGTGAGTGTTCAAAAAGGAGGAAAGGACCAAGGAGTTCGAGGCGGCGCAGCCTTCGAGCAGCACAATGTATGCATTTAAATACATGAGCACAAGGAAAGCTTCCCCGAATCCGCATCGCACGAAGGAAAAGTGGTTTTCTTTTCCGAGGAGCGGAGAAGCAAGCCAACGAAGAAATCCGCAGCGTCATTTTTACCGGACTTTTTGATCATCCTTTTTAAGTTTTTGGGCGAGACAAGCAAAACTATTCGGGAACTCTCATATACATGTGATATAGGCAAAAGCGGAGATGGAGGTGAAGGATTTGTCTGGGTTACTTACAGCAATTGGCTATTTATTCAAAGAGCTAATGTTCCTTGTTTCATATGTTAAAAATAACGCCTTTCCACAACCTTTGTCCCCTGAAAAAGAAAAACTTTACTTAGAACAAATGGCAGAAGGAGATGAAACAGCGCGTAATCTTTTAATCGAACATAACTTACGGCTTGTAGCTCATATCGTGAAAAAGTTTGAAAATACCGGTGAAGATGCGGAAGATTTAATTTCCATCGGAACAATCGGATTAATTAAAGCGATTGAAAGTTACTCCTTTGGTAAAGGAACCAAACTCGCTACTTACGCTGCTCGTTGTATAGAAAATGAAATCTTGATGCATCTGCGAGCATTAAAAAAAACAAAAAAAGATGTTTCACTGCACGATCCAATTGGGCATGACAAAGAAGGGAATGAAATTTCCTTAATTGATGTTTTGAAATCAGAACTGGAGGATGTATTTGACACGATTCAATTAAATATGGAATTAGAAAGAGTCAAAGAATACATTGATGTTTTAGATGAGAGGGAAAAACAAGTCATTGTTGGCCGATTCGGTTTGAATTTAAAAAAAGAGCGAACGCAAAGAGAAATTGCCAAAGAGTTAGGAATATCGAGAAGTTATGTATCACGCATTGAGAAACGGGCGCTTATGAAAATGTTCCACGAATTTTACAGGGCTGAGAGAGAAAAGCTCAAAAAGACACAAGATGATGAGTAAGAATGAATGATCATCTTACCTATTTTTCCATAACAATAGGGCAATCGCTTTGGATTGCCCTATTGGGATTTCACGAAATATTCTTGATCATTTCTACTACAAGCTCGGCTGAATGAACCGCAGCCGTTTCCAGGAATTGATCAAATGAAATATTTGAATCTTTCCCCGCAATATCAGATAAAGACCTGATGACAACAAAAGGAACAGCAAATTGCCATGCTACTTGCGCAATAGCGGCTCCTTCCATCTCAACGGCATAAAGATCTTTAAATTGCCGACGTACGAACTCCACTCGTTCAGGATCATTCATAAATGAGTCCCCTGTTGCAATAAGCCCTTTTGCTGTCTGAATGCCTTCCAGTTTCTCTGCTGCTGTTACAGCCTTTTCTACAAGAAAAGGGTCTGCCTTAAAAGCAGGCGGCATTTGCGGAACTTGGCCATATTCATACCCAAAAATCGTTGCGTCTACATCGTGGTGTCGAACCTCTGTTGAGATGATTAAATCCCCTACATTTAAATCTGGGTGGTAACCACCAGCTGAACCAGTATTTATGACAATGTCTGGTTTGAATCTCTCTAGTAAAATCGACGTTGACATGGCGGCATTCACCTTACCAATGCCTGATTTCAACAAGATCACTTGCTTGTCCTCTATTTGTCCAACTGTGAACTCACAATTAGCTATAGTTTCTGTTTCTTTGTCTATCATTTGATTTCTTAATATGGACACTTCTTCTTCCATTGCGCCGATGATTGCAATGTTCATCCTTACATACCCCATTCATAGCTTTTCTTATTCTTGTCCGCGATCATTTTCGATCAATTTCTTTACTTCTGTAGGTTTCCAACCCTTGCCGTCAATCCACTCAAGATAAACCCTATACGCTTCATTAGGTTTACTTGATTCAGATACCGTCATAACCGCTTGATTTCCTAGATCGTCCCCTTTTCTAGTCCACCAATTCGTCATATTATCCGGAGAAATGCCAATGGCATAGGCAGCGGCCTGCTCTTTTTCATTCCAATCTATCGTTCCCATTTCCGCAGAATATTGATGATCACCTGTTTGTTCCGTGCCAATTGGTTCCCATGAAGGATCATTGATCACTTTTTCGACATTCGGTTCATCACTATCCTCTTCAATTACTTCTTGGTCATCTGAATTCTTGTTGGCTTCATCCTCTTGGTTCGTTTCTTTCTCTTCGTCTGTTTTATCTTGCTTATTATCCGATTGTTGTTTTTCGGCTATTTGTGCCTCTGTTTTAGCCGCTTCCTTCGTTTCTTTCTCCGTCTTGCTGTCAGTTAAGAAAATACTGCCACCAACTATGAGAATAAGAATGATCACGATCGCAATCAATGTATTTAATATAATATTTGTCTTCCTTCGTTTTGCACGCTGCTCATAACGTGAATTGATACGGTCAAATTTATCTGGCATATAATCCACTCCATTTCCATTGTCTTTATCATATCATGGACGAGAAAAAACGTGAATTAAATTTACCTTTATTTTTGTAATCTATTGTTCTTCTTCATAAATCATTTCAACTAGATCAGCATAAAGACTCGTAACCGAACCTTCATCTTCTTTTACACCTAAATTAACCGTTACAAGCGAATATCTTGGGCTTTCAAATGGAAAATAACCAGCAAACCATTTGTTATACAATGGATGTCCTTCAGATTCAATACCTGTTTCCCCTGTGCCGCTCTTCCCTGCTACCTCATAAGGTAGATTTTGAAAATAGGCACCCGTTCCTTCAGGATCTGTCACAACCTTCCTCAGTAGTTGTTGCATTTTTTGTGCAGCAGCAGTCGAAATATATTGTTCCTTTTTATCTTGCTCGGGAAATTCAAACATTGCTCCACCATCCGCATATTGGATCTCTGAAGCTACTCGAATCGATTTTCCCTTTCCTCCTCTTGCAATGGTCGCCATCATATTCGCTACTCCGATTGGTGAGACACGAACCTCATGCTGTCCAATTCCAGTTTGCGAAATAAAATTATGGTCAACTAGCTTTTGATCCTGTAGAAATATCCTCCCGGGTGAAGAAGTAAATTGCTTAAAATCATGAAGATAAAAAACATCTCCTTCCCAGCTTTGTGAGCCAATTAATCCTAATTTTTCGGCATACGTTTCTAATAAGTGAGGATCTTTATCTTGAACCTTGTTAGCTAGCTCAGCAAAGGTACGATTACAACTACGCGCAAAACTATCCTCCAAATTTAACTCACCTAAAGGGCGTGTCGCCATTTCTCCTCTAATATTCAGATCGCAATTAAAACGGTCCGAATGACTGATTAAACCTTCTTCAATCGCCGCTGTAGCGACAACCGTTTTAAATACAGAGCCAGGAATATGTGCTTCAAACATCTGATTGATCGACCCTTTATCATCAAAAGGTCTTTCACCATTTAGAGAAGGGCGTGAAGCATTTGCGATAATTGTCCCTGACTCAATATCCACTAATATGGCACCACCATTTTCAACTTGGTGCTTTTCCAATAATTCTTCCATTTTTTCTTGTATTGTGCGATCGATCGTCGTTTTCACATTAAGGGGATAATATGGGTTATTTTCTCCGGTATATTTCACATTGACGCCAAACAAAGGATTCCCAATCGCATCTACATGAAAAATTAATTTCGTTGGTGTATCAGGTAATAAAAACTCATCAAATTGCTCTTGAAGCCCCGTAACACCTATTTTTAAATCACTCATATTTTTATCCGGGTATTTTCCCCTAAATTTCTCATTATTTTCACCAACCACCCCAATCAGTTGGGCTGCTGGTAAACGATTGGGAATCCACTTCCGTTTCAAAGAAACAACACCAGGAATATTTAATTCATTAATTTTATTTGCTTGTAAATCACTTAATTCCCCATAGATAAAAGGAGATGTAGCATCCTCTATTTTCGCTGTTAATTGCTTTGATGGGACTTCTAAAATTTCAGCTAATCTTTTTCGATCCCACTCAATCCCTTTTAAAAAAGGGAATAAAACAAGAACCGTTTCTTCGCGATGTGAAAGTGGTTTACCCTCTGAATCTAAAAATAGACCTCGACCATCGTCAATTAATACTTGTTGTGTCCTTTGCTTCACACTTTCCTCAAAAAGATTAACCCCGTGCTTCGAAAAATGTTCTGTTTGAAACAACTGAATTTGCATTAATCTCCCTAATAATAAACTTAATCCCAGTAAAATGCTTATTGTTAAAAGTACTACACGCCTCTTGCTCATGCAACCACCTCAAAAACAGT
Organism: Bacillus subtilis; assembly: GCF_008764245.1. Lineage (GTDB taxonomy): Bacteria > Bacillota > Bacilli > Bacillales > Bacillaceae_C > Lederbergia > Lederbergia ruris. The sequence goes on from NZ_VTQV01000034.1 coordinate 6,490, forward strand.
GTTGCCTTTTTTACAATTTATCAACCAATAATGGCACAAAAAAAGAGCTCCCAAAAATCAGTTTATCGACCTTTGGATAGCCCTTCTTTAGCTTTTATTTAATTGAAACAAGTCTTACTCTCATTTCCCCACCAGGCGTCTGAACATTGACTTCTTCATCTACCTTGTGGCCCAATAAACTTTTGGCGATCGGAGAATCATTTGATATTTTCCCTTCAAATGGATCCGCTTCGGCACTACCAACAATTGTGTACGTTTCTTCATCACCATCAGGAAGTTCAACAAATGTGACCGTTTTCCCTAATGTGACAGTATCTGAATTTAGCTCGTCATCCTCGATAATTTTCGCATTACGGATCATATTTTCTAAAGTTGTGATGCGCCCCTCTACAAAAGCTTGTTCTTCTTTTGCAGAATCATATTCCGAGTTCTCTGATAGATCTCCAAAACTTCGAGCAATTTTAATACGTTCCACAACTTCTTTTCTTTTGACCGTTTTTAATTCTTCTAGTTCCTGTTCAAGTTTTGCTTTACCTGCTTCTGTCATTGGGTAAACCTTTTCGACAGCCATTCCCTTCACTCCTTATCTGTTTAAAACCTCTATATATTAATATTGGATGTATACATGAGAACGCGCCTCGAATGGGCGCGCACCTTCTTCATGTGAGTACATATATATAGTATCTATGCTATATTATTACAAAAAAGACTTTTGTTCAAGAGGCCTGCAGGAAGCAGGTCACAAAGGCGTGGCGATTGTTGTCACGAATTTAGGCCAACAGGATGTTGGTCACTAAGGCGTTGCGACGTACAAGGATGTACTAGTGCAGACGAAGCGACAGGACGTCGCGGTTTGAGTCTGCCGCCAGGACGGCGCGCCTTTAGCCTTTGATCCATAGCTTAGCCGATTATCCTTTGTTCATCCACTTGATCCTTACTTTTTGAACATCACTTATACTTTTCGGCTTACTGCCAGGCCATCCCCTACTGGGATAATAACTGTTTCAAATTCATTATGGCTCATTAACCATTGATTAAAACCTGCTAGTTTCTCCGCTATTTTTGCCAATCTTTTATTATCCCGAGCAGTTGGATCTGCTACTAGTCCTCTGAATAAAACATTATCTACATAAATGCAACCTGAGGCTGGTAGAAACTTACTGTACATTTCGAAGAACTTCTTATATTGGCCCTTAGCAGCGTCAATAAAAATGGCATCAAACGGAGCGAATGACCTAACAGTCTCTAATACATCTAATGCATTCCCATGTATAATGCTGATTCTCTTTTCAGCACCAGCTTGCTGGATATAATGCTGGGCTTTCTCTATTTTTGATTCATCGATTTCTATTGTGACAATCTGACTATCCGGTAAAGCCTCTGCCATTCTAAGAGCGGAATACCCAATTGCTGTCCCAATCTCCAAAATTCGTTTTGGTTTTTGGATCTTCATCATTTGTAACATTACTTCTATTCCGGTTGATTCCATAATAGGAACATGTTCCTCTTTGGCATATTGCTCCATCTCATAAAAAATACTTGGACGATCTCCAATAAGAGAATGGAGATAATTTCTTACCGATTCATCTATCACTTCGAAGCTTCCTTCCTTTTATCTGTTATATGTTTTTTCTTTAAAGCATTATGTTCTTCTAATGTTTTTGCAAAGTATACATCCCCTGTCCCATATTCTGCTAGGAAATAAAGATAATCGGTATCGGCAGGGTTCAAAACAGCTTCAATCGACTCCTTACCAGCATTCGCAATAGGACCAGGTGTTAATCCCTTATGCACATACGTATTGTAGGGGGAATCTACTTTCAGATCTTCATACATTGTTCGTACTTGGTGCTCCCCTAAGGCATATGCGATTGTCGGATCTGTTTGTAGAGGCATGTCCTCGTCTATTCGATTAAAAAAGACACTGGCAATCTTTTGGCGATCCGCTTTGGCTGTTGCCTCTTTTTCAATTAATGAAGCCAAAGTCAGCAATTCGTGAACACTCATTTTTTTCTCAGACAGAGCTCCATCATAGTTCGCTAATACCTTCTCGGTTTGTTTTATCATTGGATCAATAATAGCTTCTAGTGATGGATTTTCCTCATAAAAAGAGTAAGTAGCTGGATATAAGTATCCTTCAAATGGATGCTTAATATTTTTAGCTTTCATATCATCTGTAATGATTTCAGGATATTTTTTCGCAAATTCTTCTATTGTCTTCGGATCATCTAATTTCTCCATAATCTCTTTTGCTGAATAATCCGTTTGTTTAGCTATTAAATCGGCAATTTGCTCTAGTTGAAATCCTTCAGGCACAGTAATCTTGAAGACCTCTTTTTGGACTAACTTTCCAGATTGAAGCGCATTTGTTATCTCGGCTAATGTCATGGAAGGTGAAAACTTATAATTTCCCGCCTGGAATCCAGATATATTTTTAAATTTAACATAATATTTAAAAATGGTTCCATTTTTTATAATATTCTTTTCTTCCAATAATTGTCCAATAGAGGACGTTGAGGAACCAATAGGCACTTCAATCTCTTTTTGCTTTTGATTGTCTGGATCAAGTGGTTTCAATGCTGATTCGATATATAGATATCCTCCTAACAGCGTTGCCCCAGCAACCAATACGAAAACCAGTGTGATAATGGCTACAATCTTCCTAATGATTCTCGCCTCATTTCCTCTCTCAATTAAATGATTTTTAATGATCGTCTTTTTGGTTAATTTATTGTCTTTCTCGCGACTTTTATCCGCCACGTACAATCCCCCTTATAAAGCAAAAAAGCTATTCGATCTTTTTCTCGTCCATTATACTACAAAAAATGTCTAATTTACTTGTAAAATAAAATATACATTAAAAACAGGATAAAAAAAGGAATTCCTTAAACATTTGCAGCCTTCTATTGGACAAATTTCTTAAGCTTGTGATGTGAAAATTAAAGCGAAAAACCTAGCCTGATTTATGGGCTAGGTCTTTCTTTATCGCTATTTGGGAGGTTCTTTCTATTCTTCTTCTTCAGCCAGAAATGTGTTTAACATTTCTTCAATCATATCCCATTCTTCTTCTGTTTCAATGGGTTCAAGATTTCCCCCATCACTTTCATTATTTTGGTTGTAAGCAGACGCATGAATTTCGATATCCTCATGCTCATCTTCTTCTGCTCCTGCAGGGAAGTATAATACATACGATTTATTGAATTCCTCTGAATCAAAGGTAAATAAAATTTCATGTAGCTGTTCGTTTCCATCTTCATCAACAACTGTGATAAACTTTTCACCGTTTTCCATATCTTCACCTCATTATTGTTGGCTATCTAAATAACCTTGTAAAATCATCACGGCGGCCATTTTGTCGATAACCTTTTTTCTTTTTTTTCGACTTACGTCTGCTGCAAGTAATACGCGTTCCGCCGCCATTGTGCTTAAACGCTCATCCCATAATAAGACCGGCAACTGGAATTGTGTCTCCAGTTTTTCTGCATACGATTTTGAAGCTTGTCCCCTTGGACCAATCGTGTTATTCATATTTTTTGGGAAGCCGACGACAATTTTTTCCACGTGGTATTCTTCAATGACTTGTTTGATTCGATTAAAACCAAGATTATTTTTCTCCTCATCAATTGGGATGGTCTCTATCCCCTGAGCAGTCCATCCCATTTCATCACTTATCGCTACGCCAACCGTCTTGGACCCTACATCTAAACCCATGATTCGCATATATTATTCCTCACGATGCTGTTTTAAATACGATTTAACTAGCTCTTCAATGATTTCGTCCCTTTCAAGCTTTCGCATCATATTCCGTGCATCCTGATGACGTGGAATGTAGGCTGGATCTCCGGAAAGTAAGTAACCAACGATTTGATTAATCGGGTGATACCCTTTTTCTTGAAGAGCTCCATATACCTGTAATAGGACCTCTTTCACTTCCTGCTCCATCGGATCCTCATGAAAATCAAATCGCATTGTTTTATCAAAAGAGCTCAATATATAACACCTCTCTTAAGACTACCATTAAAGTGTGTGTTCAAAAAGGAGTTTTACCGGACTTTTTGAACATCCTCTTAAAGATAGGTCCAATTGTTAAACATTACCTATATTGTACATGATTTCGACTTGGAATCAAACGGATTTCACCCAATCCTTGACATAGTTTAGCGCTTCTTCCAATTTTTCGGGGTTTTTCCCTCCAGCCTGGGCCATATCTGGACGACCACCACCACCGCCACCACAAATCTTCGCTACTTCCTTTACTAATTTTCCGGCGTGATATTTTTCCGTTAAATCCTTTGTGACAGCTGCAATAATGTTCACTTTTCCATTTTGGCTTGAAGCCAAAACAATGATTCCTGAAGATATTTTTTGTTTTAAATCATCTACCGTGGTTCTCAACGTATTCATATCTGTTGATTGCACTTGATTCACTAAAACTTTTACCCCCTCAATCATTTCTACTTGATTGAGCATTTTTCCTGCTTCTTGATTTGCCATTTTGGCTGATAGAGATTCATTTTCACGGTGAACATCTTTCAATTCACTTAGTAAGGATTTCACTCTATGAACAAGATTCACCGGCTTTGTTTTCAATAGTTCTGCAATCGTATCAAGCCTTTTTAATTCGTCACTTACTATTTCATAGGCAGCTTTACCTGTTACAGCTTCTATTCTACGAGTACCAGCCCCAATTCCACTCTCAGATAAAATTTTGAAGAAGCCAATGGAGGCGCTGTTTCCTACATGACATCCACCGCATAGCTCAAGGCTGTAATCACTAATGGAGACAACGCGAACCACATCACCATATTTTTCACCAAATAAAGCCATAGCCCCTTTTTCTTTCGCTTGATCAATCGGCATCGTCTCAGTGGTTACAGGTAAGGATGCCCAGATCTTTTCATTGACAATATGTTCGATTTCTTCTAATTCATTTGGCTTGACTTGACCAAAATGAGAGAAGTCAAAACGTAGGCGATCCGGACCAACATAGGATCCAGCTTGGTTTACATGCTGGCCAAGGACATCTTTTAGAGCTTGATGTAATAGATGGGTAACAGTATGATTTTTCTCCGTTTGCCGGCGCATCGTTTCATCCACTTGAGCATGCACTGTCATTCCTTCTTTTAAGACACCTGCGTTTACTTTTGCCTTATGAAGATTTTGTCCATTTGGCGCCTTTTGAACTTCTGTCACTTGAACAAGAAGACCTTCAGCGATTAACTGACCTTGATCCGCAACCTGACCGCCACTTTCCGCATAAAAAGGAGTCTCTTCAAGGATAAATTCTACCTCATCCCCAACTTCTGCGAATTCTACTAGCTCGCCATCTTTAATGATTGCTTGGACTTTCGTTTCTACACTTAATTGTCCATAACCGATAAATTCACTAGCCACATTGACCTCACCTAATATACCGCCTTGAACATGCATAGATGCCGTATCTTCCCGGGCAGATCGAGCCCTTTCTCTCTGTTGCTCCATTGCCTTTTCAAACCCAGCATGGTCAATCCCCATCTGTTCTTCCTCGGCATATTCTTCTGTTAACTCAACCGGGAAACCATACGTATCATAAAGCTTGAAAACATTCGCACCATCGATAACTGTTTTTCCTTCTTCCTTTGCCTTCCTGATCATAGCAGATAAAATCTCTAGCCCATCATGCAACGTCTCATGGAAACGATCCTCTTCATTTTTAATTACTTTTTGGATAAAATCCGTTTTCTCCATCACATTCGGGTAATAATCTTTCATAATCTCCGCCACAGTAGGGACTAATTGATACATAAATGGTTTTTCAATTTGAATTTGTTTGGCATATCGTACAGCTCTTCTCAATAACCGCCGTAATACATAACCACGCCCTTCATTGGAAGGTAAAGCCCCATCCGCAACGGCAAAGCTTACGGTACGAATATGATCAGCAATGACTTTAAAAGCTGTTCCTGTTGCTGCATCATAAGTTTGACCAGAAATCTTCTCCGTTGCATGAATAATCGGTAAAAATAGATCTGTATCGAAATTAGTTGGGGCATTTTGGATAACAGACGCCATTCTCTCCAAGCCCATCCCCGTATCAATATTTTTCTTTGGTAAAGGAGTATACGTCCCATCAGGATTATGATTAAATTGGGAAAAAACTAAATTCCAAATTTCCAAATAACGTTCATTTTCTCCTCCTGGATAAAGCTCAGGATCATTTGGGTCATCTCCATACTCAGGACCTCGATCATAGAAAATCTCTGTATTCGGGCCACTCGGACCTTCCCCAATATCCCAGAAGTTTTCCTCCAATCGGATAATCCTCTCTTCCGGCAAGCCGATTCTCTTATGCCACAACTCAAATGCCTCATCATCTTCAGGATGAATCGTCACTGATAACTTTTCTGCCTCAAAACCAATCCATTTTGGATCTGTTAGAAATTCCCAGGCCCATTCAATTGCTTCTTCTTTGAAATAATCACCGATAGAGAAATTACCAAGCATCTCAAAAAAAGTATGATGTCTTGCTGTTTTACCTACATTTTCAATATCATTTGTGCGGATTGATTTTTGTGCATTCACAATCCGTGGATTCTCAGGCTTTACCCGTCCATCAAAATATTTCTTTAAAGTTGCCACTCCACTATTAATCCATAATAATGTTGGATCATCATGGGGAATTAAAGATGCACTCGGTTCAACGGAATGCCCTTTTTCTTGGAAAAAGTCTAAGTACATTTGCCTAATTTCGGCACCAGTTAGTTGTTTCATTTTTTTCACTCCTTCTAAAAATATAAAATATAAAAAAGCCTCGCCCCTATACAGGGGCGAAGCTATATTTCACGGTACCACCCTGATTCGATCAACGGAAATCATTGATCATCTCAAGTCACCTTAACGCGGCAAACGGCAGGAATTAGCTGCTCTCGGGATTGGCGTGTTGTTAATAATACGGATAGAATCTCTTTCAGCCTCGGAAATTCTTCTCTTTTATTCGCACTTCTTTAACAACTAGATCCTTCATCAAGTTCCATTAATTAACTTAATCTATATTCGCATTATAGAAAGAGGAAGATGATTTGTCAATCTATGACTGTCTAGTTTTTATTAAATAGTCCCTCGAGTGAACAATCGCAATTTTGATGACAGCCAGAATAGGGATGGATAAAATCATGCCTATCACTCCAAAAACCTCTCCTCCAACTACTAAGGCTGCCATAATAAATAGCGGATGCATATGAAGGGATTTCCCAACGATAAAGGGTGATAAAACATTCCCTTCTAAAAATTGAATAATAAGCATTGCGATCGTAGTAATAATCGCTAATTTGGGTGAGGATAACAAAGCGATAGCAACTGTCGGAACTAAGCCTATGACAGATCCAAAATAAGGAATAATATTCGTAATACCAATAAATAGTCCTAGCATAATTGGATAATTCACACCTAATATAACTAAGGTTACAGTCGACAAAACTGCGACTAAAGCACATACTAATATTTGACCGCGAATATATCCACCTAATGATTCATTCACTGCTTCGAGAAACTTCTGTCCATTTTCACGCCATCTTTTTGGGGCTATGTACCATGTTGCCCTTTTTAATAATGAAATGTCTTTTAGCATATAAAAAGAAATAAACGGAATGACCGCAATAATCACAAGATAATCAATTAAGGCAACAAGAGAATTAATACTTTTCTCAATCCATCGATTAAACCATTTTTCTAAGGCATCTATTTTTTCATCGATTTGATTTTGAATTCCATCTGGAAAATGGGATGTGGACACTTCTAAATGATGAATCCAATCTCGGTATTGACCGATGAAAATTGGTAGCTGATCAGAAAAATCCCGTAGTTGTCGAATAAACAATGGAATTCCTACATACATTCCATAACCCATTCCAATAAAAAAGGTTACATAAATGAGGGTAATAGCCAATGTCCTATTCATTCCAAATTTCTCTAGACGAATAATAATGGGGTGCAGAATATATGCGATAAATCCACTTATTAAAAAAGGCATCACTCCAATCATTATCGCTCTTAAAATGGGGAGCCATACTGGTTTGATTAGTAAGAAGCAATAAAGAGTTAAAAAAATGAGTAATACGATACTTAGTTTTAATATAAATTGGAGATGACGCTCTTTCAAAAGTTCTCCCTCCTCGCCGTTAGTTTTCCTTGCGAAAAGAGAATTTATGTAGAGATCATTAAGAAAAGCGCAAGCGCCTTGCTCAGCCCCGACAAGCAAATGTTCCTGAACCTATGAAGGGCGATCTTTCCCTTCATAGGTTCAGGGTTATTTGACCTCGAGGGGCTAGGCGCTGGAGCTAGATCCGAACATTAGCCAATTTTTATACTTTCCTATCCTGTGAAAAAAACGCAAGCGCCCGTTTAGCGACGTACAAACTTGGATAATGGAAAAGGTTCAAAGGCTAAATACGCGCCTTCCTGGCACAACACCGTTCTGACCAACTTCCTGTTTGCCCAAAAAAAGAAGCCTCCAACTGGAGACTTCCTATTAACTAAGCTTGCGGAGTTGCTCATCAAATAAATCATCCAAGGAACTTAGGCTTCCATCCTCTTCCACTTGATGAGTATGGATCGTTTCCTTCCCAATGGATAATTCAATGAAGCAATTCCAACAATAATATTGATTGACGCCGATCTTACCGAGATCCTTACTTTGGCAATTCGGACACTTCATCATCATTATGACCACCTCGTAACTTATTCACTGACATTACGAGTGTCTCTTCTCTAATCTGGGGTGGAAGTGGAGTCCGAATGATTCGTTTTCCTTTTGTGATATCAGAAAAGAAACCATCTGTCAGCTCATACCCTACGATCGTGCCCATTTCCTCTAAAAAATATACATCATCTAATAAACCTAAAGTTTCCCCTTCTTGAGAAATGGTTTTGATTTTTGCTAGAGGCTGATCATGTGTCATGGTATATGTCTGTTCATTTTTACTATAGGGCATAAGTTTCTCATCGGCACGAAGGGTAATCCCGCTCTCTTCCCAAGCTGTTATTTCTTCCATTGGTACAATAAATTTCTTTCCCATTAAACCTTTTTTCTGTAACAACAAATGGGTAACACGACCATTCGCTTCAATACAAATATCACAAACAGAGCCGAACAACTCTCCCTGATGATCGTATATAGGCGTGTCCTTTAAGAGGGAAAAGGTCCGCAAAGAATCTACTCCTTTCCGAACATTTTTATTTTCCCTCTGTCTCCAGAAAATCATAAGGCGTAACATTTTCCATCCCAATCATCGGGTCAATCATCATCCACGTCTCTTCCGATAATTCCTCGACATGGACAAATTCTTTTTCCTCATTTGATTGAAGTAAAGTCAACTTTTCATAAAGGGAAGTTTTTCTTTGTTGATCATCTTCCCTTTGTACACCGATTTGAAATGCCTGTTCTTCCCCACATAAAACTAAAGACTTTTTACTTCTGGTGAGCCCTGTATATAAGAGATTTCGCCTTAACATTCGATAATAACTACGTACGATTGGCATGATGACAATCGGAAATTCGCTTCCTTGAGATTTATGGATCGAGCAACAATAGGCAAGCGTAATTTGATTTAAGTCTGATCTTGTATACGTAACTTCTGTCCCTTCAAAAGATGCAATCACCATATCCTGTTTTTCGGTATTTTCCTTTGCTGTCAGAATCGAGATAATTTCGCCGATATCACCATTAAAAACATTTTTTTCAGGCTGATTAACAAGTTGTAATATCTTATCGCCGATTCGATATTTCGTTTCCCCAAATGACAGTTCTTTTCTTTTTTGATCTTCATTGGGGTTAAATATCTCTTGTAAGATTTGATTCATCGCATCGATTCCTGCTGGTCCCCGATACATGGGAGCTAATACTTGTACATCCATTGCCGTATATCCCTTTTTTTTGGCACTTAAAACAATTCGTTTAATTACATCTCCCATTTGATCTGTTTGACATTTGATAAAGGAGCGATCCTTTTGTGGTTTTAATAGATCCGTGGGGATTTCGCCTTTTTTCACTTGGTGTGCAAGCTCGATGATCGAGGAACCTTCTTTTTGACGATAAATATCCGTTAATTGAACGACTGGAACAGCATGAGAATGAAGTAAATCTTTTAAAACTTGCCCTGGTCCAACAGAAGGTAATTGATCCTCATCCCCTACCAAAATCACTTGAATCTGCGAGGGAAGTGCTTTAAATAACTGATGGGCAAGCCATGTATCAACCATCGACATTTCATCTACGATAATCAATTTACCTTCTAATTCCCGTTCTCCATCGGAATCGAGATTCTCCTGCGCTGTCATTCCCAAAAGCCTATGAATGGTCATGGCCGGTAACTCCGTTGACTCTGACATTCTTTTAGCCGCTCGACCCGTTGGCGCTGTTAACAAAATAGGGAACGGCTCTTCCTGTTTATACGCTTTTGGATCCAGTGAACAGCCATGTAGCTCAGCATAAAGTTCCACAATTCCTTTAATAACTGTCGTTTTACCGGTTCCTGGCCCACCCGTTAAAATCATCATTGGGCTTGTTAAAGCCGTTTGGATCGCCTCTTTCTGTGATGGTGCATATTGAACATTTAGCCGTTCCTCCAACTTTCCTAATGCTAATAAGAATTCCGATTCAGGAAATTGATCGGCATATTCAGTCTGTTCCATCACCCGATTGAGATTCGTCACAATCCCTTTTTCAGCAAAATAAAGAGAAGGTAAATAGATCCTCTTTTTCTCACCGATGATTTTCCCCTCTTCTTCAAGACTTATCATCGCTTGTGCAATATTATCATAGGGAATTTCTATATTTTGACTATCTTCCAATAATCCTTTGACTTTTTCCAATAATTCCTCTGCTTCAAGGTACACATGGCCATTTTTCAAACAATCTTGCTCCAATAAATAGAGGCAGCCTGCTTTAATTCGATCAGGATGATTACCCGTAATCCCCAATTGTGAGCCTAATTCATCCGCACGACCAAATCCAATCCCTTCCACATCTTCAATTAATTGGTAAGGATTTCTTTCCAATATGGTTAAGGTTTCCTCTTTATAAACCTGATAAATCTTCATGGAAATTTGGGGACCAAATCCATATTGGTTTAATCCCACCATGATTCTTTCAAGGCCTTGATGTTCCAACAATGTGTTATAAAGATCCTTTGCCGTTTCAGGCCCCAATTTCGGAATCGAATCAAGTAAGGAGGGTTGTTCAAGAATTCGGCTGATCGCGTTTTCTCCAAGCACTTCTACAATTCTTTCGGCGGTTTTTTTTCCAATCCCTTTAAATAATTCACTGGACAAATAAGCAACAATGCCTTGCTTTGTTTGTGGCATAATTTTTTTAAAATGGCTAGCATTAAATTGCAGGCCGAATTTAGGGTGCTCCTTCATTTGCCCATAGAAAACATACGATTCTTCGTCCTGAAGTTTTGGAAAATGGCCAACAATTACAGCCTCTTTATCCTTAATTTCCACATCTGTTTTCTCAATCCTTATTCTGACCACTGAATAGAAATTTTGCTCATTATGAAAAATGGTCACAAGGTGTCGCCCTTGTATATATTTTTCCTGCTCAGAAAAAAGATCCAGCGAATCCTGCCGCACGTCCATAATTCTCTCTCCTTACAGCCTTAGTTCTTACTTTCCACTAATTCCACAACAGCCTTCCTTGCATTCAAGGCTAATATATGATCCGGTTGAATGGCAATGGCTTGATCTAATAAAGAGAGGATATCATGAGGTTCAGTTCCTGTAACGGCATTAGCTATGGCTAAATTATAATAAGCATCCGCATGTTGTGGATCAGCTTCTATGACTTTTTGTAATTGCTCAATCGCTTCTTTATAGGATTCAGATTGTGCAAGAGCTAGTCCATACTGAAACCTTGCTTCGATATCTTCTTCATTTAACTCTACACTTCTTTGTAAATATGGTAGTGAGAGGGCAAATTTACCCAAAGAAATAAAACACATCCCTAGCATGTAGTGAAGATCATTTGTATCCAATCCATTTGCAAGAGCCTTCTCAAACATTCCGGCAGCTTGATCATACCGTTCTTGATTAAAATAATAATTTCCATAGCTATAATAAGCAGCCGCAGCTTGGTCATCAAGTTCGATGGCTTTTTTTAAAAATGATTCAGCCCGAGCCGTTTCTCCAATCGAAATTAGTACATTGGCAAAATTCACATAGCCTACGGGATCTTTTGGATCTTCTTCAATTACTTCTGTAAACATTTGAACAGCTTTCTCAATCTTTCCGTTCTGTAATAGCTCAATCGCTTGTTTGTTTTTATCCATGTTTCACACTCCGAACCATTTTCTAATGAAATTATAGCACAAAATCTATTCCCGATGGATTCTTATCCATATTGGAATAGTTGATGTTCACGTCAAAAATGCCAGCCTTTAGCGACTGACATTTTTATAAGAAAAGCGCAAACGCCCGTTTAGCGACGTACAAACTTTTTAGGGTTCTGACAAGATAAAGGAAACACAGTGAGCCTAAAAGGCGAACTGATGTTGACTTATCGTAGGAAGAAACCGAAAGTTTGCTAGTCGCTGGGCGCTGAAGCTGGACAAAAATACTCTGAGTTCCAAAGTAATTCTATTACAAATTTTCTTTTTACCATTTATAAAAACTAATCTAGCCAACATACAGAAGTTGAGCGTCTTCTTTATAGATTTGATCAATTGTTCCGCCACCTAGACATTCTTCCTCTTGGTAAAAAACAACCGCTTGTCCTGGCGTCACAGCTCTTACAGGCTCTTTAAAAACTACCTTTGCTTCTTGTCCAGGTAAAATGTGCACTTCTACCTTTACATCAGGTTGGCGATAACGAAATTTAGCTGTACATTCAAAGATGGTTGGTTTTGGTGTAGGGGATATCCAGTTAATATTTTTGGCGATAATGGAATCTGAGTAGAGTGTTGGATGATGAAATCCTTGTTCAACATATAATACATTTCGCTTTAAGTCTTTCCCAACTACGAACCAAGGCTCTCCTTCTCCACCAATGCCAAGACCATGGCGTTGGCCAATCGTATAATACATCAACCCATCATGTTTCCCCATCTTTTGTCCATCTAATGTTTCCATATTGCCTTTTTGTGCTGGTAAATAGCCTTGTAAAAATTCCTTGAAATTTCTTTCGCCTATAAAGCAAATGCCTGTACTATCTTTTTTGGAAGCAGTAGCAAGTCCCGCTTTTTGGGCAATTTCACGTACTTCCTTTTTACGTAATGAGCCCAAAGGAAACATTACTTTTTCCAATTGTTGTTGGCTTAACTGGTTTAAAAAATAAGTTTGGTCTTTATTTTCGTCTAAGCTTCTTAACATTTTAACTTCCTTTCCATCATTCACCACTTGGGCATAATGTCCTGTAGCAAGATAATCTGCCCCAAGATTCATCGCATGATCTAAGAAAGCTTTGAATTTAATTTCTTTATTGCACATCACATCTGGGTTAGGTGTTCTCCCAGCTTTATACTCATCAAGGAAATACGTAAATACTTTATCCCAATATTCTTTTTCAAAATTAACGGCATAATAAGGAATGCCAATTTGATTACATACTTCTATAACATCATTATAATCCTCTGTTGCTGTACAAATTCCAAATTCATCCGTATCATCCCAATTTTTCATAAAAATACCAATGACTTCATACCCTTGCTCTTTTAATAAAAGAGCGGCAACAGAAGAGTCGACGCCACCAGACATACCGATAACGACTCGGGTATCCTTTGGTGCTTTCTTCATTTTATATCTTCCTTTCAATTTTGAAACCTACGAACGATTTTGGCGATTTCCTTTCCTGCTTTCACAATTTGTTCCTCCGTATTATCGATCCCAAAACTAAAACGAATCGAATTCCGAATTCGATCCGATGCTTCGCCAAACATCGCAACTAAAACATGAGAAGGTTCTACTGAACCTGCTGTACAGGCTGAGCCACTGGATGCTGCAATCCCAATTAAATCAAGATTCACAAGCATGGATTCAACATCCGTTTTTGGAAAGCTAATATTCAGGATATGTGGCAAACTGTTATCCAGGGAACCGTTCAAGTTCCATTCAATTTTTTCCGATTCTAATGTTTGGATCAATGTCTCTCTCAGATGAGAGAAAAACGCTACTTTCTTTTCTAAGCCATCCATTGATACTTGGGCTGCTTTAGCGAAACCAACAATGGCCGGTAAATTCTCCGTGCCAGCTCTCCGCTTTCTCTCCTGCTCTCCACCATACAAAATGGGGGCAATTCCCGTATCAGCCTTTATATAGAGAAAGCCAATTCCTTTGGGTCCATTGATTTTATGAGCGGTGACGGACAGCAAGTCAATCCCTAACTCCATAACATCAATGGACTTGACTCCATAAGCCTGAACGGCATCTGTATGAAAAATCGCTTGATGTGATTTTAATAAAGAGGCCATTTCCTGTATAGGTTGCAATGACCCTACCTCATTATTTCCATACATAATCGTAACTAAGATGGTATCAGGGCGGAGTGCGGCTTTTACTGCGTCCAGGAGGATTTCACCTTGAGCATTAGGGCTTAAATAGGTGACTTCAAATCCTTCCTTTTCTAAGGACTGGCATGTATGAAGCACAGCATGATGTTCGATTTTAGTTGTAATAATATGCTTACCAAAAGCCTTCTTTGCTTTAGCTGTACCTAAAATAGCTAAATTGTCTGCTTCTGTTCCCCCACTCGTAAATACAATTTCTGAAGGGTTAGCCCCAATACTTTTGGCTAAAATAAGCCGGGCATCATCCAATTGTTTCCGTGATTCTCTACCGAAGGAGTGAATACTAGAGGGATTTCCAAATGTAGTATTTAGAACCTCTGTCATTTTATTCAGTACAAGTGGGTGCAACGGTGTTGTTGCGGCATGGTCTAAGTAAATTCTTTCCAATTTTCTCACCTTCATTTCCAATCCCGTTTTCGATCTTTTGAGCACCCTCAAATATAAAACATGTAAGGTGTCTCTGTTCCATCCTCTTCATAATTAGCTAAATCCTCAATCGTTGTACTATCTAAAACCTCTTTCACTGCATCGCGGACCTTCATCCATAAATTCCGTTTGGCTGGCTCTTCTTCTTCAATTCCTTCAACCGGACTTATTGGACCTTCTAAAACGCGAATAATATCCCCTGCCGTAATCTTTGCTGGTTCATTTGCTAGGATATACCCACCATAAGCGCCACGGACACTCTTCACTAATCCAGCATTTCGTAATGGCCCGGCAAGCTGTTCTAAATAGTGCTCAGAAAGATTATGTGTTTTGGCAATTGATTTTAACGAAATAGGCCCCTCTCCATATTTTTTCCCTAATTCAATCATAATTGTTAATCCGTATCTTCCTTTAGTTGATATCTTCATAATTCTGCACTCCGTTCTATTCTTTGATCTAATTTATGATGTACCTTTAAAAATTTACTTGCTACGAACCGGCATTGAGGTAGAGCAATGCCAATAAATGTTCCCACAGTTAAACTAAAGATAATCGTTCCATAAAAAACAGGTCCCCCTAAGATCCAGCCAATGGCAAGAACGATCACTTCCATGAGGCGTCTCACTGTCGCAATTTTCCAGCCTGTTTTTTCTTGTAAAGCAAGCATAAAACTATCTCGAGGACCAGCCCCCATTTCAGCTGAAAGATAGATTCCCATTCCATACGCGTTAATCACCATACCTATAAAAAACATAATAAACTTCTCAGCCATATGGTTTGGTTCGATGAGAAAAGGGATTTTCATATACATATCAATAAACAATCCGACAAGTATCATATTCAAATAGGCGCCAAATTTGGGCCATCTTTTCATTAATAAAGACGAGCTCCCTAAAACAATAAATCCAACCAGAATGGACCATGTCCCAATCGTTAGACCGAATTGATAATATAGCCCTACATGTAAAACATCCCATGGAGATACTCCAAAATTGGAAACGATCATAAGGACAATCCCAAAAGACATAATGAGAAGTCCGACCACGAAAAGGAGAAATCGTTTATAAAGCAAAACATTCTTCATCTAATCAGACTCCTTCGCATTTCACTATTATAGCATATCCATCATATTGAATGCATATATCTGACTATTTTGGTATGATAATTAGAAAAGCGCAAGCGCCCGTTTAGCGACGTACAAACTTTTATAATAAGGATGAACGGCTAAAGGCGCGCCGTCCTGGCGCAACGCCGTTCTGACCAACATCCTGTTGGCCTGAGATAAAGGAAACACAGTGAGCCACGAAAAGCGGAAGGCGGTTGTTCAGGGGCGACAAGCAAATGTTCTGGAATCCTGGAAGGGCGTTCTTTCCCTTCCAGGATTCCAGGTTATTTGACCTCGAGCCCCTACCGCCTGCAGCTAGACATTGAAAAGCGAATGGATGTTGACTTACGCAAGCAGGCACCGAAAGTTTGCTAGTCGCTGGGCACTGGAGCTGGATGTTAATACCCAATGAAAGAAGAGTTGGAGAGATATTTTGTGAAGAAACAACCTTTGGCTTTTAGAATGCGCCCCAAAAACATCGAAGAGGTAATGGGGCAGCAACATTTAGTAGGCGAAAATAAAATTATAGCAAGAATGGTCAAGGCAAAGCAATTGTCATCGATGATTTTATATGGCCCACCCGGAATCGGAAAAACATCGATCGCAAGTGCGATTGCCGGAAGTACGCAATATGCTTTTCGCACTTTAAATGCCGTAACAAATAATAAAAAAGATATGGAAATTGTCGCTGCTGAAGGGAAAATGAGTGGTAAAGTAATCCTCTTACTTGATGAGGTTCATCGTCTTGACAAGGGGAAGCAAGATTTCTTACTTCCTTATTTAGAAAACGGCACAATTATTTTGATTGGGGCCACAACGAGTAATCCTTACCATGCGATTAATCCGGCTATAAGAAGCCGCTGTCAGATTTTCGAGTTATTTCCATTAAGTGAAGATGAGATTAAACAGACGTTAAACCGAGCGTTAGAAGATCCAGAGAGAGGTCTTGGCACTTATTCCATCTCCATTGAGGAGCAAGCTTTAGATCATTTTGTCGCCGCGAGCAACGGGGATGCCAGAAGTGCCTTAAATGCTTTGGAACTGGCCGTTTTATCAACTGACCCTGCTGCAGACGGACAAATTCATATTACCATGAACGTGGCGGAAGAATGCTTACAGAAAAAAAGCTTAGCCCATGACAAAGATGGCGATGCTCATTATGATGTTTTGAGTGGTTTTCAAAAGTCAATTAGAGGTAGTGATGTAAACGCAGCTCTTCATTATTTAAGCCGACTTATTGAAGCCGGTGATTTACCAAGTATTGCAAGAAGACTTTTGGTGATCGCTTATGAAGATATTGGCCTTGCCAATCCACAAGCAGGCTCTAGAACGCTCGCGGCCATCCAAACAGCTGAAAAAATCGGCTTCCCAGAAGCTCGGATTCCGTTAGCCAATGCCGTAATTGAATTATGCCTTTCCCCAAAATCGAATTCAGCGATAATGGCTATAGATAAAGCGCTTAGCGATATTAGAGCAGGACGAAGTGGAGAAGTTCCCCTTCATTTAAAAGATGCTCACTACCAAGGGGCGAAAGAACTCGGTAGAGGGATTGATTACAAATATCCCCATGACTATGAAACCGGCTGGGTGAAACAACAATATCTCCCCGATAAACTAAAAAACAAAGAATATTATGAACCGAAAAAGACAGGGAAATTTGAGCAGGCTCTTGCAACAGTGTATGAGAAAATAAGGAAAAATAATCTATAGAATGAGGCTGGGACATAAGTAAAACAGCCAACTTTAGGAACGAACAATTTAATGAATTAGCGAAGTATATTTCCGGAGCTAGTACATGCTCAAACACCGTATTGTTCGGATCTTCAGTTATTAAAAAACTTTTGTCCCTACCTCATTCCAAGAAAAAATTGGAGACATAAATCCTGATCCTGGCATTATGAATAGTACTTTTTTCGATATTGTCCAGGTGTCATGCCTTCCACCTTCCTAAATGAACGTATAAAAGAAGCTGAACTATTATAATGAAACATTTCCGCAATCTCAGCAATCTTCATATTTGTTTCTCTTAATACCTTTTTCATGTTTTTTATTCTATACCTTAACAGGTATTCACTAAAGCTGAGCCCCGTTTCTTTTTTAAATACTCGGCTAATATAACTGGGATGGAAATTTATCTTAGAGGCGATCATTTCAAGAGTTAAATCGCTAGTAAATTCCTTTTCAATAATGGATATGACACTTTCTGTAATATTGATCTGTATGGCACTTTGTTTATCAGCATACTTTTGAATAATTGGCGGAAGTATGATCTGCGTTATCCAACTTTCGACTTCATTTTTATTTTTAAGTCTTAATAATTCTTCAAATAATATTTTCTTACCAAAAAGCTTTTCAGGAATTTCATCTAAATCTTGAACAAGCTCCAATAGTTTAGAGAGCAATTGCACCATTATACTTTGATATTGCTGAAAAGAAATATTATTATTTGTAACCGCTATCATAAATTCGTTTATTGATCGCTCAACTTCTTCTGTATGCGCTCCCTTAATCGATTCGATTAGCTCCTGACAAACCTGTTTTGGGAAACTGTTTTTTACGGAGTGATCTAAGGTAACATCATCAATGCTTATAATCATTCCGGGTTCTAATTTCTGATGATATCTGAGTGCCTCTGTTGCTTCATGGTAAGCATGTTCTGTGTCTGCTAAATTCGTATAAGGGCGACTAATTCCAATACTAATACGTAAATCAAGATATTCCAGAACCAAATGATTCATTTCTTCCGCTAAACTGGATAAATATTTACGATGATGTTTTGGATTTTTTTCATGAATTTGTATGATGGTTGCTTGGTATTCATCCAAAACTACCGGGGGAAAGCGCAATTCGTTAGGGATCGATTTGCTTATTAGATTCTTAATAGAATACAATATTAATTCATTATCTGTTTCTTTGTATTTAACTTTTTCTAACATATCATTTTTTATAACGAGAACAGCCAGTGATTGCCAATCTCTCTTAAATTTTAGATCCTCTACCATTTCATTGATTTTCTCAACTTTTAATTGCCCCATAAACAAACCTAATACAAAGAATTCTCTTAAATGTTCTCTTTGGGTTTCAATCTGATCCCGAAATTGAGAAATCCCATTTTGTATACTTATAAATTCATCCTTTAGATTTAAAATGTTTTTACTATCTTCGTGAGATACAATGGATTGATACATGTGAAGAATTGGTTGATATAAATGTCTGGAAGATAAGGAGACAGCGATGATTATAACGATTAAAATGATGATACACACAATTGCCGTATACCAACCGATATCCTTTGAGTCCTTGGTGATAGCTCCTATCGGGACAATGGATAGATAGGTCCAATGATTGTAAGAAGATTTACTAAAATTAACGCCAACATTCTCATCATTTATTTTCATCGTAAAATAACCATTTTCCTTTTCCTTACTTTTCAGTTCATTTACCAACTTGTCTGATGTAAGAAGGTGATTCCAAGATCTATTTTCAGAAATTAATTGATAATCACTATCCAATACAAAGAAATCTTCTGTATTTTTATCTCCATTCATTAGTTTGTTAATTTCCTTTTTAGGAATTGAAATCCTTATTAGCCCTTTCGGTTCATTCGTCAGTAAAGGTAGTTTTTTCACCAAGTTGACAGACTCCACGTTGTTATTGGAAATGATCATCCAAGTTGATGAATTGGGGATTTTTTTTACACTAGAGTATCTTTTAAAATAATCCGTTTCACTAGGGTAATTTAATCCACCTTTCGTAATCACCCAGTTTTCTTTAAAATTAATCAGCTCTACCTCGTCGGTCCATAACTTGTTTGTTTGAAATCTTTTCATCGCAGCTAATAAATCACGGTATGTCATAAAATCTTCGGAAGTTAACTTACGTTCATAGTTAGAAGTAAATGATGGGGACAAAATAAATTGCGTTACATTATTATCTAGTGACTCTAGGTGATATTCTAAACTCATCTTAGTCTGTTGTAAAACTTGCATATTTTCTTTCGCAACTTTTTCTTCTATTTCGCTAGCTGCCTTGTAGTAAGATAAAACACCTAATATAATGACAGGGAAAGTCGATAATAATAGACTCAATATAAATAGCTTTTTATAATATCTTGATTTTTTCATATTAATAAAAATCCCCCCTTTACCTCAACGAATGCAGGCTTTTCTAATATAATAAGCCTAATATCGGAAAAGTAACAAGTGACTTTTAGGGGATTCTAACGTAATAAGACAGGCATCAAAGGATACCTGTCTTTCGATTCTTATAGCCATATATTATTTTTCTAATTTAGCATATTCTGCGGCATACTCTTCGCCCATTTTGTCTCCGCCACTACTTCTCCATTTTTCTATTTCTTTTTTCCAACCTTTTTCATCTAATTGCCCCATAATAAACTTTATATTGGCATCTGAAATAATCGTATTTAATTGTGGGCCCTTCTCTGCTTGTGTATCCGAAATTAATCTAGTTGCAGGATTATGAATAGCAAAAGATTCATTTTCAATCGGAAGTTCTAATTCTAATTTCTCTAGTGGTGATAGTTCACCTTCCAGTGCATTCGTTTCCGCTGGTACAATTCCAAGTGGTAATGTATAAGGAAGAATGACTTCATTATGAAGGTCTGCACCCTCATTTAAAACAGGCTTTCCATCAACCAAATCATAATGTTTTCCTTCAATTCCCCATTTAAACAGCGTATGCATCGGCTCTTCCTGTAGCTTTTCAAAAAAGCCTAAAACCTGAAGTAATTCTTCTTCTGTTTTTATGGATGACTTTGGAAAAACAAAGATCCCATTATGTCCTCCCCCTGCAGGAACTCTCTTTCCATGAGGCCCCTCAAGTAAACTAAAAGCTCCTAATTCTGCATTCGGATCATGTTCCCTAATTCGATTGTACATACGTACAATCGAATTACTCGTATCAGGCCAAACTCCAGCTTTTCCCAATGAAAAGGCTTCTTCCCATTGAGAACGCTCAATAACAGCAAAATCTTCTGTAATTAATCCATCGTCATATAACTTTTTAAAAAATTTCAAGCCATCCAAATATTCTGGGGTAGATGTTGTATGAATGAACTCTCCATCTTTCTCGTCCCAACCATTTGGTGCACCAAATAGAGGGGCAAACCGATTGATTAACCCTTCTTTTTCCACAGTCATACCGTACGTATCATCCTTCCCATTCTGATCAGGATCATTATAAGTAAAGGCATGAAGCATTTCGTAAAATTCCTCAACCGTTTCTGGTTCTTTCATTCCTAAGTTATCTAACCAGTCCTTTCGGTAGGTATAAACATCACGGGCTAAAGGCCGCATCCGAGGAAGACCATATGTTTTTCCATCGGTGGAGATATTATCGAAAATAACCGGATTTATGCTTGATAAATTTGGAAATTGATCTAAATAAGGCCCAATTTCCCAAAACAGATCTCCCCGAAACGCATTAATCATATATGGCTCTCTATACTGATTCATACCGATTACCATAGGCATATCTCCTGAAGCAATGACAGCCGGTAACTTTTCCGAAAATGTTGCACCTGGAGCAGCTTGGATATCTAATTTTGTATTTGTGTATTCTTCTATAGCCTTTTCAACATCATTTCCTTTTTGTGGGAACTCAATGCCATCAAAATGCATCATAATACTAATTTCTAATTCTCTATCCTGCTTAGAACTAGTTTTTTCACTAGCTACTTCCTCTTTCCCACTACAACTCGCTAAAAAAACTAGAGGTAACACCAATCCAATCATGAAAACAAATAATTTCTTCAACATGGCTCTTTTCCTCCCTTTTCGCATAAAATTATCCTTTAACAGACCCCAGTAAGACTCCTTTAGCAAAGTGTTTTTGTAGGAATGGATATACTAACAAGATGGGGACCGTAGAAATAACAATAACCGCCATTTTAATCCCTTCCGAAAAAACGACGGCATCATCGGCAATTTCAGTAGAATCCCCAATGGAACCTTGTGCTAAGATCACAACTTGTCGAAGCAATACTTGTACCGGCCATTTTAATGGATTATTAATATATAAAACAGCATTAAAGTACTGATTCCATAATCCAACTGAGTAAAAAAGACCAAAGGCCGCCATTGCTGGCAATGATAAAGGGATAACGATTCTAAATAAAATGCCCACTTCATGACATCCATCCATTCTTGCAGATTCTTTTAATTCCTCTGGTATCCCTTGAAAAAAGTTTTTCATAATTATAAGATAAAAGGCGCTGATTGCATTAGGGATCATTAAGGCCCATAACGAATCTATTAGTCCCGTCCCTTTAACGATAAAATAGGTGGGGATCATTCCCCCGTTAAATAACATCGTAAAGATTACCATCAGTAAAATGAGCCGACGTCCTGCAATATGGGTATGGGCTAAGGCATAAGCCATTAATGAAGTAAAAAACAGATTAATAATCGTCCCTAAAATGGTGATATAAACCGAAACCCCCATACTTCTTGCAAATGTTTCAGTTGAAAAAATGTAACGGTATGCATCTAAAGAAAAACCTGTTGGAATAATCGAAGATGAATTGGAAAAGGATGTCATCACAACATATAAAAATGGAAGAACGGTGACCAAAGCAATCATAAATAAAATCAGATAATTAAACACATCGAATATTCTACTCCCAATTGTTTTATCCTGAATCAAGGGTAATTCCTCCTTTCCTCCTCTAATAAATCCCTTCTTCGCCAAATTTCTTTGCTAATGAATTGGCTCCAATGACTAATATAAAACCTACAATCGATTTAAATAAACCGACTGCAGCGCTATAGCTAAATTGGCCTTGTCTAATCCCAACTTGATATACGTAAGTATCAAAAACCTCTCCAACTTCGCGGTTCATGGCATTTAACATAAGAAATATTTGTTCAAATCCCAAATCCAAAAAATTCCCAAGGCGTAGAATAAGTAAGATCACTATGACACTACGGATGGAAGGTAAGGTAATATGCCATAATAAGCGCCACCTATTGGCACCATCAATACGAGCAGCCTCATATAATTGAGAATCTACACCCGCTAAGGCAGCAAGAAAAATAATCGTCCCCCATCCAGCATCCTTCCAAATCATTTGAATGATGATTAAAGGACGGAACCAATCCTGGCTCATTAAAAATGGAATCTTATCTCCCCCCAACCAAGAGATCAATTCATTTATAATCCCACCTTCCGTAGTCAATAAAATATAACTGATCCCAACAACGACAACCCACGATAGAAAATGGGGAACATAAACCATGGTCTGAACAAAACGTTTAAACATTTCTTTTCTCACTTCATTCAATAAAAGGGCAATAATAATGGTGATAGGAAAGAAAATCATTAAATCTAGAAATGCAATATATAAGGTGTTTCTAAACAGCATCCAAAACTCAGGTTCACTAAAAAACCGTTCGAAATGTTTGAATCCCACCCACTGACTATTCCATATACCAAGGTGTGGCTGGTAGTTCTGAAAAGATATTAAAACGCCCCACATCGGCAGATACTTATAAACAATAAAATAGACAAGACCAGGTAATAAAAATAAATAAAGCCATCGATCTTTCCACAAACGCGTTGTAAGCGGCTTCCTATTAGGCAATAAAAATTCCTGCTGAATAGTCTTAGTTACTTGTGTCACTTTAGAACTCATAGATAAACCTCCTTTTTTGGATTGATTTTTGAATTTACCGAAACCCCTCTCCTAATGGGATCAATGCTTATATATAAATTAACAAAGCCGCAAATTACAGTCTATATCCATCTTATAACCTTATTTACTAAGACATTAGGAGTCATGCCTATCCGATCATTGCGTTTATTGATCCGAAAAATAAACATGCATCTTTTAACTTTAACTATCCATTTCATGATTTATATAAGATAATTAGCGGCCGCTAAGCGGCCCGCATTTTCCTAAAATAAACTAAGACCGAAACGAAAGAGACATAAATTGAAATAATTTATGTTCCTTCCGTTTCGGTCCTCATTCACCTAACTACTTACGATCCTTTATTCGTTCGATAGAAATATCTTTTATAATTTCTCTTACAACATAACTCGCCATAAATAACCCCGCTGTTGATGGAACAAAAGCATTAGAAGATGGAGGCATTTGCGCTTTCCGTATTTCTGAACCATCATTTCCTACGGTCTTCCGGACATCCTCACGAATAACAATCGGGCTTTCATCTGAAAAGACCACTGGGATTCCTTTTTTAATTCCCTCTTTTTTTAATCTTGTGCGAACTACCTTTGCAATTGGATCTGTATGTGTCTTAGAGATGTCACTTATTCTTAATCGTGTAGGGTCCATCTTGTTTGCTGCTCCCATGGATGAAATAATCGGAATTTTCCTTTTTAAACATTCTTTCATTAATAAAATTTTGTAACTGATCGTATCTGAGGCATCTATTACAAAATCAGGCTGTTGTTCAAAAAACAAATCCGAGGTTTCTTCCGTATAAAACATTTTCAGGGAAACCACTTCACATTCGGGGTTAATATCTTCAATCCTTTTTTCCATTAAATCCACTTTAGGTTGGCCTACAGTCGATAATAACGCGATCAACTGCCGATTCACATTGGTGATATCTACATCATCTTTGTCAACTAAAATTAGTTTTCCTACTCCAGAGCGTGCTAATGCCTCTGCTGCGAAAGTACCTACCCCGCCTACCCCTAGAACAGCTACAGTACTGTTCTTTAATCGATCAAGCCCTTCTTGTCCAATCGCTAATTCATTGCGCGAAAATTGATGTAACATCTTATTCAACTCCATCTTATGAGTTTGCTTTCAAAATGAATATATATTTTTCATGTCGTAAGTTTGCACTATCGTCATAAACGAACAATTTTACACAGTAAAAAACAACCAACATTTCTCCAGCTGGTTGTATCTTTTAATGCGTGTTATCAAAAAGGAGGATAAAAAGGACCAAGAAGTTCGAGGCGGCGCAGTTTCGAGCAGCGGAATGTATGCAGTTAGATACATGAGCAGCACAGAAACAAGCCAACGAAGAAATTCGCAGTGTCATTTTTACCGGACTTTTTGAACAACCTCTTTCAAAACAAAAATGGATAAGTCCCGATCGTGCCGTCTTTTTAACCTCTGTTTTGAACCCGCTCTTGGCAGGTGGGTGTCCTGCTACAAACCTTGTATGTCCTCTCAACCGGAGGCTTATACTCAGAATGTAGACAAACGGACTCCCGTATTTATAACTTGTCGGTCAAAACGATAAGGAATTAGAACGAACACATCAGGACCTATCCTGTTAATAAAATATTATCATAGGTAACTCATTTTTACAAATGGTTAGAAATGGGGATTTTGCCCTGTTTTTTTACTCTTCCTCTTTCGCCAAATGTAAATGTAATTCCTGTAACTGTTGTTCACTTACGACGTCTGGTGCCTTCATTAATAGATCACTAGCGCTTGCTGTTTTCGGGAATGCAATCGTGTCACGCAAGCTACTACTTCCAGAAAGAAGCATAACTAGACGATCTAGACCGAGAGCGATTCCCCCATGTGGAGGAGTTCCATATTCAAAAGCCTCAAGAAGAAAACCAAACTTTTCTTTCGCTTCCTCTTCTGAAAAACCAAGCGCCTTAAACATCTTTTTCTGAATGTCACTCTCAAAAATCCTTAGAGATCCTCCACCAAGCTCATAGCCATTTAAAACAAGATCATACGCTTGGGCCTTTACTTCCGCGGGATTCGTTTCCAACTTATCAATATCTTCACGAACAGGCATCGTAAAAGGATGATGGGCAGCGGAATAACGTCCAGCTTCCTCGTCATATTCTAATAATGGCCAATCAACAACCCAAAGGAATTGATAAACAGATTCATCAATTAATTTTAGGTCTTTTCCTAATTTTAAGCGTAAAGCCCCTAAGGCATCTGCAACAACAGAACTCTTATCTGCCACAAAGAGGATTAAATCCCCAAGTTGAGCAGAGAGCTCCTGACGAAGTTCTGCCTGTTCTGATTCCGAGAAGAATTTTGCAATCGGGCCTTTCAAAGCGGCTTCTTCTACTTTCAACCAAGCCAGCCCTTTTGCCCCATATCTTGCAGCGAATTCACCAAGAGTATCAATATCTTTTCGAGAATACTGGTCAGCGGCATCTTTTACTACGATCGCTTTCACTTGGCCACCTGAGGACACTGCTCCAGAAAATACTTTAAACCCACTATCCTTTACAAGCTGAGAAACATCCTTTAATTCCATTCCAAAACGAGTATCAGGCTTATCTGAACCGAATCTTGCCATTGCATCGTCATATTTTAAAATAGGGAATGGCGTTTCAATTTTAATATTCTTCGTCACGAGCATGATTTTAGCCATCATTCTTTCCATCATATCGCGGATATCATCTTGACTCATGAAACTAGCTTCAATATCCACCTGTGTAAATTCTGGCTGTCTATCTGCCCGTAAATCTTCATCTCTGAAACAACGGGCAATCTGATAATATTTATCAAAGCCACTCACCATTAATAATTGTTTAAACAATTGTGGAGACTGAGGCAAGGCAAAAAATTCGCCTGCATGTACTCTACTTGGAACCAAATAGTCTCTTGCTCCTTCAGGTGTGCTTTTTGTTAAGATGGGTGTCTCCATATCTAAGAAACCTTCATCATCTAAAAAGTTGCGAATGGTTTTTGTTATATCAGACCGCATTTTAAAAATAGCATACATATCTGGTCTACGCAGATCTAAATAACGATATTTCAAACGAATTTCCTCGGCAGCCTCTGTCCCTTCTTCGATTATAAACGGTGGTGTTTTGGCTTCGTTAAGCACGGTTATGTCAGATACGAGCACTTCAATCTTTCCAGTAGCAATATTTGGATTTACTGTGCTATCCTCTCTTTTCACAACCTGTCCTCGTACATCTAGAACATATTCATTTCTTACTTTTTCAGCTTTCTCCAAAGCTTCTTTTGAAATGTCAGGGTTAAAGACAATTTGCACAATTCCGGAACGGTCACGTAAATCGATAAAGATTAACCCTCCTAAGTCTCTTCGTCTTTGGACCCAACCTTTTAAAACGACAGACTCACCAATAGCAGATTCTGTCAATTCTCCACAATAATAGGATCTTCCAAACATCTCTTTTCCCCCCATCAATTTAGTCTAATAATCCCTCTTTAAGATTTTCCAAAGCCATTTCTTTTTGTTCCCCTGTAACAAGGTTTTTTACTGTTGCTACACCTGAGGATAATTCATCATCTCCAATGATGACAGCATATTGTGCCCCTAGACGTTCAGCTGCTTTGAATTGCGCTTTTAATTTTCGATCCATATAATCGCGTTCCACTGAAAGACCATCTCGACGTAAATTTTGTAACAACGCAACCGAATAATCTTTTGCTTTTTCTCCAAGGGCAATAATGTAAGCATTCATTTGTTTGTTATTTTCCATCGGAACATCTTCCGCCTCTAATGCTTGAATTAATCGTTCAATACTTAAAGCAAAGCCGATCCCAGGTGTGTCAGGTCCCCCCATTTCTTTCACAAGACCATTATATCTCCCCCCACCGCAAAGAGTCGTAATCGCTCCAAAACCTTCCGCTTCACTCATAATTTCAAAGGCAGTGTGGTTGTAATAGTCTAATCCTCTTACAAGAGTAGGATCGACAACAAATTCAATATTCATTGCGTTTAAATAATGTTGAACTTGCTTGAAATAAGTGGATGAATCATCATTTAGAAAATCGAGAATAGATGGAGCTGATGCCATTAACTCATGCTTACGATCCTTTTTACAATCCAAAATGCGAAGCGGGTTTTTTTCTAGTCTTTCTTGGCAATCTGAACAAAACTCATTGATTCGCGGCTGGAAATGCTGAATTAAAGCATTTCGATGAGCTTTTCTACTTTCACGATCGCCAAGACTATTTATGACAAGCTTTAATCGTTTAAGTCCTAAACTCCGATAGAATTCCATCGCTAAAGCAATCACTTCGGCATCTATTGCCGGATCCATACTCCCCAAAGCTTCTACACCAAACTGAACAAATTGTCTGTATCTACCAGACTGCGGTCTCTCATAGCGAAACATCGGTCCAAGATAATAAAGCTTAACAGGTTGATTGGGTAAACCGAACATTTTATTTTCCGTAAAAGAACGGACAATCGCTGCTGTTCCCTCTGGCCGCAATGTCAAATCTCTTCCACCACGATCTTGAAAGGAATACATTTCCTTTTGGACAATGTCGGTCGTATCCCCGACGCCACGTTGGAATAATTCAGTTTGTTCAAAAATAGGCGTCCTTATTTCTTGATATTGGTATAATTGACATATTTTTTTTGCTGTTTCCTCGATCCATTGCCATTTTTCTACTTCCCCCGGCAAAATATCCTGTGTACCTCTAGGTATTTGAATCGTCAATGTTTATATCCCCCTTGCATTTATTTTTATTGTCCAGCTTCAGGCGCCTTGCGCTTTTCTTATGGTTAAGGAAATTATAAAATTTGTCGCTTGTGGATAACTGTTTACGTTACGGTTTGACATCTAGCTCCAGCGCCCAGCGACTAGCAAACTTTCGGTGCCTTCCTACGATAAGTCAACATCGATTCACCCTTTGGGTTCATCGTGTTTCCTTTATCTCGTCAGGCCCCTAAAAAGTTTGTACGTCGCTAAACGGGCGCTTGCGCTTTTGTTTCTACAAAAAAACTCCCATCCCTTGTTCCGAAAAACAAGGGACGAGAGTTTTTCCCGCGGTGCCACCCTTTTTAAAGCTATATATTTACAGCTTTCACTTTAACCGTTATCGCCTGTGTACGTCCAGCTTCTACTGCCTTTAAGAGGATGTTCAAAAAGTAAGGATCAAAGGCTAAATTCGCGACATCCTGTCGCAACGCCTTTGTGACCTGCGTCCTGCAGGCCTCGGTAAAAATGACACTGCGAATTTCTTCGTTGGCTTGTTTCTGCGCTCCTCGGAAAAGAAAACCACTTTTCCTTCGTGCGATGCGGATTCGGGGAAGCTTTCCTTGTGCTCATGTATCAGGTGATAAGGATCTTCCGTTAAAACCGCCCACGTCCTGTGGGCAACACGGAAGTCAGTACATCCTGTACAAGTCCGCTCCTCGGAAAAGAAAACCACTTTTCCTTCGTGCGATGCGGATTCAGGGAAGCTTTCCTTGTGCTCGAAACTGCGCCGCCTTGAACTTCTTGGTCCTTTTTATCCTCCTTTTTGAACACACACTTTATGGGTTCGAAGAGGAAGCCTACGGAATGTGCTTCATTAAGAAATATATCAGAGAAATGCTTTCAACCGAGGCATTTCCTCTCTTTCTGACCATTCTTAATTACTTTTTCCCTCATCAGCTTAATATTGTAATTTGATTATTTCATCATACGAATTTCGTGCTTCTTTGTCAATAGCTTCCAAATATTTTAAGAGCGATGAAGACCTTTTTTCCAAGCCTTTATTTCCGACAAAGCTAAACCGGATTCATGAATGGTTTTATTTAATAAGTCCATATTGTTTTTTTCACAGTTATCTTGCCAATCCATCTGAATGAGTTGTGAGGAACTATACATTAATGTTTGATTTTTCTCATTCGCTCTCATTTATTTTATCCTCTCTTTCATTAATTAATTGTAGTATGTCCTTTTCAAAAAATATTATAAAAAAGGATTTTAAACAAAAATCACGAATACTTAGATTGATAATGATCTATGAAAGCTGATACAATAAAAAATCATAGATGTAAGTTTTAAGAAAGGCGGTTTCTTTTGCGTGAAAAAAAGGGCTATTATTCTAACGTTTATAGCATTATTTATAGCCATTATTATGTATTATTCCACTATCACATCGGCAAATTCTGAAATCATCACAATTACAGGTGATATTGTCAATGCTCGCGAGCAGCCTGGGACTACTTATTCTATTGTTACCCAACTCCATAAGGGAGAAACCTATTCTCTTTTAGAGAGTAAAGATGGCTGGTATAAAATCAAATTGGCGTCCAATCAAACGGGTTGGATCGCAGACTGGTTAGCGGAGAGACAAACTAATTCAAAAGCAGTCATGGCAACGGTCAATACAGATACCTTGAATGTGAGATCTGAACCTAACTCAGCAAGTACAAAAATTGGAGTCCTTCATAAAGGGGATCAAGTGAAAAAAATTGGAGATCAAAATGACTGGAGTCAAATTGAATATCAATCCGAAATCGCGTGGGTAAATAGTGCTTATATTCAAACAGGGGATCATATATCGGTTTCTTCAACAGCTGAAGCAAACCCTATTAATATTTTGTATGACGGTACGAAAATTCGTAAAAAACCGACCTTAAAATCAAAAGTCCTGACACAAGTTTCGGCAGGTGAAACATTTTACCCGTTAGAAAAAAACGGGGACTGGTATAAAATTGAATATGCCTCTGGGAAAACAGGATATGTGGCAAGTTGGATTGTCGCATCTCAAGAAGGTAATCTACAGTTCAAAAGAAAACCGGGAGCTAAAACGATCGTCATTGATTCCGGTCACGGCGGAAGAGATCAAGGGGCCACTGGTGCCAGTGGGACTCTTGAAAAAAATCTAACCTTCGAGGTAGGGAATCTTCTTGCTCGAAAATTAGATAAAGCCGGCTTTAATGTGGTCCTAACTCGTTCTACAGATGAGTATATTAGCTTAGAATCGAGGACAGACCAAGCACGCCGTGAACAGGCAGACGCATTTATCAGTTTACATTTTGACAGTGTAGATGAGCACCAAGTAGAGGGGCATACTTCTTATTATTATAATGAGCAAGATAAGATGCTAGCCCAAACAATCCATAATGAAATTACAAAGATGGTCAAGCTTGATGATCGTGGGGCTCGTTTCGGAAATTATTATGTTTTGAGAGAGAATTCACAACCATCAATCTTGCTTGAGTTAGGTTATCTAAGCAACCCTAGTGAAGAGACAATTATTAAATCTCAATCATTCCAAGAGCAGGTAACCAATGCCATTCTTGAAGGATTGAATAAGTATTTTAATGAATAAGGTAGGAAATATCCTGAGACCTTAACACCCGATCAGGGGTTGAACACACTATATGCTAATTTCTAAAGCCTAAAAAACTGGTGAGATTTTTACTCACCAGTTTTTTTATCGGTTTATTTCTCAAGAATCAATGTGACAGGCCCCTCATTTACGAGTGATACATCCATCATTTCTCCAAAAATACCTGTTGCGACCTGCACCCCTTTATCTCGCAAAACTTTATTGAAATAGTCATACAAGGCTTCCGCTTCTGCGGGCTTGGCAGCCTTCATAAAATTGGGGCGTCTCCCTTTCGTGCAATCTCCATAAAGTGTAAATTGAGAAACAGATAATATAGAACCTACCTCATCAAGTAAAGAGCGATTCATTTTCTCGTTTTCATCTTCAAATACACGTAAGTGAACAATCTTTTCGGCCATCCAATCACAGGATTGCTCTGTATCACCTTCTTGAAAACCAACTAATAACGTGAATCCACGTCCAATTTCTCCCACAATTTCGTCATTTACAACCACTTTTGCTTCTTTACATTTTTGTAAGACTACTTTCATTCTTTATAGACTCCTTCAGTTCATAATTCTACGTACGGAATAGATGTCTGGTATTTGCTTTATTTTATCGACGACCTTATGCAGATGACCAATATTTTGAATGGAGATGGTCATTAAGATGGTGGCCATTTTATTTCGATCAGCTCGTCCGGTGACAGCTGAAATATTCGTCTTCGTCCCACTGACTGTCTGCAAAACTTCATTCAGCAATCCACTACGATCAAACCCAGTAATTTCAATATCAACTTTATACTCTTTGTGATTATGGGTAGCTGTTTCCCATTCAACCTCAATAAGGCGATTGCTCATCTCTTCTACATCAATGTTTGGACAATCCGCACGATGAACGGAAACTCCTCTTCCCTTTGTGATAAAACCAATAATCTCATCACCAGGTACAGGATTGCAACAGCGCGAAAGACGAATTAAAAGATTATCCGTTCCTTTTACTCTTACGCCGGCATCATGACGCTTAGAAGGTGAATCTTTCTTCGTTTCGGCTATCATTTCTTCTATCTTTTCTTCTTGATCCCGCTGCTTTCTTAATTTTTCAGTTAAACGATTCGCAACTTGAAGGGCGGATATGCCATTATAACCCACACTCGCGAACATATCATCTTCATTCGAAAAATTAAATTTGTTCGCCACTTTTTGTAGATTTTCTGAGGTCATAACCTTTTTCACTTCAAATTCTAACTCTTTTATTTCCTTCTCAATTAATTCGCGACCTTTTTCTATATTTTCTTCTTTCCGTTGTCGCTTGAAAAATTGTCTAATTTTATTCTTAGCTTGAGAGGTTTGTGCAAGTTTTAACCAATCTTGACTAGGACCATAGGAGTGCTTGGACGTTAATATTTCAATGATATCCCCTGTTTTCAATTTATAGTCAAGAGTTACAATTTTACCATTTACCTTGGCCCCTATGGTTTTATTTCCGATCTCAGAATGAATGCGATAAGCAAAATCTATCGGCACTGAACCAGCTGGGAGCTCAATAACATCGCCTTTTGGTGTAAAGACAAAAACCATATCCGAAAATAAGTCTATTTTCAAAGATTCCATGAATTCTTCCGCATCATCTGTTTCATTTTGAAACTCTAGAATTTCCCGGAACCAACTCAACTTTTTATCAAGTGTGTCCTTCGAATCATTGGTTTTCCCTTCCTTATAGGCCCAGTGAGCGGCAACCCCGTATTCAGAGATACGATGCATTTCCTTTGTGCGGATTTGCACTTCTAAAGGCTCGCCTTTTGGCCCAATCACCGTAGTGTGAAGAGATTGATACATATTTGGCTTAGGCATCGCAATATAATCCTTAAAACGGCCAGGCATCGGTTTCCAACAAGTATGAATAATGCCTAAAGCGGCATAACAGTCTTTAATACTATTGACAATAATTCGTACAGCTAATAAATCATAGATTTCATTAAACTGCTTATGTTGAACAACCATTTTACGGTAAATAGAATAAATATGCTTTGGACGACCATATACATCCGATTTTATTTCCATCTCGTTTAATTTTTCTTTTACTCCTGCCATGACATCTTCTAAATACTGTTCTCGCTCTTCTCTTTTCCTCTTCATTAAGTTGACAATCCGGTAATATTGCTGCGGATTCAAATAGCGCAATGCTGTATCTTCTAATTCCCATTTGATTTTTGAAATACCGAGGCGATGTGCAAGTGGAGCAAATATCTCAAGTGTTTCATTCGCGATTCTTCTTTGCTTATGAGGTGGTAAATGCTTTAGTGTTCGCATATTATGAAGCCTATCAGCTAGCTTAATCAGAATAACTCTAATATCCTGTGCCATAGCCACAAACATTTTCCGATGGTTTTCAGCTTGTTGTTCCTCATGTGATTTGTATTTGATTTTCCCTAATTTCGTTACACCATCAACGAGCATAGCCACTTCACTGGAAAAATCATTGGAAATATCAGCTAACGATACTTCCGTATCCTCTACCACATCATGGAGAAAACCCGCTGCGATTGTTGCTGGATCCATTTCTAAATCAGCCAGAATCCCAGCCACTTGAATAGGATGGATGATATAAGGTTCACCGGATTTACGAAACTGATCTTTATGAGCATTCTCAGCAAACTTATAGGCGCTTCTAACAAACGCAACGTTTTCCTCATTTAAATATTCACTTGTTTTATTGATTACATCTTCTGCCGATATATTTTGGTCTTTTGCCAAGAGGATCACCTTTTATTCAAATAATAATTACCATGCCATGCCGTTTTTAATATGTATATTATCGAATATTAAGACATTCTGTTATAAAATGGTACTTTTTTTCAAAAAAATTTGATTACAGCCATTTTTACATAAAATGAGTTAAAATTCCATATTTACGTTAAAAAAAACGCAAGGCATCAGGATGAACAGCGTTCACGTCGTCTAACGGCAGGCGCAAAACACAACGTCCTGTTGCTTCGCCTGCACTAGTACGTCCCTGTACGTCGCAAGGGCGCCATTCTGGCCCGTATCCTGCGGGGCTAATAATTAAGGCTGTCACAATGTTACTCTGAGCTTTAGAGTGTTTACATTGGACAGCCCTAACTATATGAATTAGAAAGTCATTAATGAAAGTATATCATAACCATCAAGTTTTTCTCTTCCGTTTAAGTAGGAAAGCTCTATCAAGAAAGCGATACCAACCACAATCCCACCTAATTTTTCGACAAGTTCTATTGTTGCTAGAATGGTTCCGCCTGTAGCTAATAAATCGTCTGTTATTAACACCCGTTGACCTGGCTTAATGGCATCCTTATGAATGGTTAATTTATCTTTACCGTATTCCTTTCCATAATCAGCCTTGATTGTTTCGCGTGGGAGTTTCCCCTCTTTTCTAACGGGAGCAAAACCTAAGCTTAATGCATAGGACACAGGGCAACCAATAATAAAGCCCCGCGCCTCCGGTCCGACAATAATGTCAACTTCTTTTTCTTTTGCGTACTGGACAATTTGGTCTGTTGCATACCGATAGGCCTCCCCATTGTCCATTAAAGTCGTAATATCTTTAAAAACTACCCCTTCTTGAGGCCAATCAGGTACGATCGTGATAAATTGTTTTAAATCCATGCGCTTATTTCCTCCTCTGCCAACACCTTTTGTGCAAGCCTTTCATCAAACCATTTTTTTAATTCATTATATGTGGAATAAGTAAATTCTTTTTCCATTTTTATTTGTTCTTGCTTCATTTTGTATGTAGGTGAATCTTCTAAATCCCTTTTTCCTTTTTGGGGATTTATTTTAATGAACCCATCCTTTATTGTAACAAAATCTAATTCAAAAAACACTTTTGACATAAATGAAATCGTTTCTTTTGACCATCCACGGTGTGTAGCTAGGTCCTCGCCATATTTTTTCAGGTCAAAGGTTCCTCTTTTTAATAGAAATGCATAATACCATTTAAAATGATTTCTAGTCGGTACGGTCGCAAAAAAATGATTTTTTTCTTGAAGAAAATGCGCATAGATGGATGCCGGCATTTTATCTTTTACAAGTGCCTCTAAAAATGTGATTTGTACAGGCAAGTCAAATAAAATAATATTTCTTCCATTTATATCTAAATATTCGGCTACTTCTTTCTCCGTTATACATACACTTTCAAGATTAGAACCATATGTCTGGAAGTTCTTTTCTGAGAAAAAGATAAACAGTCCTTGTTTTTCTTTTAGATAAGTAATCCATTGTTCAAATTGTCGGCTTCCCCGTAAATCAAATAGCTGCCATTCTTTAATGGAGACATCTTTCAAGAAAATCTGTGGCTTCTTCTGATTATTCCATTCATTAATAGAAAGTTCTCCGATAACAGATGTAGTGGCTCCAAGGGAGATATCTGGTACAAGATGGCCTAATTGAAAGCCGACACCGTCCAGTAAATCATCGTTTTGAGCAAGGGTCATCCGTAAATGATTTTTGTTCGCACCAATTTTCTTTCTTGCTGTGATCATTGCATTTTCAATAAGAATTTGTGGTTTGGGATTCCCCATTCCATACGGTGCCAACTGATCTAGCTGGGAGATTGTAGAAATATCTATCTCTTTAAGGGAAATGGTTGCCTCTACCTCGGTCACTGGTATAAAATCTTCGGTTTTGAGTTGCTCATTAGCTGCCTTGTTTAATCTTTGACGAAGGACATCGACATCTTCAATGGCTAAAGACATCCCTGCCGCCATGGCATGTCCACCGAAATGAGGAAGGATGTCAGAACAAGCGGATAAATTTTCAAATAGATTAAAGCCCTGAATACTTCTTGCAGATCCTTTAGCCATCCCAGTTTCTTCATCAAAACTTAGAATAATGGTCGGTCGATAAAATTTCTCCACTAATTTAGAAGCGACGATCCCAATCACACCCGAATTCCAACCTGGCTTTCCTATGACAATGACTTTATTTTCTGCAAGATCAAAATGATTTTGAACCATTTGAATCGCTTCATTCGATATGGTTGAGACGATCCGTTTTCGCTCATGATTCATCTGATCAATTTCTTCCGCTAGCATCTTTGCCTCGGTAGAATTATTCGTTTTTAACAGTTGAACAGCAGGACCTGCATGCTCTAGTCTACCTGGAGCATTCAAACGCGGACCAATCGTAAAACCAACTGTTTCTTCATCTATCTCAGACATTGTGTTTCCCGCTAATTGACATAATTCCTGTAAGCCTAGACGTGTTGTCCCAGCCAATATCTTTAAACCTTTTTTGACAAGTGTACGATTCTCCCCGTAAAGAGGCACTAAATCCGCAATCGTTCCAATCGCAACTAAATCAAGTAAATCTTCTGGAAGATCACCATGTAAAGCATGGGCTAGTTTAAAAGCAACACCTACACCCGCTAAGTTTTTATAAGGATAGGTAGAATCTGGAATGTTCGGATGAATAATCGAAAAGGCTTCAGGAAGCTCTTTGCCAGCTTCGTGGTGGTCTGTAATAATTAAATCTATTCCTAAATCTTTTGCTTGTTTTGCCTCATCTAAGGCAGCAATACCAGTATCTACCGTTATGATTAATTGTATTCCTTCTTCATATGCTTTCTGGAAAGCTTGCTGATTCGGACCATACCCTTCGGAAAAACGATTGGGTATGTAATAAGTAACATTTGCTCCCATTTTTGATAAGGTTTCTAACAGCACCGTTGTACTTGTAACACCATCGGCGTCGTAATCACCGAATATTAAGATCGGTTGCTGTTCATGAATGGCCAGTTGGATTCGTTCAACTGTTTTTTTCATATCTTGAAAAAGAAAAGGGTCATGTATCTTCACTTTTTCTGCATTCAAAAAAGAATTTGCTGCTTCTATCGTAGTAATCCCGCGATTTACTAACAAAGTAGCTACAAGAGGAGCAATTCCCAGTTTTTCCGATAATTCTTCGACTAGCTGCTGATTCGCTTCACGAACGATCCAGCGACTATTTGGCTGTAACATCTTTTCACTCCTTTGGGGATTGGATCCATCTTCATTCAAGTAATACGGATTAATATTGAACATCCTCTAATAGGTAAAACCGCAGTACTCTGCGGTTTTATCATGTCTAGAAGTAAACGCCAATGACTCATTGATTTTTTATCTCAACTTATACCTGAGGTTCATCTGTCCATTTCTTTTTCTCTTTGACAGTGTCAATGGGACCTTTCCTTTTTAACTCTCTTACTTTCATATCATACCATAATTGAGCCGAAATAAAGATGGACGAATAGGTACCTGCTAATAGCCCCACTAATAAGGCAAAGGAGAAGTTCCGGATCGACTCACTTCCCAAAATTAATAAGGCAACAACTGTGACAATGACTGTTAACACGGTATTAATCGAGCGAGTCAATGTTTGCCGTAATCCCTGATTTACGATCATCGCAATATCTTCTTCCGATTTCAATCGCCGTTTTGCAGTCATGTTCTCCCTTATGCGGTCAAAGGTAACAATGGTATCATTAATCGAGTAACCAACGATCGTTAATACAGCGGCTATAAACGTTAAATCAACCTCTAACCGCGTTAAACTAAAGACCGCAACAATAAAGAAGGCATCATGAAGTAACCCTAATACTGATGTAAAGCCCATCGCGAACTCAAAACGGAAAGAGACATAGATGATAATCCCAATGAATGCTACTAATAAAGCATAAAAGGCATTTTTGATAAGCTCTTTTCCTACCGTTGGCGACACTGTACTAACATTTGGTTCATTTCCATACTTATCATTAAAATACGTTTTAAATTGAGCAATTTCTTCTTTATTTAAAACTTTATCTTTAAACCGGGCAACACCGATTTCATGCTTATCACCAGCTAACACGATATCCTGTGTATCAATCCCAAATTCTTTCAAGTCATTTCTAATCGCTTCAGTAGTAGTAGGTTTTCCAGTATCAATTTCGACTCTAGTTCCACTTGAAAAGTCAATTCCTAAATTCAAACGGAAAATCGCTAAAACAATAATTCCTGCAACAATTAAAATCGATGAAAATACATAAAATTTCTTCCGGTGTTTCACGAAATCAAAACGATCAAACGGAGTTGCTAAATCATGTGTCGTCTTATTTTCAGACAAATTAAAGATAGATCCACGTTTCACTCCGAACCAGCCTGGCCTATCTTTAAATAAGCGGCTGTCAATTAATAGGCTTAGCAACCATCTTGAACCAAAAACAGCTGTAAAAAAACTCATTAAGATGCTGACAATTAACATCGTTGCAAAACCTTTAACAGAGCTGCTACCAAAATAAAATAAAACGCCAGCAGCCAGTAATGTTGTAATATTGGCATCTAATATAGCTGTGAAAGATGACTTACTACCTGCTTTAAAAGCTGATGAAAGGGATCTTCCTACTTTTATTTCTTCTTTAATCCGCTCATACGTAAGAATATTAGCATCGACTGCCATCCCGACTCCTAGTATCAAAGCAGCAATTCCAGGAAGAGTTAAAACAGCTCCCATTAAATCAAACACAAGTAGAATTAAATAAATATAAACTGAAAGGGTCACTGTTGCTACAATACCTGGTAGACGATAATAAGCAATCATGAAGATAAAAATAAGTAAAACACCTAAAATACCAGCATTCACGGTTTTACTTAAAGCTTGTTCACCAAAAGAAGCACCGACTGAAGTAGAATAAACCTCTTTTAATTTAACAGGTAATGCCCCTGCATTTAAAAGATTGGCCAGGTCTTTTGCTTCCTGTGTTGTAAAGTTTCCCTCGATTGATACACTTGTATCATTGAATACTTGTCTTACATAAGGGTCTGAGAGCAGCTTAGAATTTCCATTTTTAGAAGCTTCTTCGTAAGAGTCCACTCCTTCTTCAAAATCCAGCCAAATCGCAAGGATATTATTTGGTGCCTTATCTACGATCTCTTGCGTAACATCACGAAACTTTTTCCGATCCTTTAGTTCTACTAGAACAATCGGTTCATTCGTATTTGCTTTAAACGACTGTTTTGCTGCTCCTTCAACAAGGTCTGTTCCATCAAGCATGACTTTGTCATTTACATCCCTAAAAGTTAATACAGCTTGTGTACCAATTGTTTCCCTCGCTTGTTTTTGATCTTCTATTCCAGGCAATTGTACTCGAATCCGGTCTGTGCCTTCTATCTGGATATTTGGTTCACTTACTCCTAAAACATTAATTCGTTTATTTAATGCTTCAGTTGTATGTACAAGCGTTTCCTTATCTATCTTTTGATTTTTATTGGCGGGTGTTACCTCATACAAAACTTCAAATCCGCCTTGTAAATCAAGTCCCAATTTTATATTTTTTATAATCTCATTGGTTGTCGTACCACCTAATCCTGCTAGTAACAGGATAATAAGAAAAAAGACGACAATTCTACTTCTTTTTACCATTATTGATAAATCCCCCTCGCCATAAATGAACACAAGACCCTACATTTCAACCCTCGATAATAAAGTCAATATGATTATTATGAATCAGTCAAAAAAAGCTGTCAATCAATTCCTTATTTATAATAACCCTCATCTAATCTATTTCGTTTTTGGTATGAAGCAATTCTTCTAACTCTTTTGAATCTAATTCCGAGAACAAATCTGGAGCTTTATAGGCCTCTACTGTCGCGAAATTCATATAATCTCCCACCTTCACCGAAAGAATATCTGAGACTAACTCATAGATTCTAATACCTTCCTTATATTTTTTCCATTTCTTCTCTGTAAGAAACGTCCATAACTCCATTTTATCAATGGCCCCATAACCTAAAACAGCAAATTCCTCAAGTTTACTTTGTAATATGGGATTAAGTAATTGGAAGTAAGAATCATAAGGATGCCCCTGTTTTGTGTTCAAAGTATTCGCCCCCCGTTTAAAGTGAGTGTTCAAAAAGGAGGATAAAAAGGACCCGTCGGCTAAAGGCGCTGACGTCCTGTCAGCAACG
>NZ_VTQV01000035.1 GCF_008764245.1 Bacillus subtilis
AATAGGTTATTAATTATTTTTTACAGTTTGACAATATGGAATTATTTTTATGCAACACTAATGTGTAGAAATAAAGATATAGCTTTGATTTCATTTAAATTTTTACAGCTTGATGCAAATTTATTAAAGTGATGAACCACGCTATAATAGGAATAAACGATTTAGAGTTAAATATATAACTACAAAGAAAGGGGGAAACACATTTATGATCCCAGCAAAAATAGATCCTATGTCAATCACTACGATAAGAGAAAAAGGCGTGGAATCTATCGTTGATTGGTTCGATCAGCATAAACGATCGTTCTATACACTTGGTTGGTGCTATCTTAGGAATCCGCGGCAAATGGAAGAGCTTTTTTACCGGTCCATTATAAAAGTACACAAGGAATTGCCTCGATTTAACGGGGAAACATCATTCGAAATATGGATAACATCTATTTTTATACATACGTGTCGGGAACTTTCTGATGATAGTAGTTTGCAAGTTTCTGAGGAAGGTGAACCGAGTCAGGATTTATTTAAAGTACTCGATCAATTGAAAGAGGATGAGAAAGAAGCGGTGGTCCTTACATATATAATGGGAATCTCTCGGGAGGAAGCGGCACATTTTCTCCAAGTTTCCGTGGGAAAGTTTAAAGAGCTTTTGTTTTCCGGAATACAGTCACTTCGAAAAGAAATGGGGGATGGGTCGTCCTTTAATGGCTGTAAAGAGTATCATAAGCATTACATTGATTACTTGGAAAGAACCCTGGAACGGTCGAAAAAGGTTGATTTCGAGGTGCATCTTTATCATTGCCAAAACTGTCAGGAGGATTTGGGGACCTTTCGGGATGTCAAGGTAAGTCTTACTAAAAAAATTGAAGATTTTCATGTGCCAGCTGGTTTCATGGAGAACGTCAAAGATAGGCTGGCAGTAAAGGAAAAGCACAGACGAAAGAAGAACAAGAAGCGTAAAAGAATCGGACTTATTTTTGCAAGCATTTGCGCTTTATTAATAGGCATAGAAGTGTTTACAGGCTCATTTACGAACCTATACTATACATGGACAGAAGAAGATCAGCAATTGCGTGCCTTTCTACAACAGGGACTGGGTGAAAGGCTGAACCTGGAAGCGGAAAGCAATGGGGTAAAAATTAAGATTAAAAGTGCGATTGCTGATGATGTTCAAACACTTGTTTTTTATGAAATAGAAGATACAGCTAAAGACAACCGATATATGATGAATTATAATGGGGGCGTTTTTGTGGAGAATGAATACGAAATCATGAATCATAAAATATACCCTAGGTACTATCCCCCTGATCTTACATCGGATCTAAATAATAAAGAAAAGAACGTGTATCAAGGAAAGATTAGTCTATTGCCACTAACAGAGGATGAAGGGACCAT
This sequence comes from Bacillus subtilis, assembly GCF_008764245.1. Lineage (GTDB taxonomy): Bacteria > Bacillota > Bacilli > Bacillales > Bacillaceae_C > Lederbergia > Lederbergia ruris. Next base: position 1,390 of record NZ_VTQV01000035.1, read on the forward strand.
TAAACTTAAAATCAAAACGCTTCAGAAATTGATTCGGGATTCCTCTGACCAAAGTGCTGTTACCGTTTACAGTGACGATGAATACGAAACAGGAGAGTGGAACTTCGAGATTCCTGTAACAAAACAGCCCTCTATTGAATATGAATTGGATCAAGAAACAGAAGTCGAGGGGCTGCCGTTTCGATTTGATAAACTAATGCTTGCCCCAACAGCGACGATTCTGGATGTTGCTATCCATGACGAACTGCCGGAGAAACGGATAGAATCTCTTAATTTTGATCATATAACAATAAATAATAAGATGTTGGAAGCGGATCCATATGGCAGTTATTTTTCATATGATAATGGGTTTACTTTTCAAACATCCTTTGCCCCATTTTTTGGAGAAAAGCCAAAAAAGGTTAACGTTCAATTCCAATCTGTGGATTTAACGGTTGAAGACCATAAAATGATCGAGCTGGATGACTCTAATGAATATCCTCAGACTTTTGAATATGCAGGCAGCACAATCTCAATCGACAAGGTGGAAATTGGAGAGCCTACCAAAGTCGTCATAAGCAATCATGAAATTGAGAACCGAGAATACGAGTGGATTCAATTCAATATTGTGGATAAGGATGAAACAGAAATTAGTTCAATGGAGGTGAATTCTGAAGGTGTAGTAGTTGATAAAAACGGCATCGAATACGATATGAATAAAAATCCTTTAGTATATGAAGAAGTCGAGCAGCCTCGTTATTTCTTTAAAGTTCAAAACATAGAGTTATACAGTGAAGATGATGAAAAGAATGTGATTCCCAAAAGGCTCGAGATTTATGAATATAGTACAACAAAATATTTGGATGATGTCGTGGAGATTTCGTTGGAGTAATATTTATCGCTTACATACTACCAGTGTGATACACAGGGCGAGCCCGCATTTAACTTTTTTCATGCCGCGGATCGTGTGAAGTAAAAAATCAAAGTCCGTTTATTTAACCAATGATGGAATTAAAGAGGCTGAAGAATTAATGAAAAAGTATATAAAGAATTTGGAAGGTAATTCGTTATGATTTATTGATTTTAAAAATATAGAAATTCGAAATAACGTGAAAAGGGTGAAATCCATGTTAATCCAATGTACGAAAACCTTGCTTGATAAGATAGGAATAAAGGGAACCGAACTAGCCTCTCCAGAAGGCCATGAGGATTTCCCGAAAAGTTTTTTAGCCTGGCACGCCAACCTTGTCAGTATTAATAGAAGAAAAGCAATTGTTTTGATGAATAACGAAACAAGATATCCAGTCGTTATATACAGACCAAGTAGTAAGGATTTTTCAAAAATAAAAGAATTAATATATGAGGCAATTTCCGAGGCTTTTCGTATGGAAGGTGTGCGCAAAGAAGTAATTGAAGCTTATATGGCTAAAGCTGGTGAAATATCTTTTTCTAAAACAGCTAATAGAAGTATGGTGGCAAAGATGAATAACGCCGTGCGTGATATTGAATTTATGAACGAATATTTAGATGAAAAATCAAGAATTCAAAGGTATATAAGCATCGTAGCAGGTAGGTTTATTCAATTGTCGGGAGCAAATGATTCATTCTATCCTGTCGAAAAAACACTTGAAAGTTTAGTTACTATTTTTGGTATTGATGAACATGTAGGTGTTGATGAGGTTCTTGATATCGATCTATACCAATTGAAGATACAAATCAATCTTGAGGGTCATGACATTTGGAGACGGGTTCTTGTGCCCTCAACTTATTCCTTCAGACATCTTCATCACATCATACAAACGGTTTTTGATTGGCAAAACTATCACTTGCATGAATTTACTGTAAAAGGATCGAAAAACAAGTCTTTAAAAATTGTGATGGATGACGATCCGGAAACGATGGAATATTTTAATTTTGATGATTTTGAAATGCTACAGGAGAGATTTGTCGCACTTGAAGAGATTTTACCGGAATTTGGTGAAGTCACTTATGAGTATGATTTCGGAGACTCTTGGGAGCATACCATAAAGTTTGAAAAGAACGTAAAGTCTAAGACGTTCCAAGTAACATTTCTAGAAGGAAATGGAGAAAGACCACCTGAAGATGTGGGCGGGGCATGGGGCTTTGAAGAATATATAAGAATCATGGAAAATGAAAAACATCCAAGCTATCATGAAATGAAAGTATGGGCAGAGAATCAAAAGGAAAGAAATTTGAATTCAGAAAAGATCAATCAACGGCTTAAGCAGGTAATCAGCGGGTATAGTTATTCGACATTTGTGTTTTGATTGATCCCGTTGTCAATCTCGTTTTCGATTTATACATATTTAATGGAGAGGTTTTTTTAATGGGTAAGAAAAAGCGATATGAAGAATACCTATCCAGCATGGATGATTTGTTAATAATTGTTGATAATTTTATGGAAAATGAGTTTGAAAGTTAGGAATGAAGGAGAAAATCCGTATGAAGGTCAGTGAACTTCGAGAAAATATAAAAGTACCACAAAAAAACGAAGCAAAGTACGCAAAATATCTGATTCGTTTTGTTGATTAAACTTGCTTCCATATACTCCTTTTTTAAATAATCTGACGGTGCCCTGATTAGAGTGCCGTCGTATTTTTATGAAATTCTATTGCCAGTTTGAAGGAAGCACCAGAAGGTCTGAATGTATTAATATTTTAAGTGTGAAAATGAACTTTTTGTAGATACTATCGAGTAAATAAATGATAAGGAGTAATCTAATGAATTGGTACAATAAATTAAATAAATACTTTCCAGCAGAAGAAATGAAATCCAAAGAGCATATGGACACACTATTAAGCGAAAAAGGAAATATTTACCGTAAAGATGAAGGACCAAACCATGTAATGATGTATGCAGAATTTAGCGATTTTGTTTTTATTGATTATATCTGGGTATCGTCGAAAACAAGAGGTCAAGGAATTGGGCATACATTAATTGAAAAAATGAAAAAGAAAAATAAGCCCATTCTATTAGAGGTAGAACCAATTGATTACGATGATTCTGATACGGAAAAAAGATTACGTTTTTACAATCGTGAGGGATTTATTCATGCTCAATCAATTGGCTTTAAAGCCAGGTCTTTAGTGACGGGCGAACCGTTCGCTTTAGAAATTTTATATTGGTCACCAAATAAAAACGAAACAGAAAAAGATATTTTTAAACAAGTTCAAATGATGTATGAAACCATTCATTCCTATAAAGCAAAAGAAATTTACGGTAAGCCTGAACAAAAGGTGGAGGAAGTGCTAACATTTGATGAACAGCGTAGTGTTGATCTAATGGAGGAGAAAGAGAGTTAATTGAAAATATTCATGTTCTCTTAAAAAAATCGGTTAAATGCCGATTTTTTTGATGCTACGATGTACCAGCATTTATTGGAGACAGGCTTCACCCAGTCTATGTTTGAAAATGTTGAATTTTGTAGTACAATTGGTTTATACGCCTCTATTTTTTAACAAAAGATGCGAAAACTATTATTAAAAAGGGAGGTGAAAGAAAAATGTCCGAAAAAATATTAAATCAAATCCTTGTGGAAATAAAAGAGATAAAAACTGACATCTCGACTCTCAAAACTGATGTTTCAAACCTCAAAGAAGATGTCTCCACACTAAAAGTTGAACAACAAAAAACAACCACACACATGGCTAAAATGGACGAACGTCTATCTAATCTTGAATCAAAACAAAATTCTATCCACAAGCAAACAGGAAAATTATTAGAATACCACTCAGAAACCATATCCCATTTTGAAACACTTGCCACTAAAGAAGATCTGGAATATTTTGATAAAAAAATATCAGAACATGAAAGAGAAATTTTTAAAATCAAAAATGCGTAATAGGACGAAACATCAAGGACAGGGAATGGGTATTAATGCCTGTGCACTGTCCTTACCCGGCTTTCTCTTTTATTCTTTTTTAGGGAGATGTTTTTATGCTTAATCTAGGAAAAGAACCAAGATCAGTTCATTACGAAATATATTCAAAATACACACCTGCAGAAAATAAGTTAGAAGTGATAGACGGCGTTTTTCTTCCATTCAACAATGAGAGGGAAAAAATGCTGCTACTATGTTTATACAATATGGGCTTACAGAAATTTGTTGAGATCCTACCAAATGAAACGAAAGAGGAACTTATTAATTTACTAAAAAATGAATAGGGAGTGATTTTCGTGAAAGTTAGAGATGGGGTTTGGGCTAGTATTCTGGGTTCCATTCGTAATCAAATAAATAAATCATCCTTTGAAACATGGTTTAAAGATACAATGGCATTTCGTGAGGGGAATAAATGGATCATTACAACGAATAATGATTTTGCACGACTTTGGCTTGAGGAAAATTATCGATCAATCATTGAAGAAACGATAGAAAACATTACAAATGAAAAGCCTGAACTAACTTTTATAAAGAATGAAAAATCCGAACCTTCTTTTAAAAATACTAAGAATAAGATTTTGGACATTTGGCTGCAAATTACCCCCTTGGATATGGTGGAAAAAAAGGAACTTTACCGTTTACTGAAAAACCATTTATTTGAGGAAAGCACCTTAGTAGACGACATTGACTTTATAACGCATTTAAATCCCTCTTTCACCTTTGAAAATTTCACAATAGATTCAGGCAATCAACTCACAGTTGCAGTAGCTGAAGCTGTAACAAGTGCTCCGGGAAAAGCGTATAATCCATTGTTTATCTACGGTCCAACGGGATCAGGAAAAACACATTTATTGCATGCAATCGGCAATAAAGTATTAGAATATAAGGAAAATGCAAAGGTTATTTATTTCACTTCTTCTCAATTTACGAATGCTTTTATTAATAGTATTGCTAAAAATAAGCAGATCGAATTTAGGAATCAATTTTATCAAGTGGATGTATTGATTTTGGATGATGTCGATCTATTAGCGGGAAAAGAGCAGTCACAGGAAGAATTCTTCCATATTTTTAATATACTTTACGAACAATCAAAACAGATTGTTATTTCTTCTACACGATCCCCAAAAGAAATCCTTGCCATATCAGAGCGCTTGAAAAGCAGGTTTGAATGGGGATTCGTTACAAGTATGGATAAAGTGAAATCGCAACAAGAAGAAAGAACAAGTGATGTTGAGCCAGGCTCATCGGATATATTCAAGCGAATTGAACAATTGGAATTAGAAGTAAAAAAATTAAACAGTCTTATTGAATAGTCAATCGATACAATTTAATGGTTGGGATGAGGGGAGTGTTTGCTGATCATTTTGGCAGATGTTTTTTTTTAGTGAAAAATTCAGGGAGTTATTGACATCTTTATGATATCTAATGGTTATTTTGAGTCAAATAATAAATTTGGATTAAAGAGTATGACAATCAAAAACAGCCAAGAGAATCAGCGATTATGCGGGTTCAAGGCTGTTTTTAGTCGTTTCAACTCTATAGATAGAGCGAATTAAAAAGAAAGAACCTTGTTGATACAGAATGAATCCTCTAATATAAAAACTAATTTGTTCTATTTACCCCAATGCCACATCCAAAATCATCATTAAAACAAAACCAACCATTAAACTCATTGAAGCCAAATCTTTATTTCCCTTTTCTTGTGAGCTTGGAATCACCTCTTCGGCTACAACAAAGATCATAGCCCCGGCCGCAAAACTCAACGCGTAAGGCAATATAGGTTCAATAAATGCAACAGCAAATGCACCGATCACCGCTGCAATCGGTTCGACCATACCTGAAAATTGCCCGTAGAGAAAGCTTTTCCTGCGAGACATTCCCTCTCCTCTTAAAGGCATGGAAACTGCAACGCCTTCTGGAAAATTCTGAATACCAATTCCAAGTGCTAACGTCAAAGCACCTGCCAAGGATGCCTCCGTCCCCCCGTTTGCAAGGGCTCCAAAAGCAATCCCAACTGCTAAGCCTTCAGGGATATTATGTAGGGTGATGGCGAGCACTAACAATGTACTTCTTTTTCTTTGTTTTGGATAATAACCTTCCGCTTGCCCAATGGGGGTATTTGGGTGAAGATGAGGCAAAATTTTATCAATTCCCCATAGAAAAATTCCACCCAATAAAAATCCCGATGCTGCTGGAAACCAACTCCCCATCGCATGGTCATCCGACATTTCGATGGCTGGGGCGAGTAAAGACCAATAACTTGCTGCAATCATTACACCCCCAGCAAACCCTAACATACTATCCAAAAGGCGTTGGTTTAAAGTTTTTGTGGCAAAAACGACACTAGCCCCAAGAGCGGTCATTGCCCATGTAAATAAAGTAGCGATTAACGCTTGTGTAATGGGATCAAAATTTTGAAAAAACTCTACCATAAAAGAACTCCTCTGAAAATAATGGTAAAAATAAATTGTAATGAATGAAACAGTTGTCTTATCAATAAACTCCGCAGACTAAAGCTTTACGCTATGGCGGCGAACAGAAACGAACTACACTTACATACCTATGATAAAAATTCCTTCTTCGTTATAATGACAAAAATTTCACAAGTCAATGCCAGGTAAAGGAGATGTCTATAATGGATAAAACAAGTTTATCACACCCAAAATGTAATTGCATGTATCATATTGTGTTTCTTCCTAGCCTGCGTCTCCATTTGAAAATGACTACTTTTTCAAATACACTAAAATAAATGTTGTTGAAGGGTGGAAGGGGAATCACGTGATTTGGAATAGTAATCATAAGCAAGATAGACGAATCTTAGAAGTCATTCAAGATGTTGAGGATGAATTGGAGATTTTGGAGGCTTGGAAATCCCGTATAACGCAAATAGTAAAATTCCCTTTTATGGCGGAAATAGTGGAATTCCAAGAATTTAGGAGCATTGTGCAACAAGGAGATCGGTTAAAGGTTCATTCTGTAGATAGCATTGATGAAAAGTATGGAATTATTGTCCATACAAGGCTTGGAAGGGAGAAAATTTACTTTCCATTATGTGATTTAGAAGCAATCGACTTAAACGATGAGGGAAGACAAGTGATAGATGATTATGCAGTTTGGTTTGCTAATAGATAGAATCCTGATCGCATTTGACCTAATAGCTATTTGAAAAACTACCTAAGGGGGAAATAACTTGAAAGTCAGTGAACTACGAGAAAAAATAAAAGCTCGAAACAAGGAAGAATTGCAATCATTGATCGTTGAAATGTACAAGCAGATTCCAAAGAGGGTTCGAGAAAGTAAGGAAATAGATTCCTTGATTGATAACCCCGATTCGTTTAAACAAAACAAAAAAAGAACGAAGCACAGCACGCAACATATTGATTTTAGTGAAGTGAAAAATGAGGTGGAACGATTTCTCCAACATGCATATGCTCAATATTATTTCGCTCCGAATCGGTTAATACCTAAAAAAGAACGTTCCAACTGGCGTTTTACAGCAAAAAGATTAGTTGAACAAGTAACAAATTTGGCCAATCAACCGGAATATGCAAAGGATTGCGCGACACTTTTAGAAAAGTTGTATGTCCTATTTTGTTATGCCTCGGGACATTATGTATTTGCGAGCCAGGAGCCATTCCATACGATCAATATTCCTCAAGAGGACTTTTTAAAAAGAGTGGTTTTATTGAAAAGGGAAGTCGAAGAGCCGGAAAGATGGATACGCGACTCACTGTTGCTGATCGTTGATAATGATGTTGATTACAGTACTTTATATGAATCCCTACTCCAGACATTGTTAGAGGTGTTGAATAATGCCCCGCTTAAAGAAAGGGCGGTTCGAATCTGTGCTGACTTGCTGGAGGAAATGCCGAGTAAAGGGAAGTTATCCTATAAAGAGGAAGAAAAAAGGAATCATCTCGTAACGATGATATTTATGCTACAAAGCAGGCTTGGAGAATACCAGGAGGCGGTTACCTATTATAAAAAGCATTATGTAGACTCTGATGAGGTAAAGCTAGACATTTTGTTGGAATTAATCATGAACTTTCAACGTACTCAGGACTGGATCCATGAGTTTGACGTGGCAGTCGAAAAAGGGATCAAACCAAGAACCAGTTTACAGGAGATGTATAAACATATAAAAAATACGAATAGTTTTCCGGAATATATGATGAGTTATTAAAGAATATGAAGAATTTCGTGTGATATTTCCATCAGTAGCCCATACTATATATGGGTGATGATGATGCCATGTCAATCAAATGATGAATTATTCGAGTTAGTAAAGGAAGCCAAAAAATATACGAATGACGGCAGGGTGGCGGATTATATTCCTGCTCTCGGGAGAGCCAATCCGCATGATTTGTCGATCGCGATTCAATACCCGGATGGGCAATGCCTTTCTGCCGGTGATATTGAACGGAAAATATCCCTTCAAAGTATATCAAAAGTTATTAGCTTGGCACTAGTTTTAATGGACAGAGGGCCAGATTATGTGTTTGAACGTGTTGGAATGGAACCGACGGGGGATCCATTCAATTCTATTGCCAAATTAGAAACGTTGACCCCCGCGAAACCATTGAATCCAATGATTAATGCCGGGGCCCTTGTTGTTACGAGTATGATCAAAGGAAGCAGTATGGAGGAGCGATTGGGCAGGCTTTTATTGTTAATAAGGGAAATGACTAATAATTCGGCGCTCCAATATTGCGAGGAAGTAGCAAAATCTGAATTTGACACCGCCTTTTTAAATAGGGCGCTTTGTTATTTTTTAAAACAACATCAGATGATTCAGGAAGATGTCGATGTGTTAATGGATTTATATACGAAACAATGTGCGATCGAAATGAACTGCTTAGAATTAGCGCGCATTGGCATGATTTTTGCGATGGATGGGGTAGATCCCGATAGCCGTAAGCAAATTATTCCTACAGACATCGCGCGCATCTGTAAAACGTTTATGGTGACTTGCGGGATGTATAATGCCTCTGGCGAATTTGCAATAAAAATTGGTATACCAGCAAAAAGCGGTGTTTCAGGTGGCATCATGGGTGCAGTTCCAGGGAAATTTGGCATCGGAATTTTTGGTCCTGCTTTAGATGAAAAAGGAAACAGTATAGCGGGAATCAAATTATTAGAGCTGCTTTCGAAACAGTATGAATTGAGTATGTTTTAATTATAAAACCAAAGATACCTTTTACATTTTTAATAGGCGAAACTTAACAAAAGGAGTTTGTTAGGAAAATGGAGGAAAAGATTAAAGAGCTTACTTTGTTATTGCTATATTTAACATCATGGAAAGAGGATGAACTGCCTCAGGAAATGCGAAGAAGCTGGAAGGGCTATCCATTTGATATTTTAAATGAACTTACTGATGAGGATTTAATTCGGGGGAGTATTCGCTCTAAATCTGTTTACTTAACGGGAGACGGTATCAAAAAGGCTGAAGAATTAATGAAAAAGTACTTTGGTGAAAATAGGAATAATTGAGTACAGGGGGCAATGATCACCGACATGAAAAAAAAGAAGAAGAAAAAAGGCGAGTTAATGGGAATGCCCAAAAAAGAACGCCTAATAAAAGCGAAGGAATGGATTGAAAAGGTTGATGAGGATCATATCGTAAAAGCCTATTCAAAAAGTTCCGGCCTAAACCCGAAAAATGCTATGAATGAACTTAAACGATTAGGTGTAAAGATTACCCCTGAAGATAAACAAGAAGTACAACAATGGGTTGAAAAAAGAAAACGTCATAATGAACGAAGAAAGGAAAGAAGAAGGAGACGAAAAGAAAATGAAGAAAACAAGAGATTAATGATGGAATATGATTCAGATGAAACATTTGCATTTATTGCAGGATATACAAGCGGTGGCGCGCCATTTGGGATTACTCATGAGGAGATGGAGGAAATAGAAAGAAGGGAAGGCTTAGAGCGAGATGAAATGGGGGCAATTCATTCGAGGGAATAGAGATCCCTAATTGTAATTTAAATAGGATTGCTCTCTATTAAGGAAGCGAAGGAAGGGTAGAGCACCTGTAAAAAAGATTTTTAGGAAGTAGTAGGGGAAATTTATTTTATAAGTTTGGCCTGACCAATTTTTAAAAAACATACATATGCAAGCTTTCAATATGATGAGGCTGCTAACTAAAAATCTCCCCATATAAAATAACTAAAGATGCTAAACTTTTTTATTTTAATGTATAATAGTAGAAACAATATTATTAAGAAGGGGGGCAAGTCCATATTAATAGAACAAGTGCGAACCTCAAGTGCACATGAATATATTGGGAGATTCGCACCTGAATTTACATCTTATTTTGTTCGTTTTTTAACTTTTGAATTAATATTTGGCTTTAAACAATTAAGAAATAGTGCGGTTTAGGCAGAAAACACCTTATATGAACCTTCTTTTGCCTGAAATCGCTGTCGCACCTTACTTAGGTGCGTGGATTGAAATTATTTATCCATCTACTACAAAATTGGAAGTAGGAGTCGCACCTTACTTAGGTGCGTGGATTGAAATCAATTTTGATTGGGGAGGTATTATACTAGATAGGTCGCACCTTACTTAGGTGCGTGGATTGAAATCAACCAAATCAAGGAAACGTTATGAATAGATTTCGTCGCACCTTACTTAGGTGCGTGGATTGAAATGCTCGTTACCGCTACATTGTAAGGTGGGTCTGTGTCGCACCTTACTTAGGTGCGTGGATTGAAATGCTAGGCTATGCGGAGGCTCACGGTTTGCTGTCGGTCGCACCTTACTTAGGTGCGTGGATTGAAATCGCCCGTAGCCTCAAACCAACTTAGCGCATCTAGTCGCACCTTACTTAGGTGCGTGGATTGAAATAAGAAGACCGGTGCGATGGTTACGGCGGCGGGCGGTCGCACCTTACTTAGGTGCGTGGATTGAAATGACGCCGAAGGAAATATGAAATCAATGCCGGAAGTCGCACCTTACTTAGGTGCGTGGATTGAAATGAATCTATTATCGGAGAATCTAGCGAATGGACTAGTCGCACCTTACTTAGGTGCGTGGATTGAAATCACTTGGAACTTGGTGAGATGGAATGTTAATATAGTCGCACCTTACTTAGGTGCGTGGATTGAAATGAAAAAGGGATTTATCCGTAAAGCCGTATGGAAGTCGCACCTTACTTAGGTGCGTGGATTGAAATGACGAGGTGCGGAGCTAATCCTTTATTTTTCGACGGTCGCACCTTACTTAGGTGCGTGGATTGAAATTCTTTATTCACATTTGTTAGCGCGTGAAAAACGGTGTCGCACCTTACTTAGGTGCGTGGATTGAAATGTAAGGCAAGTCGCAAAGTATCATATCGACCGAGGTCGCACCTTACTTAGGTGCGTGGATTGAAATACGTAGTCGATAAAGTAGGCGCGGACTGCCTCCCTGTCGCACCTTACTTAGGTGCGTGGATTGAAATTATGGCATAGCCCTTGCCCAACGGAATCATTTTGTCGCACCTTACTTAGGTGCGTGGATTGAAATTGTCCGTTTTTCTTCTATTTTTGCAAGCGAAGGAAGTCGCACCTTACTTAGGTGCGTGGATTGAAATTTGGTGCTGATTGTTATGCTTGTGCAAGTGATTGTCGCACCTTACTTAGGTGCGTGGATTGAAATCCACTTGATTTCCACCTATAAATTACAGTTATCCGTCGCACCTTACTTAGGTGCGTGGATTGAAATCTAAAAAGAATGGTAAAACATTATTGGCGGTCGGTGTCGCACCTTACTTAGGTGCGTGGATTGAAATAGCAAGATGCCAGTACCAAGCATCATCCCCAAATACGTCGCACCTTACTTAGGTGCGTGGATTGAAATTTGTACTAACCGTGTCGGCTTCCGTATTTGGAACTTGTCGCACCTTACTTAGGTGCGTGGATTGAAATTGATTTGGTGGTTTTTATTTCAACACCATCTGAGTCGCACCTTACTTAGGTGCGTGGATTGAAATGGGATATGATATAGGGACAGGTGGTAATGCAGGTGTCGCACCTTACTTAGGTGCGTGGATTGAAATTGTCGTTAACTCTTCGCCGTCTTTCGTGAGTATCGTCGCACCTTACTTAGGTGCGTGGATTGAAATAAAGTAGAGGATGACTTGGGAAATACGCTGATATTGTCGCACCTTACTTAGGTGCGTGGATTGAAATCTTTTCCATGTCCGTTACGGATACACCCCTCAACCGTCGCACCTTACTTAGGTGCGTGGATTGAAATAATTAAGAAAGACATTTTTATTTAGGGGAGAGAAGTCGCACCTTACTTAGGTGCGTGGATTGAAATGATGATGGATAGCCCTTCATTTGCGATATAAAAAAGTCGCACCTTACTTAGGTGCGTGGATTGAAATAAACGATAGCCCCGAAGCGTTAGCTTGTACGACGTCGCACCTTACTTAGGTGCGTGGATTGAAATGCTCCGAAAATGGCAACGGATTATAGCCCGCCAAGTCGCACCTTACTTAGGTGCGTGGATTGAAATGAGTGCCTCACGGTCTACCTCCTGCGCCAAGCGAGTCGCACCTTACTTAGGTGCGTGGATTGAAATCATGTCGCTTACACTTACACCACGTAGCCAAGCATGTCGCACCTTACTTAGGTGCGTGGATTGAAATTGGACCGGAAAGTCCGCGACTCGAATGGATGCTGTCGCACCTTACTTAGGTGCGTGGATTGAAATGACGGACGCCGTTACCTCGGCTTATCGGCTCCGGTCGCACCTTACTTAGGTGCGTGGATTGAAATACCCCTTCCACTTATATCCGAATATGAACGCTCCCGTCGCACCTTACTTAGGTGCGTGGATTGAAATCCAATCGCCTCGGATTAGAGCCATGATCGTGTCGGTCGCACCTTACTTAGGTGCGTGGATTGAAATGATAACCGGACGCAAGGCATCTCCGTCGACATAGTCGCACCTTACTTAGGTGCGTGGATTGAAATCCAAATATTTACAAGTATGCCCTTTATCGATTCCGTCGCACCTTACTTAGGTGCGTGGATTGAAATCGGATGCGCAAGTCGACCTTAAATTCGACGGCTAGTCGCACCTTACTTAGGTGCGTGGATTGAAATACGTGTAATTATTTACTCGAAAAAACTAAATACGTCGCACCTTACTTAGGTGCGTGGATTGAAATTGACAATTGATGCGCCGGACCCGCAAACATTTCCGTCGCACCTTACTTAGGTGCGTGGATTGAAATGATCATCTCCTCCCATAATCCTATTTCTACATGGTCGCACCTTACTTAGGTGCGTGGATTGAAATGGAACTGGTTGAACTATACCAAAAATCTACCCAGTCGCACCTTACTTAGGTGCGTGGATTGAAATACAACATCCTCAAATTCGTCAATTACATCAGCTGTGTCGCACCTTACTTAGGTGCGTGGATTGAAATCGTATCCTATAACTTTTAACTTTTTAGAAGATACGTCGCACCTTACTTAGGTGCGTGGATTGAAATTTAAAGAGTGGGGAGTAGTCATCCTTGGGTTGATGTCGCACCTTACTTAGGTGCGTGGATTGAAATGTGATCGTGAAGGCGACTTACAACTTTACGTCATGTCGCACCTTACTTAGGTGCGTGGATTGAAATCAGAAATGGACCATCCCCGTACCCAGCGTCCTTTGTCGCACCTTACTTAGGTGCGTGGATTGAAATACCCCCAAGAAATATAGGAAGTAAGGATCTGTCTTGTCGCACCTTACTTAGGTGCGTGGATTGAAATTGTTTCAAAGGAAATTGATCTTTCCAATGATGAAGTCGCACCTTACTTAGGTGCGTGGATTGAAATCCCTCTTGATCAATAATCCACTTCTTCCCATCGTAGTCGCACCTTACTTAGGTGCGTGGATTGAAATTGATACAAATATTCGGAAGAGGACATTTATCATTGTCGCACCTTACTTAGGTGCGTGGATTGAAATAACGAACTATCGTATAAATATGAAGCTATGGTCGTCGCACCTTACTTAGGTGCGTGGATTGAAATAAAAAAACCGAAGCTGAATGGTATAACTACCACCGTCGCACCTTACTTAGGTGCGTGGATTGAAATCTCTCTTTTGTTTGTTTAAATAGCTGATTCCCAAAGTCGCACCTTACTTAGGTGCGTGGATTGAAATACAACGTTACAGCTGACTTTATTTTAGGCAGAAGTCGCACCTTACTTAGGTGCGTGGATTGAAATTTAGCCTTTGCATCCGCAGCTGTTGTATAACCACCGTCGCACCTTACTTAGGTGCGTGGATTGAAATAAAGCTTTATACGAAATAGCAACTATGCCAGAAGTCGCACCTTACTTAGGTGCGTGGATTGAAATCCCTCGGTCCTGGAGGACAATCAATGCCGTTATTGTCGCACCTTACTTAGGTGCGTGGATTGAAATGCTAATCAAATAGCTTTCCTAGAGTATACTAGCGTCGCCCCTTACTTAGATGCATGAAATAGATTTGTAGTGATAAAAATTTAAAGAGTATTACTCTAGACTTTTCGAACTTTTGGTATTTCGCAAATAATTCCAAGTCAGCCCTAAGATAAACTAGTACTTGCTGGTTAATATCTCAGGATTTTTTTGTTTCAAGTTTTATGTACGGTTCAAGGAACCTTTAGGTAATATCATCAAGAAGATAAGAAAAAAATTTTAATTATTTTGGAGGATTTTGTAAAAAGGTGTAGAACTATAGATATAGTATAATATTCCCATGTTGATGAGGTGAGGAAATAAATGGATTATATTGCACATATTCGAGAGATTGATAAACAAATACAAACTGTTGAGGAGCACCTATTAGGTGTAAAAAAATTAGCAGAAGAATACGGAGAGAAAATGGGTGTAAAGCATCTTGCTGGACTTGCGGGTATGCTCCATGATCTGGGGAAATATACGAACGAGTTTCGAGACTATATCATAAAAGCAGTTCATGAACCAGAAAATGCGCCAAAGAGGGGAAGTGTCGATCATTCGACAGCAGGCGGAAAGTTGTTATATGAATTTTTTCATACAAATGGAAAAATTTCACCAACTAAGGGGATCATGGCGGAAATTATCGGGAATGTAATTATTTCTCATCATTCATACTTGCAGGATTTCTTAAATCCAGATTTAGAGTCCCCCTATTTAAAAAGGGTACGAGATAAGGAATTACCGGAATTTAGCGAGACAAAAGAAATTTTCTTTGAAAAAGTTATCTCAAAAAAGGAATTTGAAAATTACGTTGATGAAGCATCTTTAGAAATAGAAAGTTTTTTATCTAAAGATTTACCAGAGAATACTGAAAAACAATTAATGTTTTTAACTAAGTTTATTTTTAGCATGTTAATCGATGCAGATCGAACCAATACTAGATTATTTGAAGAGAATCAATTGTCAGAGTCCTTACAACATGACCGTCTATTTGAAATTTATTATGAAAAACTATTGAATAATCTTTCATCATTCAAAGATGATGTAAGCGTCAATAATCCGATTAATCGATTAAGAACAGAAATGTCGGAACAATGTGATGCTTTTGCCGAGAAGCCTTCAGGGATTTATACACTATCAATTCCTACTGGTGGTGGAAAAACGCTGGCTAGTCTTCGTTACGCTTTAAAGCATGCCATGCTTCATAGGAAGAAGCGAATTATTTATGTGATTCCTTATACTTCCATTATTGAGCAAAATGCTGCTGAGGTAAGAAGTATTTTAAAGGATACAGGAAACATTTTAGAACACCATTCTAATATTATAGAAGATGTAAATGATAATGATGAATACCAAGATGGCCTTATGAGCGAACAGCAAAAACTAAAACTGGCAAAAGACAATTGGGATTCCCCCATCATTTTTACTACAATGGTCCAATTTTTAAATGTATTTTATGCGAAAGGCAGTCGGAATATTCGAAGGCTCCACAATATTAGTGAGTCTGTCATTATTTTTGACGAAGTACAAAAAGTTCCCACCAAGTGTGTCTCCTTATTTAATTATGCCGTAAACTTTTTAAAAGTTTATGGGAAAAGTAGCATACTGCTTTGTACGGCAACTCAACCAGCATTAGATTATGTTGAGGAAAAATTAGAAGTAAATTCTGATGCGGAAATTATCCATCAATTGGATCGGGTCGTCGATGCCTTTAAACGAGTTGAAATAATAGATCAAGCCACCACTCAAACGTATAACAACGAATCTCTTGTCCAATTTGTAACTGGAAAAATGAATGAGGTTCAGAGCATTTTGATTATCTTAAATACCAAAACGGTTGTAAAAAGGTTATATGAAAAATTAAAAGAAGAAGTAGAGGATGTGCCGGTTTTTCATTTGAGTACTTCCATGTGTTCTGCTCATCGCAGCCAAATTTTAGAAGAGGTAAAGCAACTTTTAAAAGCCAAAAAGCCTGTTATTTGTGTCAGCACTCAATTAATTGAAGCCGGTGTTGACGTCAGTTTCCAGTGTGTCATTCGATCCTTAGCTGGTTTGGATTCTATAGCCCAAGCAGCCGGCAGGTGTAATCGCCACGGGGAAACAGGGTTGCAAAGTGTGTATGTGATTGATCATGAGGAAGAGGAATTGAGATATTTAAAGGAAATTGACGTGGGAAAAAGAATTTCCAAGCGGATTCTGATTGATATTAATAAGGATAATAAAAGTCATGGTGGAAACGTCCTATCCAATCGAGCAATGGAAAGATATTTTCAGGAGTTTTACACAGAATTAAGTTCAGATTTAGATTATTTTATTCCGAAACTTAAGAAGAATATGACAAAGATTCTGACCGATTCTAGAGAAAATTGCAGTTTTCATCGAGCGTATATGAGTAAAAATGGAGAGCCTCTTCCACTTTTTCTCATTAATGGGTATCTAACAGCAGCAGAGAATTTCCATGTAATTGAAAATAACACAACTTCTGTATTGGTTCCATTTGGAAAAGGAAAAGAGATCATCGCTGAGTTAGCCGGGGCGCAAAAAATAGATGATCTAACGCAATTACTGAGAAGGGCGCAACAATATACTATCAATCTCTATAAATATGAGTTAGAGCTGATCAATAAAAATGATGGAATAGTTTCATTATTTGATGGAAAAATATTGGCTCTAAAAGAAGGAGCATACAGTGACGAATTCGGACTGGAAATACAAAATGAAAGTCAACTAGGCTTTATATCATGGTAAAAACCTATCTAAAAGTCTAGATAGGTTTCCATATATTGTGGTGGGGAAAAGACATTCAAAAAAATCCAAGTTGCAAGCAGTGTTAAAACTTATGAAGGAGGAGAATACTTTATTAGCGATTTCTAAAGATTATGGGGTTAGTAGTTCAACAATGAGAAAATGGGTACAGGAATTGTTTGGAAATAACCCTCAGGTGTTGGGAAATGTTAAAGAATTATTACGGATATCGGAAGAGGATTATGAATCCGAAAAAGAAAAGCTATTCGCAGAAATTGGACGCGCATATCTATTGAGAGATTCCAAAATAAGATGTGAGAATTCTTTCGTTTTAAAAAGCCATCTTAACAAAGGTTGATTTCCAATTTACTTGAAAGGAGGTGAGTATGTGAGAAATTCAATAGAGTTTGAAGTTTATGGAGATTATGCACTTTTTACGGATCCATTAACAAAACTAGGTGGGGAGAAGTTATCCTATCAGGTTCCAACCTATCAAGCACTGAAAGGAATTGTGGAGAGCATCTACTGGAAGCCTACGCTAGTGATGATTGTGGATAAAGTTCGAGTGATGAATCCCATTAAAATGGAATCCAAAGGTATCCGTCCCATTGAATATGGGGGAGGGAATACACTAGCGAATTATACCTATTTACGTGATGTTCGGTATCAAGTAACAGCCCATTTTGAATTTAATTATCATCGGCCAGATATGGCTTTTGATCGTAATGAGCACAAGCATCACAATATAATGAAGCGCTCATTAAAAGCGGGCGGACGGAGAGATATTTTCCTGGGAACTCGTGAATGTCAAGCGTATGTAGAGCCCTGTGTTTTTGGGGAAGGGGAAGGATTTTATGATAAGTACGAGGGAGAGATTCATTTAGGAACGATGGTTCATGGGATAAATTATCCAGATGAAACAGGAAGAAATCAAATGGAAGTACGTTTATGGAATCCAATCATGAGGGATGGTTTGATCGAGTTTATAAGACCAGAGGAATGTACTCAAATACGAGAAATCCGGCAGATGGAGCCGAAACACTTTGATCAAGCAAATGTGGAATCGGTTGACAATCTATTAAAAAGTTTAGAGTAGGAGGTGAACAAGTGAGTTGGTTATTAAATTTATATGAAACATATGAGGCAAATACTGATCATGTCGGGGAGATAAAAAAGAGAAAGAATGGTCAAGAATATACTCTTCTTCCAATCTCTCATACAACACAGAATGCGCATATAGAGGTTAATATCACTGAGGATGGAGAATTTCATTCTGCTATAGTGGTAGAAAAAGATAATGCGAGTACCCTTATCCCCTGTACAGATGAGTCTGCAAGTCGGGCGGGTTCGAAAATAGCTCCTTATCCATTGCATGATAAGTTGAGTTATGTTGCTGGCGATTTTGTTGCTTACGGTGGAAAAATAAAGAAAGAAGAACCTTTTTCTTTTTATATTGCACAATTAAAAGAATGGGCAAATTCTCCATATGCAAACGATAAAGTAAAGACAATTTATCAATACTTAAGCAAAGGCAAGTTAATTCAGGACTTAGTCGGAGATAACGTTTTGTATTTGGATGAAAGTGACCAATTAATTAACAAGTGGGATAAAAAGTATGAAGATCTTCATGGAGAAAAACCTAAAATATTCACGGTCGTTTCTGGAGATCAGGAGAGCGCTTTTGTTAGGTTCAACATCCACTCTACCAACAAGATTTTGACAAAAGTATGGAACGATAAAGAGATGTATGACTCTTTTATCCGTTTTTATAAAGATATGTTAAGTGAGAAAGATCTTTGTTTTGTAACGGGGGAACGGCAGCCGAGTACAGAAAGGCATGCGAATAAAATTAGAAATGCAGCGGATAAAGCTAAATTGATTTCAGCCAATGATACGAGCGGTTTTACATTTAGAGGTCGTTTTAATAGAGGGAATGAGGCTGCAAGCATTAGTTATGAAGTATCGCAAAAAGCTCATAATGCATTGAAATGGCTGATAAATAAGCAAGGTAAAATTGTTGATCAACGAGTCTTTCTTGTTTGGGGAAATGATGCTACCGCTGTCCCCGATCTAACTTCTGATAGCTTTTCGATTCATCCGAATATCCAACGCGTTAAAAAGGAATCCGATACACTTGAGGAATTTGCTAATGAAATAGCTAAGGCAATGGATGGCTATAAAAATGATCTTAAACATTTGTCCAAAGTCAATATTTTGGTGCTAGATTCAGCGACAACTGGTCGGATGGCTGTGCTCTATTACCGAGATATGGATAAAGAACTCTATTTAGATCGTTTAAAAGAGTGGCATTCTACTTGTGCATGGTTCCATCGTTATAGAAAAAATGATCAAGATGAATTTGTTCAATTTTATGGAGCTCCGGCCACAAAAGATATAGCATTTGCTGCATATGGACCTAGGGGTAATGAAAAGGTGATTAAAGGCTTAATGGAGAGAATGTTGCCTTGTATCGTTGATGGTCAAAGAGTTCCTAAGGATATTATTAGAAGTGCTTATCAAAGGGCTTCTAACCCCGTTTCTATGGAGATTTGGGAATGGGAAAAGACGTTAAGTATTGCTTGTGCATTAATCAATAAATCTTTAATTGAGAAAAAGGAGGGATACCCAGTGGGATTGGATATTGAGAATGAGGATCGTGATTATTTATTCGGCCGTCTTCTTGCTATCGCAGATGTTTTAGAAAGAAATGCACTAGACTCAAATGATAAACGGGCCACAAATGCAAGAAGATATATGAATTCTTTTTCACAACATCCCGAGAGAACGTGGAAGACTATTCAAGCTGCTTTACAACCATATCAGGCACGTTTGGGAGAGAAGGTTTGGTTTTACAATAAACTAATTGATGAAGTAGGGTCGAAAATTAAAATGGAGGATTTTAACAATAGACCTCTATCTGGAAAGTATTTATTAGGTTTTTATAGTCAAAGAGAAGCGTTGTATCAGAAAAGGGAAAAAACTGAAGTAGTAACAGAAAAAGTAAATAGCGGAGAGGGGAACTAAATATGGCAGTTTTAGATCATAAAATTGATTTTGCAGTCGTTTTATCCGTAACAAAGGCAAATGCTAATGGAGATCCGTTGAATGGGAATCGACCACGACAAAATTACGATGGGTATGGTGAAATTTCCGATGTAGCTCTTAAAAGAAAGATTAGAAATCGCCTACTTGATATGGGTGAGTCTGTTTTTGTTCAGTCTAATGACAGGCGAGTCGATCAGTTTAATAGCTTGAGAGAAAGAGCGGAAGCGAATGAAGAGCTTGTAAAAGCGCTGAAATCAAAAGAAAATGCTGCAGAACAATATGCAACTATTGCTTGTAATGAATGGATTGACGTAAGAAGCTTTGGACAAGTTTTTGCATTTAAAGGTGGGAGTGGAAAAGGTGTTTCCGTTGGAGTAAGAGGGCCGGTATCTATTCAAACAGCTACAAGTGTAGATCCTATCGACATTACTAGTATGCAAATAACGAAAAGTGTGAATTCCGAGCCGGGAAAAGACCGCGGATCAGATACAATGGGTATGAAACACCGTGTAGATTTTGGAGTGTATGTCTTTCATGGTAGTATCAATACTCAGTTAGCTGAAAAAACTGGGTTTACAAATGAAGATGCAGAAAAGATTAAACAAGCTCTTGTAACACTTTTTGAAAACGATGCCTCATCGGCGCGTCCGGAAGGAAGTATGGAAGTCAATAAGGTTTACTGGTGGGAGCATTCTTCTAAATTAGGACAATATTCATCTGCTAAGGTCCATCGTTCACTTAATGTAAAAGCAAATGTTGACGAACCCAAGAATTTTGAGGATTACACAATTACTCTAAATGATTTAGAAGGTTTAAAAGTTGAGGTGATAGATGGGCTTTAATGATGAAGACCACTATCTCATGTTATCAGGTATTCAACACTTTGAATTTTGTAGGCGGCAATGGGCCCTTATTCATATCGAACAACAATGGGAGGAAAATGTAAAAACAGTCGAGGGACAACATCTTCATCAAAAAGCCGATCAACCATTTATTAGGGAGAAACGAGGAAATAAATTAATTGTTAGGGCTATGCCAATAAAATCAAGGGAGCTCGAAATAACGGGTATATGTGATGTGGTCGAGTTTATAAAAGATCAAGATGGGATAGAGCTCAATGGTGTTAAGGGGAAGTATTCCCCTTACCCTGTGGAATATAAACGAGGGAAACCGAAAAAGAATGATTCAGATATTTTTCAACTGACTGCACAGGCGATGTGTCTGGAGGAAATGTTACTTTGCGAAATTAACACTGGTTATCTCTATTACAATGAAATCAAGCATCGAGTGGAAGTACCTTTAACAAGAGAAACTAAAGATAAAGTAAAAAAAGTAGTAGCAGAAATGCACGATTATTATAAGCGTAGACATACGCCAATGGTAAAAACAGGTGCGTTTTGCAAAAACTGTTCTCTTCAAAATATTTGTTTACCAAATCTAATGAATAAGCGCTCTGTAAAAAGCTATATTGAAGGGAAAATAAAGGAATGAAAAAACTGCTTAATACATTATTTGTGATGCAACCAGATACTTATTTATCTTTAGATGGAGATAATGTCGTTCTTTTAAAGGAGAATGATCGAATAGGCAGATTACCCCTTCATAATTTAGAATCGATTGTTTCATTTGGTTATACTGGTGCTAGTCCAGCTTTAATGGGTTATTGCGCCGAGAGGAATATTTCATTAGTTTTTATGACAATGAATGGTAGATTTCTTGCAAGAGTGATAGGGGAAAGTAGGGGAAATGTGATATTGAGAAAAAAACAATATCGTATTTCAGATGATGAAATATCCTCAGCGATGATTGCTCGTAATTTTATTATAGGAAAAATATATAATAATAAATGGATATTGGAAAGAATGACTAGAGACTATCCTTTGCGAGTGGATGTAGCAAAATTTAAGGAAACGTCCCAAGCGTTGTCTGCTGTTATACAGTCTGTTAGAGAATGTGAAGACCTTGAGAGTTTAAGAGGATGGGAAGGTCAGGCTGCAATTAGTTATAATAAAATGTTTGATCAGATGATCTTACAGCAAAAAGACGATTTTTATTTTAACTTTCGTTCACGAAGGCCGCCTTTGGATAATGTGAATGCTATGCTATCCTTCGCCTATACACTATTAGCGAACGATGTAGCATCCGCCTTAGAAGGAGTAGGTTTGGATGCCTATGTTGGTTTTTTGCATCGGGATCGTCCAGGAAGAGTATCTCTAGCTTTGGACGTCATGGAGGAGCTTCGTGGCGTCTATGCAGATCGGTTTGTGCTATCATTAATTAACAAAAAGGTAGTCAATAGAGATGACTTTCTAAAAAAGGAAAATGGGGCTGTCATTATGACGGATGAGTCTAGAAAGAAGTTCCTCGCAGCATGGCAAAATAAGAAACAAGAGAAAATTACCCATCCCTATTTAGGCGAAAAAATCACATGGGGATTAGTACCCCATGCACAGGCGTTATTATTAGCACGGTATTTACGTCGTGATTTAGATGAGTATCCACCATTTCTTTGGAAGTAGGTGAACAAGATCTTAGTGTTAATTACATATGATGTGAGCACAACTAGTGGCGCGGGAAGAAAGAGACTTCGCAAAGTATCAAAGACTTGTCAAAATTATGGACAACGAGTTCAAAATTCAGTGTTTGAATGTGTCGTAGATGCTGCACAATATGCAACTTTAAAATTTGAACTAGCTACTATTATTGATGAAAATGAAGATAGTCTTCGTTTTTATCGGCTAGGAAATAATTATAAGACCAAAGTTGAACATATTGGAGTGAAAGAATCAATTGATATCGAAGGACCTTTGTTTTTTTAGTGCGAATGGGATGTGCACATAAATCTCCTAGGGGATTCGCACCTCTTTTTAAAGCTTTATTTGAAGTTATTCTAAAGTGCCTATTGAAGACTGTTTAATATTTAATAAAAAGTAATGCGATTTCGAAAAAAAATAGCATAATTATTAGCTTTTTTACCGAAAATCGCTGTCGCACCTTATTCAGGTGCGTGGATTGAAATCATCGGCGTAAGTTCGACGTATGGCAATCGCGCCGTCGCACCTTATTCAGGTGCGTGGATTGAAATAGTGCGATAATATTTGCGACATATGGCTTTTTAGTCGCACCTTATTCAGGTGCGTGGATTGAAATAATTGCTAAACAGAATTGGTGAAGGAAAAGAAAAGTCGCACCTTATTCAGGTGCGTGGATTGAAATATAACTCACCACATAGGCATAATATCTTGTCTGGTCGCACCTTATTCAGGTGCGTGGATTGAAATCCTTTTACTAATGAGGTAAAACAGAAAGAACCATGTCGCACCTTATTCAGGTGCGTGGATTGAAATCACAGATTCCAAAAACTCTGTTAAATCTGATACGTCGCACCTTATTCAGGTGCGTGGATTGAAATCCTGTAATGACAATATTATTTATATTTGTTACAAGTCGCACCTTATTCAGGTGCGTGGATTGAAATTGAATTGGTCACACCTCTTAGCAACATGGTTAAGTCGCACCTTATTCAGGTGCGTGGATTGAAATATATTATGCTGGAACTGAACAGAAACGAAAATGCAGTCGCACCTTATTCAGGTGCGTGGATTGAAATGTATAATGATCATAAACTAGATAAAAGCGCCGAGTCGCACCTTATTCAGGTGCGTGGATTGAAATTTTGAACAAAAATATCAATTTACTAGTAAGATTTTGTCGCACCTTATTCAGGTGCGTGGATTGAAATTATCGGACGATATACAACTGTTTCTGCTTTAAAGTCGCACCTTATTCAGGTGCGTGGATTGAAATGTTATGAAAACGGCGTGTTAGTTGGTGAGATTGAGGTCGCACCTTATTCAGGTGCGTGGATTGAAATGCCCTCCGCTTAATCTCGCTTGATTCTAGCGCTTGTCGCACCTTATTCAGGTGCGTGGATTGAAATGTCCTGTGCCTCGCGCATAAATTCGATGTCTGCGTCGCACCTTATTCAGGTGCGTGGATTGAAATGATGATACAAAAGGCAGGATTGGGCTACGTATTGTCGCACCTTATTCAGGTGCGTGGATTGAAATACAGGCTCCGCCGGATTAGACTCGATAACGCCGTGTCGCACCTTATTCAGGTGCGTGGATTGAAATGCCAAAATTAGAGAGGAACACGTAAGGCGATTCGTCGCACCTTATTCAGGTGCGTGGATTGAAATCTCCTAATTTTCGCAAGGGAGCGAAATGTTTATTGTCGCACCTTATTCAGGTGCGTGGATTGAAATATCGAATATTAAAGAACTTCGATATATGTATCTAAGTCGCACCTTATTCAGGTGCGTGGATTGAAATTACCAGCTCCCTAATTGAGACAGGAAACTTATCTTGTCGCACCTTATTCAGGTGCGTGGATTGAAATATCAATTGATTGTGCTTAGCTGCTAACTGGCCAGTGTCGCACCTTATTCAGGTGCGTGGATTGAAATATCGTCTTCCTCATCATCTTTGTCATCGTCCTTGTCGTCGCACCTTATTCAGGTGCGTGGATTGAAATCTAAAAAGAATGGTAAAACATTATTGGCGGTCGGTCGCACCTTATTCAGGTGCGTGGATTGAAATACAGATAACCCATTATTCATATATTGCACCTTGGTCGCACCTTATTCAGGTGCGTGGATTGAAATCACCATTTGGTGAGTATAAAATAGTGACACATCAGTCGCACCTTATTCAGGTGCGTGGATTGAAATGTTATGAGGACGGAAAGTTAGTTGGTGAAATCGAGTCGCACCTTATTCAGGTGCGTGGATTGAAATAAAATCGGAAACACAGAAGCGAAGCTTAAATTTGTCGCACCTTATTCAGGTGCGTGGATTGAAATTCCAAATGCGGAATAGAGCTGTTAGCACGAAAGAGTCGCACCTTATTCAGGTGCGTGGATTGAAATCTTGTGTGTTTCCTTTCCCATTTGGCCCATCAGAGTCGCACCTTATTCAGGTGCGTGGATTGAAATACATTAAGTGACATCAAATAAGGAGGGTTTATCAGTCGCACCTTATTCAGGTGCGTGGATTGAAATCGTAAGGCTCAACGGCAGTTGGAACTTGCAGGATGTCGCACCTTATTCAGGTGCGTGGATTGAAATGTTGATTATTCCTATTTTAGCTTATCTAGGCTACGTCGCACCTTATTCAGGTGCGTGGATTGAAATACACCTCAATTTTGTCCGAGTTAAACCGTTTTGTGTCGCACCTTATTCAGGTGCGTGGATTGAAATTTAAATAACCTAAAAGAATATAAAAACCTTAAAGTCGCACCTTATTCAGGTGCGTGGATTGAAATTCTTTCAAAACGGCAAATCATCATCCTGTATATGTCGCACCTTATTCAGGTGCGTGGATTGAAATGGTAATAAAGTGAGTGCTTGTATTTCTTAATTCAGTCGCACCTTATTCAGGTGCGTGGATTGAAATTGGCGATGTGCAAGCCATTTTACGACAGGCTAACGTCGCACCTTATTCAGGTGCGTGGATTGAAATTGTTAATCCCATGTTTAGAGCTCCCATGCTTATGTCGCACCTTATTCAGGTGCGTGGATTGAAATTTAAATTGAAAAGTTGGTGATTAAATGCCAATTAAGTCGCACCTTATTCAGGTGCGTGGATTGAAATTCCCTAACAAGCCCTCGACCGTATCCTCAACTAAGTCGCACCTTATTCAGGTGCGTGGATTGAAATGCGAAGAAAAAACTCTGCGTCACCACCTCGTCACGTCGCACCTTATTCAGGTGCGTGGATTGAAATGTCTGTCTCTTCCTGTACGTCCTCCGTGCCATCAGTCGCACCTTATTCAGGTGCGTGGATTGAAATAAAATATGAGGTAATCCACAAAGTCTTCGGTAAGCGTCGCACCTTATTCAGGTGCGTGGATTGAAATTTTACCTTTACGATTCCTAAACGCATTATCTTCTGTCGCACCTTATTCAGGTGCGTGGATTGAAATGCCAAAACAGCTACCGATAAGATTAGGACCCAGATGTCGCACCTTATTCAGGTGCGTGGATTGAAATAAATTTAATCTAGGCGGTTTGTTGCGAGGAGATACGTCGCACCTTATTCAGGTGCGTGGATTGAAATACCAACCTGTACAGTTACGTTCACACCGCCAACCGTCGCACCTTATTCAGGTGCGTGGATTGAAATAAAGTAATGGATCAGGAATTGGATATGATAGCTAATGTCGCACCTTATTCAGGTGCGTGGATTGAAATATTGTATGGAATAACCTCTTTCTCAATCTCAACCTGTCGCACCTTATTCAGGTGCGTGGATTGAAATAAATATCACAACAACAAGAAAAAGCTTGATAAATACAAAAGCATAAAACCATTTAAAAGATAGTTTGAATTAGTATAATGAAGTTAAATAAAGATACAGAAATGTTTGGTACAAGGTGGGAAATAACGGAATGGATATTAGAGAAAAAATGCACAGTGGCAAAATTTATTGCTGCAATGATGAAGACCTATTAAAAGAACAAACAAAATGCTTAGAAGTACTATATGATTTTAATCAAACACGACCTTCAGAAGGAGAAAAAAGAAAAGAGATTTTACAGAAATTGTTTGCTGAGGTAGGAGCCAATGTGCATATTGAGCCACCTCTTCATGCAAACTGGGGTCGATTCACACATGTAGGAGATGATGTCTACGCCAATTTTAATTTAACATTGGTCGACGATACGGACATTCATATTGGCAACAACGTTTTAATCGGTCCGAATGTAACGATTGATGCAGGAACGCATCCAATCCATCCAGAATTGCGACGAAAGGCAGCACAGTATAATTTGCCGGTCGTGATTGAGGACAATGTTTGGATTGGTGCGGGAACCATTATCCTACCTGGTGTTCGGATTGGGGAAAATACAGTCATTGGGGCAGGTAGTGTCGTGACAAAAGATATCCCAGCCAATGTCATTGCATTGGGAAGTCCTTGTAAGGTAATGCGAGAAATTAACGAGCACGATCTGAACTATTATCATAAAAACATGAAAATTGATGCAGAAGATCTATAAGAGATGTTCAAGTCAGGTAGTATATCGTAAATGGTACGAAGATAGATCGTACCATTTTTATGCTGCTAATGATGATCGGAATTAATCAATCAAATCAACTTTTAATATTTGTAAATCAATATATAATTGGCAATTTGCCTGGAAGCTGTCAAATGTGATCGAGGTTAGTTCAGTTATTTGGTTTAGGCGGTATTTTAATGTGTTAGGATGAATGAAAAGCTTTTCCGCTGTTGGCTTTAAGCGACAGTTTTGTGATAAAAAAACTTCCAATGTTTGAAGAAGGCGGGTTTGACTTTCTTCATCCTTCTGTTTTAATTTTAACAGATCCTTATTTACATCGTTCCATTTTTTGTGATAATGGGAAATACTTTCAAGATAACGAAAAATCCCTAGTTTCCCATATTCGTAGGTTGGGAGGTTGGTTGGGCCGATGAATTTGGCAATCTTGATGACTTCCAGAGCTTCTTGATAGCTTCTTTTGAGCAGGAGAATGCTGGAATATTCGTTACTGATCCCATAGAAGACAGATCGATTGCTGAATTGACTGAATACGGCAGCTGTTAACTCTCTAACGCAATCTATTAAATTTTTAGATGAAGGATGTTTATAACCAAGGATGACGACAATTTGTAATTGATCGATAAAAAGCTCCACATGAAATGGAAGGGAGTTAGCAAAGAGTTCTACCTTTTCAAATAGTTTATCAAAGACGTCCTCACTGGATGAATTTACTGTAAAAACAATGGTGGTAAATACATCGGGTATGGAAATATTTAGATTAGCAGCTTCCCATTTGAGTTGAGCCTCTGTTTGAAACATGTCGTCCATTATCTTTTTATAAAAGTAGCTTTTTTCTTGTTCCTTTTTCCATTTAAGTTTCTTTTGTTGATAAAGAAGCTGACCTACATAAAAAGATACCGCTTGCAAAAAATCAATCTCCGCATCTTTTAATTGCCGGTCTGTTTCCTGTATCCATATATATCCCAAGATTTGCTCATTATATTTGGCGCTTACAACGATCCGTTGATTTAAGCCAATTTCTCTTAATGGCTCTACCCGAAAAGGTTTGGGATTCGTTTTTAGCTTATCGACAATCCCTTTTTCCATAAATTTTTCTAAAATGGAAAGGGGCCAATGTTTAGTAAAAATCGTTTGCCTATTGACTTCGTCGAAATGATCAATATAAAAAGAACTGTAAGCCAATAAAGAAAACTGGTCATCTTCCATCACAATCGGCATTTTCAAATGTGCACTCATGATATCGGTTATTTCATTCAAATTTGTAAGCGATTGAACTTTTTTTAACAGTTGATCCATTGGATTCCCCCCGTTCCTTATTGTAAACAATATATGAAGGATCACAGCTAGAAGCAAAATAAACGCGGTTCATGAAAAGTGTATCATACTTTTCATGAACCGCATTATTTATGTGTTTCAATTTAAAGCTTTTTCTGTTCCTGGTTCTGTAAATCTTATGATTCGGATAAAAGTTCATCACAGCATTTCCGATGTCGTTTTGGCTTGCATATGCAAAAGCAAGTAATCCGGTCCACCAGCTTTCGAGTCTGTTCCGGACATATTGAAGCCCCCGAACGGCTGATAGCCGACAATGGCTCCTGTACAGCCGCGGTTAAAATAAAGATTTCCAACATGAAAATCTTCACGGGCTTGCTCTAAATGCATCCGGTTGTTTGTGATCACGGCTCCTGTTAACCCATATTCCGTGTTATTCGCCATTTCGAGGGCGGTTTGGAAATCCTTTGCCTTCGCAAAAGCGACAACAGGTCCGAAAATTTCTTCCTGCATAATGCGCGCATTAGGATCTAGCCCGGCAAAAATAGTTGGTTGGATGAAAAATCCTTCCGTGTCGTCTCCTTCTCCACCAACCATTAATTGCCCTTCTGTTTTGCCAATTTCAATATATGCCATAATTTTGTCGTAAGCCTGTTGATCGTTGACAGGTCCCATAAAATTATTTGGTTCCACTGGATCTCCCATCGTCAACTCTTTTGTCAATTCAACAGCTCGGTTCAATACCTGATCATACACATCTTCTACGACGATTGCTCGGGAACAAGCGGAGCACTTTTGCCCTGAAAATCCAAAGGCTGATCGAACGATTGATTGGGCGGCAATCTCTAAATCTGCTTCTTTATCCACGACAATGGTATCTTTCCCACCCATTTCTGCAATTACACGTTTTAACCAGATCTGTCCTTTATTCACAATAGCTGCACGTTCATAAATGCGTGTGCCCACTTCTCTAGAACCTGTAAAACTAATAAAACGTGTTTTCGGATGATCGACAAGAATATCACCAACCTCGGCCCCGCTTCCAGGAATATAATTGAGCACACCCTTTGGTAAACCTGCTTCTTCCATCACTTCAACAAATTTAGCCGCGACAACGGGAGTGGTGGAGGCAGGTTTTAATAGAACAGTATTTCCTGACACGAGGGCGGCCACTGTTGTTCCAGCCATAATGGCAAATGCAAAATTCCACGGAGAAATCACAACACCGACACCAAGTGGGATATAGGTGTAGCGATTATATTCTCCTGGGCGGCTTTCAACTTTCTTGCCATTTTTATGTTCC
Organism: Bacillus subtilis; assembly: GCF_008764245.1. GTDB lineage: Bacteria > Bacillota > Bacilli > Bacillales > Bacillaceae_C > Lederbergia > Lederbergia ruris. Next base: position 31,149 of record NZ_VTQV01000035.1, read on the forward strand.
AGCATTTGCCGGCCATAATATTCCATAAAATCGATTCCCTCAGCAGTATCAGCATCCGCTTCATTCCAAGGTTTTCCTGCTTCTTTCACAAGCAACGCGGAAAATTCATGCTTACGACGTCTAATAATAGCCGCTGCTTTGAATAATATATCTGCACGAATTTCTGGTTTGACCCTTTTCCACGATTCAAAAGCTTGCAAAGCACTATTCATGGCCTGTTCTGCCAGTTCCCGATTCGCTTTCGATACTCGTCCGACCACTTCTTCTTTATTGGCCGGATTAATCGAAACTATTTTTTCAGCAGTTGTAATTTTTTCTCCGCCAATGACTAATGGATAATCTTTACCAAGGTATCCTTCTACTACATTTAATCCAGCCTGAAACGCTTGCTTATTTTTCTCTTTGGAAAAATCCGTAAATGGTTCATGTTTGTACGTAATCACCGAATCCAACCCCTTTATTTTTTGATTAAGCCTTTAAAGGCGAAAGCAATATTAGCCGGTCTTTCCGCTAATCTCCTCATAAAATACCCATACCAGTCGAGTCCGTACGGTACATACACTCTCATTTTATATCCTTGTTTCACAAGCTCTAATTGCGTTTTGCTTCGCATTCCATATAACATTTGGAACTCAAATTGATCGGTTGGGATTTTTAATTTTGTAGCAAGCTCCTTTGTGTATTGAATGATGTTGTCATCATGAGAAGCGATCGCTGTGTATAACCCGTAATGAAAGCCTTGTTCAATTAATTTTTTATAAGAATCGTCGACATCTTTTTTATCGGGATAGGCGACGTCGGCAGGTTCCTTATAGGCCCCTTTAACCAAACGTAAAAAAGGCTTGTAGGAACTTAAGGTTTGTAAGTCTTGTTCTGTCCGATATAAATAAGCTTGCAATACAGTGCTCACACAGTTGTATTTTTCTTTAAATTGTTTAAATAAATCAATCGTTGCTTGGCAACGGGGAGAATCCTCCATGTCAATCGTGACCATAATTCCATATTCTTCGGCAGTATCCAAAATTCGCGTCATATTGTGAATGACAAGTTCATGATCAATGTCAAGGCCTAAGGAAGTCATTTTGACAGACATATGGGAGTCAAGCTTTTCTTGGTGGATCATTTTTATCGTCTGTATGCATTCTTCCGCTCTTGCATTGGCCACTTCTTCAGAATCGACAAATTCCCCCAAGTAATCAACCGTTGTGGATAAACCTTGATGATTTAGTGCGCGAATGATGGGAATGGAACTTGCAAAATCTGTGCCACTAATAATTTTCCCCGCAGCAAAATTCCCACCTCTTTTTTGGGCAAGAGTATTCAATAATTTATTTTTGGATAAAAACATGAAAAAGTTTTTAGTGAGCGCTTCCATATGTTTTCACCCCCTCTATAAGTCATCGTAAGTTTATTGTACAAAATTCCCATTTTTTTGACATCGTTGTTCAGAAACAATAATTTAGCGCTTTCATTGTGGATGGCAGACAACGGCAAAGGACCTGACTGTCTAGTGGGGGCCAGAAGATGGTATATTTATAGAAGAAAGAAATGGGGGATGGGGATATGTTTGTAAAAGAGGCGGGGAAGCGAACTGGACCATTGCTCGTTTTTTTGCACGGCGGCGGTGTGAGTGGATGGATGTGGAATCAACAATTAGAATATTTTAACCATTACCATATACTTATACCTGATTTACCGGGACATGGACAAAGCAGAGAAGAGAATGTTTTTTCGATTCGGGATACCGCAGAAGAATTGATTAAATGGATAAAAGCGGAAAATTCCGACAAAAAGGTGGTCGTCGTTGGTTTTTCACTAGGGGCGCAAATTGTGGTGGAAATGTTGCATCAAGAGCCTGATCTGGTTGATTATGCTATGGTTAACAGTGCATTAGTCAGACCAAATCCAATCCTGCATAGCCTCATTAGTCCAATGATTAAATCGACTTCTTTCTTAATTAAAAACCGGGCCTTTGCAAGGCTTCAGTCCAAAGAGCTTTACATAAATGAGAGGGATTTTGAGACTTACTTTCAAGAGAGCAAGAAACTGAAAACGGAAACGTTGATTCAGGTGTTACAAGAAAATATGACTTATACGCTTCCTGGGAATTTCTCACAAGCAAAGGCGGAGATTTTGGTGACTGTTGGAGAAAAAGAAAAGGGAATCATGCGAAAATCCGCCGAGGATCTTGTGCAGGCTCATCCTGCTAGTAATGGGATTATTTTCCCACAAGTAGGGCACGGTATCCCCCTTGCGAATCCCGATTTATTTAATCGAACATTGGATGCCTGGGTGAATAAGCAGCCACTCCCGGAAGAATTAAGGCTATTATGACATGAACTGCATCTCAGAAAGGCTACAGTGATGAGCGTTGGCCGTCCCCGAATTAGAGAAAATATCAAAAAAGGGGTACGGCGACCGTCGTGGTCGTCCCCGAATCAGAGAAAACATCAAAAAAGGGGAATGGCGACCGTCGTGGCCGTCCCCGAATTGGAGAAAAAGTCAAAAAAGGGGAATGGCGACCGTCGAGGCTGTCCCCGAAACAGAGAAAATATCAAAAAAGGGGTACGGCGACCGTCGTGGCCGTCCCCCAATCAGAGAAAATATCAAAAAAGGGGTACGGCGACCGTCGAGGCTGTCCCCGAATCAGAGAAAATATCAAAAAAGGGGTACGGCGACCATCGTGGCTGTCCCCGAATCAGAGAAAACATCAAAAAAGGGGAATGGCGACCGTGTTGGCTTTACCCATTTCTAAATCATGGCAGCTGTTATAAGTTTAAATACCCTTTTCATCGCAATATTCCGCTACAATCTCTTCAATTTGATCAAGTTCCGGATATTTCCCGGAAAAAGTAAATTTGATTTCTTCCACAAATTCTCCATCTTTATAAACATGAACGGCACCATTTTGGGCAATTACACTGTGTTCAGGTTCAAAAACATATCCATCTCGTTCAATTGCTCCCATAAAATACACTCCTTTAAAGCCATCTATCGATTATTATCTCCCATTTTGTTTTATTGAAACGACATTGTTTTGGATTAAAAATATTGCTGATTCCGTCCTTTGCCAAGTGGCGCATTTTTCTGGCCTTCCCCTCCTTTAAAGTGCATGTATTTCCGTCGGATTACCAATGCTTCTTCATTTGCACAGAGAGATGGTTGCTTAATTAAAAATGGGGAACCTTTATAAGATACGGACCACTACTACAAAAAATCATGAAGCTTCTGATTTATACAAAACGATCAGTAAAACCAACATCGTGATATCTAGCCGTGCTTCAAAGAGGAATGCCATAAAGTCTGTTGAAAGAAGAGGAATTTTCGTAATGGCAAGCGCAGCGATCATGACCGCTATTAACGGAATAGTAGCAAGCTTTGTTGCCATGTTGAATAAGAGACAAGCACCTGCAATGATTTCAATAATCGCAACAACATAGAGCATGATTTCGGGAAAAGGTAAACCTAGTTGAACAAAATAGCTTCCGAGTTCAGAGCTTGTTATTTTCATCAAACCTGAAATGATAAAAACATAGGCCACTACATAACGAAGGGATTTAAAAGGAAAACGGATCATTTTGGCTCCCCCTTTACATATTTCTTTCGTGTATCTCCATTATATGCAGCTGTTTGGACAAACAGGACTCAGGATCCAACGTGAAAATGGATCTGTATGGAAATCCCCATTTATGAACTCGAATTTAGATGAAATAGGCTTTATTGTAAAAATCTCCCCTTTTCATGCGTAATTTCCCTGATATTGTAAATAATACTATTTAACATTCACTGAAAGGAGTATGAGAATGAGCGATCAACAAGATAAAAAGGGCATGACAAGAAGAGAGTTTATTCGGAAAGGAGGATATGTCGCAGGAGGTGTTGTGGGTGGTGGAGTTTTAGGTGGTCTCATTACCCAACAAACTCTGAAAACCAATCAAAAAGGACAAACCTCACCACAGCAAGATTCAGGTAAAGGTCCAGAAGTCAGTTATCAGCGAGCCATGATGTTTTTTTCCAATCCCGAGGAATTTACCGTTCTTTCCCAAGCAGCAGAGCGAATTTTTCCAGCCGATGATCTTGGACCAGGAGCGATTGATCTGGATGTTCCTTATTATATTGACCATCAGTTAGCAGGGACATGGGGAAATAATGCACGTGATTATATGATGGGGCCTTTTTATCCTGGGCTAGAAACGCAGGGATTCCAATCCCATTTACGAAGAAATGAAATTTTTAGCCAAGGGATTTCAAAAATCCAATCCCATAGTCAAGAAAAATACAAGAAAAAATTCACAGAATTAAGTGAAGAAGAACAAGACAAGGTTTTAATTGATTTTGAAAAAGGCAAGGTCAAAATGGACGGAGTGACCTCAGATGATTTCTTTACCTTATTACGAATGGTTGTTCTAGAAGGTGTATATGCGGATCCTCTTTATGGTGGGAACCGGGATATGGCAGCTTGGAAAATGAAAGGCTTCCCGGGTAACCAAATGAGTTATCTAGATAAAATCGAAGCGACTGATTTTTTAGAAATAGAGCCAGTTAGTTTAACAGCACATATGCCGGCGCAAAAGAAAAAGTCTAATGGCTAAGAAAGGATGATGGATATGGCAAAAACTTTACCAAAAACAGATGTCGTAACCGTTGGAGTTGGTTGGACGGGAGGAATTATCGCAGCGGAATGTGCAAAAGAGGGCCTCAAGGTAGTTGGACTAGAAAGAGGTGGCGATAAGCGGAATTCAGAAGATTTTTCCATGGTGCATGACGAATTACGTTATGCTATTCGCTACGACCTTATGCAAGATGTGTCAAAGGAAACCATCACTTTCCGAAATAAAGGAAATCAACGAGCGTTACCTATGCGCCAGTTAGGCTCGTTTCTCCTGGGCGAAGGCGTTGGGGGATCGGGTATTCACTGGAATGGGCATACTTTTCGTTTTCTGCCTTATGATTTTGAAATCAAAAGTAAGACAATCGAAAAATATGGTAAAAACAAAATAAAAAAAGATTATCTCATTCAAGATTGGGGGATCACATACGACGAATTAGAACCCTATTTTGATAAATTTGAAAAAACTTGCGGTATCTCCGGCGAACCCAATCCTTTAGGTGGGAAGCGAAGTGCAGATTATCCGACTCCACCCATGAAAAAAACAGTTATAACGAAAAAATTTAGAGATGCTGCAGAAAAACTGAAGCTCCATCCTTATTCTTTGCCTTCTGCCAATTTGTCAACAGACTATACAAATCCAGATGGCGAAAAATTAAACGCTTGTCAATATTGTGCTTTTTGTGAACGATTTGGCTGTGAATATGGGGCAAAATCAAGTCCAAATGTGACCGTTATTCCAACCGCGAAAAAAACGGGTAATTTCGAATTAAGGACACATGCCAATGTAGTGGAAATTATTCATAAAAACGGGAAAGCAACTGGCGTTAGATATATTGATACGCTAAAAGGGGAAGAATATATTCAGCCAGCAGATGTTGTCGTTCTGACTAGTTATGTAATGAATAATTCCAAACTTTTACTCGTTTCTAAACTTGGCCAACCGTACAATCCAGATACAGGAAAAGGGGTTATTGGAAGAAATTACTGTTACCAAATATTGCCAGGGTCAACTGGTTTTTATGAGAAAGAACGCTTTAATTCTTATATGGGGGCAGGAGCCCTTGGTGAAGTGGTGGATGATTTTAATGGAGATAATTTTGATCATAGTGATCTTGATTTTATTCATGGTGGTGCCCTTGTCGTCAGTCAAGCAGGCTATCGACCAATTGGGAATAACCCAGTCCCATCAGGAACTCCATTATGGGGAAAAGAATTCAAACAAAAATCAATTAAGTATTACACAAGAACAATTTCGGCGGGCTATCAAGGAGCATCGATGCCTTATCGTTATAACTACCTAGACCTTGACCCGAATTATAAAGATGCCTATGGCGTGCCTTTGTTAAGAATGACCTATAATTACACTGAACAAGATCGGAATCTCTATAATTATCTTAATAAGCAAAGCCATAAAGTGATGAAGGAAATGGGTGCAGATATTGTTGAGGACTCTGGAGAATTAATGGACTATAATATCGTTCCTTATCAAACCACACATAATGTTGGCGGCGTCATAATGGGGGATGATCCATCGATTTCCGCTGTGAATAATTATTCGCAAATGTGGGACGCTGATAATGTATTTGTTGTAGGAGCTTCTTCATTTCCTCACAACAGTGGATACAACCCAACTGGAACCCTCGGTGCTTTAGCATATCGAGCCTCAGAAGGGATCATTCAATACAGTAAAAAAGGTGGTCAGTTAGCCTAGGAAGGAGTGCAGCTATGTTTTTTCAACAGATAGGTATCCCGGGATTAATTATCATCCTCATCATTACCTTAATTGTATTTGGACCGAAGAAGTTGCCTGAAATTGGCGCAGCCTTTGGCAAAACTTTATCAGAATTTAAAAAGTCAGCGAATGAAATTATGAGCTCAGAAGGAACAGAAAAACAAGAGAATCATCCTTCAACAGAAGTCTTGCAGTCGGCATCTAAGCCGACGAAAGAATAGGGGTTTCTAAAATGGATGAAGAAAGAGCTTTAACAGAGCACTTAGGTGAGCTTCGCAAGGTGATCATTTATTCGCTTCTCTTTTTTGGCGTTTGTTTTGTGATTTTTCTTATCTTTACACAAAAAATGATCCCGATCATTACCAGAGACCAAAAACTGACGATGTTGGGGCCATTAGATGTGATTCGTTTTTATACAGGGATAGCGGGCAGCCTTAGTTTAGGGGTGTCTGCTCCTTTTATTGGCTTGTTGCTTTGGAAATTTATTCGGCCGGCTTTAACTGATTTGGAGAGTAAAAAGGCATTAAGATATATACCTGCCATGCTTTTCAGTTTTTTGAGTGGACTTCTATTTGGCTTTTATGTTGTGTTTCCTTTTTCCTATCAATTTTTGTTGAATCTGGGGACAACCAATTTTCAAATGATGATCACAACCCAAAGTTATTTTTCCTTTTTGATGATGACCACGATTCCGATGGGTTTTTTATTTGAAGTCCCCTTCGTGCTAATGTTTTTAACAGCCGTTGAAATTTTAACACCGGAACAACTAGCAAAATCGCGAAAATACGCTTATATTGTGTTAGCGATCGTATCCGCAATCATTACACCGCCTGATTTCGTATCCCAATTGATCGTATTAATTCCGCTGTTTATCCTGTATGAACTGGGGATTGGCTTATCGAAAGTAGTCTTTCAAAAACAGCAAAAAGAAGCGATGCAAGCGGATCGATTGCCACAAATTTAAAAGTTTATCTAAGGAAGAATCTCTCGTACTTGTACGGGGGATTTTTTCTTGTTGTTAAGGAAACTATAAAATTCTAGCTTGTAGATAATTTCTAATAATGGGTATTGACGTTTGGCTCCAGCGCCCAGCGACTAGCAAACTTTCGGTGCCTTCCTACGATAAGTCAACATCAGCCGCCTTTCAGGCTCACTGTGTTTCCTTTATCTCGTCAGGCCCCTAAAAAGTTTGTACGTCGCTAAACGGGCGCTTGCGCCTTTGTTCTGAGGAATAAAAACATTCGAAGAAAAAAGAGTCAGTGAGCGTTATAACGCACGAAAGGATCAATTTGCTAGTTTTCGTTCTTAAAAAAGAACAAAAGTAAGAATGGACGAGAAAATGAAAGAAAAAGAAAGTTTGTTGTTCTTTATAAAGAAAAAACGGCTGTTTTTAAGGGTTTTCAACTAAGATTATTTCTTATATTCTTTATTAAGAACAAAAGATGCAATATAAAGAACTTTCCCTGGTTGAAGGAGGGATTCCAATTAGGCAAACGCGGTTAAGGAAATACGGCTCTAAAAAAAGAGTATTATCGCTTTCCATTAAAATACTAGCTGTTTGGTATTTGGTGTTGTGGATTTCATCCTCCTTTAATGGAGAAACGAATGCTTATTTTTCAAACCAAACGGGATTAACAGGGGCGATACAGGCAGGCACTTGGGAGACAAAAGAAGATTCGGGATGTCCAGAAGAGGAGCACGGGGAGTGGGATTGCAGTTCTTTAGTGTTTGTGGATGCAACTATGACCAATAAAGTAATAACGGCCACTGTTAAGAATGAAGGCTCTGATATGAAAAAAGAGGGAAAATATGCTGTTTACTACATAGAAAAGGGGAATCCGCAGGAAGGAGAAACCTTAACCGAGAGCTTAACAATTAAACCCCTAAAAGAGGGAGAAGAAGTCACCCTAACATTTACTCCTGAGAAAAACGGAAAATACCTGTTTATAGTCTACCAGCATGAAGATTACCCTGGGGAAAAGGAAATTTGGAGTAAGGAAATAATAGTGGATGTAATTGAAGAACGTGTAAAAGAAGTGACGGAACAGGAAGAAAGCTATGAGACTATGAATGTCGACACGAATGATAAAGCCATTGGCAAGGAAACAGAAGAAAAGTCGGAAGAAGAACTTAACCATGAAAACAAACAGCAAGTATCAGCTGAAGATGTAACAGGCAAAGAAGCAAAACAAGACCCGGTTCCAAAGAAACCAGATCCAGAGAAACCGGATAATCAAGAAGAGATGTCTGAACAACCAAAATCAACAGATAAAAAAGAGCAACAGATCGAAAACAACGCCACAAGACAAGAAGCCGATGTAGAGAAAGCACGTGCTGTAGAAGTTCCACAAGATACACCTATAAAGGAAGAAAAGATGTCTGTTACACCGGAAATAACAAAAGATGAGCAGGTGAATCAAGAATGAGAAAAACATTAAAAGTCTTTAGCAATATCGTAACGGTTGTATTGTTTATCAATCTCATCCTTATCGTATGTTTGGTGATCTCCTCCAAAGCATCTGGGGGAGAACCACAAATATTTGGTTATCAAGTGAAAACTGTTTTATCAGGTTCAATGGAACCGACTTTTATGACAGGCTCCGTGATTGCGGTGAAACCACTTAATCAAGAGGAAAGCAAATCACTTGCAAAAGATGACATCATCACCTTCCAAACAGCGGATGGCATGCTCATTACTCACAGAGTTATGGACGTTGTGAAGAGTGGAGACCAAGTGATGTATGAAACCAAAGGGGATAACAACAATGCTCCTGATCTGGATTTAGTTCTATCTGATAATGTTCGGGGACAATATGCCAATTTTACGGTGCCATATATTGGTTATTTCTTCAACTTCTCGCAATCGAAAGCAGGTAGCGCCATCCTGATGGTTGTTCCAGGACTATTACTCCTAGGATATGCAAGCTACACGATCTACACAACATTACGGGAACTCGATTCCAAAGTCAAAAAAGCCGACAATGAAAAACCAGCTTAATCAAGATTGAACTCTTTGCACACGCAAAGATCAATATAAAAAAACTATACATACCCACAGGGTAAGGGGAGGAATTTACAAATGAGTATCAAAAAGAAATTAGGTTTAGGATTAGCATCAGCAGCACTAGGACTGGCTTTAGTTGGTGGGGGAACATTTGCGTATTTTAGTGATACGGAAGTAACTGAAAATACATTTGCGGCGGGGACTTTGGACCTTGCGGTAAATCCTACAACTATTATTGATGTAAATAATTTGAAGCCTGGGGATTGGATGCCACGGACATTTAATTTGGAGAATAATGGATCATTAGACATTTCCCAAGTTTTATTAACTACGGATTATACTATCTCTGGTACCGATGAGGACTTTGGTAAACACATTAAGGTCAACTTTTTAAGAAATGAAGATAAAAGTGGAGTCCTTTTACCAACTAACGTCATTGTAAGTAAAACATTATATGAATTAAAGAGTATGAGTCCAGATGCAGTAAAAAATTTAAGTCATTCTATTTTTGCTGAGAAAAGTGGTTTGAAAGCTGGGACAAAAGATAAATTAGCTGTGCAATTTGAATTCGTTGATAATGGGGAAGACCAAAATAATCTGCAAGGTGCAAGTGTTGAGTTAAAGTGGACATTCGATGCAAAGCAAACAAAGGGAGAAAGAAGATAATTTAACTAAAAAGGCGGGAAGCGGTTCCCGTCTTTTATTAAATCAAGAATGTGAGGGTAGGCCGTGAGGGTGAAGAGTTTACTGGCAAATCCAATGAAGGCTTTTATCATCCTTTTATTATTTTTTCTGTTTGGCGAGGCTAGTCATGCGGCAGCTAAGGAAAATCCGATTAATATTGAAACAACGCCTAATGGATTTCTGTTTCATGCGGATAACTTAAAACCAGGTGATTGGATTCCGCGTAATATTATGATTTCCAATGACGGAGGCCAGGATCTTAGGTATATTGCTAAGATGGGCAAATCGAAATCAACAAAAGGGCTCTTGGAAGAGTTGGAGCTACTTGTACAAAAAGAGGAGAACACCCTTTTCAAGGGGAAATTAAAAGATTTTACAGGTTTTGAACCAAGGGAATTAGCGAAAGGGAAATCCGAAACCTTGTTTTTTGAAGTGACGATGCCTAGTCACTTGGGAAATGAGTTTCAAGGTTCTAAGGCGGAGGCGGAAATTATTTTTCTTGCAGAGGGAGACAAAATCGCTACATCTGAAACTGGTGGCAACAATGGTGGCATAACAAATTTAGGAGAGAGTACGATACAACCGAAAATTGTTGCGCAATTACCAAATACAGCGACCAATTATTACAATTTCTTGTTCATCGGTATGGGCCTTCTGTGCGGGGGAATCTTAACTTTATATATTTTACGGAAATTTCGCTATGGATCGTGATAGCGAAATTTTTCGTTTGGGTAAGCTAAAGAAGATCTTTTCCTCTTGATAGCTCGATGGATAAAGGTACTAATTTGATACACGATCGGCGCTAGAAAAAAGGAAAGAAAATAAAGAAACAAACTAAATAGGAAGTTAAATTTATAATCGAAATAACCTATAGTCTTACTGTGTTTTATTTTATCCATCATTTTAAAGCTGATGAGAAGATCAAAGGGAATTTGGGCAAAGGGGAATAGAATTTATTAATCCATTATCACACAATAATTTAGGTTAAATGCAAGCTAAAAATAAACTGCCAATGTTTTATCGATTTTACACACATCTTGACCAAACCAAAAATAATATAGTATGATAGTTTTTGTTTTCAACGTACTCAAGGATAGAAAGGAGCTTAGAGGATTTTTAAATAAAGCGCCAGAACTAATCATGATCGAAATCTAAAGGATTAGTTGACGAGGTGGAGGTTATCGAATTTTCGGCGGATGCCTCCCGGCTGAGACACACAGTCGAATCGTCTTTCTCAAAACACCGAGGTGACTCAGGTGGACAAAGGAAAGATGATGTGCACATAAGACAAACATCAGAGAAAAGGGGGTAAGTATGCCCCCAAGCTGCTTACCTCCTTTTATCGGGAGGAATAATAAATGTGCGGAATTACAGGTTATATTGGACACGAAGATGCTAAAGAAATTTTATTAAAAGGTTTGGAAAAACTTGAATATCGTGGTTACGATTCTGCGGGAATCGCCGTGATGAACGAGACTGGTGTTCAAGTTTTTAAAGAAAAGGGACGAATCGCGAAGTTACGTGAAGTAGTGGATGAAAAAGTCAAAGCCCAAGTGGGAATCGGACATACACGGTGGGCGACACATGGGGTACCAAGCCATGAAAATGCTCATCCTCATCAAAGTACTTCTGGACGATTTACTTTAGTCCATAATGGAGTTATCGAAAATTACACAGAGCTGCAACAGAAATACTTACAAGAAATGATTTTTAAAAGTGATACCGATACAGAAGTAATTGTTCAGCTCGTTGCGATGTTTTCAGAGGAAGGGCTTGAGACAATTGAAGCTTTTCGGAAAACCTTAACTTTATTAAAAGGTTCTTATGCGATTGCCATGCTTGATCAAGAAACACCGGATACCATTTTTGTAGCGAAAAACAAAAGCCCGCTCTTATTAGGTGTCGGGGAAGGCTTCCATGTTGTAGCGAGTGACGCGATGGCGATGCTTCATGTCACCGATTCTTTTATTGAATTAATGGATCAAGAGGTTGTCATGGTGAAAAAAAATCAGCGACTTATTCAAACACTTGATGGGACAACAGTGACACGACAGCCTTATCAAGCAGCATTCGATGCAAGTGATATTGAAAAAGGAACCTATCCACACTATATGTTAAAAGAAATCGATGAACAGCCAGCTGTTATGAGAAAAATCATGCAATCGTATCGAAATGAACGCGGTGATTTGGTTATAGATGATGGTATTATTGAAGCCCTTCGGAAAGCGGACCGACTATATATCATTGCTTCGGGCACAAGTTATCACGCTGGATTAGTAGGAAAACAACTAATAGAGAAAATGGCGAAAATCCCCGTGGAAGTGCATATTGGTAGTGAATTTGCCTACAATCCACCCCTTCTTTCTGAAAAACCGTTATTCATCTTTATCTCGCAAAGTGGAGAAACAGCCGACAGTCGTGCGGTACTTGTAAAAATGAAAGAGTGGGGTTATCCTTCTTTGACGATCACGAATGTACCAGGTTCCACATTGTCTCGTGAAGCAGACTATACGTTGCTGCTACATGCGGGACCAGAAATTGCCGTCGCTTCGACAAAAGCATATACAGCTCAGCTTACTGTCTTATCGATTATCTCTTACGTGCTGGCACAAGCGAAACAGATTCATCTTGAGTTCGATTTGATACAGGAACTGGGAATTGTCGCTACAGCGATGGAAACCTTATGTGACGCAAAAGACGAATTCGAAAAAATCACCACGGAATTTTTAGCGACCACAAGAAATTGCTTTTTCATTGGCCGCGGTTTGGATTATTTCGTTTGTCTTGAAGGAGCTTTAAAATTGAAGGAAATCTCCTATATTCAGGCTGAAGGCTTTGCTGGTGGAGAACTTAAACATGGAACCATTGCCTTGATCGAGGAAGGGACACCTGTCATCGCCCTTAACACACAGAAAAACGTCAGCGGTAATATCCGTGGCAATGCAAAAGAAGTAGCTTCTCGTGGCGCCAATGTTTGTTTAATCGCAATGGAGGGACTTCACAACTCCGAAGATCGATACGTATTGCCAGAAGTACATGAATGGCTAACTCCATTTATATCCGTAATCCCGCTTCAACTGATTGCTTATTATGCCTCTCTTCATAGAGGCTGTGACATCGACAAACCGCGGAATTTGGCGAAGAGCGTGACGGTGGAATAGAAATGTAGGGCTGTTTCATCATAATTGTCTTCAAATAAAAATTCGATTCCTTAGATATAATTAAGGGTTCTTAGATAAAAATAACGTTCCAATTCCGAAGGTTTTCCGGTACTATTCCCGGCAGACCTTCGGTTTTTTTATTTCCAAAATCGAAAAAAATCCTATCCCAATTCGATATCAGTCCAATCTTCATTTCAACCAGTTTCCAATCCATATCCCTTCGTTTCTCTCGATTCTGGCCCTCTCCAATCCTTGTCCAATAAGGGTTCAGGCTTTATCCAATTCCTTTTCAGTTGTTTTCCACACATAATAGAATCGAGTGTTTCCAGGCGTTTTTTCTGGCTTTTTCGTTTGTCTTTCAGGCGAAAGGTAGATCAGGCACTCATTCGGAATCCTCTCTACTCTGTCTACTACGGAACGTAATTTTTTTATCAAAATCAGTGAAAAATCGTTACAAACCCGAGTGGAAATACGGAAAAAACGGGAACGGAATTATTTTATGGAGGAATTCTGAGTGAACGGGTGAATAGGGCGTGAGGCCTTGTAGGAGAAAGGATTGAGGGGAGTGAGAAGGGGAAGGGGCGTTGGAACGTAATTATTAGATGGGGACATAGTAGACGGGTACGGGATATGTATAAAGGTTTAAAAGGGAATTTAGTATAATAAATAGAGAAATGGTATAGGAAGATAAGATAATTTAGGATGTGAATAAGAATGCTTACTCTTGAAGAATACATTTCAAAAAGAAAAAAGAAAGATCGAATTAATGAATTTGATTTTGAGTCGAAAGCTCAAAACATGCAAACGTGTATGAACTATATATTTGAATATTTCAATCAATACCTCGATGAATCAAAAATGGATGAAAAAACAGTATTAAACGAAGAACGACTTGAAAAGTATAAAAATTCCCTTCGGCATTATGAATCTGATATCCAGGAATGGTTAGTTGGAATTTATGATGATTATGACAAGCAATTGAATCGTTCCATTGTTAGTTACCTTAAAAAAGATGATTTATTTAATCTATACAACACTGATCAAGAGTTTCGCAGTGCTTCATATGATTGTTATGCACAACTCATAAAGAAAAATCACTTTCTGAAAGAGCAGACGGAAATGCTTTTCCTTTTCATCAAAGACCATCATCGAATTCAAAGTAATCCAAGAATGGATTTCGAAAATATCTATATATTAGAAGAAGTAGAAGAGTGGATTAAAAAAACGTGGGACAAATATCAAGTAAATTTGCTGACTTTTGCTTCAAACTATGTGTCTCGCTTTTTTGAAAATGAGGAAACTTGGGATGTTAAGCATAGAATCAGAAGCAAGGATAGTTGGCGAAAATATGAGTACGACTATAAACAAAAAAGTAATTTATTCAATATTAATTCGTTACATAGAAAAATTTCCAGCAAACCATTTATCAGAGGTAAAAAACAATTTCTTGAAGTCTTATTAATGTATTGTTGGCTTCATGAAATTGATGGCGATGAAGATTACTGGCAGGAATATATAACCCATATTCCGCGCTACACCTACCACGCAAAATTTTTTCTGAAAAGCCCACTGTCATAAAG